>JADZCC010000039.1 GCA_020851785.1 Anaerolineales bacterium
TAACTCGCGCTTGCTTTTTAGGCTCATCATGTCGCTCCTCCAATGACGCTAAGTCGTCATCGGAAAGTAACATTTTTCCTGATGCAACGATACTCCCCTCGGTAACATTTCCCGTGATGCAATTCGAAAGGTGGCGTAGGGCGGCCTTGGGTGGTATAATCCCACTATAAAATATATCTTCTTTCATCTAATCCAGACACGAAGTTTTCCCCCAGTCTTCGTGTCTTTTTGTGCCAATTTTTGCATTTTTTTTGTTCTGAGGACTAAACATGGCTGACGAAATCGAACAACCCCAAGACAATTCTGGAAACATTCAAAGCGTGGATATTGACGCGCAGATGCGCACGGCTTACCTCGATTACGCCATGAGCGTGATCGTTTCGCGCGCCCTGCCAGACGCGCGCGATGGCCTCAAGCCGGTGCATCGCCGCATTTTGTACGCCATGGACGAACTTGGCATCCGTTCCACAGGCTCGTACAAGAAATCTGCGAGGATTGTGGGCGAAGTGCTGGGGAAGTACCATCCGCATGGCGACGCGGCAGTGTATGAGACGATGGCGCGCATGGCGCAGGATTTTTCTCTGCGCTATTTGCTGGTGGACGGTCAGGGCAACTTTGGCTCGATTGACGGCGATTCTCCGGCGGCGATGCGTTATACCGAGGCGCGTTTGCAAAAATTGGCCGAGGAAATGCTCGCCGATTTGGACAAAGACACGGTGGATTTTGGCCCGAACTTTGACGATTCGCTGGAAGAGCCGCTGGTTTTACCGGCGCGTTTGCCAAACCTGCTGTTGAACGGTTCGGCGGGCATTGCCGTGGGCATGGCCACGAACATTCCGCCGCACAATTTGCGCGAACTGGTGGGCGCGATCAGCCATTTGATTGATCATTATGATCACGTTGACGATGTGACCGTTGAAGAGTTGATGAAGTTTGTGCAAGGCCCGGACTTTCCAACGGGCGGCATGATCATTGGCGCCGAAGGCATTCTCTCCGCGTATAGCACCGGGCGCGGCCGCATCGTCATGCGCGGCGTTGCGCACATCGAAGAGATGAAGGGCGGGCGGCATCAGATCAACATTACGGAAATTCCGTATCAGGTGAATAAGACGACGTTGATTGAACGCATCGCCGAGTTGGTGCGCGAAGATCGCATTGATATGATCTCCGACATGCGCGACGAATCCGATCAGCGCGGGATGAGCATCATCATTGAGTTGAAACGCGGCGCGCAACCCAAAAAGGTGTTGAATCAACTGTATAAATATACTTCGCTTCAATCCACCTTTGGCGTGATCATGCTGGCGCTGGTGGACGGCGAACCGCGCACGCTTCCGTTGAAACGCGCCCTGCAGATTTTCATTGAACACCGGCAGACGGTGATTGTGCGGCGCTCCAATTTTGAATTGGCCAAAGCCCGCGCGCGCCTGCACATTTTAGACGGCTATTTGATTGCGCTCAACAACATTGACGCGATCATCAAGGTCATCCGCGAGGCGGAGGATTCGGACGCGGCGAAAACCAATTTAATGGCGCGCTTCAAGTTGAGCGAATTGCAGGCCCAGGCAATTTTAGATATGCAATTGCGCCGCTTGGCCGCGTTGGAACGCTGGAAGATTGAAGAAGAACATAAGCAGGTCAAAGCCACGATTGACTATCTGGAAGATTTGCTCGCCCACCCGAAGAAGATTCTGGCGCTGATCAAAACTGAATTGACCGAACTCGCCGAAAAATATGGCGACGATCGCCGCACACGGATTGCCGCCGAGGCCAAAGAAAACATCCACGAGGAAGATTTGGTGGCGGACGAGGCGGTGCTGATCAGCTTAACCGAGCGCGGCTATATTAAGCGCGTGGCGGCGGCGGCATTCAAGTCGCAGAGTCGCGGCGGGCGCGGCGTGATGGGCCATTCCACAAAAGACGAAGATGAAGTGGTGATGCTCATCCCGGCCCGCAGTTTGGATACGATGCTCTTCTTCTCCGACAAGGGTAAAGTGTACAGCGAGAAGGTTTATCAAATTCCCGACGCCGACCGCACGGGCAAAGGCATTCCGCTGGTCAACATCCTTGCGCTGGGCGCAAACGAAAAGGTGACTGCGGCCGTGGCGGTGAAGCATTTCTCTGCGGACGCCTTCTGTATGATGATGACCCTGCACGGCAGAATTAAGCGCGTGCAAATGGATGAGTTCGCTTCTGTGCGACCCTCTGGCTTGATTGCCATTTCTTTGGAAGAAGGCGACACCCTCGGCTGGGCCCGCCTGACGACCGGCAAGGATGAAATTATCATCGTCACCGAATCTGGTCAGGCGTTGCGCTTTGGCGAAGGCAAAGTTCGCGCCATGGGGCGACAAGCCGCGGGCGTGAACGGCATTAAGCTCAAGAAGGACGACCTGGTGACCAGCATGGACGTGGTAGAAAAAGAAGGCGCTTTGTTAATCGTCACCGCGCATGGCTTTGGGAAGCAAACCCCGCTGACCGAATATACGGCCAAAGGCCGGGCCACGAACGGCATTTCCACGGTGGATCAGAAGGCGATTAAAGAAATTGGCCGCATCGTGGCGGCGCGAGTGGTGCAAAAAGCGGACGACCTGACGATTATGACCGCCAACGGCGTGACGATTCGCTTAAAAGTGAAAGACGTAAAGCAATCCAGCCGGGCCACCAAAGGCGTGCATTTGATCAAGCCGCAGGAAGGCGATAGCGTGGCTTCCATGGCGCGCATGTCCGCTGAAGATTTGAAAAAGGCCGGGGCGGATATTTCCGCCGAGGCCGAAGAAGCGCAACCGAAATTAGTGTAACATGACTTGTGTAGATCAAAATCTTTTGCCGCGAATTACGCAAATTTCGCTAATTTTTAAAAACAATTCGCGTGAATTAGTGAAATTCGCGGCTTGGTCTTGGGGTTTTTCCTAAGTCCTATGTAACAAAAAACGGGCGAGGAGAAAATCCTCGCCCGTTTTTTATTGTTATTTTCTAAAGCCCAAGTTTGCCGAAAACGAGCAGAACCATCGTCCCCAGCACGCAAGTGGTGAACATCAATAAAAGGACGATCACAAAGCGTTGAATGGAGGTCATGCCCAGAAAACGTTTGGGCTTTGCGCTTTTGGTTCCCGCCGCGGGCTGATATTTGGCCGCGGGCTTTTCGTCAAACCCGCTGGAGGTATCTTCACGAAGGTTGTCAAACATAAGTCCTCTTCTCTGGCTTTAATTTTATCATGCGCCGGGGCGCAGACTCACGTCGCCGTAGTGGATTGTAACCCGATTGCCATGCTCCGTTTGGAGGAGTAAATTGCCGTCTGGTTCCAAGCCGAGCAATGTGCCGTAGGTTTTCTCGTTCTGGCTGGTTACAATTTGAACTTCCTGATTTTTATAAGCGAGGAGATGCTCCCAGTCGTGGAAGAATGAGTCCGTTTCGAGGCGCGGCAGGCGCGCAATGAGGTTTGCCAACACTTCGCGTAAAAATTCTTCGCGGTTTACGGCGTGGCCGAGTTCGCTTTCAAGGCTGGTGGCGGGAAAATTTAACTCGGCGGCGGGGGGGAGGGCGGCCGGGGTGAGGTTAATGCCCATGCCAATGACGATGGATTCGGCGTTGGCGCCGTTCCAGACGGCTTCGACCAAAATGCCCGCCGTTTTTTTGCCATTAAGTAGAACGTCGTTTGGCCATTTGATTTGGGGCGTCAGCCCAAGTTTGGAACAAGAATCTGTAATTGCAAGCGCGGCCAGGCCGACGGTTCGGGAGAGCGGCGCATTTTTTTTCGGGCGCAAGATGACGCTGACGGCCAGCGCCGTCCCTTTGGGCGTGGACCATTTTCGTTCCAATCTGCCGCGCCCGGCAGTTTGTTCATCTGCGATGACAACGGATAAGTTGGGCGCTTGTTGGTTGGCCCATTCCAAAGCCAGACTGTTGGTGGAGCCGATTGAATCAAAATAGCGAATTTCACCCAGCGGCAGGCCATGGAGCGATTTGAGATTCATTTATTGAACGATTTGATAGGGGTTGACGTTTGCGCCGCCAATGCGGACTTCAAAATGCAAGTGCGCGCCGAACGAATTGCCGGTGTTGCCCGCCGCGCCAATGACCGTGCCTTGACCAACCGGCGTACAAACCGAAACGTTGTATGAGCTTAAGTGGGCATACACGGTGACATAGCCATTGCCGTGATCAATTTGCACGACGTTGCCATAGCCGTAATTCCAACCGCCTTGGGCCATCGTAACGATGCCCGCGCCCGCGGCATAGACCGGGTCGCCTTCGTTGGCTTGAATATCCAAACCGAGATGGCTGGGGCTGTAGCCGTTGCCGGAGATGTTGTGCGAGTTTGCAGGCCAACCAAAGCCGGAAGCCACCGGCCCGCCGCCGCAGACGTTGGTGGCGTTGGCGCCGCCGGTGCCAGTGTTGGCGCCGCGTCCGGCGGTTTGCAGGTCCTGCGCCCAGTTGCGTAATTCGCGCGTGCCGCCGGGAACCATCACCAAAGCGCCAGTCAGCACTTGCGGGTCGGTCAGGTCAATGTTGTTGCCGATGAAGTCAATAATTTCGTCCGGCTTGGTCTCAAATTTTTGGGCGACCGAATCAAACGTATCGCCTTCTTTCCATTTGTAATAAATCCCATCCACCGGCGGGATGGTTAACTCGGTGCCGGGCTTGATGTTGTGCGGATTGTCGTCCAATTCATCGTTGGCAAATAAAATCGTCTCGGTGTCTATTTTGAATTTTTCGGCGATGGAGAGCATGGCGTCGCCGCGCGAAACGCGATAAATGACCGGCGTGGAGCGTGGGCGTTCGGGGATGTTCGTCTTAAGTTGCAACGCTCTGGTGATGAATTCGCCCGCGCCATCCTCCCCGCTGACGGTGGGTCCGCCAGAAATGGGCGTTTGACCACTTCCGGGCTCGGCGGTGGGTTGCGGTGGCAAAGCCGCCTGCGAACCGCGCGCGTTTTTATAGATCAGCGTTGAGCCTAAAAGCGAAGCTACGATTAACGCCGTCACGCCCCAACTCACGGCCATGAAGCGGTCAATTTTGCGTTTGGGTTGGTTGCCATTGCGCGGCTTGGTCGCCGGTTCGTGGACGGCTGAGACTGCGGCCTGCGGCTTTGGCTTTTTGCCAAAGCGTGCAGTCAGCCCAGCAAAGAAAACGCGGATTTTTTCAAAAAAGTTCTGCATACTTTAATTGTACAGGATTTGGAAAATGCGCGCTACGCGTCCTTGGTGAGATTCTCCAAAAATTCCAGGTTGTTTTTGGCTTTTTCCATGCGGGTGATGATGGCTTCGGTGGCCACGGCGTTATCCATGCCTGCGCCGCCGGGCGGGGGAGTGATCATTTGAATGAACATGCGGCGCATGAGCCAGACGCCCTTGAGTAAATCGGGGCCGAGCAAGAGGTCTTCGCGGCGGGTGGAGGAGCGTTCAATGTCCAAAGCCGGGTAAATGCGGCGTTCTTGCAGTTTGCGCGAGAGGTGCAATTCCATGTTGCCGGTGCCTTTGAATTCTTCGTAGACCACATCGTCCAAACGCGAGCCGGTATCCACCAGACAGGTGGCGATGATGGTCAATGAGCCGCCGTCTTCCACGTTGCGGGCGGCGCCAAAAAAGCGCTTGGGCGGGTACAAAGCGGAGGGGTCCATACCGCCAGAGAGGGTTCTGCCAGAAGGATTGACGACCAGGTTGTAGGCGCGGGCGAGGCGCGTAATGGAGTCCATCAAAATCACCACGTGGCGGCCAATTTCCACCAGCCGTTTGGCGCGTTCCAACGCCAGTTCCGCCGTGCGGACGTGCGAGGTGACGGGTTCGTCAAACGTGGAGGCCACAACTTCCGCATCCACCGAGCGATCCATGTCGGTCACTTCCTCCGGCCTTTCGCCGATCAGCGCGATGATCAGATGCACGTCGGGATATTTGGTGGAGATGGAATTGGCAATTTGTTTGAGGATCGTGGTTTTACCAGCTTTGGGCGGCGAAACGATTAGCCCGCGTTGCCCGCGCCCAATCGGCGCGACCAGGTTGATCAAACGCGGGGCCAGCGAAGCGTGATCTACTTCCAGGTCGAAGCGTTTTTCGGGGAAGATCGGCGTGAGCGTTTCAAAGGTGGTGCGACGCGAGGCTTCTTCCGGGTCCAGCCCGTTGATCGATTCGACTTTGAGCAAACCAAAGTGCCGTTCGCTTTCGCGCGGCGGGCGGACTTGGCCGATGACCAAATCTCCGGCGCGCAGGTCATAGCGGCGCAGTTGGGCCTGCGAAACATACACGTCCTGATCGCTAATGCGGTAGTTGGTGGCCCGTAAAAAGCCAATGCCTTCGCTCATAATTTCCAGCACGCCGCCGCGCAGTTCAATGCCTTCTTTTTGCGCTTCCGCCTCGCGGATCATCATGGCCAGCGTTTCTTTCTTTAGGCGGTTGGCGTTTGGAATGCCGAGCGTCTTGGCCAAGGCGCGCAGTTTGGATAACGATTGATTCTCTAACTCAAGAATTTTCATGTTGGGGGTCTCTTATTGAAAAAGTGGAATGAAATGCGAAAGAACCAGTCCCCACTACAATGGGCTGGCAGGTTTCCTTAGGATTGTGTTTGAATTGTTGGGGTTTGTTTCAAAGTTATTGGACGCTTTCCACACAAAAAGGCTGTGCGGCAATTTCAGAAAATAGGTTATCAAACATCAGGGGGTAGTTTCATTATAGCGCCCTCATTTGAGACTGGCAAGCGCAAACGGAAATTTTCAGATGTCCCGGCGCCTGGCCATGCCATTTTGTTTCCCGCGCCTCGTAGTGCGATATAATCGCCAGAAAATAAACCCCGAGGTTCTTTGATGATTAATCCTGTAATTTTTTCTTTTAATATTTTCGGATTGCCGATTACCCTGCGTTGGTATGGCGTATTGGTGATGTTGGGCGCAATTGTCGGCGCCTGGTGGGCAGAACGCGAGATTCGACGGCGCGGCGAAAGCGGCGAAGTGATTTGGGACGCGATGGTCTGGGTTTTGCCGATTGGCATCATTGGCGCGCGCTTGTGGTACGTGGTCAATAACATTCTCAGCGGCAGTACCTATTATCTGGACACGCCCGCGAAAATCATTAACATCCCCGAAGGCGGCTTGCATATCTTTGGCGGCTTCCTCTTTGGCGTGGTTACTTTGTATATCTTTTTACGAAAAAACGGGCTGGATACTTGGCTCTTTTTAGACGCCATCGCTCCGGCTACTTTGCTTGGGCAGGCGCTCGCCCGGCCGGCCAACTTTATCAACCAGGAATTGTACGGGCCGCCGACCAAACTTCCGTGGGGCATTCCGATCGAAGGACTTCATCGCCTGCCGCAATATGCAAATCTGCCGGAGACAACCCGTTTTCATCCCACCTTTGCGTACGAAATGATTTTGAATATTTTAATCGTCCTCTTCCTTTGGTGGCTTTCGCGCCGCTACGAAGAGGAATTAAAGCCCGGCGCTTTGTTTAGCGTCTGGCTTTTGCTGGCCGGCCTTTCGCGCTCCTTCATCGAATTCTTCCGCCCCGACCAGCCGCACATTGGCGAAACCTTTATCAGCTACACCATGCTCGTTGCCTTTATCATGGCCATGGTTGGGCTGGTCATGCTTTTAGCCCGCTATGGAAAGATACAATTAGCTTGGGCCGAAAATTGGGAAGAGGAATATCACATCAAGCCAGTGGAAGCGCAACCCGCCACGCGCCGCGCCCGAACCGCTTCTGCTTCAGCAGCATTTGCCCCCGCTGAAGAAGAATCCGACGAAGAGAATTAAAAAATAAGCCTACAAAAAGAGAGAAGCCAGATGGCTTCTCTCTTTTATATATTCTAAATTTAGCGAACTTCTACTTTCTCGCGCAAGACAGGTTCTTCTCTGGTTTCAAACTCAAACCGTTCAAAAACATCCGCGTAAAGTTTGATGATCTGTTCGCGGCTGAGGCCCATCTCTTCGTACGAATAGATGTGATCGCTGTTGAAGGAGAGCGTTTCTTTGACAGCCTGGTCAATGATCACGGGCAGGCCGGGTTTATCTGGATAGCCAAACTGCTCGTAAAAGGCGCGGATGACCGTCTCCGGGCGTTGGATCAAATCGTCGTATTTCATGATCAGGTGTCGGGGCGATGGGTGCGCATCCAAATAACGAAGCGGATGCCGGTACCAGAATTGAGTCATGTCGAGGATTTCGTCAATGTAGAGGAATCCCGGCTCAGGATCGGTGAATTGGCGGCGGGCATAATTAATCCATGAGATGGTGGAGGGGAGCATATCCAGCGGGTTGCGCGCGAGGTAGATGATGCGGGCTTCAGGGAAGAACTCGGCCAGCGTTTCGATTTTGGCGCTGAAGGCCGGGTTCTTGGCGACGAAATATTTTTTTCCAGTGGCATACATGTGTCGTTGAATCATGGAGCGGTAAAAAGTCATGATCCGTTTTTTGTGCGCCGGGCTGAGGGCTTCGTCAAAATGTTGATAGTTTGGATATTCATCCATAAACGGGAAGAGAAAGGTGACGAAGTAGCCGTCCCAAATGTGCAGGTGAATATTTTCGTCCTCTTCAGGTTGAAAAAAGGAAATGGGGTGAATCTTTATTTTTCCGAGCGTGGCCGCGTCAAATTTATAGAGCGCTTTGTGCAAAGCGCGGTTGAAATATTTGGTATCCAGACGGGCGACGAATTGCGTGATCTTTTTTTGCGTGACGGAAGGCGTCAGGTAAATATCCCAGGTGGTTAAGCTGGTGAAGGTTTCTGTGTCGCGCGAGAGCAGGCGATGTAAAAAAGTGGAGCCGCTTCGCAGGTTGCCGAGGATGAAGAGCGGCTTCTCAATGGGATGGTTTTTGTAGGCGGGGAAGAGCAGGTCGTCCAGTGCGAAGAAGCACCAGTGCATTAAAGCGCCGAGCGGCCAGATGGCATAAAAAATGATTAGAAAAAAGAGGCGCTTTTGGGTGAGGCGGGCGGGAGTGTTTTTTGAATCAAAGAACGAACGGTAAAAAGTGCGCCAAAAAAGGCGAAAATTATATTTCATTGACGGCGTGAGTCCTTGCAAGTTAGGATACATTCAAAAAAGGCGGAGCCGCCTTTTTTGAGATTCTATCACTAATTATTTTGGCGGATGCCTGCAGTTTTGTTGCCAGGACTGACGATGCTCGGCGCTTTAGGGGGCTGCTTTGCATGGAGCGAATAGGTTATGCTACCTGCGTAGGTTTTTCCGCGCTGAATCTGAATTGTCTTTACAGCTTGCCTGCAAGTTCGTCAATTGCGGCTTTGGCTTCGGCCAGCCCCAGTCCGGTTAGCTCGCGGTAGATTTTGATGGCTTCGATTTTGTTATTTTTCTGAAGCGCTTCAAAAATGCGCGAATCCACTCCGTTGGCGGCGTTGGCTTCGGCTGGAATGCCCAGGCGTTGATAGAGCAGGGTGACGCGGTCTTCCAGTTCGGCGATGCGTGCGCGTAAGGTCATCAGGTCTTGTTCGAGGATGGTGTTCATAATTTTCTCCTTTTATATTAGACTTTATTCGTAATAAGATAAAACGTCCCGAAGGTTGAAGTATTCTCTTCGATTCGCTTGAAAAAACCTTCGGGACGGTTATTTCAGATAATGTCTATTATTGGCCGCAAGTAAACCTTGCGATGGCTTCTTCAAAGAGCGGCCCGGCGGAAGCGGCTTCGGGCGCGTAGGCCTTCCAGGCAAAGAGGCGGTCGCCGCAATTCCAGGCGCCCGCGCCGCCGTAGGGCAACAGCGCTGTGGCGGTGGAAGTGATGGCGGTGTAAACGACGTTCATGTTGCGAACGAGTTTGATTTCTTTATTGCCTTGCGCGGCGTCTTGCGCGTCGTCCAGGATGGTTTCCAGCATGGGTTGCGGGTCGGTTGCGCCCGGCGCGGATTGCCACATCACTTGCAGGAAGATATGCGTGGTGATGTTGAATGCGGTGATGATGCCTTGATTATAGGAACTGGGAGCGGTGGGATTTTTTTGCGCGTTGAGGTCGAAGAACGCGAGGTCGGCCGGATGGCCGATGCAGAATTGGTATTCGCAGAATAAGCCAGCCAGGCTCATCGGCGTGGGGGTTGGGTAAGGCGTGGGGAATGGAACCTGTGTGGCGGTGGGTAAGGCCGCAAGCGTTTCAGCAACGGATTGCTGGATGACGATCTGCGGGCTGAGGGTGGGCGCTTTCGGCGCGCAGGCGCTCAACGAAAGCAGGAGCAGGCTCAAGGTCAAAGAAAGAAGCGGCGATCTTTTCATCCTGAAATTATAATGGAAAAGCCCCATCCAAAACTGGATGGGGCTGATTGATTTAGTGACCGCTACCGGAAGTCTCGGTGCCGTTGTAAATGTCGTGGTTCTCTGCGCCGTCTACGATCAGAAATCCGGCGAGGCCGCGTTCTGCGCGAGCGAGGGCGTGATCTACGAGCAGGTACCTGCCGGGCACGTCGAGTTTGAATTCAACCATTGTGGCGCCGCCAGAGGGGACGAGCGTGGTTTGCACGTCGGTGAGCGGGGAACTGGTGAGCGAAGCCTGGTTGTACACGCGATCAAAGATTTCGCCGATGACGTGGAACGAAGAGGTGAAGTTTGGCCCGCCGACGCCGAAGAAGATGCGCACGGTTTCGCCGGTTTTGGCGGTGAGTGGTTTTTGCGTGGTGAGCGCGCCGACTGCGCCGTTGAAGACGAAGTATTCGGGGTCTTCATCCAGCAATTTGGTGGTGTCGCCGGCTTGATGACCTTGTTGGCCAAAAGCGCCGCTGGTGTAAATTTCGCCTTGCATGACATAGAACTCGCGATCCACCGGGGGAAGTCCGCCTTCAGGTTCGACAAGGATCATGCCGTACATGCCGTTGGAGATGTGTTGCGCGATCATCGGCGTGGCGCAGTGATAGACGTACAGCCCGGGGTTGAGCATTTTGGCGGTGAAGGTGGTTTCTTCGCCAGGTTTGGTTTGGCTCATCACCGCGCCGCCGCCTGGGCCGGTGACGGCGTGCAGGTCTATGGAGTGGTTCATAATGCTGGTGATGCTGTTCTTCAAGTGAACTTCAATTGTGTCGCCCACGCGCACGCGGATCATGGGAGCCGGGATTTGGTTGTTGAATGTCCAATAGGTGTAAGTGGTTCCGTCGGCCAGTTGACCTTCGAGTTCGGTCGCTTCCAAATCAATGCGTACGGTTTGGGGTTCGCGATTGCCAACCGGAGCGGGCAGGTCGGCTGGGTCGCGGACAATGTCTGCGCCGGTGGTGGGGTCTTGCGCGACAGCCGCGGCCGGGGCGGAGGCGGTGTCCGAATCATGTTCTGCGCCAAACGCGTCGTTGGGCAGTCCGTTCAAGTATTGGACGATGGCGCTGACTTCGTCTTTGCTGAGTGTGTCGCCAAAGTTGGCCGGCATCACGCCGGTGGGGCAGGGCCCGGTGGGGCATTTGGCGGCCACAAAGGCGCTGGGGTTGGTGATCGATTCTTTGATGAACTCCACCGAGGTGGTAGCCGAGCCGGAATAGCCTCCGGCGTGCATGGCTTCTTCCGCCATGGCGGGCGCGTCGGCGAGGTTCGGGCCAATCATGCCGCTGGCGTTGGGAATGCCGGGAATGGTGTGGCAAGTTCCGCAGGCGCCTTTGGTGAAAGCGGCGGAAACTTCCGCTTCGGTGTATGCGTGGGAGTCGGTGGCTTCCGGTTGAGTCTTTCCGCAGGCTACCAAAAACACGGTCAGCGCGGCGGCGATACCAAGGGACTTTAGAAATAGCTTCATTGGAAATTATTCTCCTTGCTTTGAATTTTGATCTAAATGTTTGGAAACGGCCTCAAAGAAAATCTCTGCTTCAATTTCGTAGATTGCCATGGCGTCGGTGAGCGTGCAAAAGCGCGCCAGCGGGCATTTGGGGCAAAACATCTTTAGTTGAAAGAAGGCGCGGCTGGCGGGGGGCGCGATAGCTAGAAACTCCGTCACCGTTTTTTGAGAATATGCCTTGGGGTCCTCCATTTGTGCAGTATTATACAAACTCTGTGTTTTTCTTCTTTGCGCTAGCGCAATTTATCACAAATGGATTTGTTAGTTTAAAGCTAAAAAAGCCTTGTTAAGGCTTTTAGGCGGCGCGATTTTTGATGGGCTTATGCGGAAGTTGAAGCGATTGTGACCAGTTCGTGCGGCCTGAGGATGCGAATCCGCTCCCGGCCAGACTGGATGATGCTTTTGCGTTCCCAATCGCTGAGCAGGCGGCTGATGGTGTAGAGCGTGGCGCCGGTTAATTCGGCCACATCCTGACGTGAAAAGACGAGTTCGATTCCCGCCTCTGTTTCAGACTTAACGCCAGCCTGCCCGGCCAGGCGAATTAGCGCGCTGGCGACCCTTTGCTCCACCCGTTCCAGCGCCAGTTCGCGGTAGCGCTCTTGAATCTCTTGAATGTAAGCGGTCATTAAGTTCATCATGCCAAAAGCAAGGTGAGAGTCGCTGGCCATTAACTTGCGGAAGAAAGCGCTCTCAATCGCCAGCCCAACGCTGTTTTCCAAAGCCTGCGCCGAAGCGGGGTATAACGCCACCTGATTGGAAACCGCTCCCAGTGCGCCGAAGACCTGCCAGGGGTAGATAATGCGTAAAGTCACCTGTTGGCCGTTGACGTTGGATTGTACGATTTTAGCCCGCCCGCTCGTCAGGACGTAGAGATAAGCGGCTTCATCGCCTTGTAAAAAGAAAAAGCTCTTTTCTTCAATCGCGCGGACGAGGCTATGCTGTCGGAGGCTTTCGAGATCGGCATCGCTGGCTTGCTGAAAGACGTTTACCCGTCTCAAATCGGTAAGGGAAGGATACATCCTTTTATTTTACCCGTTTCGATAAAAAGCGACTTTTTAACTTGACAGGCAAAGCCGAATGTTGTATATTTTCCATACCCAACCCCCCTGGGAGGGGTGTAGAGGCGAAAGATAGATTTGGAACTGGAGGCCCGGATGAGCGCTGACGCATTGAAACGATTGAAAACTGTGGAGGGGCATTTGCGCGGCGTGATTCGCATGGTCGAAGAAGACGCGTATTGCATTGACGTGATTCGCCAGATTCAGGCGGTGGAAGCGGCCCTGAGCAAAGTCAGTACGCAGATTTTGGAAAGCCATCTCAATTCCTGCGTGATCACCGCCGTGCAAGGCAGTGATAAAAAAGAACGCCAGCGCGTCCTAAAGGAGATTACCGAAGTCTTTGAAATGTCCAATAAAATTTAAGCAAGAATCGTTATCCAAACCACACTCAAGGAATGAAACTGGATGTCCCATCGAAAATTAATCAGCGTATTGTTCACGGCGCTTTTCCTCTCGGCGTGCGGCGCTCAAGCGGCCGCTCCATCCGCAGATATTGCCGTTGACTTGCAGGATTTTGCCTTTGCGCCCACTTCCATCACTGTCCCCGCCAACCAGCCCGTGACCATTGCCTTCACCAACAGCGGGACGCAGGAACATGATTTTGTAATTCAGCAAATTCCCGTGACCGATGTAGAAATGGAAGGCGCGCCCGCCAGCCAGGACCATCACATGATGATGGGTTCCGACGCCGCGGAATATGATTTGCACATGCCAACCGCCGCCGGCGCCGCCAGCAAATTGAGCTTTATCGCCACGCAACCGGGAACGTATAAAATCTTCTGCTCCGTCCCCGGCCACGAAGCCGCCGGTATGGTTGGCGAGCTGATCGTAACTCAATAAAAAAAAAGAGCGGCTCGTGCTGAGTCGCCTTTGAAAAACATAAGGAGAAAATCAAATGACTACTGTAACCTATACCGTCCCCGCAATTTCCTGTGGACATTGCACGCACACGATTGAGACCGAAGTGAGCGAGATTCAAGGCGTGCAAGCCGTCAAGGCGGATGCCGCCACCAAAAAAGTGGAAATCACTTTCGAAGCTCCCGCCAGCGAACAGGCGATCAAAACCCTGCTGACTGAAATTAACTATCCCGCCGAAGGGCTGATCACCTTGTAATTGGAGAGGGGATGAAAATCCCCTCTTATTTTTTGGATTGAGAGGGCTCATGCAAGACGCGCAACACACTCAACGAAACACCCCCGCATTTTTGCGTGATTGGTTTTTCTGGTTCATCGTGGGGTACGGGCTATTTGTCTTTTTGCCCTTTCTGGCTCCGGCGCTCATGGACCTGGGCTGGACGGGGGCAGGCAAGGCGCTTTATTTTTTCTACTCGTTCTTTTGTCATCAACTGCCAGAACGTTCATTCTTCCTCTTTGGCGAAAAGACCATGTACTCGCTGGATCAAATCAAAGGCGCCTGGCAGGATACCAATAACCCGATGATCCTGCGCCAATTTGTTGGCAATGCCGCCATGGGTTGGAAGGTCGCCTGGTCGGATCGGATGATTTCGTTCTATTCCAGCGTTTGGTTCTTCGCGGTTTTCTACCAGTTAACCGGGCGGAAGGTTAAACCCCTCTCCCTGATTTGGTTTTTTATCATGCTCATCCCCATCGCGCTGGACGGCGGCACGCACACGCTCAGCGATTTCTCCGGCATTGGCAATGGCTTCCGCGATTCCAACGCCTGGCTGGCTCAGTTAACGCACAACGCTTTTACGCCTTCATTTTACGCAGGCGACGCGCTCGGCTCGTTCAACTCCTGGATGCGTTTCATCACCGGAATTGTGGCGGGCTGGGGCATTGGCTGGTGTTTATTTCCGCGCATGTTGGAAGCGGAAACGCTGGCGCAACAACTTCCTGAATTAAATATTGATCAAGTCTTTGAAAAGCACAAACCCTAGAAGGGAGCATGTCCATGTCTGCTACAAAACAACTTACCCTGCCAATTACCGGAATGACCTGCGCAAACTGCGTGGCCACCGTGGAACGTAACCTCAAAAAATTAGACGGCGTGCAAAATGCCGTCGTGAACCTTTCCTCCGAACGCGCCACTGTGGATTTTGACGCGGATAAACTAGCCCTGCCCGACGTGATCGCCCGCGTGAATCGCGCCGGTTATGGCGTGGCCACGGGCTCAGCGGACCTGATGATTAAGCGGCTTTCAGACGATAACGACGCCCGCCGTCTGGAAAAAGCGCTGACTCAATTGGAAGGCGTGTTGGAAGCGCAGGTGACGTTTACCACCGAAAAGGCGCGCATCCGCTACGTGCCGACCATCGTCACGCAAGCCGAATTGCGCCGCGCTGTGACCTCTGCCGGGTTTGAAGCGCTGGAATTGGGCGGAGAAGCCGAAGACGCCGAAGCGCTGGCCCGCGAACATGAAATCAACGAGCAATGGCGCTTGCTGATCATCGGTTTAATTTTTACCGTTCCGCTGTTTCTGCTTTCGATGAGCAAGGACTTTGGCTTGCTTCCAGCTTTCTTCTATTCCGGCATGGTCATGGATGGGATGCGTGAGGCCAAACCCTGGTTCAACTGGATCATGCTGGCGCTGGCCTTGCCGGTGCAATTTTATGTGGGCTGGCAATATTATGTCGGCGCGTTCAAAGCCCTGCGTAACAAATCCGCTAACATGGACGTGCTGATCGTGATGGGTTCCTCCGCCGCGTTCCTCTACTCTTTGCCGGTGACGTTTGGCTGGCTGATGGGACATGTCTATTATGAAACGGCGGCGGTGATCATCACGCTGATTAAGCTTGGCAAATATTTGGAAGCGCGCGCCAAAGGCCGCACTTCAGAGGCGATTAAAAAGTTGATGGGCCTGCGCGCCAAAACCGCGCGCGTCATTCGCGACGGGGTGGAGGCGGAAGTTGCCATTGACGATGTGCGCGTCGGAGACATTGTCCTCGTCAAGCCCGGCGAAAAAATTCCGGTGGATGGCGTGGTGGTGGAAGGCCGTAGTTCGCTCGACGAATCCATGCTGACTGGCGAATCTTTGCCGGTGGAGAAAAAGCCCGGCGACGCGGTGATTGGCGCCACGCTGAACAAACTGGGCCTGCTCAAATTTGAAGCGACGAAAGTAGGCAAGGAAACGGCGCTGGCGCAAATCATCAAGTTGGTCGAAGACGCGCAAGGGAGCAAAGCGCCCATTCAAAAGATGGCGGATCAGGTTTCGGCGGTGTTCGTGCCGATTGTGATCGCGATTGCCTTGTTAACCTTTGGCGGCTGGTACTTCTTTGGGCCGCCGTTGTCCGCCCATGCGGAGATGAATAATTTTACGCGGGCCCTCATTTACATGGTGGCTGTGTTGGTGATCGCCTGTCCCTGCGCGATGGGCCTGGCCACGCCGACGGCCATCATGGTCGGGACGGGCAAAGGCGCTGAAGCCGGGATTCTATTTCGGAACAGCGAAGCGCTGGAACGCGCCGGTAAGGTGAACGTGGTGGTCTTGGATAAAACCGGAACCATCACCAAAGGTCAACCGGCGGTGACGGATATTGTCATTAACCCCGAAGCCAAAATGACGAGCGACGAACTCCTGCGCTTGGCCGCCTCGGTGGAGAAGGGGAGCGAACATCCGCTGGGCGAGTCCATTTGGGCCGAGGCGACTACGCGCGGGCTGGCGTTGGCCGAACCTGCCGGGTTTAAGGCAGAGGCCGGGCATGGCGTGCAGGCTGAGGTGGAGGGGCGAAGCGTTTTGGTCGGCAACAAGCGCATGTTTGAAGCGCATCAAATCGCTTTGGGGAATCTTGAATCCGAATTAAATCGCCTGCAAGCGGAAGCGAAGACGGCCATGCTCGTGGCGGTGGATCAAACTGCGGCGGGGATTATTGCCGTGGCGGATACGATTAAAGACGGTTCGGTGGAAGCGATTGCCAGTTTGCATAAAATGGGTTTGCGCGTGGCGATGATTACCGGCGATAACCAGAAAACTGCCGACGCGATTGCGAAACAAGTGGGCCTTGATTTGGCCCTGGCGGAAGTTTTGCCGGAGGGTAAAGCGAACGAGGTGAAGAAGTTGCAGGCCGCGAAGCAGGTGATTGCGATGGTGGGCGACGGCGTGAACGACGCGCCCGCGCTGGCGCAGGCGGATGTGGGCCTGGCGATTGGCACCGGCACAGACGTGGCCTTGGCGGCCGCGCCGATCACCTTGATGAGCGGCGACTTGCGCGGCGTGAGTCGCGCCATTCAACTTTCGCATAAAACCGTCGTGACGATTAAGCAAAACCTGTTTTGGGCGTTCATTTATAATGTGGTCTTAATTCCTGCGGCCATGCTCGGCTTCTTAAACCCCATGCTCGCCGCTGGCGCGATGGCCTTTAGCAGTATCTTTGTGGTCACGAATAGCTTGCGCTTGAAGAACGTCAAAATATAAATGGAAACGACCATCCCGAAGGTTTTTTTCAAATAAAAAATATAACCTTACGCGCCCTCATCCCCAGCCCTTCTCCCAAAGAGAGAAGGGAGTTCCCTCTCCCTTTGGGAGAAGGTTAGGGTGAGGGAGAATTTACGAATTTTCGCAAAACTGTGCAAGGTGAGTTAAAAATATGACCTTCGGGACGATTTTGAGGCTGAATGAAAAAAACAAAACCCTCCATAGACCCGGTAATCTTCGTGACGCTTGGCGTGCTCTTCATTGCCGCGGCCATCGTCTGGCTGGCCGTGCAAGCGGGCGCAGACTCAACCGCCGGAAATTCCGGGCTGGCGGGCCAACTC
The DNA here is from genome assembly GCA_020851785.1 of Anaerolineales bacterium. GTDB lineage: Bacteria > Chloroflexota > Anaerolineae > Anaerolineales > Villigracilaceae > Villigracilis. Next base: position 17,506 of record JADZCC010000039.1, read on the forward strand.
CTGTTGGCGTTTATCACCGGCTTAACCACCGGCGGATTAAGTTGTTTGGCGGTGCAAGGCGGTTTGTTGGCCAGTTCGCTGGCGCATCAAATTGAACAGGATTACGCCGCCGACCTGCCCAAACGCAAGGGCGTCAAAAAATCGGCGCCGGTTCGCGTGAACAGCGCCTTGCCGATTGCCCTGTTTCTATCCGCAAAACTCGTCGCTTATACCGTCTTAGGCGCGGCTTTGGGCTGGCTGGGTTCCTACTTCACCTTCAGCCCGGCTTTGCGCGCCATCCTGATGATTGGCATTGGCGTTTTTATGATCGGCAATGGCTTGCGCATGTTTAACCTGCATCCCATCTTTCGTTACTTTGCCATCGAACCGCCCAAACTCATCACGCGCTACATTCGTAAAACCGCCAAAGGCGCCGACCCAATTGCGCCGCTCTTTTTGGGCGCGCTCACCGTTTTCATTCCGTGCGGCGTCACGCAGGCCATGTTGGCTACCGCTTTGGGGAGCGCCAACGCCATGTTTGGCGCGGCGCTGATGTTTGCCTTCACGCTCGGAACCAGCCCGGTCTTTTTTATCGTCGCCTACCTCGCCACAGAATTAGGCGCAAAGTTGGAAAGATTTTTCATGCGCTTTGTAGCCGCAGTAGTTTTGATTTTGGGATTTGTGACCATGAACAGCGGACTCAACTTAATCGGTTCGCCGCTTGCGCTTCAAAGCCTGACCCGAAGCCTGTTCCCGTCTCGAAGCGCTGTCGCCTCCGCCCCGGCCCAGCCCGCACCAACCAACTCCGGCGAACTGATTCTCAACGTCCAAAATCGTGGCTACTCTCCGCAAGTCCTCAAAGCCCCGGCCAACAGCGCGCTGATCCTCAAACTGATCACCAGCCAAACCTATTCCTGCGCGCGCGATTTTGTCATCCCCGCTTTGAATTTCTATCAGCTTCTCCCGGCCACCGGCACGGTGGAAGTTAACCTGCCGCCGCAAACAGCCGGAACGCAAATCCCGTTTACCTGTTCGATGGGCATGTACACCGGCGTAATTTTATTTGAATGATTCAAGGCTCCCATGCTTAAACAAACTTTCAAAGTTTTGGACATGACCTGCTCGAACTGCGCCCTGAAACTGGAGACGTTGGAAGATACGCTCGCCGGAGTTCAGCGCATTGACGCAAGTTACCACAAACTGGAAATGACGATTGAATACGACGAGACGCAACTCTCCGTTCAGGAGATTATCGCCGCAGTTCAGCGGAGCGGTTATACCGCCGCCCTGGCGAACCCGCCGAAATAAACGGAAATCGTAAGTTGCCAAGCGCGTCAATTTGACCTATACTAACGACGTTTCACATCACCCGTATAGGACAAACAATGGTCTCAAAAATTGGTCGCTATGATATTGAAAGACAGTTGGCGCAAGGCGGCATGGGGTTGATTTTTCTGGCGCGCGATCCCTATATTCAACGTCAGGTTGTGGTGAAAGTGTTGATGTACAGCCGCATGGTGGACGATGTCTATCGTGAATTCTTTCAACAGGAAGCGGAGTTAATCGCCGCGCTGGAACACCCGTGCATTGTGCCAGTCTATGATTTTGGCTGGCATGGCGAACAACCATATATCGTCATGCGCTACATGGCAGGCGGCAGTTTGGACGACCATGTGGCCGCGGGCGAGCTTAAATTAACCGAAGCCGCGCACATCCTCAAACGCGTGGCGGATGCGCTGGATGCGGCTCACGCCCAAAAGATCGTTCACCGCGATGTGAAACTCTCCAACATCCTCTTTGATTCAACCGGCGAGGCTTTCCTTTCCGATTTTGGCATCGCCAAATCCCAGTCCTTTGCAGACGACGATGGCGATTGGCTGGTGGGTACGCCCGCCTACATGAGCCCCGAACAGGTGAAGGGCGGGCATGTGGACGGCCGCGCGGATGTGTACGCTTTGGGCGTAATCCTCTACCGCTTGCTCACCGGCCAGTTTCCCTTTAGTTCCGATTCGACGACGGCTTTAATCAACTCCCATGTGGATTTGCCCGTGCCGGACGTTCGCAAAGTCAAAGAAAACCTGCCCTCCGTCTGGCAGGAGGTGGTGGGCAAGGCCATGGCTAAAGACCCGCAGGAACGTTACGCCACCGCCGGCGAGTTGGCGCGCGATGTGCAGGAAGTGGTTTCTGGAAAGTGGTTTTTGCGGAAACTGTAGAAGTTTGCTGGCCCGATTAGAGACAGACCTTGCGAATTGCAGGGCCTTTTTTATTCTATCTACCTGAAAGTTTTGAAATTGGACGCGGACGAGCGCGGATGGACGCGAAAAAAACTATTTTTTCAATAGTTCTGAAAATATCCGCATCCCAAAAGAAAATGTCGAGTGGTTGGTATTTATTCGAGGAGCAAAATGAACAAAGGCATTTGGTACGGCATCGTCGCGTATTTCTTGTGGGGCATTCTCCCAATTTATTGGAAGGTCTTGCACGCGGTTGATTCTCTGCAGGTGATCGGACATCGGATTGCCTGGTCTTTTATTTTATTGTTCCTCTATCTGTTGCTTACCAAACAATGGCGCGACTTCCGCGCCACGGTTTGGAACGCCCGGACGATTGGAATTTACGCGCTGGCGGGAATTTTGCTGTCCATCAACTGGCTGATCTATGTGTGGGGCGTGAACTCTGGCTACATCATTGAAACCAGCCTCGGCTACTTTATCAATCCGCTGTTGAGCGTTTTATTGGGCGTGTTGTTTTTACGCGAAAAACTCCGTCCCGTTCAATGGCTTCCGCTGGGCTTGGCCGCGCTGGGCGTGGGCTATCTCGCCATTGCGTATGGCTCCCTGCCGTGGATTGCGCTCTCGCTCGCGTTTTCCTTTGGCTTTTATGGGTTTGTTAAAAAACTTGCGCCGCTTGGTTCGTTGTATGGGCTAACGCTGGAAACGGCCATTACTTTCCCCTTCGCTGTAATTTACCTGCTCTTCGTGGAGGCGCATGGAACTGGGGCATTCCTGCGCTCTGGCTTAACCATTAACCTGTTTCTAGTTGGCGCAGGCCTCGTCACCACCATCCCCTTACTGCTGTTCGCCTCCGCCGCCAAACAAATTCCGCTGACGATGGTCGGCGTGCTTCAATACATTGCGCCCACGCTTCAATTCCTAATCGGTCTGCTCATTTACAAAGAGGCCTTTGACCGCGTGCATCTGATTGGCTTCTCCATCGTCTGGGTGGCGTTAATCATCTTTTGGATTGAAAACTACATCGCCCATCGAATGCCCATGGAAACCATCCCCGAATTGGGCGAATAAACGCGCCTTCCGCGCCTTGGGCTGGTGAGTTACTTCCCGAATTTATACGCCGTTTGTCAGAACCCCGGCAAACCGTATTTTAATTGAGCCCAGACTGAATATAATCTCCAAAACGAGTCAGGAGCATATTCATGAATTTTGCAATGTGGCGTAAGGCGCTCAGCGTCATTCCCGAAGTTTCCAAAGCGGAATGGGATCAGTTGGACATCGTTTCCAAATGGCTGATTTCCACGCGCGCGGCCGTGTTAATTATGACCTTCATCTCCGCCGCCTTGGCCGGCCTCTTCGCCTGGCGCAGTCAATCCTTTAACTTTGCGGGTTGGTTGGACCTCGCTTTTGGGCTGATCATGGCCCACGCCAGCAATAACATCTTCAACGATTTCACCGATTATGTGCGCGGCGTGGACCAGGATAATTACTACCGAAACGTCTATGGCGCGCAACCGTTGGCCAGCGGCTTGTTAACCCGCCGTCAGCATCTCGCATATTTTGGCGTTACGGGCTTTTTGGCGTTTTCCGCCGGGCTATATTTAATCCTCAAGAATTCCAATGACCCAGTGATCTGGCTGTTATTAAGCTTGGGCGCGTTCTTCGTCCTCTTTTATACCTGGCCGCTCAAATACATTGCGTTGGGCGAAGCGGCCGTTTTGCTGGTGTGGGGTCCGCTGATGATTGGCGGCGGCTATTACGCGCTGACCAGACATTGGGATTGGAACGTCGTCCTTGCGGGCCTGCCCTATGCCCTCGGCGTGACCACCGTAATATTCGGCAAACACATTGACAAGCTCGAAGCAGATCGGGCAAAACGCATTTACACCTTTCCGGCGCTGATTGGTGAGAAGCCCGCCCGTTGGGTTGCGCTGGCGCTGATGGCGCTTCCGTATATCCTCACGGCATATTTGATCCTCACTAAATTTTTCACCCCGATTATGGCGCTGGTTTTATTCGCGCTTCCAACTTTTTTGCGCGTTTCCCCGGCCTTCTTAAAGCCGAAACCTAAAGTCAAGCCAGAAGGTCAGCCCGGCTGGCCGCTCTATTTTGTCGGCTACGCCTTTTATCACAACCGCGCCTTTGGGCTGTACTTCATGCTCGGCCTACTCTTGGATACCGCCTTGCGCTTGTGGCCGCTCACGCAAAACTTTTGGCGCTAGGCTGGGCGTTATCTCCAACGGGCAGACGTAATTCTGCCCGTTTTGTATTGAAGCTCAAGCCTGAATATTCAAAGTATGGCTTGCAAATCAAGAGTATAATTTTTTGGAAATTTTATAACTACTGGATAAGGAGTTCAAAATGAATATTAACTTTGCAATGTGGCGGAAAGCCGCCTGGCAATTAATCAAAATGGACGACAAAAAAGAGTGGGAGGCGCTGGATGTCGTCTCCAAATGGCTGATTGCCACGCGCTCGGCCGTGACTTTGGTGACGGTCTATTCCTGTGTCATTGCCGGTATCCTCGCCGCCCGCGCCGGACATTTTAGCTGGCTCCCGTTTCTGATTGTGACTCTCGGCCTCTTCATCGCCCACGGCACGAACAACCTGCTCAACGATTACACCGACTACACCCGCGGCGTGGATCACGACAACTACTTCCGCTCGCAATATGGCGTGCATCCGCTGGTGCAAAAATTTTGGGAGCCTGCCACTTCCATTCGCTGGTTCATCGTCAGCGGATTTTTGGCGACGCTTTCAGGCGTATATGCCTTGTTTTATACCGGCTTTTCACGCCCCACGCTGATTTTATTCGCCATCGGCGCAATTACCTTGCTCGCATACACCTATCCCTTTAAATACTGGGGTTTGGGCGAACTTTCCATCTTCCTGATCTGGGGCCCCATTTTGATTGGCGGCGTATATTTTGTCCTAACCCAAACCTGGGATTGGAACGTAGCCCTGGCGGGCGTGCCGTTTGGCTTAAGCGTGGCCAGCATTAACGTGGCTAAGCATATTGATAAACACGACGACGATAAAACCAAAGGCGTGGGCACGTTCCCCGTCCGCGTGGGTGAGAAGTTTGCCCGCCATGTGGATCAGGTGGCCATCGTCCTGATTTATGTGGTCACGTTATTTTTAATCCTCAACGGCTTTTTTACCCCGGTCATGTTGATTGTTTTTCTGGCCTATAAGGAAGCGCTGGCCACAATCAAAGTTTTAAATACCCCCAAACCGGCCGAAGCGCCCAAAGGCTGGCCTGCCTGGCCGGTCTGGTTCTCCGGCTTTGCCTTTCAGCACAACCGAAAATTTGGCGGCTATCTAATCCTCGGCCTGATTGCGGATGCACTGCTCAAAACCTACTTCCCCCACTTCTGGAGCGGGTTGTTTTAATGCAAATCAAAAGCGGACAGGCAGGCGGACTTATCCGCTTTTGATACCGTCATCATCACAAAACAGGCTACCTGACCTTGACCCCAGCCGGAAAACTGGCCATCTCGCGCAAGTCCGCTTCGGCCAGTTGATGATTTTCCACCTTGCGCATGTTTTCCAAGCCGGTTAATTTCACGGGCGCATTCTGCGCGTCGTGGATGGACGACCACCCGCACAGCGCAATGCTGACCGGCGCAAGGTTTTGCGGCAGGTCATGGAGGTCCGTCAAACACCAGATGATTACATCCGCTTTTTTCTTTAAGTCCGAAAGCTGGTCAACGGCAATACACCTGCCGAGTTCTTTCCAATACGCCGCGCTCCAGGTTTTCACTTCAATTCGGATGATGCTTGTATAGCCTTTAACTTTTAAAACAATATCTGCCAATTTTTCCCTGTCGGCAAATCGAAAGTGCGAGTCAAATTTTAGGCCTTGGCCAGCCAGAAATTTTTCAACGGCAAGTTCTCCCAATTTTCCCTTGAAGTGTGAATTCAAACGATTGTTGTAATGTCCGCGCTGATTTTCCCAACGCGCAAACGAAGACTGCGCGACCTCCATGGCCCACTGCACATCTTCAAGCGTAAGGGTAATCTGCTCCATGCCAGGAATTTTACCCAACGCTCAGGCGAGCGGCGAAATTTCCAAATCTGCAATTTCCAGCCAGGCTTCGTCGTTGGGCAATACGCCAAAAGATAATTTTCCGTCTGGCGTGAACCCGGCAAATTGATTGTCCATCCAGATGACCAGCCCCAAAGGCGGATTGGGCCCAAACGGCGCCTCAAACACGAGGAGATCATCCACATAGAAAAGCGTGCGTTCCTTGCTCCACTCCAGCTTGTAGCTGTGCCATTGAGTTGGGTCCACGCTGGGAGTTTGCGAGCGCTCCGCCAGTGGGTGGGCGGCCTCGGCGATGACCTTGCCCAATAATTTTCGCGTAATGCGCTTGGAGAAAAGAAACGTCAGTCCGGCCAAAATCAACAGCGGATGAAACTTGGGGGAGCGAAAGACCTGCGCCAAAAACCCATTCCCCGGATTGTTTGAAAACGACAGGTAATTTTCCGCAGATGCGCCAAAGAACCAGACGGCGTTGGGCAATGTCGGCAGGCGGAACTTGCTCCCGCCAAAGCCGAGCGACAAGCCAAACGGATCGTTCCACAGGCCGAAGCCCCATGTTCCAGCCAGCGGAAAAGCCGAGGTTCTGGCGCGCAGGCTCAAGGTCAGAGCCTGATGCGGGAATTTCTTCCGCGCCAGCCAGAAGTAATCGTCAATCTGGGCGAAACGATAGGCGGAGGCGTCGCCGCCGGGAATCTTCAGCAGATAGCCATTTTCTGTTTTTTGAACCTGGGCGTGGGGCGTCACTCGTGATTTCAGCATGATGAGCCAATCATACTCTTAAAATAATGAGGGTATAATACCTGCTTCGGAGGCATTACTTCATGGAAATTACCTGGTACGGACATTCTTGTTTTCGTCTCACGGAGCGTAATTATGCGACGGTGGTGACGGATCCTTACGATCATAAAACGGTTGGCTACGATGCGTTGAAACTCAAGGCAGAAATTGTCACCATCAGCCACGACGCGCCCGGCCACGGCAACCGCGAGGCGGTGAAAGGCGTTACGCATACGCTCACCGGCGCGGGCGAATTTGAAATTGGCGGCGTGTTTATTACCGCCGTGCAAACTGCGGGCGGCAAAAAATCCAAAGACCAAACGCGCAACACGCTGTATGTCTTTGATTATGACGGAATCAACGTGGCCCATTTGGGCGACCTTCAAGAAGCGCCCACGCAAAGCGAAGTGGAAGCGCTGGGCACAGTGAACGTACTGCTCCTGCCGGTGGGCGGCGGCAGTAGTTTGAATGCGGCCAAAGCCGCCGAAGTGGTGAGCCTGCTGGAGCCCAACCTTGTGATTCCCATGCACTATTCCACGCCGGACGCAAAACTCAATTTGGATTCCTTGAACAAGTTCCTCAAAGAAATGGGACTCGGCAAACTGGAAGCGCAACCCTCTTTGAAAGTTACGCGCTCTGGCCTGCCCGACGAAACCAAAGTGGTTGTGCTGGAATACCAGAAGAGCTAGCGGAACAAAAGGTGGAACATGCCGGTCAAAGTAATTATGACTTGGGATATTGCGTCGGAACGCGATCAGGAATATTTTGAATTCATCATCGGCGAGTTTGTGCCCGGCGTTCAAAAACTTGGCTTGCAACCCGCCGAAGCCTGGGCCACGCTCTACGGTTCATACCCCCAAATTCAAGTGGGCTTGCTGGCGCCAGACGCGCCGCAAGCGCGGAGCATCCTCGCCTCGGCAGATTGGGCGCTTTTGCAAGATCGTTTGTTTGGGTACGTAAAAAATTATTCGCATAAAGTGGTGGCGGTTCGTGCCGGTTTCCAGTTCTAAACCCATTCCCCAAAATTTTGCGCGTTATTGGCCGTGGTTTTTTTTCGCCGCGGCTTTTGAATCTTTGCTCGCTCTGGTTTCGCTGTTTTCAATTCCATCTGAAAACGGCTTGTCGGCGGCGCGGCTTGGGCTGGCCGGAATTTTGGCCCTGCTGGTTTTAGCTGGGATTTTTTTAGGATTTCGCGCCCGCCAAACTGCGGATTGGTTTAACGCGCGGATTGACCGGCCCGCCATACTCAGCGCCGCGCTTCTTTTTCTAACCTGCGGCCTGCTCCTGTTCCTGTTACGTTATCTCAACCCGGAAAAGCTCCTGCCTTATTACGAGCGCGCCGCTCCATTGTTGTGGGTTTTGTTAATCGTTGCGTTTCAAGCGCTGATCTTTTTCAGCTTAATCAAAAATGGATTTCATCCGCAAAGCCTGCAGAGCGATAAGCCGACGCATCGTTCCGCAGCGCTGATTTTCAGCGGCTTGCTGATTCTCTTTCTATTCATTGTCATCACCAAAATTGGCGTCAAACCAGATAGCGCCTATTGGGGCGAACCCGGCGTGGCGCTTCAGGGTTGGCAGTTTATCCTTTCCATCCTCATCGGGCTGAGTCTGGCGCTTTATGCTACCAAGCCAGATTCGCGCCTGGCCACTTACGCGCTTCCCATTGCGCTGTATCTTGTCGCCATCCTGCTGTGGTTGAGCGTGCCAAACGAAGTTTTGAAAAGCAGTTTTTACGCCCCCATGGATCCGCCGACTGACCTTCCCTTCCCGTATTCCGACGCGGGCTTTTATGATTATCTATCCCAAAGTCTGTTAATTGGTACAAAGTATCTCAATGGCATTCCGCCGCGCCCGTTTTATGTCGTCTTTCTGGCTCTTTTACATTTTTGCTTTGGGCAAAATTACTCTGCGATGATCGTCGCCCAAACGCTGGTTCTGGCTTTATTTCCGGTAAGTTTATATTTTCTGGCTAAAAAATTACACTCCCCGGCCGCCGGAGTAATCGTCGCGCTCTTCGCCATCTTCCGCGAATGGACCAGCCTGTGGATTTCCTCCAACACGCGCGTGGTGAACTCCAAAATGTTCACCACCGATTTTCCAACCGCGCTGGCGCTCAGCTTTACCTGTCTCGTTTTGCTGTGGTGGCTCAATCGTCGAGATGTGAAATCTACGTTAATTGCGGGCGGCGCGTTTGGTTTGCTCCTTCTATTTCGCACGCAATCGCTGTTTATTTTGCCCGCGGTATTTTTACTTGCCTGGTTTGTTTACCAACGAAATACGAAAGCCTGGTTTTTGACCGGCGTAATTTTCGCCCTGGCCATGGTCAGCGCGCTTGCGCCGTGGTTGATTCACAACTATCAGTTGACCGGCAAATTGGCCTTTGACGATCCGCGTCAGATGGCGATCATTTACAGCCAGTATTCTTTCAACGAAACCTTCAACCTGCAGGAGTTTGACCCTGAATCTTCAAGCCTCGGCGGCAGGATGTTGCAGTTCACTCTGCAAAACCCCGCGTATGTCGCCACGTTTATCGCCGCGCATTTCCTCAACACCGAAATCGGCGGCTTGCTGGCCTTGCCTTTGTTTGCGCCTTTTGAAAGTTTAATCGCGCCGATTAATTTGTATTGGGTTGGTTGGGATGGCTCGCTGGAGTGGTACAACGCCCTGCTCCTAATTTTTTACCTTTTGATCATCTCCATCGGACTGGCCAGCGCCTGGCGTAAGCTGGCCTGGCTTGGGCTTTTACCGCTGGCTTTCAACCTCGGTTACGCGCTGGCCAACGGCGTTTCCCGTTTTTCCAGCTGGCGCTACAACCTGCCAGTGGATTGGGCAGTCTACTTTTATTTTGCAATTGGCGTCGTCGCTGTGTGGAGTTGGATTCAAGCGCTCTTTGGCCAAGCCGCCCAAGTCAACGAAAAAACGCCGAGTGGGGAAGCGCTTGCCCGGCTGAAGTTTCGTCCGCAATTTATTTTGCTCCTCCTCGGCTTTGCTTTTGTGGGCGCGATTCCATGGCTGGCGCAGGGGTTGGCGCAACCGCGTTATACCGCAACTCAGGCGGAGCTAATCGCCAAGATAGAATCGCGCGAGATCAACGCCAGCGAGTTGGAAGCTTTTCTGGCGCAACCTGCCGCGCGCCTGATTGAGGGGCGTTTGCTCTATCCCCGTTTTTATTCGCGTGGGCGCGGCATCGCTTCCGCGAACCCGTGGCGCGCTTATCAAGTTCAGGATTTTGCAAGGCTCGGCTTTCTCGTTTTGAATCAGATGAATACCAACGCCATCTACATCACGCAGGAGCCTTTCAATTTTCCGCATGGCGCGGATGTGATCCTTTTGGGTTGCCAGCGCGCGGGTTATCTTGAAGCGCGGATTGTGATTTTTGCCAAACAGATTTATCAGAACGCGCCGCTGACTCAGCTCTGCGATTAACATGCCGCGCCTCGCCACCAGACTTTTAGCTTGGTACGCCAAAAATAAACGTTCCATGCCCTGGCGGGATCATCCAGACCCGTACGCCATTTGGGTTTCTGAAATCATGCTCCAGCAAACGAGGGTGGAGACGGTCGTTCCCTACTTTCAAAAATGGATGAAATTGTTCCCAACCATTCCGGTCTTGGCGCAAGCGCGCGAGCGCGATGTCCTCAATGCGTGGGAAGGGCTGGGCTATTACAGCCGCGCCCGAAATTTACATAAAGCCGCAAAAATTATCGCTGAAAAATTTAATGGACAACTGCCGCGCAATTTAGACGATTTACGCAGTCTGCCGGGGATTGGCCGCTATACTGTTGGGGCCATCGCTTCGATGGCCTTCAAAATGGACGAGCCCACTTTAGACGGCAACCTGCGCCGCGTGTTCTCCCGTTTATATGATGTGACTGAATTTGCCGATTCGCCCGCTGGCGAAAAAATATTATGGGAACTGGCCGCTCAAAATTTACCCACAGGCCAGGCAGGAGATTACAACCAGGCCCTGATGGATTTGGGCGCGACGATCTGTCTGCCCAAAAATCCAAAATGTCCAAATTGTCCAATTCGACGGTTTTGTCTGGCCAGTCAAAATGAGACGCAAGCGCTAAGGCCGCTGTTGAAGCCCAAAAAGAAGACGCCGCATTATCTGTATGTGGCGGCAGTGATGGTGCGGCGTGGCCGCGTCTTGCTGACGCAACGACCGGCGGAGGGGTTGCTGGCCGGGATGTGGGAATTCCCGCAGGCCCGCGTCGAAGCGCACCCGCAAGGGGAGTTGGCAAAAGCCATTAACGCCGCATACAGCCTCACGCTCCAAAAGCCCGAAGCGTTGGGCGTGGTACAACATGCCTATACACATTTCAAGGCGACGGTTCACGCCTTTCGATGTATGGCTCTTTCAATCCCCAAAAAGAAAAACCTAAAGTGGGTAAAGTTAACAGATTTGGAAACCTATCCGATGGGCAAGGTGTCCCGGGAAATTGCAAAATTGTTGGCCGAAAGCCGCCCTTTTTCGTTATACTAGAACTTAAGTATCATCGTAGCTTTGGGAGGCAGATATGAGTTCTGGTAACAACAAGCCTAAAGAGAGAAAAACCAGCCCCAGACCCGTACCTTTATGGCGTAAACTGGAAAAATTTATGCCGCTTTGGATTCAAATTGTTGTGAGCGTGGGGGGAATTATCGTCGCTGTGATTGCGATCGTACCTGCCTTGCTTGATAAATATCCCGGAGATGAGACCCCAACGCCAGCGCCGTTGACTGCAGTTTTTACTCCTCTGCCGGTTGATACCGACGCGCCAGATATGGTTCCTACCTTACAGGCATCTGTGGAAGAAACCCCGCTTCCCACTCCAACGGCAGACGCCTCCCCGAACTTTACGCCCGCGCCCTCCAGCGATTGGTTTGCAAATTGCATTGACGCGCGGATTTGGTCGCCGTCTTTGGCGGGGACTGTGCAAGACCAGAGCCAGCCCTGTTATCAATTATCTGTGAGCGGTATCAGTGCGGAAGACGGCAAATTATTTTTTGTCTCCAATACTTCTCAAAGCACGGCGGTTGAGTACGGGTTGTTTACGCCGTGGGAAAACTGGAAGCAGGTTAATTTTTCGGTTCAGGTTCGGGAATTAAAAGACAGCGAAATTTGGATGGGCGTGTTTGAGCAAAAATCGCTGGACGCGAACGGACTTGGATTTGTCATTCAGCCCGGCGACGACGTGGACGTGCGCCAACTGCCGCTTGAAAATTACCCGGTGGATAATACCTATCTGCCCTTTGCCAGCGGAAAATATAACGTGACGGTTACGCTTTCAGGCGGGACGATTAAATTCTCCGTGGATGGGCAGGGCATCATTTCAAATTGGCCGCTGAAATTTACCCCTAATTATCTGTTTATTGGCTATCGCTCTTTGCCGAACACGGTGATTAACGCCAGCGTTTTCAACTTGAGTTTTACGAAATAAAAAAAGGCGCATTGCGCCTTTTTTTATTGATTATTTCTGTGTTGTTTTATTTATGCTTTCCCAACGTCACAAAAACCATTGGGCGTCGTTTGGTTTCCTGGTGCAGGTAACTCTTGACGGCGTTAATCAGGTCTTTCTCGTCGTCTATGCCGCCGTTGTGAATTAATTCCATGATCCGCGTCCGCACTTCGGGGATCAGCGCTTCGGCGTCTTCCGGCGAAACAAACCCGCGCGTGATGATTTCCGGCGCGTGTAACAACTTGCCGGTCAGTTTGTCCAGGCTGATGTCAATCAGCATGATGCCGTTGCGCGCCAGTTGACTGCGCTCTTTCATCACATCGTGATCAATATCGCCAATCGATTCGCCGGTGACGAAGACGTAGTCGCCGGGGATGCGTTCGCCGCGTAAAACTTTTCTGCCGACCAACTCCACCACCTGGCCATTTTCCACGACGATTGTATTTTCAGCCGGAACGCCCACTTGCTGGGCCAGTTCGGCATGGCGCATGAGTTGGCGCAGTTCGCCGTGAATGGGCATAAAGTGCTTCGGGCGCACTAAATTGATTAATAACTTCTGTTCCTCCTGCGCCGCGTGGCCAGAGACGTGAATCGGGGCGATGCCGTCGTGAATCACTTTCGCGCCGCGCCGTAACAGACGGTTGATTGTCTTGCTGATGGTTTCTTCGTTGCCCGGAATGGGATGCGAAGACAGCACAATCGTGTCGCCTTCTTTTAAGTCAAACTGGCGGTTGGTTCCGGCGGATAAACGTCCCACAATCGAGGAAGGCTCGCCTTGCGAACCGGTGCACATAATCACGACCTTGTGATTTTGCATGTTCAAGGCCTGATCAATTGGCACAATTAGCGAGTCGGGAATGTTGAGATATTTCATTTTGCGCGCGATCTTCACGTTGTCCACCATGCTGGGACCGGCGATGGCCATTTTGCGGCCATACTTCGCGGCCGAATCGGCCACTTGTTGCACGCGCGAAATTAACGAAGCGAAAGTGGCTACGATGATGCGGCCTTTGGCTTCGCTGAAAACTTTATCGAAAGCCGGGCCAATCACCGCTTCGGACGGAGTCCAGCCCGGGCGTTCTGCGTTCGTCGAGTCCGAGAGCAGTAAATCCACGCCGCGCATGGAATATTCAGCCAGCTTGGCAAAATCGGTTGGCCAGCCATCCACCGGCGTATGATCGAGCTTGAAGTCGCTCATATGCACGACCAGCCCGGCGTTGGTGGTGATGGCCATGCCCACACAATCGGGAATGGAATGACTCACGTGAAAATATTCGACCATAAACGGCCCGATCTTGGTGTGATCGCCTGCCTGAATGGTTTTGATCTGCGCTTTATGCTGGGCGTTGTTGCGCGCCAGCTTGCCCTCAATCAACCCGCGGGTGAGTGGGGTGGCGTAAATCGGCACGGAGAAATCGTCCACAAAGTGCTGAATCGCGCCAATGTGATCTTCATGTCCATGCGTAATGAACAGCCCCAAAACGCGGTTCGCGCGCTTTTTGAGATATTCATAATCGGGGATGATGTAATCCACGCCGAGCATGTCGTTCTTCGGGAACATAATGCCGGCGTCCACCACAATGATGTCGCCGCCGAATTCGTAGGCCATCATGTTCTTGCCCACTTCGCCGAGCCCCCCCAGCGGGATGATTCTTAATTTGTTTTTCTTACTCATATTTTTTGTACCTCATTGATCAATAATTTAATAAACCGCCATGCGGTTAAGAGTCGAGTGAATGTTTGAAAGAACCCCAAAGCGCATCCTGACAGGCGCGTCGGTAGGCGTTCTGCGTTTCGTGAATCAGAAGGCTTTCTCCCACAATAAAAAAACCTTCGCTGACTTGCTCGCGAAGGAATCGGTATGCACAAACACGATATTTCTCAAACAAACTGCCAGTTCGGCAGGAAAAGTCAACTTAACTAAAACGAGTATAGCAGGCTGGACGCAATTTGTCAAAGCCCTGATTAGAGGTACGACAAGGTTTGCCTTGTCCGCACAAGAGCGCTAATCAAATTGACAATCCTCCGCAACTCCTTTACACTTCCCAACATGGATATAGATTTTGACCTCTACCGCCACGAAATCCGAATTTCCTCCAATCCGCTTCTGCGCCTTTCCGCCATAGATGTTTCGCCGGAACGCCCGCAACGCACAATTATTTTTATTCACGGCTTCGGCGGCAAGGCAGAACAATGGCATTATCAAATGCAAAAATTTGCGATGGATAACCGCGTCATCGCCTTGGATTTGCGCGGACATGGACTCTCCGACAAGCCCGCCTCCGGCTACGACATGCCGCGCATCCAACTGGACCTTGAAACGGCCCTGACCCAACTGAAAGTTTCCACGCCTTTTGTTTTGATCGGCCACTCCTTTGGCGGCGCAGTCGTCACCGAATACGCGCTGAATCACCCCGAAAATATTGAAAAGCTGATCATCATCGCCACAGCCGGAGAGTTCAAACTCAAGCCGTTGTTTGGGCTGGCCTTGAATTTACCCGCCTCCGCTCTGAAGGTGGTTGGACTCTTCACCCGCAAGTGGCTTCACGCCCCGCCGCACGCCCTGCGCGAGTTTTATCTCCACACGCTCTCCAAATGGAACGGCTGGGAGCGCCTTGCGAAATTACAGGTTCCTACGCTGGTCATTCGCGGCCATCGCGACGCAGTTTTTGATCGCCCCCTGTTCGAGAAGGTGGCTGGGGTAATCCCCAACGCGGAAGAAGCGGATATCGGCGTGTCTGGTCACATGGTGATGCTGGAGCGGCGCGAAGCGGTGGATCGGGCGATTGCCAGATTCCTCAAAGAAGAATCGCATAAGTCCTGGCGCGACGCAACCTCCACAACCGCCAACACGGCGCGCGACCAATTAAAGCGCGAACGCGAATGGCTGGCGCATTACGAAGAAGGCGTGCCCTATACAGTGGACGTGCCGCGCATTCCCGCGCATCATCTCTTGCGTTCGTCTGTCCGTCGCTTCCCCAACCGTCCGGCGCTTTATTTTGAAGGCGCAACGCTCACATATCGCAAGTTGAACCGCGAAGTCAATCGTTTTGCCAACGCCTTGCTCGCGCAGGGCGTGGGCAAAGGCTCGCGGGTGATTCTGTTACTGCCGAACATTCCGCAAATGGTGATTGGCTTTTACGGCGCGCTGAAAGCGGGCGCAACGGCGGTTTTGATCCCGCCCATGCTGGAACCGGACGAATTGATTCGGCAATTAAAAGATGTGGACGCCAGCGCGTTGATTACGTTATCTGCGTGGGCTTCGCTCGCGGAGAAGATTCAAACCGAAACCGGAACGCCGCATCTCGTCTTAACCGACCCGGCGGAATATCTGACGCTCCCCAAATATTTAATTTCACGCTGGCGCAACCGCGGCCTAAACGTGAAGAACGCCCTGCGCTGGAATCGCTGGCTCGCCGCTCAAAATGACAAATCGCCCACGGCGGAAGTAGCCCCCGACGACCTGGCGGTGATTCAATATACCAGCGGCACAACTTCGCAATCCAGAGGCGTCATGCTCTCACACCGCAACCTGGTGGCAAACGCCTTGCAAACCCGTCACTGGTTTCCTGCCGCCAAAGAAGGCCAGGAACGCTTCCTCTGCGTTGTGCCGTTTTTCCATAGCTATGGCATGACCGCCGCTTTGAATACGCCAATTTCGTTGGGCGCGGCTCTGATTTTGAAACCGCAATTTCAGGCCCTGGATATTTTGAAAACCATCAAGCGCTACAAGCCGACGATTTTTCCCGGTTCGCCGAGCATGTATCTGGCGTTGAGCAGTTTTCGCGGCGTGCGTAAATATGGCATTCAGTCCATCAAAGCCTGCGTCAGCGGCTCGGCGCCTTTGCCCGTGGAAGTGCAGGAAGAATTTGAAAAATTGACCAAAGGGAAATTGGTGGAAGGCTATGGCTTAACCGAAGCCGCGCCGATTACCCATGCCAACCCGCTTGGCAAAAATCGCAAAGTAGGTACCATTGGCGTGCCGTTACCCTCCACGCAGGCCGCGATTGTAGATTTACAAACCAGCCGCAAGGAAGTGGAGCCTGGCCAAATTGGCGAGCTGGCCGTGCGCGGCCCGCAGGTGATGTTGGGCTATTGGAAAGATGAAGAATCCACCCGGCGCGTTTTAACCGCCGACGGCTGGCTCCTCACCGGCGACGTGGCTCAAATGGACAAGGACGGCTACTTTCAAATCATCTCGCGCAAGGCGGATATGTGGTATCCCGAAAAGGAAATGAAACAACCGGCCTTCCCGCGCGATGTGGAAGAAGTGATTTATGAAATTCCGCAAGTGAAGGAAGTGGCCGTGGTGGCGGTGGGGAGTCATCCCTTTGCATTCGTCATCGCCAACCAAAAAGAGAAACCCAGCGCCGAAGCGGTGATTGCCTATTGCAAACGCCGACTGCCCCCGGCCCTGGTTCCGCGCTTTATTATTTTTATGGAAGACTTCCCGCGTACTTTTATTGGCAAGGTATTAAGAAGAGAATTGGCAAAACGGTATGGAAATCGCATCGCCAGCGAATGAACTTCGCATTGAAGAACTGCACGACCCAAAAATTAAATATGTACAACAAGGCAGTGGCGACCCCGTCATTTTGATTCATGGGCTGGCCGCTTCGTTCCATGATTGGGACGATCTCCTGCCCGATTTGGCCGCGCACGGATATGCCGGATACGCGCTGGATTTATTGGGGCACGGCGAAAGCGCCAAACCCGCAGACCGCGCGGAATATACCGTGGCGGGCGTCTATCAACACTTTACAACCTGGCTTGACCGTTTGGAAATCACAGAGCCGCTGACGCTGGTGGCGCATTCGTTGGGCGGCTCGCTGGCTTTACTGTACGCCTTGCAGAATCCGGCGCGCGTGGCCAAGTTGGTTTTAATCAACCCGTTTTATGACATCAAACAATTATCGCCGGTCATTCAACACCCCATTCTGCGACAATTCCTAAACACGGGCTTGATTGAACTAACGCCGTATTGGCTCTTCCGTTTGTTTGTAGATGTAACCAGCCTGAGCTTTCACACGAGTTCCCGCGAAGCGCACAGCCTTCCGAAGCATGTCCGCTACCAAACCGCGCTGGATTATATGCGCGCCTCTTCCGGGATTTACAACATCGTGCATACGCTCCCAAACCTGACCTCAAGCCTGGCCCAAATTCAACAGCCGACTCTCCTCTTATGGGGCGCCCGCGACCAAACCCTAAACCCCGCCTCTTTTCCTAAACTGGCGCAGGCTTTGCCCAACGTCGCCGGCGCGCATGGCTTTCCGTTATGCGGGCATGTTCCGCATCAATGTCACCCGCAGGATTTGAATCCGTATGTGTTGGATTTTCTAAGGAGCTAGCGAAAATTTTTCGGGGTGGGAATGTTGCTGAAAGACGACCAAAAATGGGGGAGTGTGAGCCGTTTTTTTTCATCTAAAAAATAAAGCTTAGATTTTTTAAGACTCGCGTATGCTAATCAGCCTTGCCAAATCTGGAAAGATGGCGCTAAAATGCCGAACACTATGACCATATATACGGGGATGCAGAGCTTTTACGCCCATATATGGCTAAGACATTTGTTCTAAGAATAGCGAGGTTTTCGGATGCGTTGTCCGTATTGCAAGCATCATGATTCAAAGGTTTTAGATACTTCCCACGATAGCCACGGGGGGATTCGGCGTCGCCGCGAGTGTTTGAAGTGCCGCCAGCGCTTTAGCAGTTACGAACGCCCCATTTTGGCCACGCCGCTGATCGTTAAGCAAGACGGCGGGCGCGAAGAGTTTGACCGCGAGAAATTGGCGCGGGGCATTCGCATTTCGTGCGCCAAGCGTCCGGTTTCTGCGGCGGATATTGAACGGATGATTGGGCAGGTGGAGACGCAACTGCAAAAGATGGGCAAGGCCGAAACGACCTCGCGCATCGTCGGCGATTTGGTGATGGAAACGTTGAAAGAGGTGGATCAGATTGCGTATGTGCGCTATGCGATTGTGTACCTGGGGCTGGATGATTTGAAATCCATCCGCACTGAAATTGATCAACTGCTCGAAGATTAGTTGATTTAGCAAGGCAGGGCGCGCCAGCGCGGAGCGGGCGGCTTTGCCTTTTTGTATCGGTACATTTAGAGGCGCAAGCGCGCGCGTCTCTTGAAGTAGAAAAAAATTTAGAGGAGAGTCTGAGATGGTTGCCAAATCTGCTGAAACGAAAAATACAAAGAACGGATTGCTACCTACGCCGCCCATGGCCAAGGGTCTGCCCAAAGCCGCGTTGACGGATAACGCCCGTCAGGTGTTGTCCAAGCGCTATGTGCGCCGTGGCGATGACGGCCAGTTGGTGGAGAGCGTGGAGGAGATGTTTTGGCGTGTGGCCTATCATGTGGCCAAGGTGGAAGAAGCCTGGGGCGCAGACGTTCAGGAGCGCACCGTTGAATACTATCGCCTGCTTTCCAGTAAAAAGTTTTTCCCCAATTCGCCAACTTTTACCGGCGCGGGGACTCCGCTGGGTCAACTGGCGGCTTGTTTCGTTTTGCCGATTACCGACGATATGGGGCGCGATGGGGCCGGGATTTTTCAGACGTTACGCAACGCCGCTTTGATTCAGCAGACGGGCGGCGGAAACGGGTTTTCGTTTTCGCGGTTGCGGCCCAAGAACTCCTTTGTGAAAACTTCGGCGGGACGGGCTACCGGCCCGGTTGGCTTTTTGCGCGTCTATGACCATGCCTTTGGGGAGATTGCGCAGGGCGGATGTTTATTGCCCGAAACTTTGGTCTTTACCGATAAAGGTTTATTGCGTTTGGATGAAATTGTCGATACCAGCCGTGAAGGCTGGCAGGAGCATCATTTGTCTGTGCCGACGGATGAAGGTGTGAAGCCTTCTCCGCGTGGGTTTAATAATGGCGTGGCGGATGTCCTGCGCGTACATACCCGCGAGGGATTAAGCGTAACCGGCACGCCCAACCATAAAGTTAAAGTGATGACTGATGCCGGCCCGCAATGGAAGGAACTACAAGACCTTTCGGCAGGGGATTGGATTGTCCTGCGACTTGGCGAACATCAAGGCAAGATTCAGGTTTTGCGAAAACCGACGCAAAAACACGGCAATCAGACGATGCCGCAATTTCCATCCATTCTGGATGAGGAATTGGCGTTCTTTTTGGGATACCTGGCCGGAGATGGTTTTGTGGCGAAAAAGGATGACGATCATCGCGTGGGCGTCAGCGTGGCGCATTCATCCTACCTGATGGAGGAGATGCCCGCCTTGCTGGCGCGCCTCTTTGATGTCCATGCGCATGAAATGCAAAAGCCGAACGATCGCTCTGTGACTTTTGTGATGGATAATCGGGCTGTTAAAGAATTCTTACAGTTGAACGGCTTGCAGAAACAAAACAGCCGGGAGGTTGTTGTGCCGCGTTTGATCCGGCAATCGCCCGCCAATGTGGTTGGCGCGTATTTGCGCGGCCTGTTTGAGGCGGACGGGACATTAACGCATGGCTACCCAACCTTGAGCACGTCTTCCGCCCGTTTGGCGCGCGAGGTATCCACCTTGCTGATTGGACTGGGATGCCCGGCGCAAATCCGAACCGTTTCAGCGGGCCTAGATCGCTGGGGCGATTCAGATACCTATCACATCCGCATCGTTTCAAATGTCGGATTAAATGCCTGGCGCGAAAAAATTGGTTGCGATCAACGCTCGCGCTTCGTTTCCGCTTATGCCTGGGAAAGCGACCTGCGACGCGAATCCACGTTTGTTTTGCCCAATCCTAAATATTGGTTGGAAGCTGTTGAGCAGGAAATTACCTTAAGCCAGATGGACGAAAGAGGACGCGGCAAAAACATCAACTTCCGTTCCACGCAACCAACACTCCGCAGGCAATTGTTACGCTATTTACGCGGCGAGAGAAATTTAACCCGCTCTGGATACGATTTAATTAAGGCTGAGCATTCGCAGGCGTTTGAACAGGCGCCGACCGTAGAGGGCTACTGGTTTGTCGAAGTGCGCGGCGTGGAGCAGGCCGGTCAATCGCTGACCCTGGATTTGGAAGTCGCCGACAATCACACCTACCTGGCTTATGGCATGGTTACGCACAATACCCGCCGTGGCGCCAATATGGCCGTCTTGCGGGTGGATCACCCGGATGTGGAAGATTTCATCACCTGCAAGATCAATGAAAATCAAATCACCAACTTCAATATTTCGGTGGGCATTACCGATGCGTTCATGGAAGCGGTGAGAGACGATAAAGAATGGCCCCTGCGCTTCCCGGATTTAACCGAAATGAAGCAAAAGGGATTTAAAGGCACGCTGGAAGAAGCCGAAGCCGCCGGGATCAAAATCATTACATACAAGACGGTGAATGCGCGCGAGTTGTTTAATAAAATTGTCAAGCAGGCGCATCATAACGGCGAGCCGGGGATGTTATTTCTGGATGCGGCCAATCGAAGCAATCCCGTGCCGCATTTGTATCCGCTGGAGGCGACAAACCCGTGTGGCGAGCAGTGGCTTGGCCCCTACGAAAACTGCTGTTTGGGGTCGGTGAACCTGAACGAGCATTGCGGGCCGGATGGCACGGTGGATTGGGAATTGCTCAAACAATCCACGATTACGGCCACCCGATTTTTAGACGACGTCGTTGAATCCAATGCGTATGTGCCGGCCGTGCCGGAATTGCGCGAGGCCGCGCATCGCGCCCGCCGCATTGGCTTGGGTATTATGGGCCTGGCGGACTTGATGTATCACGTCGGCGTGCGCTATGGCTCATCGGAAGGGCAGGAGTTTGGCGCGCAAGTGATGGAATTTGTGCGTTATCACTGCATGGTCACCAGCGTGGAACTGGCCAAAGAGCGCGGCGCATTCCCGGCGCTGGAAGGCTCCATTTACGATAAGAAGAATATGCAGTGGGAAACGCCGCAGAGTTTGATCAACTATCAGCATAACTGGGGCAGGCCCGAGGTCCGCTGGGAAGCGGTGGTGGATGGCATCAAAAAGTATGGCATCCGCAATGCCGCGCAAACCACCGTCGCGCCGACTGGCACCATCGCCACCGTCGCGGGTTGTGAAGGCTATGGTTGTGAGCCGGTCTTTGCGTTGGCCTACATTCGGCATGTGAACGATAACGGAAAAGACCTGACCTTAACTTATGCCAGCCCACGCTTCGACGAAGCCTTGAAGAAACTTGGGCTGGGCGAAGAGAAGCGCCAGGAAATTGTGGAACAGGTGATGAGTGAAGGCACCTGCCAAAACATTGCTGAGCTTCCGCAGGCAATTCGCGACACCTTTGTGGTTTCGGGCGACGTGACCGCCGAAGAGCATGTGCGGATGCAAGCCGCTTTGCAAGCCTTTGTGGATAACTCGCTTTCAAAGACTGTCAACTTTTTTGAAGACGCCACCGAAGCCGATGTGGCGACCGCTTATCAACTGGCCTGGGAATTGGGTTGTAAGGGTATCACCGTGTACGTGACTGGCTCACGCGATAAAGTAGTGTTGGAGACGAAAGCTACTGCGGATAAGAAGAATGTTTCGACAGGCTCAACCCCAGCGCCGCAATCTGCGCCGACGGTTGATTCTGCTCCGGTAATTTGGCACGGCTCTAAAAAACCGCGCCCCAAAGCGCTGACGGGTAAAACCTACAACATCGAAACGCCGGTCGGTAAGGCCTTTATCACCATCAATGAAAATGGCGGCAATCAACCCTTTGAAGCGTTTGTGAATACGGCCAAGGCGGGTTCAGAAATTGCGGCCGTCTCCGAAGCGATTGGGCGGCTGATTTCCTACATCCTGCGCTTGGCCTCGCCCGTTGCGCCAGTGGATCGGATGCGCGAAATTGTGGTGCAGTTAATCGGCATTGGCGGCGGACGCTCGTTGGGCTTTGGCGCGAACCGCGTGCGCTCTCTGCCGGATGGCATTGGTCAGGTGTTGGATGGCTACTTGAGTGAGAAAAACGGAATCGCTGTGGAAGAGGTGAAAGCCAACGGTGGGAACGGACACGCCCCCGAAAAAGAGAAAATGAAAATCGGCGACCTCTGCCCCGAATGCGGCGAAGCGGCCGTGATCAACGAAGAAGGTTGTCGCAAGTGTTACGCGTGCGGGTATAGCGAGTGTTAGATTAAATCAACGTGACAGTCACCTGTGAGGTGGCTGTCACGTTTACTTTTCTAAATCATCAATAAACTTTCTGACGGCATCAGGCAATTGACGGGATTTTAAGTACTCAACCACAAATTTTTTATATTCTTCGGCGCTACCAAACTGAATTTTGATAAATTCATGGTCTACCAAAGAACCATTTCTTTCCCCAATCCATTCTAAATAATTTGAATAAGGCCACTGGGCAGGATCTGCCGCCAACCCATCTTTGACGGGATTTCCATGAATGTACCTACATAAATGTAACAAATGACTTTTGGCTTGAATTGGTTTTGCTCGAAAACGCCCTTCAAACAATGTGCCGCTGTGTTGATATTTTTTATTATAGGCTTTGGCATAGCTATTGAAAACAAATTGAGGCAAATTTCCCGCCGCTTCTTCGCCATCTTGCCGCGTTAAGAAGTGATAATGATTTGGTTCAAGGCAATAGGCAATCATGCTTAAGTGGTTGGTTTTGATATATTCCTTTACTTTTCCAAGCACAAAGAGATAATTCGTTTCTTCTCGAAAAATAGGCGATTTGCTCATCCCGCGATTGTAAATGTGATAATACATTCCTGCCTGCCATGTTAGCAAATCTTTTCGGGGATACGGCATGATTTTCTCCTTCTATCATCCTAAAGTGACAGTCACCTTTAAGGTGACTGTCACTTGGTCTGTCACTTGGTTTTACTTCTCTCCAAATTCAAAGCCAACAACTTCTCTAAAATTTCTTCATCGCTTAAATCATTCTCCCAGCCATAGGCATTGAAGACGGCATCATCGAGTTTTTTGTGCGCCAGCTCTAGCCATGTGGGGCGTTGATTATACAAATTGGTAAGGGTGCGTTTTTTATCGCCTTTGGGTTGCGAGTCCTCCGAAGTGACAGCGCCCGAAGTGACAGTCACCTTTAAGGTGACTGTCACTTGGCTTGTTGCATTCAGCCATCTATCTCTTTGTTCAACCAATTCTTTCGCGGCTTGACCAATTGCCAGCGTCCTCGAATCATTTTTTGGTTCTTGGTTGGGCGGAAAGGGAAATGGGAAGGTTCCAAAACATTCAGAAATGTTATAAGTTAAGTCATTTCCTACGCCATGCCTTGCACCTTTTTTATCACTCCAAACAGCGTGTAAACGAGAATGTAAAACGCCAAAGAAATAATCATCTTCACGAGAAAAGATAGTTACTTTTGCATCGGGAATTGTAGGATGAGAAAGCCAAACAAAGATTCTATATTTTGAAACCACAGGCGTAGCAACAAAACGGCTTAAATTCTTAATGGCTTGTCTCATTTCTGGTCTTTGTCTTTCAAATAGCCACCAGTTATCTCTTGTGCTTGCAATTCTTTCTTTATCTCTGTCAGGCTTTATAAATTTACGAACATACTCAAATGGTTCTTGATATTGTGCGGCTTCTTCCATTGGTGTTTTTACGCCAAAATCTATAATCCACATTCCGCGACGAGTTCCTACAAGGTCACTTCCATTTACCCAAGGTTTTACAACATCTGAATTTGGCTTTCCGTTTGGATTACTTTTATCAGAAAGCATCTTTTGAGCAAGTTTCGGTTCAATATCAAATGCGCCATATTTTTTCGTCCCTGGAAATGCAATATTTTCATTTTCAGAAAGTAAATTTGCAGTTGTTATATCTGCCGAAGAAGATAAATCAGAATTAATTGTTTCAACAATGTTTTCATCCAAAACTTTTTTCTTTTCAGAGCCATCGTCAAAACATATAATTGAAACCCTTACAGAAGCGCCATCAAGAACCCATGAGCGATTGCTGTAAGCCATAAAAATATCGCCAGTTTCTTTGATACGGTCAAGAACTGTTCGACTTAAACCTTTACGAATTGCCTGCGTTGCAATAAGTCCAACTCGTTTAACTTTTTTATCTATGATGGCTTGCCTTGATTTTTCAAACCAATAACAAACGAAATCGCTTTTTGGTGGAACTCTATCTTTATATAATGTTGTTAATTCTTCAATATATGTTTCGCCCAATTCTTCTCTTTGTTTGATACTTCCCAAAAATGGCGGGTTGCCAATGATGACATCCACTGCCTGCCATTCGGGTTCGCGCGCCGAAGTGACAGTCCCCTCTGAGGTGACTGTCACTTGTCCTAAAATGGCATCCATCCTTTTTATATTTTCTGTCTTCTTCAAAATCGGTTCGGCGGGAAAGCCGTAGCCATTATCTCTCAGCCATTGAATGTAACCAATTTGAATGGTCATTTGTGCCAGTTCGTGAGCGTACTCATTGGTTTCAATGCCGTATAACTGCCCAGAAGTAACGGTGATGTAAGGTCTGCCCATGCCAATTTCATCTGAAAAACTTAAGACTTCATTTTGTAAATCTAATAACAAACGTAAGGCTACATATAGGAAGTTGCCGCTTCCACAAGCAGGGTCTAATACTTTGGTGGAGGCAATCTTGTCTGCAAAGGTTAATAAAGTATTTTTTATTTTCTTTTGAATGTTTTCTTTCTTCTTACCTTTTTCTTTTTCGCTTTCATCTTTCAACTTTCTGCATTCAACCTGCAACTCTTTCCATTCATCACGCAAGGGCTTCATCAGCACAGGTTCAACAATTAACAAAATATCATCTTCGCTGGTGTAATGCGCCCCAAGTTGAGAGCGTTTGGCGGGGTCTAAGCCTCTTTCAAATAATGTGCCAAAGATGGAAGGTTTAATCGCGCCCCAATCCAGCCCATCAATATCGGCAATAATATCCATGTCTGCGCCGTCAAGTTTTAATACGCGGTCATTGTCGAATAACCCGCCGTTGAAATGTAAAATTTTATTTGTGCCAAAATATCCGCCCGTGTTCATGGCTCTAAATAATTGTCCTAACACATCTTGAAAATCTTTCGAGTTACGGCGCGTCTGCTCTAGTAATTGAGGAAACAATTTTTCAGGTAATAATCCAATATCTTCTGCAAATAAACAAAACAACAAACGAATTAAGAAATGAGCTACTTCTTGCGGTTCTTCGCCATACTCTCTTAAGTTTTTTGCTAACTTGGCAAATTTCTCCGCCGCTTCACGGGTCACGCTTTCAAGGGTCTCTTTTGGTTTTAAGTCTTCGGGTTTTGTGAAAACTGTTTTAAGCAGTTTGATATTTTCAGGGTTGAGTAAATCGTCCAACGTAATTGTAAAAGTATGCGTCGGTAAGTTGGTGTAATTGGTGCGGATGATAATGTTGTTGATGTCTGAAACAATTAATAAAGGTGGGTTTTGAAGCGAATCACGATACCGTAAAAGTTGTTCGTATGCTTTATCTAAATCTGCATCTTTACTTTTATATTCCCAACCAAAGAATCCAAGTTTGGCAACATCTGCCCAGCCTTGTCCGCCAGTGGTTTTGGTGGCGCCCATTTCAAAAGCAAAGCGTGTCCCCGTTGGGTCATAATCATTTGGCGTTTGATGATTCACCAACTGGCAAAGATCAAGAAAATGTTCTTGATAGGTTTGCTTCTCTCGTGCAGTTACACGCTTCCATTTGCTGATAAATTCTTGTGGGGTAATGGGCATAATGGAATAATTTTACAGGAAAAGAGGTCAATTGGGGTTGACAGTTTCTCCCGGTAAATTTTTGATAAAATCCCGCCATGAAAAAACATTACCCCTGGCTCTGGTTTGACGCGGACGACACCCTGTTTGATTATCAAAAAGCGGAAGATACGGCCCTGTTCAAAACGCTTGAGGCCTACGACCTGCCGTTTGAAGAAAGCCATCACGCGCTATATCGGGAGATTAATCAGGGCTTGTGGCAGGCTTTGGAGCGCAAGGAAATTCAGCCCGAAGTTCTGCGCGTCCGCCGCTTTGAACTTTTTCTGGAGGCGGTTGGACGACCCATTGAAAAAGCCGAAGCCATGAGCGCCAGCTATATTGAGCGCCTGGCCTTGTGCGCGGATTTGATAGACGGAGCGCTTGAGGTTTTGGAAGCGCTTCAGCCCAGATGCCGCTTTGGGTTAATTACCAACGGGTTGGCTGTGGTGCAGAACAGCCGCCTGGCGCTTTCGCCGCTGAAAAAGTTTTTTTCGCCGGTCGTCATTTCCGAGGAAGTTGGTTTTGCGAAACCCGCCGTTGAATTTTTCAACGCGGCTCACGAACGCGCGGGTTTCCCGCCGCGGCGCGAAATTCTGGTGATTGGCGACAGCCTCACCTCCGACATGCAGGGTGGCATAAATTTCAGCGTGGATACTTGCTGGTTCAACCCGCAGGGCAAGCCCGCCAATTTGCCGATTACCTATCAGATTCAAACGCTCCGCGAACTGCTGGAGTTGCTCGATTAAGCCGCTTAAAATATAATGGATTTGATGATGGCCAAACTCATCCCCGCCGCCGAACGCCTCGTCCGCGCCCGCAAGCTGATTCAACAAGCCCGGGCCTTAGCCCCCGCCGATGGTTTGGGCAAATGGGATTTGAACTACATCGCCAACGTCAAAGACCTCTTGCGGCAGGCCAAAGACTTAATCAAATTTATTGAGTTGACGCCCAGCGCCACTGTGGAAGTCAAAGCTGAAGTGAAAAAGATTTACGCAGAAATTGAACAGGTCAGCGTGGAAAAGTTATAAAAAGCGTAACCGCCTCAAAACTTTCAATCCATTTTCAAGGAGCAAGCTATGAATGGAAAACCTTCGTTTTTGTGGGCTTTGATCATCGGCGCAATTTTCCCAATTTTGGAAACGCTGATCTTTTTCCTGCGCTTTAGCGCCTTCAACGCCACAGCCTCGGCGTTGGATTATTTTTTCTTTTACCTCGCGGGCGTGATCGTTGGGCTGGGGCTGATTTACTTTTTACAAAAGAGCCAGTCCCAAGGCGCCTTTCGCGGCGCAATTGTGGGTTGCATCCTCGGCGTCCCTTTGGCTTTGTTCGGCATGATCATGGGCGGGTTGATGGGCCCGCTGGGCGTAATCTTTTTAGGCGTATCCCCGGCCATCGGTCTGGTTGCTCTGGGATATTTCATTGGGCGTTTGTTTTCCAAAACAGCATAAATCAAACTCGCCGATTTTTTTTTGGATCGTTACGGAGTCGCGGTGACCGAATTGCCGACGATGATATTGATCGTTAAGGTATCGCCGAAGAAAACGCCGTTGGCGTCGGCCATGCGCCACGAGCTTTGCACCAGCCCATTTTGTCCGCTCGGCGCGACTAATTCAATGGAAAGTTTATATTTCAGCCCAACTGGAATCGGTTCGGTTAATATCAGCGGTTCGCCGCGCAGGGACTCGCCGCCCACGTGCTTTAAGGCAAAACCCGGAGCCCAGGCGCACCCGCCATTATTTTGAACTTCCCACGTTTTGGTGAAAACCTCGTTGTTTTTCAAATGCGCGCCGTCTGGAAAGGTCAGGTCTTTGAGGTAGAGCAATTTGTAGCACGGGTTGGCTGTAATCTCAGGGGCGCTGGTTTCAGTGACTGGCGCGGGGGTGAAGGACGGGAGCGATGTCAGCGTGGGCGATGCCACGGGCAGAGCCACCAAAGTTTCGGTTAGGGCAGAGGCGAACGTTTCCACGGCTTGCGTGCGAATTGCGTCGCCGTTCAAATCCGGCGCAGAAGTGGCGCGCTGATTCGCGCAAGCGATCAAGATTAAGCTGAGGAAATAGATGGCAATGCGTGAGAGTTTTTTGGGCATATTCAAAAGTATACAACAAAGCTCAAAAAAAATCCCGGGCGACTAGTTCGATTTCAGCGTGATAAAATAAAAAATATGGCAAAACACTTGATTTTGGTGGCGGGGAACATTGGCGCTGGAAAAACCTCGCTGACGGAGCGGATTGGGGCGCGGCTGGGCTGGTGGACGGGCTACGAATCGGTGGCGGATAACCCCTACCTTTCTGATTTTTACACGGATATGAGGGCCTGGTCTTTTCATTTGCAAATCTTTTTTCTCGGTCATCGCGCCGACCAATATTTGTCAGCCGCGCGCGACGCGCGTTCCTCCATTTTGGATCGCAGTATTTACGAAGATGCGCATATTTTTGCGCGGGCTTTGCATCATTTGGGCAATTTGGCCGAACGCGACTATTTGGCCTATCGGCATTTGTACAATCTCGTGGTGGCGGGCCTGCCGCGCCCCGATTTGTTGATCTACCTCAAAGCGCCAACGCCCGTTTTGATGGATCGGATTCGTCGCCGCGCGCGCAATATGGAAACTGGAATCTCGGCGGAATATTTAACCCTGCTCAATTCTTTTTATGACGAATGGCTGGCGGGTTTTGATTTATGTCCCGTGTTGACCATTCAAACCGACGACCTGGATTTTGTGAACCAGCCCGTGCATTTGGATACGGTGGCCCAGCGCATTCAAGATAAACTGGCGGGCAAAGAGACGATGGATTTGACGAAAAAATAACATGTCAATCAACCTGCTTTCAAAAATCCCTTTATTTTCCAGCCTGCCAACTGAAGAACTGGACGGGCTCTTAACCCTGCTCGGCACGCTGGACTTGCAAAGCGGCGAGATTCTTTTTAATGAAGGCGATCTGGGCGAAGCCTTTTATGTGGTGCTTGAAGGCGAGTTGGAAATTTTGAAACTTGAAAGCGGCGTGGATGAATTGCTTTTGAACGTTTTACAAGCCGGGGAATATTTGGGCGAAATGAGTTTGATCATGCCGGGCGGACATCGCACGGCCACGGCGCGCGCGCGGGGGACGGTCACTTTGCTTTCCATGAATCGCGCGCAATTTTTGGAGATGAACGACCGCCATCCTGAAATTTCCAATTGGATGGTGAAAGTGCTAAGCCAGCGTTTGGATGCGACCAACGTGGCCA
This sequence comes from Anaerolineales bacterium, assembly GCA_020851785.1. Classification (GTDB taxonomy): domain Bacteria; phylum Chloroflexota; class Anaerolineae; order Anaerolineales; family Villigracilaceae; genus Villigracilis. Next base: position 46,865 of record JADZCC010000039.1, read on the forward strand.
CCTTCCGCGATTTGAAGGAAAAGAATCGGCAACTGCAAACCGCTTATGACGAATTGAAAGCGGCCCAGGCCCAAATTATTGAAAAAGAACGCCTCGAACGCGAACTGCAAGTGGCCGCCGACATCCAATTAAGCATCCTCCCCGACGAATTGCCCCAGCCCGCTGGCGTAAATTTTGGCGCGCGCATGGTTCCGGCGCGACAAGTGGGCGGAGACTTTTACGACGTGTTTACGATTACCGAGAAACATATCGGCGTGCTGATTGGCGACGTGGCCGATAAGGGCGTGCCTTCCGCCTTGTTTATGGCCCGCGTCCATGCGTTGATCATGGCCGAAGCGGATATGGACCTGCTCCCCGGCGAAGTTCTGCGGCTGGTCAACAAGCACATTACGCGCCTCCAAAAATCCTCGCAATTTGTGACCGTCCTCTACGGCATTCTCAATTTGGAAACTGATGAATTTAGTTACGCCCGCGCCGGACACGAGCCGCCGTTGATCCTCCATGCGGATGGAACGGTGGAGCGCATCGCGCATAGCTCTGGCATGGCCATTGGACTATGGGAAACGGTTACGCTGGATGAGCGCGCCGTGCAGTTGACGCCCGGCGATACGCTGGTGATGTACACCGACGGCATGACGGATTGCCGCAATCCGGCGGGCGAATCTTTTGGGTTGGAAAGAATCAAAAACTTGTTGAGCGGGTTAACAAAAGGCACGGCTCAACAAGTCTGTGATACTCTGCTGAAAACTTTGCAAAATTATCAAAATGGCGCCAAACAGGACGATGATGTGACGCTGGTGGCCGTGCAGATTAAGTAAGTTGCCTCACCCTGCCCTCTCCCAGCGGGAGAGGGGGAAGTTGCCCCGACGAAAAGCCCGGTTAATCGGGGTGAGGGAGGTTTAGCAATCAAGATAGCAACTGAGGTTGACTAAATCACGCTTTCAGCGCCTGTTCCAAATCTGCAATCAAATCTTCCATGTTTTCAATCCCAACCGATAAACGAATCAGCCCCGGGGCCACTTCCAGCGTGGAGCCTTGTGTGGAGAGGTGCGTCATCGCGGCGGGGACTTCGATTAAGGATTCGACGCCGCCCAGCGATTCTGCCAGCGTGAAGAGCTTTGTCGCCTCGGCCACCTTAATCGCCGCGTCTTTGCCCGCTTTCATCACGAACGAAATCATCCCGCCGCCATTTTTCATCTGCGCTTTGGCGATTTTTTGTTGGGGGTGACTCTCGTGAAATGGATAAAAAATGCGTTCAACGGATTTTTGCTTCTCAAGGAATTGCACGATCCTGGTTGCGTTCTCAAAATGCCGATCCATACGCACGGGCAGGGTTTTGATTCCGCGTAATACCAAAAACGAATCCATGGGGCCCTGAATGCCGCCAATGGCATTTTGTAAATAGGCCAATTGCGCGCCGAGTTCTTTGTCCTTGCCAATGACGGCGCCGCCCACCACATCCGAATGCCCGCCTAAATATTTGGTCATCGAATGGACGACCAAATCTGCGCCCAACTCCAGCGGACGTTGCAGGTAGGGAGTTGCAAAGGTGTTATCTACTGCCAGCAATGGCTTGCTCGGATGCTGTTTGAGCGCTTCGGCGACGGCACGAATATCCGTGACCGAGAGCAGGGGATTGGAGGGCGTTTCCAGCCAGACGATTTTTGTGGCAGGGGTTAAGGCTTCAGCGAGGTTTTCCGGGTCGGTGGTGTCGGCAAAGGTAAAGTCCAGACCGAAGCGGCGCAGGACTTTATCAAAGAGCCGGAACGTGCCGCCGTACACATCGTTGCCCGCCACCACATGGTCGCCGCTTTTGAGCATGCGCAAAACGGTATCCGTCGCCGCCATGCCCGAAGCAAACGCCAAACCCCAATTGCCGCCTTCCAATTCTGCTAAACAATCTTGCAGGGCTTTGCGGGTTGGGTTGAGCGTGCGCGAATATTCATAGCCCTGGCGCGGCTTTCCGATGCCGTCTTGCAGGTAGGTGGAGGTGAGGTAAACAGGCGTCATCACTGCGCCGTTGTTCGGGTCGGCTTCCTGACCCGCATGAATTGCGAGGGTTTCAAATTTCATGTATGCTCCTTGTGTTAATCGGTATATCCATATAAATACATAAAACCAAGCCAGAGAGTTCACAGAGACTTTTGAGAAAAACCTTCTCTCTCTGTCTGTGTATCTGTGGCAAAAAGATTTTTACAAGAAGTCCATTATAAACTCTCTTACTTCAAAATCATTTTATCTTTCGCAACCCAAACATCGGTTGCGAAGCGTTCGATGAAACTTCTGTCATGCACAACGGCCAGAATTGTGCCTTGAAAATTTTCCAGCGCTTCTTCAAATCGTTCGCGTGATGGAATATCCAAATGATTAATCGGCTCATCCAAAATTAAAAATGTACAACCTTGCGCAACCAAGGCGGCAAGCTGTAAACGCGCTCGCTCGCCAAAAGATAATTCACTAGACGCTCTGAGGGCATGGTCGCCTTTGAACAAAAAGTAATGCAAAAAATTTCTTGTATCGGTTTCGTTCATCGCCGAAATATTTTGGATGGTTTGCACGGCATTCAGATGCGGGTTCAATAATTCTTGCTCTTGCGCCATGTAACCCAATTGGGTGGCGCCGCCTAAACGGAATGAACCGCTCAATGTCGGAATTTCGCCCGCAATGGTTTTGATGAAAGATGTTTTGCCCGCGCCATTGGCGCCCGTCAACGCAATTCTTTGACCTGCTTTGATGAATAGGTTGATATTTTCCAGTAGCGGATTTTCTAGCGTGTAGCCAATTGAGAGTGATGCGGTTACCAACACCTCTTTTGACTGGTGGCCTGGTTTGCCCAAATCGAGTTTTAGTTTCCATCCGATATTTGGTCGTTCCACTCGTTCATCAGACTCGATGTAGCGATTCAATTTCTTTTCACGCGCTTTGGCTTTGACGGCAACTTTCTTCGCAATTCTCCTTACGCCTGGCGTGCGTGGCGTGGTGGTGATTTCTACATGCAAGGCTTGTTGCTTGGTTCTGTGGATATCATCTTTCATGCGGCGGATTTCAGTTTGCTGGTCTTTATATTCAGACAGTTGTTTATCTAATTCATTTTGTTTTTGTTCAAGGTAAGCGCTGTAATTGCCAGCATAGCCTTTGATTGTGTGAGCAGTTGTATCTAGCTCGAGTATTTTGTTGACAGTATTATCCAAAAAGACACGGTCATGTGAGACGACTAACACTGCACCTTGAAAATGTCTGAGCCAATTTTCAAGCCACTCTAGCATTTCGATATCAAGATGATTGGTCGGTTCATCTAACAACAGCAGATTAGGTTCTTCCAGCAAAACTTTTGCCAGCATGAGACGAGTCTTTTGCCCGCCGCTGAGATGGGAGATGGGGGTTTCAAGTGGAAGGTGGTCAAGACCAAGAGCGGTTAGAATGTTTGCAGGTTGAAAAGCTGGCGATGAAAGTTTAGTAAGTATCTCATCGTATTTTTGTTGCAGGATGGCATCATCAGGATAGAGCGCCAGTTTGACTGCTAGCGCCTCAAGCTCGAGGGCAAAATCAGGTTGAACTGCAGAATCAACCCCAATCGCGGATTGAAGTGTCTGTGTGGAATCAAAATCCATGCCCTGGGCTAGATATCCGATTCGTAAATTGGGATGAGTAGAGGTGACGTTTCCACGCTCTGCGTCAGGTTTTTCAAGTTTGGCAAGGATGCGCACGAGGGTGGTTTTGCCCGAACCATTGGCGCCGATTAAACCAATGCGCTCGCCCGCGCTGACGTTGAAACTGATATTTTGTAAAACGGGTTGGATGCCGAAGTTTTTTGAAAGGTTGTGAATGCTAAGCATAATGAAATTCCTGTAAATTAAAACGAAAACCGAGGGCAAGCCTCGGCTATTGATCAGACCTGACAGATCTTCATAACTTGCGTAAGTCTCATTTATAAAATGAGACCTGACAGGGTCTTGGTGGTAGCGGGTTGGCGCCCTACATACATTGGGTTACAGGTTGCTGTCGGTCATTCGCTGGGTATCCTTTGCGGGGGAGATTTTATCACTATTTTTCATACAAAAAAATAACGCCTGATTTTTTACTGATCCTCCGGCCACGGCGCGCCAGTTTGCAGGGCGGTTGCATACTCTTGCAGGCGCGCGTCATCATGTCCGCGGATTTGACTCAGGAATGGGAAATCGTCCGGCGTGACAGTAATCTTTGCCAGCGGTTGAACCGCTTCAAAACTTGCCAGTTGCGCAATGTGAACTTGATTGGAACCAAATGCCAGCGGCGATTGGGTAATGAACGTTTGTTTTGGTAAAAGATATACCGTGCCAGTTCGCCAGGGTTTGTTTGGAACGGCAGACTGGCTGACAGAAAAGACATAAAACGGCCCATGCACCAGTCCCGTTTCGTCTTCGAGGCGGACGCAGGCATTGGTAATTGAGTCAACGCGGTCGCGGTCAATAATGGCGAAGAACATGGCCCAGATTCCATCTGACGCGGCGTAAATCGCCTTCTGATTCCCAAATTCGGTCAGATCATTGGATTGTCTTGGCTCAAACAAATCAATAGATGAATTTCCTGAGCCATGCAAAGCAATTTGATGCTGGTCTGCCAGATAACATAAAAACTCCCATTTTTGTCGGGGTAAATTGAATTCAATCGTTGGGCAATCTCCAATTTGGAGGGTTGAATTTAGTAACTCATCAAAAGCGCGGTGAGTTGTTTCGTCGGCGTGGGTGTTTGGGCGGGTGAGCCAATAATCCGGTAACATGCTGTTTACGTCTCCATTCAAGCATTTTTGTAGCGTAGGGCCACAGCCCCTGAAGCGAATGTTTTTGAAGCGACTAGATTTAGCCTAAGGTTCTCTACCGCTTCAAACAAGCGCGGACCTTTTCCTGCAATGATGGGGTGAACGACAAAGTGATATTCGTCAATCAGATTCCATTCTGCAACTTGTGATGCGAGGTTAAGACTGCCAATGGCGATGTCTTTTCCGGACTGTTCTTTTAATTTCAGGATTTCTTCTCGAAGATTGGAGTGCAGAAGTGTTGTGTTGTTCCATTCAACGCTTTTCATCGTCCTTGAAAAGACAAGTTTGGGGATGGCATCAAATGCGCGGGCAAATTCGTTGACTGTTTCCGTTTCTGAGCCATTTACTGCCACATCGTGCCAGTACGGATACATTAGATGATAGGTATTGCGGCCCAAAATGTGAACGCCTGAATTTCGCAGGAGTTCGGTGAAGTATTCGTGCAGTTCATCGTCGGTGGCGACCGCTGATTCGTGTCCACAGTAGCCGTCCAGCGAGATGTTGATTCCAAAAGTAACTTTTCTCATGGGAATTTCTCCTTGGCAAAATTGTAGAACTTACGTTCTGTTTCGTCAAGCGGCAACGCGCTGGTTGAATGCCAGGCGCTTAAGTTGTCGCTCCAGAACAAGGTAAACTTTTGCCCTGACCTTGCGTCTATCCCCCGGAGGAAAAATCCATGACCCAAAAAATTCTTGCAGTTTTAGCCCATCCAGACGACGAAACCTTTGGCTTGGGCGGCACGATCGCGTTGTATCGTCAAAGGGGAGTTGAGTTTTATTACGTTTGCGCCACGCGCGGCGAAGTGGGCGCGGCGGACGAGGAATATATGCGAGGCTTCAAAGATACCGCCGAAATGCGGACGGCTGAACTCATGCGCGCCGCAAAAATCCTTGGCTTGAACGATGTGTTCTTTTTGGGCTATCGTGATTCGGGGATGCCCGGAAGCGCGGAGAATCAACATCCGAATGCCCAGATCAACCATCCGCTGGATGAAGTGGCGGGGAAGGTTGTCAAATACATCCGCGAGATTCGGCCGGACGTGGTGATCACGTTTGACCCGATTGGCGGGTACAAACACCCCGATCATATTCACATCCACAAGGCGACGGTCCTGGCGTTTGAAAAAGCGGACGACGCTTCTTTTCACCCGGAAGCGGGCGCGCCTTTCAAGCCGCGGGCATTGTACTATCAGGTTTTTCCGAAGACCCTGCTGAAGATGGGCATTTTCCTTTTGCCAATCTTTGGAAAAGACCCAACCAAATTTGGGCGCAATGGGGATATCAATTTGAAGGAACTGGTGGAGGTGGATTTTCCCATCCATGTGCGGTTGAGCGTGCGCGCGGTTTCGGCGATTAAGGAACAAGCCAGCGCGCAACATGCCTCGCAGGGCGGCGCGCAAATGCGCAAGGGCTTGCAGGGACTGGTCACCAAATTGGTCGGCGAAAATGAGGATTTTATGCAGGCCTATCCGCCGATCCATGGAAGTTTTAAGCGCCGGCGCGATTTGTTTGACGGGATTTAGCGCGCCAGCCTTGACGAAACCCCCGCTGGAGAATAAAATGCAAGCCGTTTTAGCGCGTTGGCCACAGCGTGGCAAATGTGCGGGAACAGGGTCACAAAATCGCCGGATATGATTATAAGTCGCCACAGCGTGGCAAATGTGCGGGAACAGGACCAATTTGAATGTTAAAGGCGACGCGGTCGCTTTACAGAAGAATCATTTCATAGGGCGAAGGTAACCAGATTCCACAAAAGGGTTTAGGTGAGAGGCGTCCGAGGAGTAACGATGGAGAAAGTTGTACTAAAAGCTGAAAAACGCGATGTGACCGGCAAGCAGGTGGGCGCCTTGCGCCGCGCAGGCAAATTGCCCGCCGTTATTTACGGCCGCCATGTGGAGCCTGTCGCCATTTTGTTGGACGCGCATAGCGCCAGCCTGACGTTGGCCAAATTAAGCTCTTCCAGTTTGGTGACGATTGACCTGGATGGCAAGGAATACCCAACCCTGGTGCGCGAAAGACAGCGCAACCCGGTCAAAGGCGTGATCACCCACGTGGACTTTTTAGCGGTGGATTTGACCGAGAAGATTCGCGCCAGCGTGCGTTTCGCTTTCGTGGGCATTTCCGGCGCGGTGAAAGATTACAACGCGGTGCTCATTCACGGCATTAGCGCGCTCGAAGTGGAATGTTTGCCGACCGACCTGCCCGAAAAAATCGAAGTGGACATTTCCGCGATGAAACTGGTGGGCGATGGCATTCACGTGAAGGACATTACCCTGCCTGAAGCCCTGCGCTTGATTACCGACGAACACGAAATGATCGTGGTGGCGACCGCTCCGAAGGTGGACGCGGTGGAAGCCCCAGCCGCCGGCGCGACGACCGAAGCCGCCGCCGAAGCTGGCAAAGAAGAAGAGAAGAAGTAATTCAGCCTATAAAAAATCCGCCATGCAAATGGCGGATTTTTATTTTAACAATTCCAGCGCTTTTAGAAAATTAACCGTCATGCGGGCCGTTGCGCCCCAGAGCAGTTCGCCGTCATACGGATGATAGGCAATTACGGATTTTTCCGATTCGCGCATTGCAAATTCCCAATAGTTGTTGCGCTCTGCCAGCCAGAGTAATGGAATGGTAAACACCCGCGCCACTTCCGCCCCCGCAGTTTTGAACGCATACGGGAAGGGAATGATCCCCACGATCGGCGTCACCAAAAAATGACTAATCGTAATCATGCGGCTGAGCCTGCCCAAAATTGTCACCGCGTTGGGGTTCATGCCAATTTCCTCATCCGCTTCGCGCAGGGCGGTTTGCTCTGGCGTGGTTTCGCCCGCGTCGCTGGCCCCGCCCGGGAAAGAGACCTGCCCTTTATGCGCTTCGACCCGGTCGGTGCGGCGCGTGTAGAGGATGTGCCATTCGTTTTGAAAGAATGCCAGTGGAATTAAAACCGCCGCGCTTCGCAACCGGACTTGAGGCTGGCCCGCGATTTCTGAATAATCTTCCACGCCGACAGCGCTTTGCGCGGCCAGTTGAAGTTTTTCGGCGATACGTTCCGCAGTGAGGTTCATGCGTCAATCTTGTTCGCCGCGCACCGGGCTTCCGCAATATTCACATTCGGCGGTGATGTCGTCCAGCCATTCCACTTCGTCTGGTTTGAGGGCGGCTCCGCAGGCCGGGCAATGCGTGGGCAGGTGGGGGGTTGGCGCCGTTTTTTCAGATGCGGCGTTTAATTTGGGCAAGACTGCAAGTAAGGTTTGGATTTGTTGCGCTTCGTCGGTTAGTCCGTGTTCCTGAAGTTCGGCGCAGATCCGTTCCCCGGCTCGTTGCGCTCGAAAGGCTTTGTCGTATTCCACAAAAAGTTTCAGCCCCTGTTGCAGGCGCTCAACGCCCAGCTGACTTTCTCCATTTAGAATTCTGGCGCGCCCAGCCTGCAAAAAGAAGAGCGGCGCGCGCGGGCCGCCCCGCGCCAGCGCGCGTTCTGCAAGTTCTTCAAAGGTTTCGCTGGCTTCGGCAAATTGCCCGTTGAAGAAGAAATGATTGGCGCGTTTCAAAAGCGGCGGAACTTCCGGCTTGCCCGCTCTTCTAAAACCGCCGCGTGGTGGCCGGCGCTTAAACATTTTGCTCTTCCTGGCTGGATGTCGGTTTCACTTCTTGCATGGAGCCAACCCCGGCTTCGTTGGCCAACTCCAAGCCGCGTGGGTCGGCGCTGGGTTCAATCCTGCGGCCGAAAATCAAAAAGCCGGTATGCGCCACCATGCGATCCACCGGGCGCAGGCGGGAGGGTTCGGGTTTGAAATAGCGCAGGAGGATTTCGCAAACTTCCACGAACGCGAATTTATTTTGGCGCAAGGCGTAGAGCGTTTTTTCCACCTGATTAAAAGTGGGGATGAGCGTGCAAAAGAATCCGCCGGGCTTGAGCGCGGCGCGCACCTGCCCAATATAGTCATACGGATTCGGCACGTCGAGGAAGAAGGCGTCTGCGTCGGTTTCGTCGAAACCCAATTGGATGTCGCGCAGTTTGAAGTCCACGCGTTCGGCGAGGCCGATGCGCTCCAAATTTTTGCGCGCCAGGTTTTGCATATCCGGGCGTTGTTCGTAGGAAGTCACGCGCCCTTCCGCGCCGACGGCCGTGGCCAACGCAATCGTCATCGAGCCGGAGCCAGTTCCCGCTTCCATCACCTGCTGGCCGGGCGCAACGCCCATTGAAACAAGGATGAAGCCAATATCTTTTGGATAAAGGATTTGCGTATTGCGCGGCAGGGCCATGAGGATGTCGCCGAGGGAGGGTTGAAGCAAAAAGAACGGCGCGCCCATGTGGCTGAAGACTTGCGAACCCCAGGTCTTGCCAATCAACTCGTCGTGTTTGAGTACGCCGCGATGCGTTTGAAAATCTCCGCCAGTTTTGAGCGTGAAGATAAAGTTTTTGTGGCTGAGGCCAACCAATTGCGCAATGTCGCCCGCGCGGGCAGTGGATGAATAAGTCATACAGGTATTTTACCCGTTCTCTTTTGGCGTTTCCACGGGCGGCGGCGCGGACTGGACGCGAAGTTTGGAATTGACGACGAAGATCAGGACAAACATCCCGACGCTTAAGGTCATAATTCCAAAAATGGAAGCGGGCAGAAAATTGATCCACTCCGGCTTGCCGAATAATGGCCCGCCGCCGAAAATGCTGGCGCCAATCGCGTAGGCGTTCCATAATCCGTGAATGGCAATGACGGCGCCATACGTGAGCGCCAGCCGCCCGAAGCGCTTTTCTTTGAACGCTCCAACAATGGCATAACCCATTAATCCGGTGAGGAGGATGTGGAGCAGGCTGGCTCCGGCGCGCGCCAGGCCAAGGACGATCCATGCTTCGGAACTGTCCGCTCCGGCGTTTAAACTTTCGATTAATGCAAACGCGCCGCCGCTGATTATCCCCAGCGCGAAGCCTTGTGTCGGCGTTTCGAGTTTGCGCGCAAACAGCCAGACGGCCAAAGGCTTGAAGAACTCTTCAATCATCGGTATGAGCAGGGAAAGGTAGCCAAAGATTCCAAGCAACACGCGGGGATTGGTGAGATACCTCCCCAGCGCAGAAAGTAAGGCCTCTTCATTATTTTCATTGAGCAGTAACTTCCCTACGCGTTGCAGTTCGTGCAGTTTCTCCGGCTGGGAATACAGGAACAAGGTTACCCCCAGCCAGATGAGCGCGACCACAAGGACTTCCAGAAAGATCATTATGGCCGGGCCGACGGTGAGACCCAACCCTAGCGCGCCCCAAATGCGCCAGCGCGGGCCGAGTTCCAATCTACGCAGACCCAGTCCAATAAACAATCCAATTGGCGGAATGATGACCAACAACGTGGCGACCGGCAACGTGAGCCACGAAACATAGACGTTCTGAACGAGTACGGCTAAGGTTCCAATGCTCAAAGCCACAACGGTCAGGACGATTAAGGTTGGTCCCAGCCAGACGGGAAACGCAAATTGCAAGGGTTTCTCCGCGGTTGCTTTGTTCGCCGCTTTTTGAAAGACAAACCACGCGCTCATCAGCAGGACGATAAACTCTGCGCCGGCTGAAAAAGCGATGATCATGCTCGTCACTGGCTGGCTTTGCTTTCCAAGTAAATCCACTAGCGAGATCAGCCCCATCACAAAGGCGACGCTTAGAAAGAAGAAGATGCCGATGGCGAGGATGACTAAAATTAAGATGGAAGCCCAGTGGGTGGTCGGTTTGGTTTGCATCATTGCTCTTTAATTTCCACGCTGATGATTTTATCTCCGCTGGGCGCATTGGGATTTTCGGCTAGATTGCGTGGCGTTAATTGTTCGGCCACTTCCAGCCCGCTGATCACCCTGCCGAAAATTGTATACTTGCCGTTAAGGTCTGGCGCAGGCGCAAAGGTGATGAAGAATTGGCTTCCATTCGTATCCGGGCCGGAGTTAGCCATGGCCACCATGCCCGGCGCGTCAAAAGTCAGGTCGCTATATTCATTTTTGAAGAAGTAGCCTGGGTTGCCCCATCCTGTTCCGCTGGGGTCGCCGCTTTGGGCCACAAACCCGGGGATGACGCGATGAAAGGAAACGTTGTTAAACCAGTTTTCCCTGGACAAAAAGAGAAAAGAGTTAACGGCCAAGGGCGCTTGTTTGGCGAATAATTGAATGACGATATCGCCCTTTTCTGTATGCAGTGTGGCCACGTAATTCTTGGCCGTATCCACCGTAAACGGCGGACATTGAGAAAATTGTTTTCCTCCGAGGGCAATCAACCCCACCGTATCGTTCAAGCTGACGTAATCCAGAAGATAGGAAGGTTGAAGCGCGCCGTTGATTAAGATCAGCGGGATGGCCGGCAGGGAGAGGCGATTAATCGCTTCCATCGTGGAAACCATCTTGGTCCGGGTTTCTGGAGCATTCAGCGCCGCCTGAAGTTGGTCGCCGTCCAGTCCCAGCGCAATAGCTTCTTTGAGAACCCATGCGTCAAAATCGTTGGGCGGCAGGGGATTCCATTCCGCTTGTTTGGAGAAGAGCAGGTTGTACATCTCCCAAAATTTTCCCTGCTGATCGGCCGCCAACGCCGCGATAAAAGCCTTGTCCGATTTATCCAACGCGCCAGACACAGCCAGCGGACGAAAGACGAAGCGCAGGTCAAGCGGATGATTCTTCAAAAGCGCGTCAATGATTTGGGCCTGCTCGGCGCACCCCGCCGATTGAAATTCGCAGTATTCGATGATCGTCACCGCCGCGTCTGCGGGGCCGGTGGAAAAATCCGCGCCGGTGACGGCCGGGATGACGGAATTATCCAAAACCGGCGTAGGCTGAGCGGAAATGGTGGAGCAGGAGACGGCGGCCGTGGGCGTGTAAATGAGGGGCGTTGGTCCGGCGGTTTCGGTTGGGGGAGTTGCAGTTTGTGTACTACAGGCGCTTAAAAGAAAACCGGCGCAAAGGAAGAGAAGGGCGAAGTAGATAAATCTCATCGAACCGCCTGATACTTTTTTGTGAATGCGGGGTTACGCGGATGCGATAAGGTCGTTCTTTCCGCGTCCGTCAGCGCTCGTCCGCGTCCTATTTTGAAACTATCAGATAGGGAATGTCTCATGGGAGTCTCTGGTTATTTCTGAATTGCAGTTTGTAGTTGAGTGAAATCGGTCATCCACGAAATGGTATTGACGAAATCGGCCAGCGTGGGGCTTTGCGCGCGCAGGGCGCGCACGGCCGGGCCGACTGGGTCTTCGCCTGCGGCTCCGCCGGGAGAATCGGCGTAGGCCCCATAGAAGGCAAAATAAGCCTGGTTAATTTTACGAATCAAGTAGCCGTTTTGGAGGAAGACTTGTCGGCGGGCTTCCATGTAGGCTTCGGCTTGATCAATCTCTCCGGCTTTGAGCAGTTCCTCGGCGTGGACGCGGGTGAGGTACATTTCGGCGCGGAAGTCGAAGGTGGTTTGGGTGGGGGGAGCGCTGAACGGGTTGAGAATCAGGCTGGAGGTTAAGGGCGAAGCGTTAGCCAACTCTGGGTAATATTTCTGAAAGACGAGCGTCCCAATTTCATCTCCGGCAATCGAGGCGGTGGTTTCGTTCATCGTGCGGATGGCCGGGTCGCTGGAGTATAAAAAGCCCAGCGGACGAAGCGTGAGGTAGTTGTGAATCCATTCGTGCGAGATGGTGTTGAGGAGCCAGTGCAGGTCTGTGGTGCGCATGACCATGGTGGGGTACACGCCAATGCCGCCCACCGGCACAACCAGCGAGGACGTGTTCAAGGCGCGGTCAATGTTGGTTTCCAGCCTGGCCTGCTCGTCAACGGGGAGGAGCGGGTCGAGGGAGATGTTGGCGATTTGTTCGATTCGGTCGCGCGGCGAGACGATCAGCGCGTAGGGCAGTGGCGTGGAATGATAGAGTAGGCTGGGGATGGGTTGCCCAAAAGCGGTGAGCCCCAACTCTTTGAGGACGACGCTGACTTGTTCCTGAAGGATGGCTTCGGCAAAGGGCGCGAGTTCGTTTTGGTTGGCGTAATCCGTTTTGAGGATGGCGCGTAAGTTGGCGGAAACGGATTCTTTATCCGCGATGTTTGGGTCGGCGTAAATTTGTTGCAGTTGATTTTCTTCATCTAAAATTTTTCTGGTGACGCGCAGGTATTGGGCGACGATTACTTTTTGATCTTCACGGCTGAGGGTTTGTTCGGCGCCGATGGAGTTGGCTTGTAGCTTGAGCAGGGCCGCGTCTGTCGTCCAGGCGACGTAATTAAATTCCAAGTCGCGGGTGTAAGCGCGGATTTTTTCAATCTGATCGGTGAGTGGGGGGGCGCTGTAACTAAAGAGGGCGGCGAAAATGAAGAAGATGAAGGAAAACTCCAACCCGCGAACGATGTGACGAAACATGCAAGGGATTATAACAAAGGCTAATTTACGGGCGATTAAGGTTGGGTGAGAAGGTGATGGAAAGGCGGACCTGAAACCGCGGCAATGCACTAAAATAAGCCAGAGGTTGATTTCTCCATAAAATATCCATATTGTTTGATTAAACTTTGCGCGCTGTCCTGCGTATACCTGATAACTGAAATTCCGTGGAGTGTATAGAATGAAGAAATTTTTTGCAAGATTTTCCCGTAAAACGTGGATTGTAGTTGGCGTGGTTGGCGTAGTGATCCTCGCTATTTTGTTTATGGCCCTAAACCCTGGCGAAGCGCCAGAGACGTATCAAACCGCCAAGGCGGAGCGCGGCAATTTGGCGGCGACCGTTGGCGCGACGGGCACCGTCCGCGCGAAGCAGAGCGCGACGCTGACCTGGTCCACCACTGGGACGGTCGGCGCGGTCAATGCGGAAGTGGGTCAGCGTGTGGCGCGCGGCGATATTTTGGCCAGCCTGGATCAGCAGTCGCTGAATCAGAGCGTGATTATGGCCGAGGCCGATTTAGTCACCGCCCAAAAAGCTTTGGAAGATTTGTTGGATTCTGGCACAGCCAGCGCGCAAGCCGCCAGAGATTTGGACGCGGCGGAGGACGCTTACGAGAAGGCGTATAACTATCGCAAGGGGCTGAATGGAAAGATTACGATTGCCGAAACGTATCTAGAGCATGGCGTTCCCAAAGTCCGTTACACCAAAGGCTATGCCGACGCTGAAACGATTAAGGACGCCGATCAAAAACTGGCGTTGGCGGAAGCCAAACTAAACGATGCGAAACGCGCCTATGAACGCGTGAAAGACGGCGCCGACCCAGCGGATGTGGCGGCGGCCGAGGCGCGCGTGGCGGCGGCTAAAGCCACTTTGGCGCAGGCGGCTATCATTGCCCCGTTTAGCGGCGTGGTGACGCAAGCCTCTCCGTTTGTGGGCGATCAAGTCAGCGTGGGGACTTCCGCTTTTCGGATTGACGATCTCTCCAATTTGCTGGTGGATGTGCAGGTCTCGGAAGTGGATATTAATAACCTTAGCGTGGGGCAGGCGGCCACTTTGACTTTTGACGCGATTGCCGGAAAGGAATACGCGGGTCAGGTGGTGCAGGTGGGGCAGGCCGGAGACGCCGTGCAAGGCGTGGTGAATTTTACGGTGACGGTCCAACTCACCGACGCAGACGAAGCCATCAAGCCCGGCATGACCGTGGCTGTGAACATTGTGGTCAACGAGGTCAAAGACGCGATTCTAATTCCCAACCGCGCTGTCCGTGTGGTGAATGGGCAGAGGGTGGTGTATCTGCTGGTGAATGGCCAGCCGCTGGAAGTTAAGGTGACGCTCGGCGCTTCTTCAGATACGCACAGCGTTTTAACCAACGGCGATATTAAAGAAGGCGATGCCATCATCCTTAATCCGCCAACCATGAACATGCTCATCTTTGGAGGCTAGGATGGAAGATTGGGTGATTGAAGCCCGTGATTTGCGTAAAACCTATCGCATGGGCGAATTTGATGTGGAAGCCTTGCGCGGCGTTTCTTTTCATGTGAAGCGCGGCGAGGTGGTTTCCATCATGGGGCCTTCCGGCTCCGGGAAATCCACGATGATGAATACGCTCGGCTGTCTGGATCGCCCCACCTCGGGCGAATATATCCTCGACGGCGAATCGGTGGGCGCGATGAACGACGATCAACTGGCCAGCGTGCGGAATCGCAAAGTGGGTTTTGTCTTTCAAAGTTTTAATTTGCTTTCGCGCCTCACCGCAATTGGCAATGTGGAATTGCCCTTGCGCTATGCCGGGCTGACAGAAGGCCGCCGCGAAAAGGCCATCGCCTCGCTGGAAGCGGTAGGCCTCAAAGACCGCATGAAGCATCGTCCGTTTGAACTCTCCGGCGGACAGCAACAGCGCGTAGCCGTGGCCCGCGCGCTGGTCAACGACCCGGCCATCATCATGGCCGACGAACCGACCGGCAATCTGGATTCAAAAGTGGGGCAGGAGATTATGAACCTGCTCCTCAACTTAAACAAAGCACGCGGCACAACCCTGGTGATCGTTACGCACGACCCGGGCGTTGCCGAACAAACGCAACGCGTCATCCGCCTGCGCGACGGACTGCTCGAATCCGATGGGTATGCGGAACAAGAAGGGAAAGCTAAACCATGAAACTTTCACAAGCCCTGCTTGAAGCGCTGGAAAGTTTAAGCGGCAATAAATTACGCTCTGGGTTAACGGTGCTGGGCATTGTGATTGGCGTGGCGGCGGTGATCGCCATGCTCGCGGTTGGGAATGGGGCCCAAGCCTCGATTACCGGCTCAATCTCCAGCATTGGCACCAACCTGCTCTTCGTCTTTAGCGGCGCGCCGCAAGATCAGGGCGGGCCCGGCGGCGGTGGCGGACGAAGTGGCAACAACGTCCGCCCGTTAACGCTGGCGGATGCCGAAGCCATGAGCGACCCATTGGTTGCGCCCTCGGTGGCGCAGGTGGCTCCAGCTTTGCAAGGCCGCGGCGCCGTCGCCTATGCCGGAGAAAACTCCAGCACAACCATTAACGGCGTAACGCCAACCTATTATGCAGTTCGCAACCTCGAATTAGCCGAAGGCGAATTTATCAACGAAGAGCATATTTTAGGGCGCATGTCGGTAGTCGTCTTGGGCCCGGATACCGCCGACAATTTATTCGGCCGCCACGAAGGCGTGGTGGGTGAGACGATTCGCATCGAAGGCCAGCCCTTCCGCGTGATTGGCGTTTTAGTCGCCAAAGGCGGCGGCGCATTCGGCAGTGAAGACGATGGAGTCTACGTCCCATTCACTACCGCGCAAGCCCGCCTGCTCAAACATGAATCCTACAATCAGGTGGATATTATCTTCGCCCAGGCCGCTTCCGCCGAAGCCGTGCCAACCGCAGTCGAAGAAATCTCAGCCGTCCTGCGCCAGCGGCATCGCACGCCGGTCGGCGCGGACGATTTCTCAGTCCTCACGCAACAAGACTTCCTCTCCACCTTTTCCGCCATCACCAACGTCCTCACCATCTTCCTCGGCGGCATCGCCGGAATTTCCTTGCTGGTGGGCGGCATCGGCATTATGAACATCATGCTCGTCTCCGTTTCCGAACGCACGCGCGAAATCGGTTTGCGAAAAGCGCTCGGCGCGCGCAAGCGCGACATCCTCCTGCAATTCCTCACCGAATCGTCCCTGCTTAGTTTCATCGGCGGCGTCATCGGCATCCTCTTTGGCTGGCTGATCGCTTTCGTCATTGGAAAAATCGCAGTCGCTTCAGGAACCGATTTCGTCCCCATTGTCGGAAGCAACGCCATCCTGCTTTCCACCAGTTTCTCCGCGGCCATTGGCTTGTTCTTTGGCATTTACCCCGCCAGCCGCGCCGCCAACCTGGAGCCAGTGGAAGCCCTACGGCACGAATAATGACCAAACCTAAAAACATTTTTTTGATTTTTCTCACAGCCGCGCTTTTGCAAGCCTGCCTGAAATTGCAGATGACGATTTCCACGCCCCCCGCCGCGCCCACGCTGGATTCTGCTCCCCAAGCCGAGTCCACGCCCGCGCAAAAACCAACCGCCATCCAAACTTTGGCGCCTGCCCCAACTCTGGAACTTCCCACGCCCACCGCCACCTTGGCCAGCGTGACCATTACCGCCGTCAAAGGCAACCTCAACATTCGGCGCGGCCCCGGCCTGGCTTACAACTCGATTGGCGTTTTATACGAAGGCTCCGCCGTTCAAGTCATTGCCCGCGACGTATTAAGCAAATGGGCGCAGGTGCAAATCCCAAATTCAGATAAAACCGGCTGGGTCTCTGTGCTGACCAAATACTCCCAACTCACCGGCGACTTGGATTCCGTCCCCGGCTTCACCACGCAGGATTGGCCAATCATGGCCTATTTACGAAATTGCACGCATCACCAAATGTACATCATGCCCGGCGAAATCATCCTGCCTTCTTCCTATGCCATCCCCGAAAACGAAATTTCAATCAACCCCGGCCATTACTTTGTCTACGATCTGGACCTGCCCACCCTGCCCGAAGTGAAGGAGTTTGAAATCCGCGAGGGGCAGGAAATTGAAATTGTGGACGACGGCTCAGGCGAACATCGCCTTTGCCCAAAGGGCTGACAATTCTCCCGCTCTTACGATACAATCAAGATTATGTCCCCATTCAAAATCCTTATCACCGACGGCTTGGATGAAAGCGGACAAGCTGTCCTTCGCTCCTCTCACCAGGTAGATGACCGCACTGGTATTTCCGCAGAGGACCTGCTCAAGGTCATCCCCGAATATGACGCGCTCATCGTTCGTGGCCGTACAAAAGTCAACGCCGCCGTCTTTCAAGCCGCTTCCAAACTCAAAGCGGTTGGGCGCGCGGGCGTGGGCGTGGATAATATTGACCTCTCCGCCGCCAAAGAAAAAGGCGTGGCCGTCGTCAACGCGCCGCTCTCCACTTCTTTAGCCGTCGCTGAATTAACCTTTGGGTTAATGCTCGCGCTGGCCCGTGAAATTCCCCGCGCCGATTCGGCCCTCAAACAAGGCCAATGGATCAAGAAGGAACTGGAAGGCGTGGAATTAAGTGGCAAGACCCTCGGCGTGATTGGCTTTGGGCGCATTGGCGTGGAAGTGGGCAAACGCGCCGCCGCCTTCGGGATGAATGTCATCGCCTACGACCCGCTCCTCGAAGCCGACGAAATCCAACGTCGCGGAGCCGAACCGCTGGCCCTCGATGAACTCTACGCCTCGGCCGACTTTATCTCCCTGCATTTACCCTTAAGCATCCAAACCCGCGACATGGTCGGCGCGAAAGCCTTCTCTCAAATGAAAGACGGCGTGCGTTTGGTGTGCGCGGCGCGTGGCGGCATCATTGACGAAAAAGAATTAGTCAAAGCCCTGAACAGCGGCAAAGTGGCTGGCGCGGCTTTAGACGTGTTTACGGAAGAACCGCCCGGCAAGACCGAAGCGGTGTTGCATCCGCGCCTCATCGGCACGCCGCACATTGGCGCGCAAACCGCCGAAGCGCAATCCCGCGCAGGAGACGATATTGCCGCCGAAGTTTTGAACGTTTTGGAAGGCAAACCCTTGCGTTGGAAAGTTGCCTAAAGATTTTTAAATCCACCTGAAAATTTAGAGGACCCATGTCTGAAAAATTAAATCAACTCAAAGAAATTCTTGGCGAAGTCTCCGACTTGAACCATGCCGCCAGCGTCTTAAGCTGGGATCAGAACGTGAACATGCCCCCAATGGGCGGCGAGGCCCGCGGCCAACAAATGGCCACGCTGGGCAAGATCGCGCAGGAAAAATTCACCAACGATCAAGTTGGCAAATTAATTGACGAATTGAAAAATCAGTTCCCGCCCGCTTCAGACGAAGCTAATTTGGTGCGCGTAACCGCCCGAAATTACGATAAGGCCAAACGCGTTCCCGCAAGTTTTGTCGCCGAACAGGCCCTCGCCACCGCCAAATCCTTTGACGCCTGGGTCGAGGCCAAAGGCAAATCTGATTTTTCCATTTTCCAACCACATCTGGAGAAAATGGTCGAACTCGTTCAACGTTACATTTCATTCTTTCCGGCGGGCAACCATCCCTACGACACGTTGTTGGACGATTTCGAACCCGGCATGAAAACCTCCGAAGTGCAGGAAATTTTCAGCGCCCTGCGCCCCAAACAGGTGGATTTGCTCAAGAAGATTAAATCTGCCAAACAAGTCAAAGCCGACTTTCTCCACAAAAAATATAACGAGAAAAAAGTTTGGGATTTTAGCGAAACCATCATTACCCAATTTGGCTACGACTGGAAGCGCGGCCGTCAAGACAAGGCTCCGCATCCCTTTGAAACCTCATTCAGCGTTAACGACGTGCGCATTACCAACCGCTTTGAAGCCGACAATCCGCTGGCTACATTGTTTAGCGCCATGCACGAAGCCGGCCATGCCCTGTACGAACAGGGCGTAAACCCGGCCTACGAAAGAACCTCGCTGGCGAACGGCGTTTCGCTGGCCGTACACGAATCGCAATCGCGCATGTGGGAAAACCTGGTGGGGCGCTCCCTCCCGTTTTGGGAATACTTCTTCCCGCAAATTAAGAAACTATTCCCGGCGCAACTTGCGGGCGTCAACGTCAAGTCCTTCTATAAAGCCATCAATAAAGTGGAGCCTACCTTTATCCGCGTCAACGCCGACGAAGCCACCTACAACCTGCACGTCATGCTCCGCCTCGAACTTGAAATTGGCATGGTGGACGGCACGATGAAGGTCAAAGACCTGCCCGAAATTTGGAACGCAAAAATGCAGGAATACCTGGGCATTACTCCGCCTGATAACGCGCGCGGCGTTTTACAAGACGTGCATTGGTCCAGCGGGCTGATTGGCTACTTTTCCACGTACGCGCTGGGCAACCTCGTCTCCGCGCAGTTGTGGGAGAAAATCAACAAGGATATTAAAGGGCTGGACGACCAGATTCGTGCAGGTCAATTTGAAACCCTGCTGGGTTGGTTGCGCGAGAAGATTCACGTGCATGGCCGCAAGTATGACCCGCAAGACCTCGTTCAAAAAATTACCGGCTCCAAAATTGACCCAACCGCCTACACTCGCTACCTCACCCGCAAATATTCCGATATTTATGGGCTGTAATTTGAACTGATTAACAAGATGCCCGTTCGCTTGGGCATCTTTTCTTTTTGATGATGATCACACGCAAACTTTTCCTCTTCGCGGCCGGCCTCACGCTGATTTCTGCCTGCGCGCCCCAGGCCAGTTCCGCGCCGACGGCCTACCCGCCGGAATACATTCCCACAGCCGTGGCGCTCACCGGTCAGGCCATCTTCGCCACCGCCGACGCGCTGACCGCGGCCGTGGTCCCCACGCAAACGGCCCTGCCCACAGAAACGCCCATCCCGGCCACGGCTTTGCCCAGCCCCACGCCCACCTTTGCTCCGGGCTTTACCAAATTCGCGCAGATTCGTTTTATTTCGCCGGGGCCCATGTCCAGCGTCATCTCGCCGCTGAAACTGCAGGTGATGATTGTTTCCGGCGAGAGCGAAATCGTCAAAGTGGATTTGCTTGGAGAAAACGGGCGCCTGCTTCAGCGCGGCCTGGAGCGCGTAGCGCGCAATCCCAGCGGCGGAAATTATCGCAGTTTTGAAATGGAGTTTGAAATCCGCGCCGTTTCCGAAAATGGCTACATCCGCATCAGTTCCAAAGACGATCATGGGCGCTTGCAGGCGTTGAACACCATGCCGGTCTTGCTCTATTCGATTGGCGACGCGCAAATTAACCCGGTGGGCAATATGATTTATGAACGCGTTTCATTGGATGGTTTGCGGGATGGCGATGAGGTGAGCGGGGGCGTGATCAACCTGAAAGGGATGATTTGGCCGGTCAACGATACGCCGGTTTTTGTGGAGGCGCTGAAAGAGGATGGCACGCCGTTGAGCGCGCGCGTTTTGAACTTTACCGGCACAGAGACCCAACCTTTTGAAACCACCCTGCCTTATAAAATTACCGAGCCAACGCCAGTGCGCCTGACGTTCCGTCAGGACAGCCCGGCATTAAGCAACAGCGACCCGGACTTGAAACAGTTGGTTTACGTGTACACGCTGGAGCTATTACTGAACCCTTAAAACGGTTTACAAAATAAATTGAAATGGTATAATTCGCGGGCTATTCGGGGTGTGGCTCAGACCGGTAGAGCGCGCGGTTCGGGTCCGCGAGGTCCCGGGTTCAAATCCCGGCACCCCGACACAGCAGGACGAGACTCCCCACCCGAGGGAGTCTTTTTTGTCCCTACTCAATGTTGATCTTTAGTTCTTCCCAGGTTGCTCCAAGCCCCAGGTGAGCGACCCAGCCTTCGATGTACTTTAGGTCAAGGCTATCTTTATTGGCCTTCAAAATCGCGCTAATATCCCGGGCGTGTTTAGGTTGGCTACTTAATCCCAGATAGATCAGCTTGTAGATAATCAAATCTTCTGGCGTGTGAACAAATACTTTCCCAATGGGCGGACCATAATCCACGAGGACCCGACGTTTGAAGGCGCTCTGACGTAGCGTATCGCCATCTCGCATCAGATAAATATCTGCCTTGAGCCCGCTGTGCATGTGAATCGCATTCAAGGGAATATCTGCGCGATCTTCGGCAAGCGTATCCAGAATAATGTCCGCAGGGACGAGCATATCCCGTTTTTCAAGTTCTTTGGAGAACTTCCCAATGGTTTTGATGGGCAGGTTAATCACGACATCCAAATCCTGAGTGGCCCGCGGCTCTCCCCAGGCCCATTCTGCAATCGCCCCGCCGATCAGATAGTCCACTTTGGAGGCTTTTAAGGCTTCAAGAATCAGCTTAAGGAAACTCGTAATATCCAGAGTCTTTTTGTTCATTTTACGTACGCCCTTTGTAAGGCCAGACGCGTGGCTTCCTGAATGGTCAGCGAGGGATTTTTATGGCGAATACGAAACGCCACAACATCTCTGGCGGTGTCGCTGATTGCACATCCCTGTTGGAAACGTTTGGCAGGAGATAGCTTTCGATAGATGTCAATCTGACGCTGGTCTGCTTCGGCGGCGCTGGCTTTTATCATGTTCATGAATTCCGGCGCTAAAGCTTCCTGTCCGTAAATATAGTAGCCGGAACGCCTTTTATCCCGACTATATTTCAGGATTAATCCGGCGGCTAGAAATGCCTGTTTAATCGTCCGCATATCCCGATAAAATGCGTCTTCCCAGGCGGAGATGCCAAAACAATTTTGTCCAAGTTGATACTCAATCCGCGCAATCAACTGTGCACGGGTCAGGAAACGTTCATTCCAGAGGATGTGCAATAAGGCGGCTCGCCGCGCCGTGACGATGTCGCGCTGGATTGCGTCTTGGAATAGAACTTCGAGCGCCTTTGGCGTTGGTGCGATCATGCTTCAATTGTAAACTGATTTTCAAATCAGATATGGCGGACTACGCTCCGTCGGCCGCGTAATAAAAATGTTTTTGTCGTACAATAACGGGATGAACCCTACTGAACAAATCCTCTCCCATTTTGAAAAAATTTCCGCCGTTCCGCGTGGCTCGAAGCATGAAGAAAAAATTCGGGCGTGGCTGATGGACTGGGCTGAAAAAAGCAATTTTCAGTTTAAGACAGATGCGGCTGGAAATTTGGCGGTCTATGTCCCTGCCTCGGCGGGCCGCGAAAATCAGCCTGCCGTCATCTTGCAAGGCCATCTAGATATGGTCTGGCAGAAAACGCCGGATTCAACGCACGACTTTCTCACCGATCCGATTCATTTAATTCGCGCTGGCGATTGGCTCAAAGCGGATCGCACGACGTTGGGCGCGGATAATGGCATTGCGTTGGCTTTGATGATGGCGCTGGCGGAAGGCCGCGAGATTTCCCGTCCGCCTTTGGAGTTGTTGTTTACGGTGGAAGAAGAAACCGGACTGGTCGGCGCGAGCAAACTGGACCCCGCTTTGCTTTCCGGCAAGACGTTGATCAATTTAGATTCTGAAACCGAAGGCGCGTTGATTGTGGGATGTGCGGGCGGGAGCGGCGTGGCCGTGAATTTTCCGCGCGTTTTGGAAGCGATCTCCAGCGCAGGCGCGTTCTTTCGGCTGGAGTTGGGCGGGCTGACGGGCGGCCATTCTGGCGGCGATATTAATAAACAGCGCGGCAACGCCAATAAATTATTGGCCCGCGTGTTAGACGAATTGCAAAACGATTTTCCCTTGCGCTTAATTTCCTTTCAGGGCGGCAGTGTACGGAACGCAATTCCGCGGGATGCAGAAGCTGTCTTTGCCTGTGCGGCGGAATTTGCCCAGCCGGTGCGGACGAAAACGCTTGACCTGGAAGCCACCCTGCAAGCCGAATACGCTCAGACAGAAAAAGAATTGAAGCTGACATTGGCGGCCGCTCCCTTGCAGGCTGAAGCCATGAGCGAAGCAGATTCGCAGAGATTGATCAAGCTGTTGGTGGCTTTACCCAATGGCGTTGCCAACATGTCCGCTGAATTGGAAGGCTCGGTCGAAACCTCCAGCAATATCGGCGTGGTGGAAACGCAAGCCGAACAAATTTGTATTTCCAGCGGACATCGGAGCTCCGTCCTTTCCCGCTTGCATGAGTTAAATGGCAAAGTGACGGCCCTGGCAGAATTGGCCAACGCGCCGTATGAGCGCGGCGGCGTGTATCCGCCGTGGCAGGCCAATATGAATTCGGCTTTGCTGAAAAAAATAGCGCAAGTATATGAAGGGCGCTTTAACCAAAAACCGCGCGTGGATATTATCCACGGCGGTTTGGAGTGCGGCATCATTAGCGCGCGTTGCGGCGGGCTGGAAACCATCTCTTTGGGCCCAACGATCGAAAACCCACATTCGCCCGATGAGCGCTTATACATCCCTTCTTTGGCCAAAACCTGGGAACTGCTTGTGGCGGCCTTGCAAGCCCTGTAAGGGACGCGCCTAATTCAATAACGCTTTGGCGGTTGCGACGATCTTATCGCGCACAGCGTAGCCGTCAAAGTTGACTTGCTCCATGCCGAGAATCACCGCGCCCACAACGGGCGGGCCATCGAGGCGAATCAACTTGGCCTTGGGACAATGCTCCAGCGTCAGCGCCTGCATCGGCGCGGTGATGATTTCGCCCGCTTCATAAATACTGCCCGCCTGAATAATTTCAACCGCTTCATTTTCCATTTCAATTTGACGCGCCACCGCCACCGCCAGCCAGCCCAATTCTTCTCCCGCCCAGCGGATGATTTCAGTCGCGGTTGAATCCCCCGCCTTGGCCGCCGCAATCACCGGAATGGCGAGGTGGGCGAACAAGTGATATTTTTGACTCGAAACGCCTTCCATTAACTCCATAACGTTTTTTGCGCCGGTCGCTTTCAGAAAAATTTCAGTCAGCTGAGTGGCCGGGCCGCGTTTAATCCACGCGTAATTGACGGCCTGCAAAGCCCGCCAGGTAATTTCCAGCCCGCCGCCAAATTCTCCAAACGCCGCGCCGTTGCCCACAATCCGCCCTTCTTTGCCGCGCCCATTCCTGCCGCGCGCATTGTTGGACGACCCAGCCGTCACGTTGACGCCAATGCCGCGCGTAGCGCCCGCCAGCAAGCCGTTCAGGCCATCGTTGACGATTTCCATCGGGCAGTCCAGCCCCAACGTTGAGAGGGCCTGCAAATGCGCTTCCCGATCGGATGGAAAATCGAACCCGGCCACGCCGAAGCCTGCTCCTACAATTTGAGCATACTCCACGCCGCTCATTTTCCGCGCCTCCTCAAAAGACTGGCGTAAAGCGCGTTCTGTTCCGGCATACCCGGCGCTCTGATGGTTGCCGCCGCCCGCCTTCCCAAACCCAATGCATTTTCCGTTTGCGTCCACAATCAGCGCGTGCGTTTTTGAAGACCCCACATCAATCCCTAAAAAATAATCCATGTATGCTCCCGAAGGTAAAAATGCGCTTCTTTACTAACGTATTATAAAGGATACGCTTAATGCCGCAGAGTTTGGGGTAAAATGTCCCTGTAAACGAATTAATTTTATTAATATATTGGAGAAGATAAATGACTACCATTCGAAATGATTTTTTCAAACTGGGCGAAGCGTTCGCCACCATCCTCGGCGACGACGTGCAAGTGGGGCAGGTGGCTCCTGAATTTACCTCGGTAGTTTCAGGTTGGGCGTCCGCCCACCCATTGCAGGAATCAAAAGGCAAGGTAATCATCCTTTCTGCCGTCCCGTCTTTGGATACGGAAGTTTGCGACCGCGAAACCCGCCGTTTTAATGAAGAAGCCGCCAAATTAGGCGAAGACATTGTGATCTATACGATCAGTACCGACTTCCCGATGGCCCAAAAGCGCTGGTGCGGCGCGGCTGGCGTGGATAAGGTGAAGGTCGTTTCAGACGTCCTCGAAACCGATTTTGGCTTGAAGTATGGATTGGTGATAAAAGAACGCCGTTTCCTGCGCCGCTCTGTCTTTATCGTCGGGCGCGACGGCAAATTGGTTTATGTCAATTATTTGCCTGCGCTTGGTATGGAACCGAACTATGACGAAGTTATTAATGCGGCAAAAGAGGCCCTGAAGTAGACGTTCGCGTCAAATAGAAAAGACTCCGCAAAACGCGGAGTCTTTTCTATTACGGGCTGGCCTTTAACGCCTGGCAATTCTGCAGGGGAATAAATTGATACGCGCCGAGACTTGCGGGAACCAGCGCGGTTTGAAACTTATCCAGCTCAATTTGTTCGTTTTTAGTTTGCAGGAGGGCCTTGCCTTCAATCACCGTGATGGCGTGAAAAACTTCCTGTTGGGTGTCCAATTCCAGCGCGTTAGTTTGCGCGGCGAGCAGTTCCAACGTAAAGTATTCACAAGTCACGAGCGGATGTTGAGCGCCGTCTTTCAGGGGCGGCAGGGGAAGCGCCGGCGCTGAAGCCTCTATCTGCGTAGCTTGAACGGATTTTTCAATGTGCAGTTTGCGCGTTTCGGTTTGCGGCCGTCCCCAATCATAAACGCGATAAGTCCAATCTGAGGTTTGTTGCACTTCGTAGATCAGCAAGCCCGGGCCCAGCGCGTGAAGCGTTCCGGCGGGCATGAGCAGGGTGCCGCCTTTTTGGACTTCAGCATATTGCACATGATTAATAATCGAGCCATCGCGGATTGAACTTGCCAGTAGCTCTGCTGAAACTTCCGGCTTTAGCCCGGCAATTAATTTTGAGCCGGGTTCCGCTTCCAAGACGTGCCAGGCTTCCGTTTTTCCAAATTGATTGGGGCCTTCCAGTTGCACAGCCAACTCGTCGTTGGGATGAACCTGGAGTGAGAGCCATTGCGCGCAGTCCAAAATTTTGATCAGCAGGGGAAAGCGTGTTCCAGTGCGGGCAGTGGCCTTTTTGCCAAGCAGGGCTTCCTTGAATTCCGCGGCGAGTTCGCCTAAAGTTTTACCGGCATGTTGCCCCGCGGCGATCTTGTCGTTTTCCCATACGATCCAGGCTTCGGCCGTGGGGACTTGCTCCGGCCGCAGGCGGCTTCCGCCCCAAACGTAATCACGGTAGGAGGGTTCGAGTTTCAAGAATGAATTCAGCGTCATCACTTCCTCATTTTTTTACCAAGTATAAACAAAAACGCCGAAGGCACAAAGGTTTGGCATAAAGCGCTGTCCTCCCTGAGGGGTTGAAATATCTCAAATGAGATGAGATTACGACAAATAGCCTGGCCTACGACGGCGAATATTGTAATAAAATATATAGAGTTACATAATTTTCTGCACTGTATAAACCCAGGTATGGAAAATGCCTTTAGGAGCGTCTGGCATGGCAAAGCAAGCTGTAAGCGTGGATAAAGCTACCAAGAAAACAGCAACCGGGCCCAGGGTTAGAAAAGAAGCGGCTGAGGTTGGGAAAAAGAGTCGCCGTTTGCAATTCTCTGACAGCGGTCATCCAAGCGTTGAGCGTGTCCGTCAACTGGCATGGACGGGGCAACACGCGGCGGCAGTCGATTCTGCTTCAAAAGAATTAAGTAGATCGGGTTTGAAGCCTGACCTACAGATGGATTTATTCGACCTGCGCTCTGAATCCTACATCGCCCTCGGCAACCTCGATCTCGCCATGAAAGACGCCAAAGCGATGATGAAGATGGGTTCCAAGTTGCAGGTTGCAGGTTTGAAGGTTCAGGCATTGAACCGCCTCGCCCTTGTCCAAATGCGGACGGGCGACCTGAACGACGCAATCAAATCCGCCACTGCCGCCGTCAAGGCGAGTTCGAACGGTGGTCGAGTAGCCCCGCGCACTTTGCGGGGCGTATCGAGACCACAACACGCTCTCGCCCTCTTCCGCCTGAGCGAAGCGCAAATGCGCACGCGCCAAACCGAAGCCGCCGTCGAAACCGCGCAGAAAGCCATCGCCCTCTATCAAGAACTGGGTGACGACTCAGGCGCGGGGCGCGCCTACTGGTCACTCGCCAATGCGCACTTCGACCTGAACCGCGTCGAAGACGCGCGCAACGCCGCGCAGACCGCGCTCACGCTCTGCCAACAGGCAGGCGATCAGTATGGCATGGGCAATGCCCTCAATGCATTTACCTTTACTGATACCGACCTCGCCGAACGCATTCAACACACCCAGCAGGCACAGCAAGCCTTTGAAACGGCAGGCTACAAAGATCGGCAGGCGGCTGTCCTCGGCAATCTGTCGGTTGCTTATATGGAACTCGGTCTCTACCTCCACTGCCGCCGCCTGACAAATGAAGTTGTCGAAATGACTCGCGCCATGGGCGCCAAGACTGGGCTGACCTATGCGCTTGGAAACATCACCGCCATAGAACTCCTCCTCGGCGACCTCGCCTCGGCACGTTTACACCTGCAAGAGTTCGCAAGCCTCGTTTCTGACCTCGGCGACCCATTCGTGGACAGCCAACTTGCCGCTAATCGGGCAGACCTGGCATTCGCCGAAGGCGATCTGAAGAGCGCCATCCGTCATTACAAGTCTGCCTTGAAGATTGACAAAACCGCCCAACTGGGCAAGGACCATGTTGATCTCACCGAACTGGCGAGAACCCACCTCGCCGCAGGCGATTCCGTTGCCGCGCTGAAAGCCACCTCCAAAGCCACTGCCTTGCACCGCGCCCAAAACTTTGCCAAGCCCGATGGCTTTCCCTCACAAGACATCTGGTGGCGGCACGCGCAAGCGCTCACTGCCAATCAGAAAACCAAAGAAGCCCGCCAAGCCCTCGAACGCGCCTACGACTTTTTGCTGGAAAGCATTCAAAACATCCGCGATGAAGGTCTGCGCCGCAACGCGCTCAACAAGGTGCAGGAAAATCGCGAACTCCTGCAATTTTGGGTCAAGGATGGCAAGGCGCGCAAATTGCCCTCGGAGCGTTTGTTCGCGCATCTGCGCATCGAGTCCAACCTGCGCGAACCCTTCCAACGCCTTACCAACACCAGCCTGCGCCTCAACGCCCTCAAAACTGTCGAAGCCATCCAAACCTTCCTCGTCGAAGAAGCCACCGAACTCAGTGGCGGCGAGCGGGTGATGTTGATATTGGAACGTACCGCCGACTTTAGTCGGCAAGCCGAAGAGCCGACTGACCCACAGGGCATAGTCGGCAGTACAGTTGTTGCGGAATCCCTCCTCCCACGCGGAGAAGACGCCTCAGCCGTTCTCGCTTCGATTCAGCCCCACCTCGCCCAGGCCCGCCTCACGCGGACCGTGCAGTTGATTCCCCCTCACCCCAACCCCTCTCCCCCAGGGAGATGGGCAAGGGGTGAGGGCAAGATCATTGCCCCCCTCATCGCCCAAAACCAAATCCTCGGCTACCTCTATGCCGACATGGACTCGCTCTACGGAACCTTCGACCACACCGACCGCGACATGCTCGGCATGTTGGCGAATCAGGGCGCAGTCGCGCTGGACAATGCAGGCCTGCTCGAAGGACTCGAGCGCAAGGTTGCAGAGCGAACCGAACAGTTGAATCAACGCGTGGACGAACTCGCCATCCTCAACTCGGTGGGCGAAGCGATGGCGAAGACGTTGGATGTGAAGACCGTGACGAGAAGCGTGGGCAACAAGGTACGCGATATCTTCAATGTGGAAGTCACTGAGATTTTGCTTCTCAATGCGCAAACTGGCATGATTAACATTCCCTATTCATATTTTCGGGGCTATCGGGAATATGATCCCTTCCCCTTTGGTCAGGGATTGACCTCAAAGATCATTCAAGCCAAAAAGCCGATCCATCATGGAACGCTCGCAGAAGGGATTCGAAAAGGCGCATTGACGCCTTCCGCCGAAGACGAAACCGAATCTTATATGGGCGTCCCGATCATCGCTGGCGATGAAGTTCTAGGGGTTGTCAGTATTCAAAGTTATAAACAACATGCATACAACGAAAGTCATCTTCGCCTGTTGAGGACCCTTGCCTCTAACATGGGCGTTGCCATCCAAAACGCGCGTCTCTTTGAAGCCGAGCAGGAACGCGTTGCTGAATTGCAGATCATCAACTCCATTCAGCAGGGACTCGCTTCCAAGCTTGAACTGCAAGCCATTATTGATTTGGTGGGCAATAAATTGCGTGAGGTGTTGAACACGGATGAAATCGGCATTCGCTTATATGACGAGAAAACTGACCTTATGCACTATCCTTATGAGCTTGAACACGGGCAACGTCTTATCATTGAACCCATGAAGCCATCGCAAATGTTCCGCAAAATTCAAAAAGATAAACAGCCCATTTTTGGAAAGATCGCGGAAATTGCAAAGAAATTCAACATGACAATTCTGCCAGGCACAGAAGTTTCAAAGGCATTGGCAAATGTGCCTATCATCTCTAGTGACAAAGTCATTGGAGCCATTACAGTAGAGAATTACAAAGACGAAAACGCCTTTAACGAATCGAATATTCGCTTAATGCAAACCGTCGCCGCTTCGATGGGGGTCGCCCTCGAAAACGCGCGTCTCTTCGACGAGACCCAGCGTCTGCTCAAAGAGACCGAAGAACACGCCAAAGAACTTGCCATCATCAACGACGTGCAAGCGGATTTATCCGCCAGCATGGAAACGCGAGCCATGTATCAGTTGCTTGGCGAGAAACTGCAGGAAGTCTTCGACGCGCAAGTGATCACGATTATTGAACACGACCCGCAAATAAATCGCAGTGTCTGGCAGTATGCCGTAGAAAAGGGCGCAAAATTAACCATTGAGCCAGCGCAACCAATTGGCTTTTCAAAACACATCATTGATACGCGCCGCGTGATGCTAGTCAATACAGGGCTGGCAGAGCGCCGCAAAGCCCTGGGCGGCGGAGTGGCGGCCGGACAGCCTGCGAAGTCCTATCTGGGCGCTCCATTGTTAATCAACAATGAAGTGCGCGGGGTGATCTCCTTGCAAAACATTGACCACGAAAACGCCTTTTCAGAATCGGCGGTGCGTTTATTGCAAACCCTGGCCAGTTCGATGAGCGTGGCGCTTGAAAACGCCCGTCTTTTGGAAGAGACCCGCCGACGCGAACGTGAAAATATTGCTTTATTAGAGATCAGCCGCGATATTTCAGCCACATTAGATTCGTCCACAGTGCTGAAAGGAATTGCCACGCACGCGCATCAAGTCTTGCAGGGCGAATTAAGCGGACTCTTCCTCCCCGAAGAAAAAGGTCGGTTGTTCAGAGCCATCGCCGCCGTCGGAGATGAAGCGGAAAACCTAAGAAACGACACCATCCAACTTGGGGAAGGCATCCTCGGGAGCATTGCTCAAAACAAAGTCGGCGAAATTGTCAACGAAGTGGAGAATGATCAACGAGCCGTGCAAATCACAGGGACAGAGGTTGGCGCTGACGAACATTTACTAGCCGTGCCATTGCTCGCCAAAGGCGACCTGATTGGGCTGATGGCGGTTTGGCGCAATGGAAAAGGCAAGGAATTTCTCGATTCTGAATTGCAATTTCTGAATGGACTTTCCCGTCAGGCGGTGATTGCGGTGCAAAACGCAAAATTATTTGACGAAGCCCAGGAAGCCCGCGCCAGCGCCGAATACGCCAACCAGGCCAAGAGCGCGTTCCTGGCCACCATGAGCCACGAACTGCGCACGCCGTTGAACGCCATTATCGGCTTTACCAGAATCGTGCTCAGAAAATCGGGCGAAGCCTTGCCTGATAAACAAAAAGAAAATCTCGACAAAGTATTAACCAGCGCGGAGCATTTGCTGGGCTTAATCAACACCGTTTTAGACATTGCCAAAATTGAAGCGGGCAAAATGGACGTGCAAGCCAGCAGTTTCAGCATCAACGCGCTGATTGACCAATGCTTCAGCACGGCGCAACCGCTTGTGAGACCCGCCGTGAAATTTGTTAAAGAAAACGACATGGCCCTGCCATTGATTTATTCAGACCAAAATAAAATCAAACAAATCGTTTTAAACCTGCTCAGCAACGCCGCAAAGTTTACTCATGCGGGCGAAATCAAAATCAGCGCGGCGCACGAAAACACAACCCTAAAAATTGACGTGGCAGACACAGGCATCGGCATGAACGCAGAAGCGCTCAATAAAATTTTTGAAGAATTTCAACAAGCCGATTCCAGCACCACCCGCGAATATGGCGGCACAGGGCTGGGACTGGCCATCAGTCGCAACTTGGCGCGCTTGCTCGGCGGCAATTTGAATGTGACCAGCGAAGTAAACAAAGGATCGAGTTTTACGCTTTCTATTCCAATTCACTATCAAGATGAAAAACCCGTTTCATCTTCTGACCTTGAAACTGGTTCTGTTTCATAAACATTACCCTCATCCCCAGCCCTTCTCCCAGAGGGAGAAGGGCTGGGGATGAGGGTAAATCAGGAGAAATCATGAAAACCATTTTAGTCGTTGAAGACACCGAATTAAATATTGACCTCATCACTCAACTGCTTGAAGATGAGTACCATTTGTTGATCGCCAAGGATGGCGCGCAGGGTTTGGAAATGGCGCAAACCCAAAACCCAGATTTGATTCTGATGGATATGGCGCTCCCGGTTATGGATGGCTATGAAACCACGAAGAAAATTCGCGAGACCCATAAAGCCTTGCCCATCATCGGCTTATCCTCCCACGCCATGCGCGGAGACGAAGTCAAAGCCTTGCAGGCAGGCTGTAACGACTATCTCACCAAGCCGCTTGACGATCAACTGCTGTTTGAGAAATTGAAAGAATATTTGAAGTAATTTATGAACCACACCCCGCGCATCCTGATCGTTGACGATGAACCTTTCAACGTGGATTATCTTGAACAGGAACTGGAAGATTTAAACTATCAAACCATTGCGGCAGTCAATGGCAAAGACGCGCTGGAAAAAATTAGCGCCGAAAAGCCCGATTTAGTCCTGCTCGATATTATGATGCCCATTCTGGATGGCTTCAGCGTGCTTGAAAAAGTAAAAGCCGACGCTGAAATTCGCAACATTCCCATCATCGTCATCTCTGCCAATAACGATTTGCCCAACATGGTCAAAGGCATCGAACTCGGCGCAGAAGATTATCTGCCCAAACCTTTTGAACCCACGTTACTCAAAGCCCGCATTCAATCCTGTTTAGAAAAAAAACATCTGCGTGATTTACAGAATTTATATTTAAAAAGTTTAGAGAATGAGTTAAACATCGCGCGTGATATTCAAAAAGAATTTCTCCCCGCCGAACTTCCAAAAGTGGAAGGCTGGGAAATTGCCGCCTACTTCAAAGCCGCCAAAGAAGTGGCGGGCGATTTTTACGACGCCTTCATTTTGCCCGATGGAAATTTGGCTTTCGTCGTCGCGGATGTTTGCGATAAAGGAATCGGCGCGGCCTTATACATGACTCTCTTCCGCAGTTTGATTCGCGCCACCGCCAACGCTTCGGCCGCGCTCACGCCGGCTCAACGGCTTCAACATTCGGTTTCGCTGACCAATGACTACGTGGCCGAGACTCACGAATCTGCAAATATGTTCGCCACCATCTTCATCGGAATTTTAGAATCGCAAAGCGGAAAACTTTTCTACATCAACGGCGGGAACGAATCTGCGTTAGTTGCCGGCAAAGATGGCGCCGTTCACGCTGAATTAGCCTGTACCGGGCCCGTCATCGGCGCGATTCCGGGAGCCAGTTTTGCAGTTGAAGAAGTCGAATTAGCCGCCGACGATTTGCTCGTCGCCTTTACCGACGGCATCCCCGACACGCAAAACAGCGCCAAGGAATTTTTTGGCAAAGAAAAAATGTTTAAAATTCTAAAGTCACACAACGCCAAGCCAGGTGACTTTATCAACAAAATGGAAGAAGCCCTTCAAGCCTTCATCGGTTCGGCAGAACAGTTTGACGATATTACCCTGCTGGCGATCAAGAAGGTGTAATCTATTATTCGCAGGAAAATCGGGACTAAACCCGCCCCCATGCGAAGTGTGTAGGCACATGCAGAATGCGTTCGTTACGTTGACGTGCCGCCTGATCTTGCAATTTCATTTTTTGGATTTCCGCTTCCTCGACCATCCCCGCCAAATCGGATTCGATGACCGCCCATTCCAACTCAAATTCTGCGGCGCTCATTTCCTTCTCAATGCGCTGAATTGGGCCCGTTTCTTCAATCCGGATTCCCGCTTCAAAAAACGTTTCGGCGAGTCTGGCGCCGAAGCCGGGGTCGGCGCCTTGTTGACGTAGCGCTTCTGTCTGTTGTGCGCCGAGGCGCGTAAGTTCCTGCGGCGCGTCGGTTCGCGAGAGATAATCCGGTTCCGCCAGCGCAAGGATATGTCCGCCCGGGCGCGTGACGCGCTTCATCTCGCGGACGGCTTGCAACGGATCGCCGACCCATAATAGAAAGTAATGACAAAATACAATATCGAATGACGCGTTTGCGTAGGGGAGAAATAGCCCGTCGCCGCGTGCGAGGATGGCATTCGCAGAATTGACCCGGCATTGGGCGAGCGCGTGCGAATCGATATCTATTCCGTATAGCGTTGCGGGAGATTCGACCGCGCGGAGGATTGCTCCGGTTCCGCACCCTACTTCAAGGATTCGACGCGCGGTTGCGATGTTCGCTTGAACGAAGAGGTAATCGCGCAGGTTGCGCGTCCAACCGGCTTGTTGTTGGTAGCGCTTATGCCAGTCCATTTACGTCGGGCGGATCGTTTGCCATGAATCAGCGAGGAAGTTGCCGAGGATGGGCTTCTGCAGGCCTTGGGCGGGGAGCGTGTCGCCGTCTGGTTCCACATACATCCATGCCTTGCCCGCGCCATCGGGAACTTCGTCTTCGGCGGTTTCGTACCCCACCGGATTTTCTGCGGAATAGGGGACGGGCAGGTCGAATCTCAAGGTTAGCCCCAACTCAGCGGCGCGGCTTTGGAGCGTGGCGAGGAGCGATTGCAGGGAATGATCGGATGTTGTTAGAGAGAGGCTGTTTACGCTGATAGTTGCAAGTCGTTTGAGAATTTCCTCTGCTTGCGCGGCGTTGGCGGCGTTGACCGTGAAATGCGCGGTGACGAAGATGTCTTCAGAGGCAAGCGCTTCGAGGGCTTTCCATGAGCGTTCGTTTGCGGGTTGAAGTAGAAATAAAATGTGATCGAGTCCGGTCTGTAGGAGCGCGTCGCGGTAGGTTTTGTCGGCGAGTTTCAAACCGTCGGTGAGTAAACCGCAAACTTGGCCGTTGTGTTCGGCGCGCGTAATCAACTGCGGGAGGTCTTCGCGCAAGGTCGCTTCGCCGCCGGTGAAGACGATATGTGGAATCCCCGCTTGCCAGGCTTTATCGAGGATGGTCTGCCATTCTTCGGTAGTGAGTTCGCGCTTAACGCGTTTGACCGGGGCATGTTCGGCTTGCGTTCCCTCAGGGAGTTTATACGTGAGCGCGCAGTCGAGGCGTAATGGAGCGGCTAGCTTGGAAGAGTGCGGCGCGATTCGTTCAAAGTCGAGATAGGAAACAGGGTCGAGGTCCGGCGTTTGGATGAGAGTCTGAATCCGCGCCGTGAAGTCCGTGAAATCTTTGAGCGCCGTGTCTTTACGAACGCGATAACGCGATGCGATTTGCCGCGCCGCTTCTTCGGGGGTTGAACCTTTGATAAAGTGATACGCGCATTCCGCCGCGTTTGGGTTGAGCTGTAAAACCGTCGCCGCATTGACGATGAGGAGGCCCGATCCGTCCGAGAGCAAGCGCAGGTGCAGGCGATACGGCTGGCCTTGCTCCGTTGCGGCTTGCAAGTGATGCACGCCTTCAGGCAGGGGGCGGACTTTGATAAAGAGTTGAGCGATACGGTCGCGAATGTTCATAACGTCTCCTTGATCGAGCGCAGGCTTACGAAACCAGCGGCAGAGGGATGATCTCGTCGTTTACCTCGTATTGCTTGCGATGCGATTCGAAACGCAGCGGGCAACCGCCGCCGCATTCAGCGACGATGGAGCAGTCACTGCACATGTCGGGCAATCCGCGCCGCTCGCGCAAGCGGATGGAGAGTTCGTGGTTCCAAATCGAATCCCATGAGTCGGTGAGGATATTTCCGATCGGATGGTAATACGACTGGCATGGCAGAACGTTCCCGTTCGATTCGACGCACATACTGTACAGCGAGGCGGTGCAACCTTTTACGCCGAGGTTGAGTTGCGTCGGGTCGAAGCGGCAATATTGGGTGGGCGTGTACCAGATCAGGCGCTGACCGCGCGCCGATGTTTTTTCCACCGCCATTTCGAGGATGGGTTGCAGTTCGCTTTCGCGCAAGCCCGTCCCAACGGTGAGACCGTGACCGGAATAGATGAGCGCGTTCATGCCGATCGTAGGCACGCCGAGTTCGCCGAGGAAATCCAGCGTCTCGGGCATGGTGTGGACGTTGCTCCTCAGCATGGTGGTGTTGGTCATCACGTAGAGGTTGGTATTTAGCGCGTTCTTGAGTCCCTGAATGGTTTGTTTGAAGGCGCCTTTGGCGCGCATCATCAGATCGTGGACGAGCGGGTCGTGTGATTCGACCGTGATTTGAATGTGGTCGAGTCCCGCGTCCAGCAATTTTTGCAGGAAGCGCTCGTCGATCAGACGACGGGCGTTGGTGTTCAGCCCGGTGATCTGCCCTTTCGATTCGGCGTAGGCGATCAACTCCGGCAGGTCGTCGCGCAGGGTGGCTTCGCCGCCGGTGAAAACGATGTGAGGAACGCCGAGGTCGAAACACTTGTCTATGATGGCGAACCATTGTTCCGTTTTGAGTTCGGGGAAGTCGCGTTCGCGCGCGTTGTAGCAGTGGGCGCAATCGTTGTTGCAACGATAGGTCAGCGCCATATCCATGCGATAGGGCGCGGCGGGGCGCGCGCTGAACGGCATCATCGTCTCCAAGTCCATCTCGTGGATGGCGCACGCGCCATCTGGACGGAGCAGTTCTTTGATCTGCCATTGGAATTCTTCGAAATCGGCGCGCGCTTGCGCGGGACGTACGTTGAATTGTTTGGTCATCATACGGATGATCGCTTCGTCGGGAATCTGTTCCATGATGAAGTGCGCCAGCAGAGCGGCTGTGGGGTTAAGATGCATGACGCGATTGGCGTTGATAATCAACGTGGCGTTGCCGTCGCCTTCAATGCGCAGGTGTGCGCGGCTCTTTTCGTTCTCTTTCTCCAGTTGATAATGATATAAGCCCGGCGTTGGGTTTTTCAAACTCGAGCCGCCAATCTTTTCTTTGAGGGTTTCTAAAAATGCCATGTTCACCTCCTATCTTCCGCCGCCAGCGCAGGCGCAGGCGCAACCCGCACAAGCGCAAGCGCAACCGCCGCTACGCCCGCCGCGACTGCCGCCCGATGAAGAAGACGGTTTCGGCGGAGGCGGAGGGTTGGTGACGTTGGTGACTTTGCCCGTAAAGTCTGTGACATCCCCAATCACGTTGGATGCAAATGATTGAACGCCGACGACGACGGATGCGGCAAAATCGGCGCCGGGTAATGCGGATGAATTGTCGCGTCCTCCACCGCCGGAAGTTGGCGCGCTTGCAGAGACGACTCTTCCGCCGCCTGAATAGACCGGATCGTAGCGGCTCCACCATGTGGGGACAAACACAGGCCCCGTAAATACGCGGCGCGCGCGGTCATCGTATTCCTTGTCGAGCAGAGTCCATTCCAGGTTTTCATCATAGAGTTGCCCTTTTAGTTCGGGCGTTTGCGCCTGCTCCACTTGTTGCCACGCTTTTTCCATAATGTTTTTGTAATAGGCGACGGTCTCCTGGCGGCTGAAACCTCTGATCTTTTCAGCGACGGCTTTGATGAGTCTGACCGTCATGTTTCGCAGAAGTCCCTGACGTTCCACTTTTTCCTCCGTCCGAAAGGCCTTGATAAACTCTGTCTCATAGTCATATAAGCCCTCAGGCAGTGGGCTGGTAATTGCGAGCGCAAACGGCTTTTGCGATTTAACCGTGACCGCGTTCTTTTTCGCCAGCCCGAAGAGGATCATGGTCATTACTTTATCAAGCGGGGTTTCCATGAGGATCGCCGCCTCGACAGCAGTCAGCCCGCGTTTGATGCCGTGTCCTTCAATGGAAATCTTCGGCGCCATGTATTGCAGTTTTCGGCGGCGATTTTGAAAGTGGGTGAGCGCTGGCCCAGCGAAGAAAAAGAGCAGGACAATCAAGCACGGCAGATAGCTCAGCGCCACGCTTACCAAATCAGTCGCCAGCGAGACGATCATCGAGATCAAATTCCCAAAAGCGTTAGTCCGCACGATTGCAGACTCAGGAACATAACTGGCAGGGAACGATGCGCCAAATTCGTACTGAGTATACGCGTTCCCATTTTTATTCTGCCATGTGTAAGTGACGCGCCCGCTTTCATCGCTTCCGATCTGCGGCTCGGAGGGGAACCCGCCTGGCGCGTTATGCCAACGCGGTTCGGTATTCGTCATGCCGGGCGGGAAGTGAAAGATCATCGTGAGGTTGGTATTTCCCGTCACGTACTGCGAGCCGAACCAGGTCGTGCCAAATACGCCGCTGGCGTACGCGTCATCTTCCGTGTCGGGATAGAGCGCCGCGGTGATTTCGCCAACGTACACATGCACCTGCCCGCGTCCCCCAGCAGGAATGGCTTGTGATCCCATGACTACGGCGAAGCCGCTCCCGTCCCCTTGATAATCGCTCCGGGAAACAGTGATGGGCGTCCCGTTGACATCAGCTTGCACCGTGGACATGTTGAAGTTGCTGTTGGGCATGCCAACATCTACGAAATCAATAGGGTGCGCGCCTGACTGATTGACGAAATCCCACACGTAGTCAAGGCTCATCGTGCCGTCGGCGTTCCAATAGACGTTCACAGTTTCGCGTTCTACCGCGAAGTAGTAATCGGATTGCGCGGAGACGGCTGGCGCGCCAGTCAGCGCCAAGGCCAGGATAAGGGAAAAGACAATCTGCAACCGCTTGAATTTCATCGTACCTCCTGAAAGAAGTGGTTTGTTACCACTTGGGTTCTTCGGTCAGTTGATAGGTTGTCCCGCAGAACGGGCATGAAACTGTCGGCGCGCCGGCGATCATTTTGACGTTGTCTGCGCTCAGACTGCCGCCGCACGAACGGCATTTCATCTGCTCGATCTTCGTTTCCCCTAGCAGGTCCACTTTCATCGTCACTTGTTGCACCACTTCGGTTTTTGTCCCCCTTTGCACGGCATAGACCAGCCCCGCGCCTGCCGCCAAAAATGTCGCGCCTACAC
Organism: Anaerolineales bacterium; assembly: GCA_020851785.1. GTDB lineage: Bacteria > Chloroflexota > Anaerolineae > Anaerolineales > Villigracilaceae > Villigracilis. The sequence goes on from JADZCC010000039.1 coordinate 85,126, forward strand.
AACCAAACCCAATCCCGAACGACAGCCAGTTTGAACTGCCTTGCGCGGAAGTTGAGCCGATTACATTCAAAACCCCATAACCGAACAAACACACGCCAATTACAAAGAAGATGCCCGCGCCGAGATAGAGAAGCGTTTTATTTGCCATGCGGAAACTCCATGAGTTAAAGATGGTGGATTGTGTTGCAAGAGTCTACGAGTAGTGTAGTCCAAAGGGTTCGGAAAATCAAATAATATGCTTGAAAATCATGATGTTAATTGTCGGGCATTTTCCGGGCGACGGTCTGGCGTCAGTGAATGGAAAAAAATGACCTTGTTTTTACTTTTTGAATTTGTTGGAGACATTTTCAATCCTTTCGGCAAAATGTTTTCGTGAATTGTAGCAGAGAAAAAAGATACGGAATATAATCCCTGAAGTTCTTGCTTTGTGAAGAGATCGAACGGTTGTGAAACAGGAGTGAAGATTGGAAGCCCAGATGAATAAGAAAAAACTACTTGCGTGCGTTGGCTTGATTTTGACCCTGGCCTGTAACCTGGGCGTGGCCACGCCTTTACCCGAAGATTCGGGCCTGCTGGCCACGCTCTCCGCTTCTACCCCGCAGACGAATTTCACGCCGTCATATTTTCCAGCTACGGCCATCCCAACCCTTACTTCGGAATTTAACTTTGCCACTGGCGCGCCCACGCTGGCCATTTCCACGCCGATTCTCACAGACCCGCCCACTGGAAAAATTGTCTTCACCTGCCAAATTTTCAAGGTGCAGGCCAGCAATCAGATTTGTATGATCAATGCAGACGGCACGGGCTTTCGCCGCCTGACCACGGACGATGGCCGTCAGCATTATTACGCTTCGCTCGCGCCGGATGGCAAGCGCGCTTTGTATGCGGCGTTTCGGGAAGAAAATATTTTTGAAATTTACGAAATGAATTTGGAGACTGGCGCAGTGAAGCAGTTGACGAATAAGCTTGGCGTGGCGAATGCGCCGGAAGTTTCGCCAAATGGCAAGACCATTGTCTTCATGCGCTGGACTGTGCATTCAAACCGCAATCTGATTTTTTTGATGGATCGGGATGGCGGCAACCCGGGCAACATTCCGCACGCAGAAGGCTGGGACCCCACCTGGTCGCCGGATGGAAAATATATTTTGTTCGCTTCAAATTTGGATGGCGGCGCAACGCAACTTTACACCATCCGCGCAGACGGGAAGGAACTGCATAAAATTAGCAATCTGCCCGCCATTCGCGGACGGAGCGATTGGTCGCCGGATGGCCAATTTATCGTCACCTATTCTGGCGAGGCGTGGAAGCGCGAGGTGTATATTATGAATGCGGACGGAACGAACGCGCGCGTCTTAACTCCAGCGGGCGGAAACGCTCAAGGCCCGTCCATCTCGCCGGATGGAAAATGGGTGGCCTTTACGGCTTATTACGATCACCCTAACGACGATCATGGCTGTGAAATTTACATCATCCGCACGGATGGCACAGACTTAAGAAGGTTAACCAAGAACGATTATTGCGACTATCAGCCGCGCTGGGGGCCGTAACAGCGTGGGAAATATTTCCGAAGCTGAATCAGGCTGGGGCGCGCGCGCCGCGTTTTTAATCTAACTGATTTTTAAATCTTTCAAATTTAATTGGTAACTCACGCGCCCGTTGAACTCGTTGGTTTCGTATGTGAACAAAAGGTCGACGCGCGCGGGCATTTGTTTGGCCCATTCTCCCAATTTGAATCCGATGCAATCGTGTAGATAGCGGCTTTCGTCTTCCACGCTCATTTTCAAATGCTTGCCATCCGCGCCGACTGTGCGGGAGTTTTTGACCTTGACGTTTCTGGCGATGAAAACGGCGTCGCGGTTGCCATAGCCGGTTGGCTCCAGATAACTGAGGATCTTAATCAGTTCTGGCCGCATATCCGTTAACGAAACTTCGGCGTCGGCCATTAAAGTCGGCGTGAGGTCTTGCCCGCTCAATTTTTCTTTGGCGATATTTTTCAAACGTTCGACAAATGCGTTTAGATTTTCATTGGCCACCGTGAAGCCTGCGGCCGCCGCGTGACCGCCATGCCGGACGAGCAGATCGGCGCATTGATCGAGCGCGTCGGTGATGTGAAATTCGGGGATGGAACGACACGAGCCGCGCGTCTCTTCCGCGCCTTGGGCGGCGACGACGGAAGGGAGATAGTACTTCTCTGTGAGTCGGGAGGCGGCCAAACCGACGACGCCGGTGTTGAAGGTTGCGTCGGCCGCAAAGAGGAGAAAATTTTCGGCGTTGGCGTCCACGGCGAGTTCTTCGGCTTTGGCTTGCATTTCGCGTGTGATCTGTTGGCGTTCACGGTTTTGTAAATCCAGTTGTTGGGCCAGTTGACCGGCGCGGAAGACGTCTTTGGTGGTGAGCAATTCAAAGGCGGCCAGCGCTTCTTTTAATCGTCCCGCCGCGTTTAAGCGCGGCCCTAACTTAAAGCCAATGTCCATTGCGTTGACTTTGGCCAGCGGTAGTTCGGCCACTCCGGCGAGCGAGAAGAGTCCTTGCCGTGAGGTTTGTTTCATTTGTCTGAGTCCGCGGCGGACGAGGATGCGATTTTCGCCGACCAATGGAGCCAGGTCTGCCACGGTGCCAAGCGCCACGAGGTCTAACAAGAAATCCAGGCTGTATTTTTGAGAGAGTTCGCTGAAGAGCGCTTCGGCAATTTTGTAGGCAATGCCCACGCCCGCTAAATCTTTATCGGGATAGAGGTCTCCATGTTGTTTGGGGTTGATGACGGCCAGCGCGGGCGGTAAAGCTCCTTCGGCGGGGTGATGGTGGTCGCTGATGATTAAATCCAACCCGATTTGTTTGGCATGTTCGGCTTCGTTGGGCGAGCGGATGCCGCAATCTACCGTGATGACTAACTTTATGCCGCTGGCTTGCAGTTCGTCCAGCGCGTTGTTGTTTAAGCCGTAGCCTTCTTCAAAGCGGTTGGGGATGTATTCGCGGACGTTGGCGCCTAGGACTTGAAGCGCCTGCACGAGTAGGGCGGTGGCGGTCACGCCGTCCACGTCGTAATCGCCATAGATGGCGATTGGCTGATTATGTTTCAGCGCGAATTGGATTCGGTCAATCGCGGCGCGCATTCCGGTCATTTGAAAGGGGGCGGTGTTGAAATCCGCTTTGCCGTTGAGGAAGGCGCGGGCTTCTGCGTCAGCGGAGAAGCCGCGGTTGAAGAGGATTTGGCGTAACAGCGGAGGAAATTTTTCCAGCGCTGAATCAGCTTCGGGCGTGAGGAGCGGCGGAATGATCCAGCGTTTATTCAGCGCCATGCGGTTGACCATCCAAAAAGAAGGAATTGTCTTTGCGGCCTTTCACAATCCATAACAAGCCGGGGAGGATGAGGATGCCGAAAAGTTTGACGTAAGACCAGGGGAAGAAGTCGAAGGTGGGCATGAGGAAGATGAATAGATACGCCGCGCCAAACCAGAGCCATTCTTTGGGTTGCTCCAATTTTTTTAATAGCAATAAAAATGGGAGCGCCAGAAAAACGCCATGATGTTCCCAGATTAATGGCGAGGCAATGACCATTGCGAATAAAAGCGCGGGCAGGGCGTTGTAAAGTTTGGCGTTTTCGGCTTTGGCGTATAAGCCGGCGGTCGTTAAGCTGATGAAGATTGCGAATCCGGTTACGCTGAACTTGGCGAGATAGACGAAGGCTTGAACCAGTTTTGCATTCATGCGCAGATAGGCGAGCGAGACGTTGAAAAATGAGTCGAATGAACTGTCGCGCAGGCTGAATTCGCGGGGGGCGGCGAGCAGGGCGGCGTTGTGGATGAATTGCAGGTAGGGATCAAAGCCGTAAAGCGCGACGGTGAACAGCGCGACGAAGATTAAGTTGAGGCAGAGATAGGCCAGCCACTTCCAGTTAAGCTCCAGCAGGAAGGCCAGAACCAGAATCATTGGAGAAGCTTTCAGGTGTACGGCGAGCGCCAAAGCTAGCGCGGAAAGGAAGGGTTTGTTTTTGTAAAGCAGGAGGCTGAGGAAAATGAGATTAAGTACATGTAAATTAACTTGCACGTAGAGCAAAGTTCGCAAGAGCGGCATGTTGACCAGCATAAATACAGTCGTAACGATTGCGGCGGACTCCGCTTTAAATTGATAACGCTCCAGCGTTCGGCATAGTAAATAATAGAATGCGAATAGCGAGAGCAAATTTGCAAGCCAGCACACGATTAACATGCCGTCTTCGCCCAGCGGCGTGAGCAGGGAAAGCAGGGTGGCCCAAAACGGCGGATAGATGTAGGTGTCGGGAAGCGGTTGATGTTGGTAAAGTTTGAACGCGGCTTCGATGTAATAGCCAATGTCGCCGTAGCGAATCCGTTCGCGCAAAACGTTCAAATAGGTCACGGCGACGATAAAAAATCCAGCCCAGGCGTATAAATTACTGTGCGTGATTTTATTTTTGTAAAGTAATCCCAGCGCCAGCCCGGCCAACAGCCAAACGCATCCCGCCGAGGCGAGCGCGAGCGGCGTGTAGGTGAGTGGGCTATCTTGCACGTAGGCTTGAAATCCGTCCAAGCCGTTGCGCGTTACAATCCACAGACATTGAAAACCGATCAGCGCTGTAATTCCCAGCCAAACCTTGAAGGCGTTGCGCGTAATTTTCCCGAAAGCAAATCCTGCCATTTAAACGAGTATAAGCGAGTCTTTGGTCAGCAGGAAGGGTAAGGTATAATTTGTTAAGGAGATGAGCGATGAAACCTTTGGGCGCAGATGAAAAAAGTACAACGGTAATGGTGTATACCCAGACCATGTTGGTGCGGGGGGAGATTGTGCTGAAAGAAAACGTGCGCGTGAGCATTTGGCTTCGCACGCAGGGCGCGCCGACTTTCATCCATTTGCTTAAGCCGCAAGTGGTGGTGTTGGGCGGTTCTCCGCCTAAGACCTACGCCTATGAAGAAATTTATGTGCCTACCGAACAAGTCCTTGCGTTTCACCTCGTCCCGCCTGCGGCTGAGTCGCTGGATTATGACGAAACCGAAGGGAATCGCAAAATGCAGGGCGTGAATTTACTGCTCGGTTCTTTTGTGTTGAAGGGTAAAATGCGCGTCTCGGCCGCCGCTGAATTTTCCTCCAGTTTGGAAGTGATGAAAGCCTCCTGGGTTTCGGTGTACGATGCTGAAATCACGAATCCTTATTTGGCGCAATTTTCGGTCAGCGTTCCAATGTTGTTGGTCAGCCCTAATAAGGTGGCAATTGGCATCTTTTGAGTTTTATGCGAGCGACTCTATCTCATACAAAGAGGATTTGATTTAAATGAAAAAAGAAATTGTGCAGACGGAAAAAGCCCCCCAGGCCATTGGCCCTTACTCGCAAGCCATTCGTACAGAGACGGCGGTTTATACGGCCGGTCAACTGGGGATTGACCCGGCCACCGGCGAATTGGTTTCGAATGAAATTGAAGGCCAAACCCGTCAGGTTCTGAAAAATTTGCAAGCCGTGTTGGAAGCCGCAGGCGCTTCCGCCGCAACGGTGGTCAAGACCACCGTTTTCCTTAAGCAGATGGGCGATTTTGCCAAAATGAACGCAATTTATGGTGAAGTCTTTGGCGCGAACCCTCCAGCGCGGAGCACCATCGCTGTGGCGGGCTTGCCCAAAGATGCATTGGTGGAAATTGAAGCGGTGGCTTTAATCGCTTAAGGGCTTGTGAGCCTGAAAAGCGGCGAAGTGGTAGAATATGCGCCCGCAGTTGGCTGGGTGGAGAACCCCCGCGACTGACGAAACAACTACTCATGCACCCTTTTGTTTCCATTATTGTCCCTTGTTATAATGAAGAGAAAACCATTCGCTATTTGTTATCTGCCATTCATGCGCAGACGTATCCGCTCGCGCAGGTTGAATTGATTATTGCGGATGGAAATTCTACCGACGCAACTGCGGCGGTAATTTCGGCTTTTGAACGCGAGCACGCAGACTTGAAGATTCGTCTGGTTCAGAATGTGAAGCGCACCATCCCGGCGGCGCTGAATCAGGCCATTCGAGAGGCGCGCGGCGAGATCATCGTTCGGCTGGATGCGCACTCTATTCCAATCCCGGAGTACGTGGCGCGTTGCGTGCAGGCGCATCAAGCGCATCAGGGCGATAACATTGGCGGCGTGTGGGAGATTCGCCCCGGCGCTGAAACCTGGATGGCTGAATCCATCGCTTTTGCGGCGGCGCATCCGCTGGGCGTGGGAGACGCGCTTTATCGCTTGAACGCCAAGGCAGGCCCGGTGGATACGGTTCCGTTCGGCTCTTTCAAGCGGACGCTGATTGAGCGCATCGGCGGCTTTGATGAAACTTTATTAGCCAACGAAGATTATGAATTTAACGCGCGCATTCGCGAGACTGGCGGCGTGGTCTGGCTGGACCCGGCGCTTCGGTCAATTTATTTTTCCAGAAGCACGCTTGCTCAATTGGCGCTTCAATATTGGCGTTATGGATATTGGAAGTTGCGAATGTTGAAGCGTTATCCGCAGACGCTTCGCTGGCGGCAGGCTCTGCCGCCCGCTTTTGTGTTAAGCCTGCTTGGGCTGAGTGTGTTATCCTTGTTTTTTGCTTTGGCAAAATATCTTTTGCTGGCGCAAATCTGTTTCTATGTTTTGGCGCTGATGGGCGCTGGCGTGAAGCTGGCGCTGGAAAAGAAGAAACTTTTTCTGGCGTTGGGCTTGCCGCTGGCTATTGCAACCATGCATTGGGCCTGGGGCGCCGGTTTTTTGTGGAGCGCCGCCTCAAGTTTGTTGAAAAAAAATGGCTGATATTTATCACCCCTCTTTAAGACTGCGCCCCAGCGAACAACGCTTCATCCTTTTACTGGGCGATTTGGTCGCTTCGGTCTGCGCTTTGTTTGGCTCGCTGTATGTCTGGCGCGAGTACAATCGTCTGGTTTTGCTGGCCGAGGGCTTTACTGAAAATCAGATTCGCAGGTTTCAATTGGGGATTGAAGTCCCGCTTTGGTTTTATGTCCTGCCGTTGATTTGGTTGGTCCTCCTGGTGGAATCTTATGAGCTTCATACCGCCGCAAATTGGAAACGCACGTTGCGTTCGATTGCTGTCGCTCCGTTAACCGGCCTGGCCCTTTATTCAATTCTATTTATCTTTATTCATGAACCCAACGCCCTGCCGCGTATTGGCGTGGGCGCCTTTTTGGTGATTGCCACCCTTTTGACTTTAATGTTACGCGGCTTGTACATCCGCTTATACACGTCCTCTGGATTAATGCGTCGTTTCGTGATTGTTGGGGCCGGGCGGGGCGGGCGCTCGCTTGCGGAAGTGCATTCCAAATTACACCCTCCGCCGTTTCTGCTCTTGGGCTACATTGACGACGATCTGGCGAAACAGGGCAAATCCTATAACGGGCTGGCAGTTTTGGGAGCCAGCGATAAACTTTTGAATTTAATTGACGACCTGCGCATTTCGGACCTGGTGATTGCCATTAATGGAGAGATTAAAGGCGAGACCTTTCAAACCATTCTGGACGCGCAGGAACGCGGCGTGGAAGTGACGCGGATGCCAATCCTTTACGAAGAAATGACCCAGCGCGTGCCGGTGGAACACCTTGAATCCGATTGGGTGATTCGTTCGTTCGTGGATCAAATTCGCGTGCGCGGCATGTACGAGCTTTTCAAAAGGGTGATGGATATTCTGGGTGGAATTGTGGGCGCTTTCATCCTGCTCCTGATTTTTCCGTTCGTGGCCACGGCCATTGTCCTGGAAAGCGGCTTTCCAATTTTTTATTCGCAGGAACGGCTGGGTAAAGGCGCGAGCGTTTTTAAGATTAGTAAATTCCGCTCCATGCGGCAAAATGCGGAAGAGGATGGGCAGGCCAAACTGGCGACTGAGAACGATCCTCGCGTCACGCGGGTGGGCGATTTTCTGCGCAAGACGCGCCTCGATGAAATGCCTCAATTCCTGAGCGTCATTCGCGGCGAGATGAGTTTGGTGGGTCCTCGCGCCGAACGCCCCGAACTGGTGCGCGAATTTCAAAAACAAATCCCGTTTTATCGCGCGCGCTTGTTGGTCAAGCCGGGGTTGACGGGCTGGGCGCAAATTAATTATGGTTACGTAGCCGACGTGAAGGAAACATCCGTTAAACTTGAATATGATTTGTATTACATCAAACATCGCACATGGAACTTGGACTTTTCAATTATCCTCAGGACAATCGGCACGGTAATTAGAAGGACAGGCAGGTAAAAATGAGCTATTTAGTCACAGGCGGCGCCGGGTTTATTGGCTCGCACATTACGCGGGCTTTGCTTCAACAGGGCGCGCAAGTTCGGGTGTTGGATAATTTTTCTTCGGGCAAGCGCGACAATTTGAAGGGCCTCGATGTTGAAATTATCGAAGGCGACTTGCGCGACGCTTCGCGCGTCGCCGAGGCGGTGCGCGGCGTCAATATCATTTTCCACGAAGCGGCTTTCGTCTCCGTCCCTGAATCCATGGAGAAGCCGCAGGAATGTTTTGATGTGAACGTCACCGGCACGTCCATTTTATTTGAAGCCGCGCGCAAAGCGGGAGTGCAACGAGCGGTGATTGCCTCCAGTGCGGCTGTTTATGGCGATTCAACCGCCATGCCGTTGGTGGAAGATACGCCGCTCAAACAATTATCTCCTTACGCTTCCTCCAAACGGGTGGATGAAATGTACGCCGAGCTTTATACCAATTCGTTTGGTTTTGAAGTTGCGGCTCTGCGCTACTTCAACGTCTATGGCCCGCGCCAAAGGCCAGATTCAATGTACGCCGCCGCCGTGCCAATCTTCATCCGCCGCATGTTGGATAACAAGCCCATTACCGTCTATGGCGATGGCGGGCAATCGCGCGATTTGGTGAACGTGAAAGACGTTGTGCAAGCCAATTTGCTGGCTTCCCAACACCCCCAAGCGCCAGGACAGGTCTTCAACGTTTGTACCGGCGTTGAAACGCGCCTGTTGGATTTGCTCGACATCCTCTACGAAATTTTTCCCAACGCTCCCAAGCATATCCACGCCGAACCGCGCGCGGGCGATATTTATCGTTCGATTGGAACGCCGCAGAAGGCGATGGACGTTCTAGGTTACAAGCCCAGCGTCGCTTTGGCAGATGGCGTTTACGAAGCTGTTGAAGAAATGCGCAACGCCTAACCTTCAACCTTCAACCTTCAACCTTTGTTATGTCCCGCACTCACGTTCGCAACCGCTTCGTCCTAATTGGCGACTTGGCCCTCATCATCGTTTCGGTGTTGGGGAGTTTCGCCCTGCGTCTGGATGTGAGTCAGCTTCCTTATTATTTCCCCGCCGCATTAATCATGTGTTTTGTGGCCTTGGCCATAAAAGTCCCCGTTTATTTTTCGTTCGGCTTGTATCGGCGCTTATGGATGTACGCCAGCACGAACGAGCTTCGCCTGATTACGTTTGCCGTCGCTACGGCTTCAGTCTTAACGTCCGGCCTGATGCTCCTGCTGATTAACTTCAACCTTGTGCAACCCGGTATGCCGCGTTCGGCGCTGGGCATAGATTGGCTCCTCTCGCTAGTGTTGATTGGCGGCTCGCGCTTTGCCTTGCGCATTCTGGCCGAACAAACCTCGCACGCGCGAAGCGAAAAAGCCAGGCGCGTTTTAATTGTCGGCGCAGGCGATGCCGGAGCGTTGGTGGTGCGCGAATTGCAAAGGTCTTCCCCCCTCAACCTGATTCCGATTGGCTTTTTGGACGATGACCCCGCCAAACAGCGTCATCAAATTTATGGGGTTTCGGTGATTGGCAAAATTGAAGAGATTGCCGTAATTTTGGAAAGCCAGCGAGTGGACGAGGTTGTGATTGCCATTCCTTCGGCCTCTGGCAAGGTGATTCGTTTGGTTAACGACGCATGTCGCGCCAAAGGCATTCCTTCGCGCACCATGCCCGGCATTTACGAATTGCTCGGCGGCAAAGTCAGCGTGAACCGCCTGCGCGAAGTGGATATTACCGATTTACTGCGCCGCCAGCCGGTGAAGATTGATAATCAATTGATTGGCGCCAACTTAACCGGCAAGCGAATTTTAGTCACTGGCGCGGGCGGCTCGATTGGGCGCGAAATTTGCCGTCAGGTGGCGCGTTGGAGTCCGGCTTCGCTGATTTTGTTGGGGCATGGCGAAAACAGCATTTTTGAATCCCTCCTCGAACTGCGCGAGAATTTCCCCGCGCTTTCGCTTGCGCCAGTCATTGCAGATGTGCGCGACGCGCAACGCCTGCAGGAAATTTTCAAGTTACATCAGCCGCAGATGGTCTTTCACGCCGCCGCGCATAAACACGTTCCGTTGATGGAGGCGAATGTGGAAGAGGCGGTCACGAACAATGTCATCGGCACAAGAAATGTCGTTAGTACGGCCAGCAAGTTTGGGGTGGCGCGGCTCGTTTTAATTTCCACGGACAAGGCCGTGCGGCCCATCAGCGTGATGGGCGCCACCAAGCGCATCGCCGAGATGATCGTCCTCGACGCCGCGCAACGGAGCGGATACGCTTATTCGGTTGTGCGTTTTGGCAACGTGTTGGGCAGTCGCGGGAGCGTCGTTCCGCGTTTCAAAAATCAAATCGCCAATGGCGGCCCGGTTACGGTGACGCACCCGGAAATGTATCGCTATTTTATGACCATCCCCGAAGCCGTGCATTTGGTTCTGCAGGCCGCTTCGATGGGCCAGGGCGGCGAAGTCTTTATGCTCAACATGGGCGAGCAGGTGCGGATTTTGGACTTGGCGGAAGACTTGATTAAACTTTCCGGCTTGGAACCGCATCGCGATATTGAAATTGAATTTTCGGGCATTCGCCCGGGCGAAAAATTGCGCGAAGATTTATGGGAGGAGGGAATGCAGTTTGAGCCAACGCAACACTCCGAAATTTTTAGGGCGGCGGAGGAGGAAAAAGTGGATGGCGCCGGGTTGGCGCGCGCGATTGAACAACTGGCGTTCCATGCGCATCAATCCGAGACCGAAAGCCTGATTCAGACCCTCAACGATTTTCTACCCTCCGGCTCGGTGCGCTCCGCGCCGCCGCCAGAAATCACTTCTTTAACCTGATTCAATCATGCCTCAAGTTTCTCTTCCGCAGTGGAATCAATTTATTGAAAGTCAACCAGACGCGCATTTGCTTCAAATGGGCGAATGGGGCGAACTTAAAAACGAGTTTGGCTGGCAGGCTGTGCGCCTGCTCGCCGAAGGAATTGGCGCGCAAATCCTCTTTCGCCGTTTGCCTTTGGGGCTGTCTTTTGCTTATCTGCCCAAGCCGGTTTTTAGCGGAAATTTATCGGCGGTGAGCGATGCGTTTTGGGAGGAAGTGAATGCGGTCTGCAAAAAGCGCCGCGCCATCTTCCTGAAAATTGAGCCGGACGTCTGGAGCGGCGAATTTCATTATCAGACTTCCGCCTTGCGCATTTCCCCGCAGAACATTCAGCCGCCGCGGACGATTACCATTTCAATCAAAGAGGCCGAAGCGGCGATCCTTGCGCGGATGAAGCCGAAGTGTCGTTACAACATTCGGCTGGCGGAGAAGAAGGAAATTCGCGTGCGGGTTTGGGACGACTTGCGCGCCTTTCATGCGCTGATGACGGTCACCGGCGGGCGCGATGGCTTCGGCGTTCATTCCGAAGCGTATTATCAACGCGCTTACGAATTGTTTCAGCCCAAAGGCGCTTGTGAATTGCTGGTGGCGGAATATGCGGGCGAGCCGTTGGCCGCGCTGATGGTTTTCGCGCATGGCAAACGCGCCTGGTATGTGTATGGCGCTTCCAATGATCGGGAACGCAACCGAATGCCAACGTATTTACTGCAATGGGAGGCGCTCCGTTGGGCGCAAGCGCGCGGGTGTGAAGAATATGATTTGTGGGGCGTGCCGGATGCGAATGAAGATGCGCTTGAATCTCAATTTGAAACGCGGCACGACGGGTTGTGGGGCGTCTATCGTTTTAAGCGGGGATTTGGCGGCGAAGTGAAACGCGCGGCGCAGGCTGTGGACCGAGTCTATAACCCGGCGTTGTATTGGTTATATACCATGTATATTCTGCGTAAGCTGTAAAGGACGAACGTTTGAATCCGCAAATTTCCAATTGCTGGAATCAGTTAATCTCCAAATTGCCCAACCCGCATTTTTTGCAATCCCATGAATGGGGGCAGGTTAAGGCGCAGGCTGGCTGGGTTCCCTATTATGCCGTTTGGACCGAATCCGAATTTTACGTTACGCAAAATTTTGCGGAAGCCGAAGGTCAAACGCCGTTGGCGGCTTGTTTAATCCTTAAACGGACGGTTTCTTTTCGCGGGCTGATCAAAGCCAGCATTTTGTACGCGCCGAAGGGCCCGCTGTTGGATTGGTCAAACCCGACTTTGCGAATGCGCGTGTTGAATGATTTGCAAAACTTTGCAAAAACGCAGAAAGCCATCTTTATCAAAGTGGATCCGGATGTGGAGTTGGGGCGGGGAGTCCCGGACAGCGTGGAAGCTGTTGAGGATTCCACCGGCCCGGCCGTGAGCGGGGAATTGAAGCGCGGCGGCTGGCGTTTTTCGGCTGATCAAATCCAATTCCGCAATACCGTTTTGATTGATTTGAATCCAGACGAAGAATCTTTATTGATGAAGATGAAGCCGAAGACGCGTTACAACATCCGCCTGGCGGAAAAGAAAGGCGTTGTTCTGCGCGTGGGCAAAAAAGAGGATTTGCCGAACTTGTATAAGATGTACGCTGAAACCTCGGTGCGCGACGGCTTTGTGATTCGCGATGAAAACTATTATCAGATGGTTTGGAAGACGTTCCTTGAAAATTGCGAGTCGCAAGCCGAGCCGCAAGCCCTGCCTTTGATTGCAGAGGCTGGCGGCGAAGCGCTGGCGGCGATCTTTTTATTTATCTTTGGAAAGCGCGCGTATTACGTGTATGGGATGTCGAGAAATTTACAGCGCGAGAAAATGCCAACCTATTTACTGCAATGGGAGGCGTTGAAAATTGCGAAAGCGCAGGGCTGTGAAGTGTACGACCTGTGGGGCGCGCCGGAGGTTTTTGATGAAAGCGATTCGCTGTGGGGCGTCTACCGTTTTAAGGAAGGCCTGGGCGGGCAGGTGGCGCGGACGTTGGGCGCGTATGATTTCGCGCCAAATTTATTTTTATACAAACTCTACGCCGAAGTAATGCCACAGATTCTAAATTGGATGCGCGCGCGCGGAAAGAAGCAAACCAGACAGGGGCTGGAGTAAGGGAGAAGCGAAAAATGAAAATTGGGATCGTTGGCGCGATGGATGAAGAACTGATTTCCATTCGCGCGTTTATGCAGGGTTTGAAAAAAATCGAAACGGGGAAACGCCTGTTTTGGAGCGGAGCCGCAGACGGGCATGAAATTTACCTGACGCGTTGCGACCCGGGCAAGGTGAATGCGGCCATTGCCACCCAGCAAATGCTGGATCTGTTTTCAGTGGAATTGCTTTTTAACATGGGGAGTTCGGGGGCTTTGACGCCGGAATTGGAAGTGGGGGATTTGGTCATCGCCGCTGAATTGATTCAACACGACTTTGACTTGACCGATTGGGGACTGGCTCCCGGCGAATTGCTCTTTGACGTTTTTGTTTCCAAACCCGCGGGCCAATTGCAGTTTAGAAAGCAACAAACCTTTTCGGCAGACGAAAGGCTGACAGCCCTGGCGCTCAAGGTTTCGCAGGGCGTTTCGCTGAGTCCTCTGGCTGGATATGCCCCTAAAATATATTCAGGCAGAATCTTAAGCGGCGATCAATTTATCGGCAGGGTCGAAAAAGCGCAGTGGTTATGGGATACGCATCGGGGGTTGTGTGCGGATATGGAAGCCGCCGCGATTGCCCACGTCTGTCAGGTTAATCAAGTTCCATTTCTTTGCGTTCGCGCCATTTCAGATAAGGCCGATCATTCGGCGACGGTCAGTTTTACGGACTTTCTCGTCGAAGCCACTGCAAATTACGGAAAACTCTTTGAGGCGCTCATTAAAGCGCTGAAATGATTCTGGCCATCCTGGCCACCGACACTTTTCTTTTGGGACGCGGATATTTCCAAGCTTTCAATTGAACAAGGCGCTTTTTCGCGCCCAATTTTGAAGGCGCCACGTTGCCAGAACTGATCTTCAATAAACTATTCGCGTTCCAGGCGGCCTTCGAGATAATCTAAAACAAACTGGAGCGAAGCCTCTGAAGAATTGAATTTATTTTCTTTGCGTTCGCCCGTCCATAAAAAGTGACGCGCCCAATCTCCGCTGGGAGTGGAAAGCCCAACCCAGGTTGTGCCCACCGGTTTTTCGGGCGTGCCTCCGCCGGGCCCGGCAATTCCGCTGACGCTGACGGCAATCTCCACGTTGAAAATGGAGCGCGCGCCGCGCGCCATTTGAATCACAACCTCCCGACTCACCGCGCCGACTGAATTGAGCGTCTCCCACGAGACGCCCAATATGGCGACTTTAGCTTCATACGCATACGCCACCACGCCGCCCATAAAATATTCCGAAGAGCCGGGCAGGTTTGTAATCCGGTCCGCGATTAACCCGCCCGTGCAGGATTCGGCGGTGGCCAGCTTCAGCGAGCGGGCGCGCAATAATCTGGCAATCTGTTCTTCCAATATCATCTTGTAACGCTCCAATCGTAGCCGCGATTATACTTCGGGTATAATCGCGGAATGCCTATTTGGACCGGAAAGAAATTAAACAAAGTAACGATTGGCGAGTTGGTGGCGCGTGGCGGCATGGCGGAAGTATACGTTGGCGACCACGCCACCTTGAATCGCAAAGTGGCCGTCAAAATCATGCGCGACCACATGGACGGCGCTTCCGAGGCGCGAAATCGTTTTGAGCGTGAAGCCCGCGTCATGGCGGGGATGCGGCATCAAAACATCATCCAAGTCTATGATTATGATGTAATCGAAGACCAGCCCTGTTTGGTGATGGAATATATGCCGGGCGCGTCTTTGGGCGTTTACCTTAAAGCCCTGCATCAACGCGGGGAAAAACTTCCCTTTGACGCCATCGCCAAGCTGATTAAACCGCTGGCCGCCGCCATTGATTACGCCCACAGCCAAAACATCGTCCACCGCGACATCAAACCCGCCAACGTGCTGTTGCGTTCTGCCAGCGGACCGATTGACCCCAACCTCCCCCTGCCTGCGGATATCGAACCGATCCTTTCGGACTTTGGGCTGGTTCGCCTACTGGACGCATCCATCCAAACCTCTACAGGCGCCATCTCCGGCACGCCCGCCTACATGAGTCCCGAACAGGCGCGCGGCGATGCGGTTGATTCGCGCACCGATATTTACTCGCTGGGCGTGATGCTCTATGAAATGCTGGCTGGCGGCGTGCCTTTTGAATCAGAATCTTCTTTTGGGTTGCTGATGAAGCACCTCAACGAACCGCCGCCGCACATCCTCGGGCTTTCCAGCGATTTACAAGCCGTGATTGATCGCGCGCTGGCGAAAGACCCCGCGCGGCGTTACGCTACCGCTACCGATCTGGCGAATGAATTTATCGCTGTCTTCAGCGGTCAAACCGTCTCCGTAGACACATCCAATCAATTGAAACTGGCCAGACAAGCCGCCGAAAAGAAAGATCGGCTGGCCCAACCTGGCGGGCCAGCCTGGCTGAAACTACTCGGCGCGCTCCTGCTGATTGGCGTGTTGGCCGCGGCTGGTTTTGCCCTTTACGCCGGCAAAAACGGAAAAGACAAATCGGTTGCGCAGGCGCGCTTCACCGATTTCAACAACAACATGGACAAGCTCTTCGTCTCCACCAGTTTGGAAGCGCCTCCGACTGGAATGCACTATGAAGTTTGGCTTCTCTCAGAAGCCAGCGAAGTGAAGCGCGATATTGGCTCGGTGAGCGCGGGCGATTCCGGCCATGGTCAGTTAACGTATGTGGATGCTGAAGGGCAAAATATTCTGTCGCTGTTTGACCAAATTCAAATCACGCTTGAGACGGATCAAGGCGCCCCGCAGAATAAAACCTCCGGTACGGTGGTCGCCTCGCTGACGCTTCCCGCTAAAGCGCTGGTCCACATCCGACATTTGCTGGTGGCCTTCTCGGATGCGCCCGATAAAACTGCGTTGATTCAGGGCCTCTGGTTTGGCGCGGATCAAGTATCCGCCACCACAGACGAACTTCAAAAGGCGTTTGAGGAAAATAACGAAGAATTGGTGCGTAGAAAAACTGAAGAGATAATCAATCAATTGGTCGGCAGGGATAACGCGACCTTATATAAAGACTGGGATGGAAACGGAACCGTGGACAACCCCGGCGACGGCTACGGTTTGCTGTCAAATGGCGAGCCCGGGTACAGCGATCGGGGTTACATCCCACAGGTGATTTCCCACGCCAACTTCTCCATCTCCGCTCCAGATGCCAGCCCAAACATCCAGTCCAACGGGCAGAAGGTGATTGTTTCCGCACAGAACATGCAGAGTTGGGCGCAGGAATTACTGAACAAAGCGCAGGAACTTCAGAATATGCCTTATGGCGACGAGATGGCTCCGCTAATCGCTGAAATTCACCTGCTGGCCGATCGCCTTGTGCTGGGCGAAGATAAAAATGGTAATCAGACGATTGAGCCGTTGGATGGCGAAGGCGGAGCTGACACGGCGTACGAATCTGCGTATGATATGGCCCTGATGCAACTGCTCTCTGGCGCGCGCCGCACCCCGCCAACGGCCTTGCCGTAACCTTGGAATCAAAAACTCCAGCCCGCCGGGCTGGAGTTTTTGATTCCAGAGAGTGATTATGGAGCAAAGCTGGGGAATTGAATTTGTCCGGTATAGCCGAGGTAGGCGCCATAAGCGGCATTCCCACAGCCAGCAATTAAGCCGAGGGCGCATAAGGCGATGCCGATCAGCGCGAAGGTCTTTTGAGAAGGGTCTTTCATCCCCAAAAAGCCCAGCACAATCCCAACCAGCGCCAGCGGGATTCCGCAAATGGGAAAGAACCAGGCGCAGAGGTTAATGACGCCCAAAACCAGGGAGGCAATTGCCATCATTTTTTCGTTCCCGCCTGATGTAGGGGTTCCTACAGGTTGATTTGATTCCATCTTACATTCTCCTTTTTGATTTTTGGGCCATTATATGCTCGAATGGATTGAATAGTACTTATGGCATAAATTTTGGCGAAGCTCCCGCAGACCAGCCCTGATTTTAAGTTTATTTTTATCGCCATCAAGTATATTAACGGCATCCCTGTTGTGGCATGAAGGTCGCCCTGCAAATTGCTTTTAGCGAGAATTTAGAACCAGCGATAAAATAGCGATATGGAAATTTCAGAGAAAATTCAAGGCATTCTGGCTACTTTACCTGCCAAGCCCGGGTGCTACATTATGAAGAGCGCCGAAGGGACGATTATTTACGTCGGCAAGGCGATTAACCTCAAAAATCGGGTGCGCTCCTATTTTCACGCCGATTCAAGCCACGACCCGAAAACCCGCAAACTCGTTCAAAATATCGCAGACCTTGAATGGATCGTTGTGGGCTCGGAGTTGGAAGCGCTGATTTTGGAGATGAATCTGATCAAGAAGCATCGTCCCAAATACAACATCCGCCTCAAGGACGATAAGCGCTATCCCTACATCAAAATTCACTGGAACGAGCCTTTTCCGCATGTGACCGTCACCCGCAATATGGAGGAGGATGGCTCGCGTTATTTCGGCCCCTATACCTCCGCTTGGGCGGTGCATCAAACTTTGGAAGTCCTGCGCCGCATTTTCCCCTACCTCACTTGTGACCGCGAGATTACCGGCCACGATCAGCGCGCCTGTCTGTATTACGACATCAAATTATGTAGCGCGCCGTGCATTGGCGCAATCAGCCAGGCTGGGTATCGCGCCATGATTTCGGATTTGATGGACTTTCTCGGCGGGCAGAGCGCAGGCATTGTCCAGCGTTTGCAAGCGGATATGGAAAAAGCCGCCGAAGACATGCGCTTTGAAAAAGCCGCGGCCCTGCGCGACCAACTCAAGGCCGTGCATTCCATCATCGAAAGACAGAAAATTGTCTTCGCTTCGGATTACCTCGATTCGGACGTGCTGGCCATGGCCCGCGCAGACGGCGAAGCCTGCGTCCAAATCTTCTTTATTCGCGGCGGCAAGTTGATTGGCCGCGAATACTTTATTTTGGAAGGCACGGAAGACACCGCCGACTCTGAAGTAATCTCCGAATTTATCAAGCAGTTTTACGCCGAAGCCGCAAATATTCCCCAACAGTTGATGATGCCCGCCGAAATTGAAGAAGCGAAAATCATCGGTCAATGGCTTAGGTCAAAACGCGGCGGCGAAAAGATTGAGTTAATCGTCCCGCAGGAGGGCCAGCCGCAGGAACTCGTCAAAATGGCGGCGGAAAACGCCACCGAAACTTTGCAGGCTTTGCGCGCCCAATGGCAGGCCGACGCGCATAAGCAAGAGCAAGCCTTGACCGAATTGCAAACCGCGTTAAAACTTTCCGCGCCGCCCAACCGCGTGGAATGCTATGACGTGAGTCACACGCAGGGCGTGGCCACGGTGGGCGCGATGGTCGTTTTTGAAAAAGGCGTGCCCGCCAAAAATTTGTACCGTAAATTCAACATTGACAGCACAAGCATTGGCGCGCCGGACGATTTCGCCTCGATGGAGGAAATGCTCACGCGCCGCTTCAAAAGGTGGCGGGCCGCTCAAGAAACAGAATCCAGCCCGGGGTCCAAGCCCGATGCGTCTTTTGCGTTCCTGCCCGACCTGATCATCATTGACGGCGGCAAAGGCCAGTTGGGGCGCGTGGTCAACGTCCTCGAAGAATTTAATTTATTTGAAAAAATTCCAGTGATCGGCTTGGCCAAACAGGAGGAGGAAATTTTCTTCCCGCACAACAGCCAGCCGCTGATTTTGCCGCGCCATTCGCAGGGGCTGTATCTCGTGCAGAGGATTCGCGATGAGGCCCATCGCTACGGGATCACGGCGCATCGTTCCCGCCGCTCGAAGCTGGGTTTTGCCTCCCAACTGGATACCATCCCGGGCATTGGGCCCACGCGCCGAAAAGCGCTCTTGAAACATTTCGGTTCTGTGGATAAGATTAAGGAAGCGACAAAAGAGGAACTGAAAGCCGTGAAGGGCATTACGAGCGCCGCGGCGGAAAGCATTAAGGCACACCTCGCATGAAGACTGTCTGGATTGTGGACGACGACGAAGATATGGGCAAGGCGATCGCTTTGATGTTGAGCCTGCTGGATTGCACGGCGACGCATTTTATGGATGCGCGTAAGGGCGCGCAGGCCTTGCTGGGGGCTAAAACTCTGCCAGACCTGATGATTTTGGACATCAACATGCCCGAAGTAACCGGACTGGACTTGTTGGAATTCGTCCGCCGCCGCAAAGATTGGCAAGACCTGCCCGTGATCATGCTTTCCTCTGAAGCGGCAGACGTGACGGTGGATCGGGCCATGCAAATTGGGGCCGACGGCTACGTGATGAAGCCGGTCACGTTGGAAGAATTGGAAAAAGCGATGGCGCAGGCGTTTTATCGGCATATTAAAAGATAAGGAAAAAGTAACTGAAATGGCTATTAAAAATTCAAAAACCAAAACGCAAAAGAAGCTGACAACCACGCCGCAACAAAGGACGGCGCAAATTGTCTTTGCAATTTTTGCGATTATGCTCATCCTTTCGATGGTCTTTACCTCCCTCGCCGGTTTTTAGTTTTTAGCTTCCGCGCGTTCCCGCCGTTGGCGCGGGGTGAATAGTTTCAGGGAGTTCGTATGTCTGAAATTGAATCTGCCGTGCGAATTGTCTTGGAATTTAATGACGCCTTCAACCGCCACGACGTGGAAGCGATGATGCGCTTGACCAGCGCAGATACGGTCTTTGAGAACACCAGCCCCGCGCCGGATGGGACGCGCTACGTTGGCCGCGAAGCCGTGACGCAATTTTGGCGGGAATTCTTCCGTGAAGCGCCGAACGCGCAAATTGAAATTGAGGAAATCTTCGGCTTGGGCGAACGCTGTGTCATGCGCTGGAAGTATGGCTGGGGAACCGGTCACGTGCGCGGCGTGGACATCTTCAAATTGAAAGACGGCCGGATTGTCGAGAAGCTCTCGTATGTGAAAGGCTAGGCTGGGGAAGCGGCCCAAATCGAAAAAATTGCAGTAGAATACAGCGCGCCGAATTGGGGAATCAGCGCAAACCGTGAAACAGAGGATCTATGCTCGACAAACTACAAGCCATTGAAGAACGCTTCGACCAGATTGGAAGCGAATTATTGGAAGTTGGCGCCAACTATCAACGCGCCGCAGAACTGAACAAAGAGCGCGTGGAACTGGAACCGCTGGTTGAAAAGGCGCGGGAATACCGTCAGGCTTTGAAAAGCCTGGAGGAAGCCAAAGCCATGATTGCCCACGAAAAAGACGCGGATTTAATCGCCCTGGCCAAGGCGGATGTGGACGATCTCGAACCGAAAATTGAAGCGCTCGATAAAACCATCAAAAGCATGCTCGTGCCAAAAGACCCACGCGACGAGAAAAACGTGATTGTGGAAATTCGCGCCGGAGCGGGCGGCGACGAAGCCGCCATTTTCTCCGCCGATTTATTCCGCATGTACACGCGCTACGCCGACGACCAAAAATGGAAAGTGGACGTGATGTCTGAAAGCGCGATTGGCGTGGGCGGCTACAAAGAAGTAATCTTTGAAATCAAGGGCAAGGGCGCCTACTCCAAACTAAAATACGAATCGGGCGTGCATCGCGTTCAACGCGTGCCGGCCACCGAAGCGCAGGGGCGCATCCATACGTCCACCTCCACCGTCACCGTGCTGGCGGAAGTGGAAGATGTGGAAGTGGATATTCCTGAAACGGACATTGAAATCGAAGTCTATCGCTCCTCCGGCGCGGGCGGACAAAACGTGCAGAAGAACTCCACCGCCGTGCGCCTGTATCACAAACCCACTGGCATGGTCGTTACCTGTCAGGATGAGCGCTCGCAATTGCAAAACAAACTCCGCGCCCTTTCCATTTTGCGCGCCAGATTGTATGAAATTGAAGAACAAAAACGCCGCGCAGAGTTGGAAGCGGATCGCCGCTCGCAGGTGGGTTCGGGCGACCGCTCGGAGAAAATTCGCACCTACAATTATCCGCAAAGCCGCGTCACCGATCACCGCATTGGCTTTTCGAGCTACAACCTGCCCGCCGTGATGGATGGCGCGATTGGCCAATTCATCGAAGAACTTTCCACCCGCGACGAAGCCGAGCGCCTTGCGGCGACTGGCGTGGACGACGATTAAATGACAAACGACAACCCCGCTTTTGGCGCAGGTTTGCAACCCTTTATGGGCATTCCGTCTTTTATGCGCCTGCCCGTTACGCGCAACCTAAAAGACATAGATGTGGCCGTTTTGGGAGTCCCCTTTGATAGCGGCACATCCTATCGAAGTGGAACACGCTTTGGTCCGCGCAAAATCCGCGAAGCCTCGCTGATGATTTGGGGCCACAATCCCACGCTCAACGTTTCGCCGCTCAAAAAAATCAACGTCGTGGATTACGGCGACGTTTCGGTCATCCCCACCTCCATTGAACACACCATGACGGCCATCACGCAAACGGCCGAAGAAATTTTGCAGAGCGGCGCAAAACTCATCACGCTTGGCGGCGACCATTCCATCGCCCTGCCGTTATTGCGCGCCCACGCGCAAAAATACGGCCCCGTTTCGCTCGTGCATATAGACGCGCACATTGACACCTGGGAATCAGAATTTGACGCGGTTCCCTACAGTCACGGCACGCCGTTTCGTCACGCCTTGCAAGAGGGCTTAATCCGCCAGGGCGAGTACATGCAAATTGGCATTCGTAGTCCCTTAAGCGACAAAAACGATTATGCCGAAGCGGCCAGGCTGGGCGCGCGCACCGTCACCATCCACGAAGTCATGGAAAAAGGCGTGAAAGAAATCCTCAAAGAAGTTCACGAACGAATGAAAGGTCCGGTTTACGTTACGGTGGATATTGACTCCGCCGACCCGGCCTTTGCGCCCGGCACCGGCACGCCAGAAGTGGGCGGGCTAACCAGCTACCAATTACTCCAACTCATTCGCGGCCTGCACGGCTTAAACCTCATCGGCTTCGACCTCGTGGAAGTTTCGCCGCCCTTCGATCACGCCGACATCACCGCCATCCTCGCCGCCAACCTCGCCTTTGAATACCTTTCGCTGTTCGCAATTAAATGAACGTCCTCGAATTTTTACAACAATTTGCTTTAGATGAATTTGACTCGCAAGTTTTACTGGCCCACTGTCTGGGACGTTCGCGGACGTGGCTCCTCGCGCACTTCGATACGCAACTGACTCCGCCCCAACTTGATTCAGCGCAACGGGCCTTCGACCAACTCCAGGCCGGGGTTCCGCTCCCATACATCCTCGGCCGCTGGGAATTCTTCGGCCTCGAATTCAACCTCACGCCGAGCGTGTTAATCCCCCGCCCCGAAACGGAACTGCTTGTCGAAAAAGCCATTCGCTGGCTGAAGGCTCATCCCTCCGCCCACAATGTCGCCGATATTGGCACAGGCTCCGGCGCGATTGCCGTCTCGATTGCCGTGAATGTTGCCAACGCAAAAATCCTCGCGACGGATATTTCTCCTAAAGCGTTGCA
>JADZCC010000040.1 GCA_020851785.1 Anaerolineales bacterium
CATGCCGTCCTTGTCTGAAGGTTTGCCGGTGGTTGGCGTGCAAGCCTTAGCGAAAGGCTTGGCAATTGTCGCTAGCGCTATCGGCGGCTTTCAAGATTTGGTCGTTCACAATGAAAACGGGTTTTTGATTGGGATTAATCTGCGTCAGGAGTTTGGCGCTGCTTTGCGCGAGTTGATTTCTGACCCCCAAAAATTAATTCAGTGTAGAAATGCAAGTTTGGAAAAATCCGCCCAATTTGATATTGATGAAATTTCTAGAAAATACGAAGATGTTTTTAGAAAATTGACAGCCGAAAAAAAAGCCGAAAGAGTTGGCCGCCTTTTGTAAAGTAGGACATTTATTTTTATTGACAACTTGAAAGTTGTATGTGAGAATTCAGAAAATGAATTCTCACATGCCTGAAGCTAAACAGCGCGAATACGCCTTGTTGAACGAAATTGCTCAAGATTCGATGGTTACTCAATTTGGGCTTTCGGATAAACTTGGTATCGCTGTCGGTAGCGTTAACTGGTATATCAAACGCCTGATCCATCGCGGCTGGGTGAAAGCCTCTCATTTAGATCGCACGCGCTTGAAATATGATTTAACCTCGGAAGGTATGCGCGTTTTTACGCAACGCGCAATCTTATACGCGCATGATTCGTTGAAAATTTATCGCATGTATCGAGAGAAGGCTAAAAAAATCGTTAAAGATTTGCAATCAAAGAAAATTAATCGAGTGAAAATTGAAGGCGATAACGAAGTGATGGATATTTTGAAATTAACTTGTTTGGAAGCTGGGCTTTCGATAAATGCGGATGATGCTCTTGTCAACCTCAAATATCTTGGGCAGGAATTTCAGATCGTTCCGCTTAAGGGGAAATAATGTCAGATCAAATTGCAAAATTGGACTCTTCCAAAACGTCCCCTTCTCTTGTTATTCAGCCTCAGCGCGGTTGGGTCGCGTTAGAGTTGAAAGATCTCTGGCGTTATCGCGATTTACTTTTAATCCTTACATGGCGTGATATTAAAGTGCGTTATGCGCAAACCTTCTTAGGGGCGGCCTGGGCGGTTTTGCAGCCTCTGCTAACTATGGCGATTTTTAGTTTGATCTTCGGCAAATTTGCAAAGTTGCCGTCGGATGGCATACCCTACCCGCTATTTACTTTTACAGCGTTGCTCCCGTGGCAGTTGTTTGCCTTTGCTTTAACAAACGCGAGCAATAGTTTGATCAATAGCGAGAAACTGATTAGCAAAGTGTACTTTCCGCGTCTGGTTATCCCAATTTCATCCGTTTTGCCGGGTTTGGCAGACTTTGCAATTTCATTCATAGCGTTGATTGGCATGTTGATTTATTATGAAGTTCCATTGAGCGCGCGTTTACTGAGTTTGCCGGTTTTTCTGATTTTGGCCATTCTGAGCGCGTTGGCGGTGGGGCTTTGGTTTTCTGCGTTGAATGTAGAGTATCGCGATATTCGTTATGTAGTTCCATTCCTCACGCTGTTTTGGCAATACGCTACCCCAATCGCTTATGCCTCTTCATTAATCCCTGAAAAATGGCGTTTGTTATACAGCTTAAACCCTATGACTGGCGTCGTCGAAGGATTTCGTTGGGCCTTGTTAGGCGGCGCAGATTTGAATAAAACCGTCTTGGTTTCCGCTCTTATTATTATCCTGCTCTTTCTTAGCGGCATGGCGTATTTTAAGCGGATGGAATCCACTTTCGCGGATGTGATTTAGTATGAATAACCTCGCCATTCGCGTTGAGAATGTAGGAAAGCAATATAAACTTGGCGGAAAGAAAACCAGCTATCGTACTTTTCGAGAGGCGATCTTAAATTCGTTAACAGGACCTGTGAGATGGTTAAAGGGTAAACAACAACCTGTTGAGACTTTTTGGGCATTACGCGACGTATCTTTTGAAATTAATCATGGCGATGCGGTTGGAATAATTGGACGAAATGGCGCAGGCAAAAGCACGCTCCTAAAACTACTCTCGCGGATTACGAACCCTACAAAGGGACGCATTGAATTATACGGACGCGTCGCTTCTTTGCTTGAAGTTGGCACCGGCTTCCACCCTGAATTGAGTGGCCGGGATAATATTTATCTCAACGGCGCGATTTTAGGGATGAGCCGCCTGGAGATTGGACGCAAATTTGACGAAATTGTGGACTTTGCGGAAGTTGAAAAATTTCTTGATACGCCGGTTAAACACTATTCCAGCGGTATGTATGTTCGTTTGGCTTTTGCAGTTGCCGCTCATTTAGAGCCTGAGATTTTAGTCGTAGACGAAGTGTTAGCCGTCGGCGATGCGGAATTTCAAAAAAAATGTTTAGGAAAAATGGATGATGTCGCCAAGAGCGGTCGGACGGTTTTATTTGTCAGCCATAATATGGGCGCAATCACGCAACTTTGCCAAAATGTAATTTTACTAAACAAGGGGACGCTTGAAACCTTTGCAAAAGCTTCAGACGTCGTTCAGCAATATTTATCAAGCGGTGGCGATACGCCTGACGTTTCCTTTGATCTCTCTCTGAAGCCAAATAGCGCGGCGCTCATTGCGCGGGTTTGGCTCGGTGGCGCGAATGGCGAGCCGATTCCTGCCGCGGACGTGAATCAATCATTTGCAATTGGTTTAGAGTTACTCGTTCGCCGTAAAATTAGTAACGCCGAAATATCCATGCGAATCTCTAATACATTGGGGCAACCATTATTCACTACAAACCTTTCGGATGAATCTGGAACTGAAAAAGAATTTCAAGCGGGTAATTATAAATATCTAATCAACATCCCCATGCATTTTTTGGCTCCGGATACTTATTCGATCAATATTGCAATTCACGAACCTTTTGTTGAAGTGCTTGATCAGCATGAACAAGCCATGTCCTTTGAAATAAAAGAAACCGGCAGTCGAATGTGGCGCTATAACAAATTAGGCTACGGTAATATTTTGGTTGATTTTCCATGGAAAGAGATTTCATGAAAATTATTTTTTTGCGCGGAATTAAAGGAATTTTCAATGCGCGGAAGAAGCGCCGGGATATTCAAATTGGCTCTGGCTCAACGCTTGCCGAAAGCTTCAGTTTGGATAATCGCGGTAGCTCCGAAATGCTTCGACTCATCGTTGGCGCAGAATCTTATCTTGGCGGAAAGATCTTCTTGGAAAGAGAGAGCGGCCAAGTTGTAATTGGCGACAGAACCTACGTTGGCGCAGGCACGAATATTATTTGCGCTAACAACGTTCAAATCGGATCAGATGTTTTAATTTCGTGGGGCGTAACTATTGTCGATCATGACTCCCATTCACTTAATTGGCAGGACCGCGCTGATGATTTGAAAAAATGGCAAGCCGGGCTTCAGGCTGGAGGGTTGCTACGCGCCGCTCAACTCAAAAATTGGGATGTCGTGCCATCTGCGCCAATTGTGATCGAGGATAAGGCGTGGATTGGATTCAATGCCATTTTATTAAAGGGGATCCGAATTGGCGAAGGAGCCGTAATTGCGGCTGGCGCTGTGATTACAAAAGATGTGCCGCCCTTTATGGTGGCGGCTGGAAATCCCGCCAGAATGGTAAGGGAGTTGCGCCAAGATGAACGCTAAAGTATCTTGGGAGCAGGCAGTTCTTACATTACGCGCTCAACCTGAACAACAGGAATTAGTTCGCGCCTGTTATTATGACGATCCGTTAACGCTTGCGGCAGAGCGCTATCGCTTGAGCGCAGAATGGCAAGCGGTTCTTAAAGCTTTACCGCAATCAAAGGGCCAGGCATTAGATGTTGGAGCGGGTCGAGGGATTAGTAGCTATGCGCTTGCAAGCGCGAAATGGCAAGTTGACGCGCTCGAACCAGATTCTAGTCAAATTGTTGGCAGAGGCGCAATTGAACGCTTGGCGCAAGAGACTCAACTCCCAATCAAGACCTTGGCAGGCTTTGCCGAAGCAGTTCCCGCTGACAATAACCGATATGACCTGGTATATGGACGGCAAGTGATGCATCATGCTAGAGATTTAGAAAAAATGTGCCGTGAGGTTTTCCGTGTATTAAAGCCTGGCGGTTTATTTATTGCCACGCGCGAACATGTGATTAGCAAGCGGCAAGACCTGGCTGTTTTTTTGAATCATCATCCCTTACATCATTTATATGGCGGAGAAAACGCCTTTCTGCTGAGAGAATATCTGAATTCTCTGAAGGTCGCGGGTTTGAAGATTGTGAAAATTTTACAACCATTTGATTCGCCGATTAATTATTTTCCGCTTTCGCAAGCTGAAGCCTTGCGCGCGTGTCAATCTCCATTAGTCAAACGATTGGGCGAACGCTTTGTCGAGAAACTATTTGGCGAAGATTGGCAGAGCCCGCAGAATGCGTTTTTGCGAAAGATTGGCAATTATTTCAATCAGACGCCAGGACGCTTATATTCATTTTTCGCCAGAAAGCCATGATTCAATCAAAATTTTATGCGTAAAAAAAGAGTATTAATTACTGGCGCGCTAGGTTTTATTGGAAACGCGCTGGTAAGCCATTTTCTTGACCAAGGATGCGCTGTTTTTGGCGTTGATCGCTATGCTGGAAGCGCGCGAACTCCGCTCAAACCCTCTGCTCAGTTTCAGCGGATGGAACTTCCGAGCTCTGAGTTTAAATCCCTGCTGACGCAATGGAAGCCTGATGCGTTGATCCACTGTGCAGGGCGTTCTTCCGTACCGCAAGCGATGCTTGACCCTCGTTCGGATTATGAAGACGGTCCTCGCTTAACTTTTGAACTGTTGAATACGCTAAAAGAATTTTCTCCAACTTGTGCATTTTTATTTCTATCCAGCGCGGCAGTCTACGGCAACCCATTGAAAATGCCTATTAGTGAAATAGAACTTCCGCGCCCGCTCTCAACGTATGGGTATCATAAGTGGCAAAGCGAATTAATTTGCCAAGAATTTGCCTCTGTCTATGGGATGCAGGCGGCCAGCGCGCGGATTTTTTCAGCCTACGGCCGGGGATTGAAAAGACAAGTTTTGTGGGATCTTGTTAATAAGGCTCTAAATCACGCTGAGGTTAAGTTGCAGGGTACCGGCCAGGAGAGTCGCGATTTTATTCATGTAGAGGATATCGCCCGCGGGCTGTCTACAATCCTTGAACGCGCCCCAATGTCTGGCGATGTTTATAATCTTGCAAGCGGTATAGAAACAAAAATCGTGGATTTGTGCTCCATGATTCAGATTGCGATTGGAACTTCAAAAAAGGTGGTTTTCGCGGGAGAAGCTCCGAATGGTACGCCTAGAAATTGGCGCGCTAATATTTCGAAGCTTTCCAGTTTTGGGTTTTCACCAAGCGTCAATTTTGAAGAGGGCGTGAAATCTTTTGCGGGTTGGGCGCGAGAAGAAATCAATACCTTGAAAGCGGGCTTGGATGAAACAAATTAATTTAGGAATCGTAATCTCTTCCGATGGAAGCCAATGGACTGGCGGTTTGGAATATTATATTAATTTGCTTAGAGCTATTCAGGCGGCGAATAGCTCCAAGAAGATAAAAATGGTTGGCTTAATTATGCCTGGGCTGAATGTAACTCAGGTAGAACGCTTGCGGGAGTTCTTTGAAGAAGTTTATTTTCTTAAACAACAAACAACTTTACAAAAGGCTTATGAATATCTGAAAGATAAAAAAATCGCTCGATTGTTTTCCTCTTTTATCAAATCGCCTGTGGAGAGCGCCATGCTAAGACAGAAACTTGACGTGGTCTTTGCGCCGTTTGAATTGGCTGAATATATACGCCTGCCAACGATAACTTGGTTTGCCGACTTTCAACATGTGTATTTTCCCGATTTTTTCCCGGACGCGGAAGTGGCCAATCGAAATCGTGTGTTTGAGAAAGCTGGCGCTCGAGCAAAAGTGATTATATTAAGTAGTGAAGCCGCCTTCGCCGATTTTGAAAAATTCTTTCCGGCGTACGCAAGCAAAGCGCGTGTTTTGAAATTTGTCGCGCACCTTCCCGATGAAGCGCTCACAGGGAATACGGAGCGCGTAGTGAAGCGATATAATTTACCGAACAAATTTTATTACCTGCCGAATCAATTTTGGATGCATAAAAATCATCAAGTCGTTTTAGACGCTCTTGAGATTTGCATAAAAAAGAACCCGGAAATTTGCGTGGTGTGTAGTGGGAATATATTTGAATATCGTAATCCGACTTTTCCTTCGTATTTGATCGCTGAAATTTCCAAAAAAGGGTTGCGCGCTAATTTTGTTGTTCTGGGGCTGATTGATCGGCCGGATGTTTATGCGTTGATGCGTCAGTGTCAGGCGGTTTTACAGCCTTCTCTTTTTGAAGGGTGGAGCACTACCATTGAAGAAGCGAAATCGTTGGGCAAAAAAATGATTCTTTCGGATATTCCTGTACATCGGGAACAGAATCCGTCGCAGAGTTTTTATTTTCCGCCTAAAGACGCTCAGCGCCTTGCGGATTTGTTGATTGAAGAATGGAATGCGCCGATGAAAGTAGAACGCATGGGCTTTACGAAGGAAAAACTACTGTTTGATCTGGAGGAAAGAATGTCTGAGTATGGCGCCAAATTTATACAATGTGTGGAATTGGCGCTTAAATCATAACTGGGAAACCGTCTTTTTATGTCTTCGCTTGAATTATCAATTATTACCCCGTGTTTAAACCGCTCTGCTTTTATTGCGGAAGCGGTTGAAAGCGCGCTGAACCAGAATTATGTTCATTTTGAACACCTGATTATGGATGGCGGCTCAACGGACGCGACTTTGGCTGTCCTGGCTAAATATCCGCACTTGACAATTTTTAGCGAAAAAGATCGCGGCATGTATGACGCGCTCAATAAAGGCATACAAAAAAGCCGTGGAGAAATTATTGGCTTGTTGAATAGCGACGACCTTTATGAGCCTAATATCTTCTCGCGAATAATCAATGAATTTCAAATGCATCCAGAGATTGACGTTGTTTCAGGAAGCGCCACGTATTTTCAGAATAACGATGTTAGCGATTTAGTTAAGTTTTGGCCGGCAGTTAATGCGGAGAATTTTGAGTATGCTCTAATGCGCGGGACGCCGATCATCAATGCGTGGTTTTTTCGGCGGGCGGTGTTTGAACGGCTCGGCGAGTTTGATCAGAGTTTCTTGATTGCCGCAGATCGGGAATTTCAGGCGCGTTGCCTTATCAATCAAGTCAAACTTCAGCCGGTTAATTCTGTTTTTTATCATTATCGCTATCATTTGGATTCAATGACGATTAATGGCGATCAAGCTCGTAAGGAAAAGTATTTGCGAGAAAACCTTCGTTTGGCGAATAAATATGCAAACCTGGATTATGGGAATGCGCGACTTGCCAAAAAATTTGACGCATGGAAAGATTTCATTCTTTTTGAATTAGCCGTAACTCACTTAAGAAGATTAGACCTGCGGAATTTCTTTAAATCATGTTTTTCTGCAATTCAAGAGAAGCCGGCGCGCTTCTTTGTTTTTCTAGTTGAGATTCCTGCTGGCTTCGCGGGTTTTTTGTATCGTTTTTTTCAAAAACTCTTTCTTGTTGATAAAAGGAATCATTAACGATGATGCGAGTCGCTTTGATTTCGTTGGCGCGGCGAGGAGGGATGGTTCATTTTCATGGAGAACTGGTAGATGCGCTGAGCAGAATTGCGCCTGTCGTTTCTATTACGGCTAAGCATGCCGCTCCTTTTCAATTTTCACAAGAAACATTGCAACTTTTTGTGGATACTGGATCAGGAGCGCTTGGCACGATTGTTAATTTTATTAATCCCTTGATCTGGTTGCAGGTTATTCAAATTTTGAAAAGTAGTCAGGCGGATATATTTCATCTCACAACGTCGCAAGAATGGAACCCGCTCTTGGCGCTTTTTATAAAGATATTGGGCAAGCCGATTGTTTTTACCATGCACGATCCGGAACATCATTTAGGCGCTCCGCTCCCGATGCGTCTTTCCGATATGGTTACCGCTCAACTCTCCGATGCGCTTGTGACGCTTTCCAAGCTCGGAAAAGAGCAGTTGACCAAGCGCGGCTTTTTAGAAAATAAGGTTTTTCACCTTCCCCAAGGGATGTATTCTTCTTTCTTGCGAAAATCCGCTGAAAGAACTCAAGAGAACGCGATTCTCTTTTTCGGCAGAATAGAACCGTACAAAGGCTTGGAATTTTTATTACAAGCCTTCGCTCAACTCTCCGCGGAGTTACCCGGTTGGAAGTTGATCGTCGCTGGTCATGGCGATCTGTCCGCTTATCAACATTATTTGAAAATGGAATCGCTTGAGATCATCAATCGCTATCTCGACGATGTTGAAGTCGCTGAGTTGATGCAGAGAGCTAGTTTTGTCGTGACGCCTTATATTGAAGCCACTCAATCTGCCGTGATCTTGGTTTCATACGCTTTTGCCAGGCCAGTTATTGCTACGGATGTCGGAAGCATGTCGGAAGTTGTAATTGATGGAAAAACTGGATTTTTAATCAAGCCGAACGATGTCGAAGCGCTGACGCAAGCGATCAGGAAGTTGGCGTTTAATTCGGCGGATGCTGAGCGAATGGGAAATTATGCTTATCAGTTGGCTCAGCAGGAATGGAGTTGGGATGCAGTCGCCCGTCGCCACTTGGAAATGTATCAGGAAACGCTTAGCTCTAAACCAACTTGAAACGCCTAATTTTCAAGAATCGATCTCTACCAATTGTGAATATGAATCGGCAAAATAAATTTTCCATTCTTTTGATCGGCACGCAAATGGCTACTGGGGGCGCTCAGAAAGTGCTGTTTGATCAAGCCCGCTGGTTTCAGAAGCGAGGTCATGTTGTAGCTGTCGCGTTCTTTTACGATAAAGAAGACTTGCATAAAATATGGCAAAAAGGCGTTGATTTTCCTATCTATAATTTAAATGCAAAAATTCGGGGAAATGAGAGCTGGAAGAAGTATTTTGGCGCGGTTCCGGCGCTGTGGCATCTTTGGCTCTTATTTAAACGGCAGAAATTTGACGTGGTTGAAACATTTACGCATGATAGCAACCTCCTTGTTTTACCCTTGGCGTGGCTGGCAAGAATTCCAGTCCGCTTAGCGACGCATCACGGCGTTATTGAAAATTTTCCTTTGTGGCTTGAAAGAATACATGCCTGGTTGATTAACTCAGGCCTGGCAAATGGACTTGTGGCAGTTTCAACTAAAACATATCAAATTGCTATTGATGAGGGGATTGACCCACGGCGAATTACAATGATAAAAAACGGAATTGCTCCGCTCTCCTTAGAGCGGATAGACCGACGGGAAGTCCGCGCGGAATTTGACCTTCAAGAGAACGACATATTTTTATTGTCGGTTGGGCGGCTAGTGCGTCAAAAGGCGCACGAAATCCTGATCTCCGCTATGCCGCAAATATTAAAACGGCATCCAAACGTAAAACTCGGCATTTGCGGCGATGGCGTCTTACGAACAAAGTTGGAGACGCAAATCGAGAACTTACGACTTGCAAGTTCTGTGAAGTTGTTAGGCCGTTGGGATAATGTCTCCAGGTTTTTAATTGCGGCAGACATCTTCGTGTTGCCTTCACGCTGGGAAGGCTTGCCGATTGCTCTATTAGAAGCGATGAGCGCCGGGCTTCCTGTGGTGGCTACGAATGTGGAAGGGGTGGACGAAGTTATCGTAGAGAGAGAAAGCGGGTTTTTAGTCCCTGTAGAAAATTCTCAACTGCTTGCGGAAGCGATATTGAAATTGATTGACGACCCGCGTCTTTTGATCGACATGGGAAAAGCCGCCCAGGCGCAAGTTTTCGAAAACTATACCGAAGAACGAATGTGCGAACAATATCTTGCATTGATGTTGAAATATAGGGCCAATCGTGATTAAGAGGCTGAATGAAGAAGAAAATTTTTAATGATCTGGAATTGATTGCGCCGCTCCTTGCGTTGATTTTTATTTGGTATCGTTCTGCGCAGGCTTTTTGGCAAATCGCCTCAGGCACTGGCTCTTGGATTGGCGAATATTCCTTCAAATGGGGAGCGCTTTACTTTGGCTATATTTTGTTTTCCGCCTTATTATTTGCCGCTCTGGTTTCTTTTACGTTTTGGAATAGAC
>JADZCC010000041.1 GCA_020851785.1 Anaerolineales bacterium
ACTAGGGCTCAAAAAAATAAACCATTCCGAATCCCTGGCTTTCACCCTCCAACCCGCTCTGTTTGCCTTTGGTTTAGTTTTAATCCTGCTATCAGGCTCTCTCCTGCTCAAGGCTTTCGCTCAACCCATCACACTAAATCAACGCGCGTGCGCTTCCTCTGAGTATGTCTTAATTCGCTTTGATCCGGGAACTTTTTTTAATGTGAAAAGGCAAAGCGCTTTTTTTCTGGACTGGGCGCCAAATTTCCACATCCAGCAATTTAAAACAAATGCTCACTCGCTGGCGGAGCCAGGCTTAATCGATTGGATTGAGAATCTGCAAGCGCCCGTTACCTTGTTTTATACATTAGATTTCAACGCCAACCAAAAAGCGCTGGTTGCCCTGCAGGCGGAGGATACGCCTCAAACTGGTCAATACTACCAACTATGCGGAAGTTTTGAGACTTCCCCGGCATTAAGCGCCTACCGGATCTTCTACGCCATGGAAGTCTTGCCATTGTCCCCCTAAAAACACGTGGTATAATTCGCCCGCTCTAAAATGGAGAGGTCGCATAGTTGGCCTAGTGCGCACGCTTGGAAAGCGTGTAACCCAAAAGGTTCGCGGGTTCGAATCCCGCCCTCTCCGCCAACAAAACTCCTCAAAAAAGAGGAGTTTTCTATTTGAGGTTCGTGCGTCTCCACACATGCATCCAATCAGCTCCTCGTAATCGGCATCAACCTCCCCCTCCCAAACGACTTCTCGCTCACTTTGAGAACCAGTCCCATTTGCCAGCGTTTATGTTCGCTCGTCCGCATGGCGGGGTTGCTTTGGTTGTTCCGCACCAGCGCTTCCACTTCGGATGAAATTTTCTCGTAATCGAACGGGTCCACCTGATTGGCGCGTAACTCAGCCGACGGCTTGCGCTCCATCACAAACTTTGGAATTACACCTTCAACTTGCAACTTTCCAACCTTCAAACCCGAGTTGATCCACCTCCCCAACGTAACCACCTCCACCTTCGTCAAATCACCCAGCGGGCTGATCGCGCCAGCCATATCGCCGTACAACGTGGAGTAGCCCAGCGCCAGCTCGGTCTTGTTGGATGTGTTGATCAAGAATCCGCCGCGCTGGTTGACGAAACTCATCAGGACGATCATCCGCAACCGCGCCTGGATGTTCTCGCCCGCGACGCCCCCGCTTCTTTCTGGACCTAAAGCCTGCTCCGCCGCGTTGTGCATTTTCTCCAACTCGACCGTTTCAAACCCAATCCCCAGCCGACTCGCCAACTCCCGCGCCGATTCGGTCGAACGCGCGTCCGTGTACCGCGAAGGGATGGCGACTCCCGTCACGCGCTCACGTCCCAACGCCTCCGCCGCGATCACGGCAACGACAGACGAATCAATTCCGCCCGACAAGCCAATGAACGCCTGCTTGAGATTATTTTTATCCGCAAAATCGCGCAATCCTAGAACGAGGGCGCGGAAAACTTCCTCTTCGCCGACCATAGACGATGGACTATCGACAATGGTCTGTGGTCTATCGTCTATGGTCAAAACCTTCACCTCTTCCTCAAACATCCTCAACATCTCCCCTCCCACCACGAAACTTCCTCCATCAAAAATCAACTCATCGTTCCCGCCCACGAGATTGACAAATACAAAAGGTATCCCGCCCTGAGCGGAGTCGCTGGTCGAGTAGTCCCGCGTGCTGTTCGCGGGACGTATCGAGACCACCTGTCTCTTCGCATGATACAACCTCCCCTCCCCCGCCCCTCTCCGATACGGCGAGGCGGAAATACAGATCAACATCTCCGCGCCCAGCGCTTTCAAGTCCGCGCCAGGGTGGATGGGATATTCCTCATCCCACATATCCTCGCAAATGATCACGCCGACTTTTTTACCAGCGATCTCAATCGGAGGCAGAGTCTTCGTCCCTGGCAAAAACCAGCGCGGCTCGTAGAACACGTCATAGATTGGTAGCAATTGCTTTATCTGCGCGACTTTCATCTCCCCGTTGTGCATCAAGTACGCGACGTTGTTTAACGATGGATGCTGATACATTCGTTGCGGCGCGGGCGCGAACGATCCCACCAACAGCGACGGCAAACCCTCCGCTTGGCGAGCCAGGTCCAAAGTCGCGTGTTGAACCGCTTCGACAAATGACGAGTCATACAAAATATCGCGCGGAGGATATCCGCACACGGTCAATTCAGGGAAGACGATCAAGTCAGGCTTTTGGTCAGCGACAGATTTTGCGGCATCCAATATCCGCGCGAGGTTGCCCGATAAATCTCCCACCGTCGTATTGATTTGCGCGATGGCAATCTTCATCCTTCATCCTTCATAATTCGTCTTTCCCCATCTCTTCCAACAAGTTCAACGCCTCCAACACCGTATCCCTCCGCAAGCAAACCTGATCGCCGAGCATGAACGTGCGATAGCCGACCTCCAGCAAAAACGCCACGTCGCCAATATCGGCGCTGACGGGAACGGGCTGATACGCGAGCGAATCCAAAATGCGACTTGCCACGATGGCATTTTTATCCGCGTGGATGACGGTCTTCACCGCGTTCGCCACCTTGTGCGGACGAAGGACTTCCACGTACAAATCGCCGCGCGCCGCCATGAGTTGACCGTTTTTCGACTTCTCCTTCCGCGCAAACTCCAACCCTTTTTGCGTCTCAATCTTGCAGACCACTTCCGCATTCGGCAGAAGACTCTTTACTTCATCCACATCCTCAGCGGATTCGACATACGAAAGCATCGTCTTCGTCATGCCCAATTCTTTCATCGCCGCGAGATAGGTTTTGTCCGTGTCGGTGAGCGTCCCTTCGATTTTTAACGAGGGATGAATAATGTTCACCGACTCGCCAGGTCCGATCAATCTTCGAGGTCCGTCGGCAAGGATGAGCCTGTCGCCGTCCACGCCCGCCACGCGGACTCGTTCGTTGCCGTCCGAAAAGAACGCATCCACTGGCGTTTCGACATGAATCCGATGGCTGAGTTTCACTTCGGTGTATGGTGGAATCGCCGCGCCGACCACGCGCAATTGGCGTCCCTTCAAATCCACCCACACGGGCTGATTGAATTTCGCAAGGCGTTGCAAAACTTCTTTGTGCGTTTCCCTCAACGGCATCACCGTATTGAGGCGGAATCCGCTCACGATGGGATGCGAGGCAACTTCGGCGAGGAAGTCCGCGTATGGGGGCGTGGTGACGATGACATTCATGGCATGTATGTACCGCAAAGTTCACTTTGCAAAATAGAGGACAAAATAAATTTTATCGTACCGCAAAGTTCACTTTGCAAGGCACAAGATAAACCTTGCGTTACAGTTTCAACGTCGTCCCGCAGAACTTGCACTTGAACATCCCATCCGCATTGACGGGAATCGGCGCGCCGCAACGCGGACAGATCATCTCAATCGGCTTGCTCACCTGTTTGACTTTTGTTTCATCCTGCCGCGCGCGCATGTTGTTTTGGAAGTCGCCGAAGTAACCCCACGAACGCGCGATCAAGCCCATGGCGTAATCCACAGCGCGTTGTTCGTCTTCGATGTGGAAAATTTTCTGCTCGCCAATCGCGTCGCCCCATTGTTTATCCACCACGTCGCCGCGTTTGCCGCCAGGTCGGCGCAGGAACCACGTATTCCATTTCTGCGTCACCTTTTTCCATTCGTCAATCGCGTCCACGTTGCCCCACGCGCTGTCGCCGAGATAATGACTGACTTGTTTGCTGTCCATTGTCGCGTGCATGTTGATATCGCCGAACACGATCAGAAACGGTGTTTCGTCTGTGGATGGAATCGTCACATGCGTGTTGACCCAGCGCGCAAACAAGCCATACGACTCGGGCGCGTCGCCTCCGCCGCCTTCGCCGTACAACGAGCCGAGTAATTGCTCCAGATCGAATCCACTGGCGAAGGGAGTCACTTGCAGGGGCCAACGATCCACTTTGGCGTCGCCAATCGCGGCGAATGAAATCGCCACGTCAGGGCGATATTGCGAGAGCGTGTTGAACATCAACGGCAGGCGGTCGAAAATTTCAAAGGGCCACGAAGCCATCGAGCCCGTCACGTCAATGGCGACGATGACTGGATTCTTCGACTCGGTTGCAATGCGCTGTTTTGGGTCAACGATCTTTTCGTTCGGTCCCGCCTTCTTTTCGTATGTGCGCGGTCCCGAAGCCGCGGCTCGTGCCGCCGATGCCGCCCGCGCAGGCGCCGCCGCAGGAGCGTACGTATACTTGCCCGATCCGTACCATTTTGAAGTGTCTTCATCCCACGAGTACATGTTGTCTCCTTTGAAATGTCATTGCGAGGCGACAGCCGAAGCAATCGCCTCGATCATTATAATTACTCGACCACCGTCATCATCGCCAGCGTCTCCAACCCAAACTCATCACGAAATCTTTGATCCAAACGATTCGACTTAATATACTCTGCGATGACCTGTGGGACAAGCGACTCCCACTCGCCGCCTCGCGCCATCATGCGCCTCACATCGGACCCTTCGGCTGGTACCCGCTCCCGAAGCGGAACCAACTCGACGGGCGGAATGACGCGGTAGTCCTCCCTCAGCAGACTCGCCACGTACGGATTCGCCGTCGCGAACACATCCAGCTCGCCAAAGAGTTCCTTCACCATCACGCGCCAGCGCGGACCGTCGTCCAAGTCTGGCACGGGGATGATTTGATAATTTGAAAACTCCGCAAGGACGAGTTGAATCATCTCGCGCGTTTCATCGAGCGTGAACGGGTTGCGCGCGTTGTAGCGATTCGAACTGCCGACGCCGATGAGCGCCGTCTCCCCACTGTTGCACAACACCCGCAGAATCGACGCGTGCCCAAGATGGACAGGCTTCCAACGCGCGATCATGCCGATGCGAGAATATTGTTTTGTGGGCATGAGGCGATTATAACAAGACAACATAGACCTCACAGGTCTTAAAGACCTGTGAGGTCTGTCGTCGAGGTCTCCTTGTCAAATTAGAATATCCGTTCTATAATCCAAGCATGAACCCGCTGGACACCCTGATCGAACTTTCCAGTCAAATGGAATTGGAACACGCGGAAGAATCGCATGGTGGTCGAACGCAAGCAGTCGAGACCAAACCTGCTTGTTTTACGCCTAAAGAAAAACGCGCCGCGTTTGTTCACCCTGCCCAACTGCCCAACGGAAAGAAAGTCGTTTTACTGAAAACTCTGCTCTCGTCCGCGTGCGAACGGGATTGCTACTACTGTCCTTTCCGCGCGGGACGCGACTTCCGCCGCGCGACGTTCAAGCCGCAGGATTTTGCCGAGCTGTTCATGAAGATGAATCAGGCGAAAATGGCGGAGGGGATTTTCCTCAGTTCGGGCATCGCCGCGGGCGGAGCGAACACGCAAAACAAAATTATTGACACGGCGGAAATCCTCCGCAAGAAACTTGGCTTTCGCGGATACATGCACCTCAAGATCATGCCTGGCGCGGAGAAGGGACAGGTCGAGCGCATGATGCAACTCGCCGACCGCGTCTCGATCAACCTCGAAGCGCCGAACACCGAACGACTCGCCAAACTCGCCCCGCATAAAATTTTCATCAAAGAGTTGCTCCGCCCGTTGAAATGGGTCGAGGAGATTCGACGAAGTCAGCCCGCGTATAAATTCTGGAATGGGAAATATCCATCCACGGTGACGCAGTTTGTGGCAGGCGGCGCGGACGAAAGCGATTTGGAATTGCTGACGACCACAAACTGGCTGATGAAAAACGTGCGACTCACGCGCGCATATTATTCTGCTTTCTTCCCCATCCGCAATACGCCGCTCGAAAACAAAGCGGCTGTGGATCCATTGCGCGAGCATCGCTTATATCAAGCCTCGTTTTTGTTGCGCGATTACGGCTTCGATTTGGAAGAAATGCCGTTCCTGCAAAACGGCAATCTGCCCCTCCCTACCGATCCGAAGATGGCGTGGGCGAATCAAAACTTGAAAGAGAATCCGCTCGAACTCAACCAAGCGGATCGGCGCGAACTGCTTCGCGTCCCTGGCATCGGACCCAAACACGCCGACGCGATCCTCCAAGCGCGGCGCACAGGCAAATTGCGAGACTTAACCTCCCTGCGTAAAATGGGAATTGCCACTGCCCGCATTTCTCCGTTTGTCTTGCTGGATGGCAGGCGAGCGGAGAGTCAGTTGGCGATGTTCTAGCAAGTATCTATGTCGGTGGTCGAGTAGCCGCGCTCTTGGTTTTGCGGCGTATCGAGACCACCACGCACAAAGCAATTCTTGTTACAAAATTACTTTTGAACACCTGTTGGTCTCGGTACGTCCCGCGATGCTTCGACTTCGCTATCGCTCCGCTCAGCATACGCGGGACTACTCGACCAACGAAATAAACTATCAATTGGCTATAAGGAGCAAAAAATGTACGGTTTGATCGGGAAGATAAAAGCGACAACGGGACAACGCGATACATTGATCGCCATACTGTTGAGCGGCGTTACGGATATGCCTGGCTGTTTGAGTTACGTGGTAGCGCAAGACCCAACGGATGAAGATTCAATTTGGATCACGGAAGTTTGGGATAGCCAGGAGAGTCATCGCGCGTCGTTGACGTTGCCGTCGGTACAACAAACCATCGCGCGCGGCAAGCCACTCATCGCTGGCTTTGGCGAACGTTACGAGACTCAGCCCGTGGGCGGTCATGGGATTTAGGTTTAGAGAGCCTTAAGTCTATGCTACGCGTTCTTCAACGCTTTACGCATGACGCAACTCGGCCAACTCAACAGAGCCACCCAGCGCGGAGCCTGCCAGACTTCTACATAGCCGCTCCGTGAATAGAGTTGATACGCCGCCTGATTGCCAGAAAGCACCTGCAAAGCCGCCCAGGCACAGCCTTCTCCTGCGGCAAAATCCTCCAGAGCTTTCAACATCACGCGCCCCAAGCCACGCCCACGCTGTTGTGCGTCAACCACAATGCTATGCAAAAAGGCTGTATCCGCCTGTCGTTGTCCGTAGACGCCAATTTGGCTACGCGCCACAGTGAGGAGCAACTGCCCCAACCCGCTATATCCTAAAGTCTTAACCGCCATGGAAATCGTCCCGGCAGGCGCGCGGTCAAAGCGTGGAAGCGTGGGAAGTTGAAGCATTCCCGTCGCCAAAATTCGATCGCTTGCGTCGCACAAGACAAACCGATTTTGCAAAGCCTGCTCCGGCTGGGCTTCCAACGTAAATTGCAACAAGCGGTTCTGCTGGTCCAGTGGGGCCGTCAATGCGCCCGGTAATTCTGCCGCATATAACTGCACCAGCAATTCCGCCAGTTTGGGAACATCCACTTCCCGCGCGGGGCGGATGTGGGTCGTATCGGGCATGGTATACCTCATTTAGCAACAAGTCTATGCAAATCAAAACATCCCTTGCGGGATGTTTTGATTAAGTTCGTTTTCGTCTTACGGCGTGGGCGTGGGAACAACCGCCGTCGCCGTGGGCGTTTCAGTTGCAGTTGGCGCCAGCGGACGACCCACATAAATCAACACGTCAGTCATCAAGGCGTTATGACCGGGGATATCGGTCTGATTGGCTGAGACATACTGATACAAAAGCGAACTGGTCCAATTGCCTTTGCCTAAAATATCCGTTCCTTTTTTCACGTCGGCGCTTTCGCGGCGCGAGCCAGCCAAAATGCCCTCGTAACTGCTCAGGTCCAGTTGGGCGGGCGAGATGGTTACATCTGCGGCATGACAAGAAGCGCAAGCCAGCGAGCCTGAATACCAATAATTGGATTGAACGAACAGCGGCTGAACTTCCTCAAAGGAGGATTCGCAAGTTTGTCCATTTACGTCCGTGAATTGGAACGCCTCTTTATCAGACGCTCCGGCATTCACCCAGGCCCCAACAAAGTTCACCGCCGAAACGCGGCACTGATCGGAAGTGGGAACTTGACCAGCCTCGCCGGATTGCGTGGCCGCGGGCATGGTCGCCGGAATCAGCGTGGGGACGGGCGTGCGATTCACGAGGTGATCGCCACGCCGACAAGTAAACGTAAAGTCGCAGGCATTCAGGAAAAGGAAGAACACGAAGCCGCCGACCACAACCAAAAAGGCAAGGATCGCTCCAAAAACATACTTTTGAACATCATCATTCATGGAATAGCTCCCGATTATTGGGCTGGCGCTTTAAGCGTGCGCAGGAAGTTCACAACGTCCCAACGTTCGCGGACGGTGAGGTTTTCATTGAGCGGCGGCATTTGGCCGGAAAATTGCACATCCGGGAAGAGCGTGTTGTTCGGATTCCAAATCCCATTGGTGATGGTCAGGAACAAGGCGCCGTCGCTTCGGCTTTGCACCAATTCGCTGGTGAGGTCGGCCGGTTTCTTTTTGACCAGGAAGGCAGAGACCGTGCCGTTGCCCTGGCCGGTTTCGCCGTGACACATCACGCAATTAATCGCAAAGAGTTCAGCGCCGCGGGCCACAGAGGTCGCGTCCGCTGGGATTGGGTTGGCCGGTTCGCCCGCGCCGGGGATGTAAGCCGCGCCTTCCACAGGGATGGAGCGCGCCGGAACAGGCAGGGGTCCCTCGCCGGTGGTTGGGTCAAATTCCTGATTGGCGTAGGCAGGCTGAATTTCCATAAAGCCAACCCAGTCAATCTTGATCACGTCAAAGGCGAAGATCATCAGAACGCCGAGCAGAATAGCCAAGGCGGTAAAAACGCCAAGCAATTGTTTAAATAATCTCATAGTTGTCGCGCCTCCGCAAGCGTAACTTTTTCCGCGCCGAGGGCGGTCATGGTTTTGGTAAATTTATCCTGGCTGGCCTCCGGGCAGGAAAAGTACACCACAAATTTTCCATCGCTGATTTCCGGCAGGTATTGCAGGGGGCGGTAATTGGGGAAGAAGCTCTCGAGCCACACGCCGAGGAAGGTGGAAAGCAACATGCCGAGCATCGTAATCTCAAAGAGAAGGATGAAACTGGGCGGGCCAGGCACGTAGGCTTGCGGGCCGACCTGGATGGGGTAAGGATACAGGTACGGCACGATAAAGATCAGGAAGAGCGCGCCGCACATGCCGAGGATGGCGCCGCCAAAGGCAATGCGCGGGACGTTCGTCCAGGCATGGGGGCGGCCGAGCATGGGCTCTGTCACCGGCACGCCAGAGATGACGTTCATGTGGTCGTCGGTGACGCCGAGGAGGCGCAGTTGTTCGACGGCGTCTGAAGCAGGTTCAAGGTCCGGAAAGACCGCCAGCAGGTTAACTGTTTCAGTCATTTAATCCTCCTATTCCAATTCGCTGACCGTGACGACGGTTTCGCGTCCGAACTTGGAGAGTTTGTGGGCCAATTGGCCTTCCTGTACTTCCCAAACCGGAATGAATGGAATTAATTTAGATGCGATTACATAGAACAGGATAAACAGGGCGAGCGTGCCCAGGCTGAGATAAACTTCCACAGCGGGGATGTACAAACGCCAGGTGAAGGGCATCCGGTTGATGGCCAGTGAAACGGGAACGATCAAATAGCGCTCGAACCACATGCCGACGTTAATCAGGATGCCAACGATGGAGATCAGCCAGGGATTGGAGCGCCATTTTTGATTCCACAGGATGGCCCAAGGAATGGCAATGTTGACGATCAGCATAGCCAGCCACATCCAGCCCAGCGGACCGGCTTCATGGAAGTGGAGCAGTTGCTTCGTCCATTTGTCGCCGCCGTACCATTGGACGATGTAATCATTGAAGTAGAAATAGGCCCAGCCCATGGAGATGATGAGCATGAGTTTGCCAATCGCATCAAAATGCTCGCCGCGGATGAAGTAGTCCATGTGTTTCATGGTGCCGCGTACCACCGCCAAAACGACGGCGGCGGCGCCCATGCCGGAGTGAAGCGCGCCGATGATGAAGTACGGGCCGTAGATCGTGGAGTTCCAGCCCGGACGGGTTGCGGCGGCAAAGTCCCAGGAGACGATGGTATGGACGGAGAACATGACGGGGATGATCGCGTACGCGAAGATGTTCATCGCGTTTCGCAGGTGCGTCCACTCGCCTTCAGTACCGCGGAAACCGATGGCCAGGATTCTGTAAAAGTTTTTTCTCCAGCCGGTGGATTTATCGCGGGCCATGGCCAGATCTGGGATGAGCGGCAGGAAGAGGTACATGGTGGAAGAAAGCAGATAAGTAGTGATGGCCAGCAAATCCCATGAAAGCGGGGAATGGAAGTTCGGCCAGAGCATACGTTCGTTGGGGTAAGGGACGAGCCAGTAGGACAACCAGGCGCGACCCAAGTGCATGAAGATGCTAAAGCCGGCTTGAACGAGCCCAAAGGTAGTCATCAGTTCTGCAATGCGCGTGAACGGGCGGCGAAATTCCGCTTTGAAGACGCGCAGAATCGCAGAGATGAACGTGCCTGCATGGCTGATACCGATCCAGAACACGGTGTTGACCAGGAAGATGCCCCAGTAAGCCGGGCGGTTTACGCCAGCGATGCCCAGACCTTCGGCAATCAGCCTGTACCAAGAGTAGCCGAGTCCATAGACGACGATGGAGCCGAGGATGACAACGGTAAGCCAGAATTTCCAGGTAGGTTTGCCAGTCATGGCTTCCATGACCATGTCGTTCATCTGTCCACGGGGAAGCGGATCGAGCATCAGGTGCTTTTGGCGGAAATGCTCCGCGGTGTGTTCGTCGTGCGCGTGTTCCGCTTTAGATTTATTTTTTTCTGCCATGATTAGGCTCCCTTGAAGTAGCTGATGTTTGGAAGCGTGCCAAGTTCTTCGAGGTGTCTTACGCCTTGATATTCCTTGGTCAATTGGGAAACGAGGCTTTCGGGGTTGTCCACACGGCCAAAGGTGATCGCGTCTGCCGGACAAACCTGAGCGCAAGCGGTGGTGAACTCGCCGTCGGCCACTTCGCGGCCTTCAGAACGGGCTTTATCTTCCGCCTGATGGATGCGTTGAATACAGAACGTGCATTTTTCCATCACGCCGCGACGACGCACGGTGACATCCGGGTTAAATTGGTTGGGCAAGGGTTCCGGGCGTTTGTAGTCGCGCCAGTTGAAGGAGCGCACTTGATACGGGCAACCGTTCGCACAATAGCGGGTTCCCACACAGCGGTTGTACACTTGCAGGTTCAATTGCTGGGTTTGGGAGTGGACCGTGGCAAACGCCGGGCAAACCGGTTCGCAGGGAGCGTGACCGCATTGCTGACACATCATCGGCTGGTTTTGAGTCATTTTGACTTCGGGATATTCGCCTTCCCAGAAGCGTTCAATGCGAATCCAGTTCATCGTGCGGCCATAGCCTGAGTCTTCGTCGCCCACAAAGGGGATGTTGTTTTCCATCGAACAAGCCGCGACACAAGCCTGACAGCCGGTGCAAACGTCCTGATTGATGAACATGCCCCACTTGCCGACATATTCTTCGCTTAGTTTAACTTCGGAAATATTTAAGTCAGATACTGTAGCCATAATTATTCCTCACCCATTCCTTCGTGATAAACGCCCATCATACTTTCAAGGCGCGGGATGGCCAATTTCTTGCCGGTCTTTTCAATTTTGACCTTCAGCCC
Source organism: Anaerolineales bacterium (assembly GCA_020851785.1). Lineage (GTDB taxonomy): Bacteria > Chloroflexota > Anaerolineae > Anaerolineales > Villigracilaceae > Villigracilis. The sequence continues at coordinate 11,516 of JADZCC010000041.1, forward strand.
GCCAAAGAGGATATCGCCAGCCTGATTGTATTCGGCCGAGAACAAATCTGCCGGGTTGGCTCCGCGTCCTTCAGCGTAGCGGCCATACGCGCTGTGGCCATTTCCAAAGGGAATGGCAATCGTATCGGGGCGAATGGCGGGGTATTTATACACAGCAACTTCCACCGCGCCAAACTCGCTGATGATTTTCACGACGTCTTCATTATCAATCTGCAGTTCTTCGGCAGTGTGCGGGTTAATCTCAACCCAGGTGCTCCACATCACAGTGGTGGTCGGGTCGGCCAATTCCTGAAGCCAGGGCTTGTTGGCGCCCGCTTCCGCCAGAGTCGGCGAAACGAACGGCACGAGATAAAACTCGCCTTCGCCAACAAACTGGGATTCGGCGCCGCTCAAATCGCGGTTGAGCACGTCCGCAGTGTTGGGCGCGCCAAACGCGCCTTCGGTTTTCCACCAGCCGCCATATTGTTGGAAGGAAGCGTCAAAGGTTGGCGCGTCCACCGCGGAGAAGTGTCCGCCGGTTTCATTCATCAACGGGGCAATTTTGCTTTGCAGGAATTCAACCTCATCTTTGAAGGGCGTGGCGCTGGCAAAGTTTCCGCCAGCCAACTGCGCGGCGGCGAGGAACACGTCCACCGTGGCGCGCGTATCGTAAAACGGCGAGACGACCGGTTGCGCGCCAGAAAGGATCGGCAGAGCCGAGCCGGTAAAGACGCGCTGGTAGCCCCAGGATTCCAGTCCGTGATGGTCGGGGAAAATATAATCGGCCGCAACGGCGGTTTCGTCCGGGAAGGTGGCAAACGAAATCACCTGCTCCACTTTGCTCAGGGCATTTTGGAAATCCAACGCCTTGGGGAGTTCAAAGAGCGGGTTGACGCCATGAATAAACAAAGCCTTAATTTCGCCAGAAGCCAGCTTCGCCGTGAATTCTTCCATTTCTTTTGGAGAGGCCGGGCGGTGATATTCAGTTTGGGTTGGGGCCAACGCTGAAAGCGAGACGCCGCCGCGCTTTCCAAAATTATCTGGAATGGCGTTCAAAGCCAGCACAGCTTCGGCAACTTCCAAGCCATTGCTCTGACCCAACGCCGCGCCGCCGGGGATGGCCAACGAGCCGGCTTTATCGGCAAACATGAAGGCCAGGCGTTCGAGCGTTTCAAATTCAACTCCGGCCTTTTCAGCCGCTTCTTTTGGATCAACATCCGCAAAGGCGCGAGGAAGCGCGCCGCCGCGACGTTCAAACGCCAGACGGCCCAGCGCCAAAGCGACCAACGCTTCAGTCCCCGGCTGAATGGGGATCCACTCATCGGCTTTGCCGCCCGTCTGAGACATGCGCGCCTCAAACTGAACCAGATAGCCGCGCAATTTGGTTTTGCCTTCACGCAGGCCAACGAAGCCGCGCGTATAGGCCAATGGCGAAAGCCAGGTCTCAAGGAAGTTTGCGCCAAAGGAGAAGACAACTTCCGCCCCACCCAGGTCAAAGAAAGGCAGGCTGGCTTCGCCAAACAGGTTTTCAGAAGCCTTGCTCAGCGTAGCGCGGGCTTCAAACATGCTCAATGCGCCGAAGCGCACCGGGGCGTTGAGTCCGGTTGCGGCGGCCAAGTCCGTCACAAAGTCAAAGAGATGATCCGAGGCGGTTCCCATCAAGAAGGCAATCTCGTTGGGCTTGTATTTCGTCAACGCGTCGGCGACAACTTGCGTCGCGTCATCCCAATTCAGGTTGGCGGCCACGTCTGGAAATTCGCCATTGAAGGGGTCTACGTCCGACGCGTAGAGTCTTTCGCCGCGCGAATGTTTGATCGGCCCGCGCACACGATTGGGGTTATACAAGCCGTGTAACGTAGCCTGTCCGCGCGCGCAGGTCTTGCCGAGGTTAAGCGGATGGTTGGCGTTGCCTTCAACTTTGAGGGCGCGGCCTTGCATGGTGCGGACAACCAGCCCGCAACCCGCCGCGCATTCGCGGCATGTGGTGGCGTAATAAGTGCTTTGACCGTTGTAGGTATATTCGGGCATCTGCATGTAAGGTTCGCGCTTTACATAGCGAGAAGCAGGACCGCAACCCGTGAGGACCGCGGTGGCCGTGGTACCTACGCCAGCCAGTTTTAGAAAATCACGCCGGGAAAAATTTTTGCTCATTCGTTGGTATCCTTTCGCCCGGTTAATAATGACACGTGCCGCAATCTGCAAGTTTGTTGAGGAGGACTTTATCCTCGCCTGCAGTTTTGACGTGACAATCGAGACAAAAACCCATATTGAAAACTTGCGGGTTTTCAGCGACGGTTACTTTGGTCATATCGCCGTGGCAGTCTTCGCAGTTTTTACCTGCCGCAATATGCGCGCGATGGTTAAATTGAACAAAGTCTGGAACTTGCGCCACCGGCACCCACTGAATTGGCGTGCCGCTTTCAACGGCGTTCTTAAGCGGAGCCAGTAATTCGCTGGTTTGCGTGCGGGCAATCTGGTTATGACAAGCCCAGCATTTTGCCTGGGAAGGCAAGCCGGCATTGGGGCCTTTGGAAGCGCCGGGGTGGCAATACAAACATTGAATGCCAAAGCCAACGTGCTTATTGTGCGGGAATTGAATCGGTTGGTCTGGCGCTTTTTGGGTGAGGGCTATCCCGTAAACGGCGGCGCTAAACACTGCCAGGAAGACGATCCCCACCGCAACTAGACCGAGCGGCTGTTTCAGCCAGTCAAAAAGTCTTTTGATCATGGAAACTCCTAAAATGAACTTTAAGCGTCACACCGCTGTAAAGCTACAGCGGCGCCTGCTAAATTACGAAATAGGTTTTCTTGCAGTCTGGCGGGAGGAAATTCTTAAAGCCGACGGAAGGGAGGACATAAAACCCGCCCCAAACACGCTTGGGACGAGTGAACAGGGCCGCGCCTTCGTCATTAAATCCATCGGTAAAAGATTCTCCAAATAAAAAGTTATTTGCCAAGCCCTGCCGGCGAATAACTTTGGCATTATACAGTAAAAGTGCAGAAAAGTACATATAGGTTTATAAATATCTGAAATTGACATGATAAAATCTTCACCAGCCCATGAAAAATAATATTCTTCTCATTTCAATTCTGTTTATTTTAATCTTAGCCACTGTTTTCGTGGCGGCGTCTTTTGTTCAAGCCGCAGAGCCAGCCGCGGGGCTGGCTCTGCAAAGCAAGGCGGCGGATCTCTCAGAAATTGGTTCGACAACCGGCATCTTCAGCATGGGAGTCGTCATCCTGTTGATTGTGACCTTGCCGCTGATTTTCAGGAAGAAAAAATGACGATAGCGAAGGTTTGAAACGTCCCAACCTTTTTCAGAAAATTCCTTCCTTCTTAACAAAAACCGCCCTCCAAAATTTGGAGGGCGGTTTTTACTTAATTTAGAAACTTAGCCTATGGGCAGACGCCGTAGGCGCGAACCAAAGTCGTAAAGGCTAAATCATCGCTGGTTGTGTTCAAGAAGCCATTGATGTATTTCAGCGTCAGAATGCCAGTGCCTGGGTCTGGGCTTCCGCCGGCATGCAAAGAAAATCCGCGGTTGTTGTTATAGGTATTACCGCAAGTATAGGTCAGGTTTCGATCCGCCCAGGCATGTACGCCTTCCGCGGCATTTCCAAACGCATCCACCCGACTCAAAACGATGTTTCCTTGAGAACTGGCGTTGAGTCCGTTTTCGCCATTCCCTTGGAACGTATTAATGCCGGTCAGGGTAAGCCCAAGGTATTTCTTCAAGAAAACGTTAGAGAACACGTCAAAATAGGCGCCGTCTATGCGATTGCCGCTCGCGGTCAAACTGTTGGCGGTAACCAAGTCTGCGACAACGTATAATCCGGAGCCGATATCGGAGCCAAAGCCATTTTTATAAAAGTAATTTGTACCAGCCAGAGTCACCTTGGGAGGAGTCACGCTGACGATCTCGCCAGCGGCGGTAATATCCACGCCATTGTCGCCATTGGACTCAGCCGTCAAATTAATCAGGCTAACCGCGCCTTTGCTGTCAATTTCCAAGCCGTCGTCGCCATTTCCAGCAAAATAGCCGTATCCGTACAAGGTGATTGGGGCGGTATAAAGCTTGGTTACCAACGTACCCACCGGTTTCCAAGCCCAAATATTGCTGACAAACACGCCGTCGCTATAATTGTCGCTTGCAGAAAGGTTGTAGAGCAGGACGGTTCCAGCGCTGAGCGCCGTGAATCCATTGTCGCCATAATAGACGCTATACGGAGTAACATCGCCATTTCTATCGAAGCGATTAGTCCCATAGACGTAAATATTTGCGCGAACCTTTAATTTGCTTTCTGCGCCATCCCAGCCACGGTTATCAAGGTAAGCGCCATGATCCAGGTTGTCACTTGCCGTCAAGCTGTATACCTTAATCTGTCCATAGGTTTGGATTAAAAGCCCATTTGCATCATTGTTATTAAACGTATTGACGCCGCCAATCGTCACGGGTTGAGCGCTGAGCAGGTTTACGTTATTAATCACCTCCACCCCGTCGCCGGCGTTAGCGTTCGCAGTAAGATTGCCAAGCGTTACGTATCCGGTGGTTAAGATATGCAACCCGTCGCCGCCGTTGTCGTTGCCAATAAAGGTGTTGATGCCCGTTAAGTAAACATACTGGGGCGTAGCGATCTTACAAGCGCCGCCGTTTGCGCGGCAATTATCCAGATCCACGCCAGTATTGCCGTTGTAATTGGCCGTAACCTGATTGATCTTGATGAATCCGCTGGCGATGACTTTCAGCCCAAAATCCTGATTGTGTCTGAAGTTATTTACGCCGGTCAACGTCACCGATTTGGCGACCGTTGTACAGCCCGCCCCAACATCTAAACACGTATCCAAATACACGCCCGCCGCGTCGTTTTGGGAGTTGCCGTTATATTCGGCAGTGACGGAACTCAGGGCAATTGCGCCGTTTGTAGAAACATACAAGCCATTAATTTGGTTGTTATTAAATAGGTTTGTACCGGTGAAACTTACGTTCGAAGCCGTGGAGTCATAGTTATTTTTGATGTAGACGCCATAAGCATCGCCAACGCCATCGTTTATGCCGTCGGTATTTCCATAGGCCGTAACGTTACTAATCGTTACCGCGCCAGATGTATAAACAGCCAGGCCTGTGCCCTTGTTGCCAGTAAACCAGTTTGCGCCGGTAATGGTCACCGGCTGATTAAGGTTGTTCGAAAGGGACTGATTATCAATGTAAACGCCATAATCACTTAAATTCGGCTGACCGTTCCCTATGGCCGTCACGCTCTTAAGCGTTACGGCGCCATCCGCCTTAATGTACAAGCCGATGCGCTGATTATTGCTAAATATGCTGTTGGTGACGGTCACGCTGGCGGGGACTTTAGCCGGAGCCGCGGTGGTATCCAAGCGCGCGCCCTGTCCCAGATCATTGCCATTAATCGTGACGTTATTCAAGATAATGCTTTTTGAGGACTCGACCAACAAAACCGGATTGGTGGTACCAGAACCTGGTTGAATATTGAAGTCCAGGTTGTTGATTGTGATAATACCCTTCCAGTTTAAGATCGAAAGCCCCATATTTTCAAAGTGGGAATAGGGATCGGCGGCATCCAGCAGTTTACTGCCAGGGACGCCATTCCACCCGCCCTGGAAAGTCAGGGAATAGTTTTCCATATTCCCCAGTTCCGGGTCGGTCCCATCAAAGACGATCCAGGTATTGTCGTTCAGGTTGCCTTTTTCAATCCAGATCGTTCCATTTTTATTTAGAGTGACTGCGCCATGGCTACCATCCGTTAACGCCTCAATCAATTCCCACAAATTATTATAAGAATTGGAGCATCCGCCAACGTTTGCTTTCGGAGCTATGCCGGTTGGGCACCAGATGGGGTCTGTCACTTTAATCACATCCGCCGCCTCTTGCGTGGCCAGCGGAATGCTTTCGCCGTTTTCATCTGTGACAATTAGAGAAGTATCTTCTGGGAGCGGGGGAAGCGCTTCAGGGGTGGTTTGCGGGGGCTGAGATTCTTCGTCCGTTGGCGGGGTCGTCGTTTCAACTGGCGCAACTTCTTCCGTTGACGGAGCTTCAGGGCTCGCCGCTGGAGTCTCGGTGACCGTTGGCGTTTCAGTAACCACTACTGGCGTTTCGGTGGAAACCACCGGAGGGGCGCCATCATCTGCCAGGGCCGGGGTCGTAAAAAATACGCCCACGCACAAGGCTAACAACGCTGAAATACAAAAAGATCGTGCTTTCATGTCGTCTCCTTTCAGACTTTAACAACAAACAAGAGAGATTGGGTCTGGCTACGCTAATTTATGCAATTAAATAAAATAAATTTGCGGTTTTTCAGTGCGCCCAACTTTTTTGAACGCAAGGCTACGATGCAAGTAAATTGATAGCCATTTTACAAGCGGGAAAATACCCGGCAAGAGCTATTTCAATTATATAGCTTATTTAAAATGCTTCAAGGTTCCCCCCCAAAAAATAACCTAACAAAAGCCTAACAATTAGACTCCCATTTTGGGGATTAAAACGGGAAAAAGCGTTCAAAACAGCGCTGTTTTGAACGCTTTTTTAAATTAAGTCATTGCCGCGAATTACGCGAATTTCGCTAATTTTTAAAACAATTCGCGTGAATTAGCGAAATTCACGGCTTGGTCTTGGGGTTTTGCGTAAGTCCTATAAGTATTAGATTCCGCAGGCTGAGCGCCCATGAAACCCGGCCAACTTTCAGATTAAGCGAGAGGCGGAAGAGGTTCGTAATCCGGTAGGAGCGCTTCTGCGTCGCGAATGGCGGGGATGAAATATCCGCTTAGTCCAATGAAAATCGTGACGAAGCCGCAGAAGAAAATGAGCAAGCTCATGCCCGCGCCCGGGCCCGTACCCACTAAAAAATCGAAGGTGCGGGAGAGCGCCGTGCTGGCGCGCATTTGCGGCTCGAGCACATAATCCGCCAGGGTACCGGCGAGGATGGGCGAAATGGGATTGGTGAACCAGGCAATTAAGCGCCGCGCCGAAAAGACGCGGCCTTGCAAGTCTGGCGCAATTTTGGATTGCCACAGGGACTGATTAGATGAATTCATCAACGGGATGACCAACGCCAGCACGACCACGCCCACCAGCCAAATCGGGACGCCGCCTTTCAAGCCGAGAATGGCCACGCCCACCCCAGAAACCGCCCAGCCGATTAAGACTCCATGCACGCGGCGTTTGAACCCGCCCCAGGCGCTCACCAACAAGCCGCCCGCCACGCCCGCCATTGCGCCAGCCGATTGAACCGTCCCGAAAATCAACTCATTGTTGCCGGTGCGTAAGAGGATCATGGCGGGAAGCAGGGTAAAGACAATGCCCGAAAATAAATTGCCAACGAAGAAAATCAACTGCAAGCCGAGCAAACTGGGACGCGCAAAGATGTATTTGAAACCGAACGCCGCTTCCTGCCAGAGACTGCCTTGCGCGTCGCGTCCTTCCACGGTTTGTAGCGATTGCGGAATGTACACAATCAGCAAAGCGCCAATCGCCAGCAAGAATGTGACGACGTCAATGGTTAAAATGCCAGTGATGCCAATCAGCGGGATTAACGCGCCCGCCAACAGCGGAGCAATCACCCCGGGTCCAACTTCCACCAGCCCCATCAGCCCATTGGCGCGGGTCAACTGCTCTTTGGGAATCATCGTGCTGATCGCGGCGGAATAAGCGGGCCATTGAAAGGCGTTGCCCAACCCGTAAATGACCGACGCAACATACAAGTGCCAAATTTCCAAAATGCCAAAGTATTGAAAAATTAAAATCAAGACCGTCGCCAACCCAGCGCCCAGGTCGCTGACCATCATCATCATTTTGCGGTTGTAGCGATCCACCATCACGCCCGCAATCGGCGAAATTAACAAAAACGGGGTGATGAAGAAAACCTGCATCAGCCCCAAAGCGGTGGCGCTCTCCGTTTTTTCAAAGACGAAGATCGTCAGCGCAAACTGACTCATGGAACTGGCCAGGACTGAAACGATTTGTCCCAGCCAGATAATGACGAAGCCGAACATGCCGGATGGTTTGTGATTGGAAGAGGTTTGCATAGTGAGAAAGTCAATTCTACCGCATAGAGAACAGGCTTATAGAAGTTTTCACATGGTTTAAGGGTAGTCCCTCTTGACAAATAGACAATTTTCTATACAATAACCGCATGAAGTTTAACCCGATCCTCTTTGCGAAAGCGCTTGCAGACGAGACGCGCCAAAGAATTATGAGCGTGTGCTGTTGCCAGGAACTCTCCGTCAGCGAGATCGTTGAAAAAATTGGCTTTTCCCAGCCGACCATCTCGCACCATCTGGCTATCTTGCGCGATGCAGGTCTGGTCCTTGTCCGCGAAGAAGGCAAGCAGACCTTTTACAAGCTCAATCAGGAACACTTCTCGTTTTGTTGCGGTCAGATCATGGTCAAGTTTGCGCCTGAATCAATCGCCACTGAAAATTTACTAAAAACCTTCAAGGCATAATCGAGATTCGCCCACGGCCGGGGCCATCTCGTTTTTTTGCAGTCAAATCCATAGACAAGTTTCTATATGAAAGGAGGAACCCATGCCCGAATTACCCATCATCGCCGCCGATTGTTGTGAAGAAGAATGTTGTGAAGGCGGCAGTTGCGCCAGCGGCTGTTGCTAATGTTCGATCTCTGTTCATCAACTGGTGAACAGAGCGCAATTATTGAAAAAAAATTATGCACAAAGGAGCTTCAAATGAGTCAATCCCCCACCGCCATTCATAAAGTTGTCCGCGAGCATTACGCCGAGCGGATTGAAAACGACGCCGCGTGTTGCGGCGACGACTGCTGTTCTACAAATAAATCGCTCTACCCCGCAGATTTACTGGCTACAGTTCCCGCTGAAGTTTCCAATACCAGCTATGGTTGCGGCGACCCAATTACGCTGGCTTCGCTCAAACCTGGCGAAACCGTCCTGGATCTTGGCTCCGGCGCAGGCTTAGATTGCCTCTTGGCCGCCCAACAAGTCGGCGAGACCGGCCGTGTCATTGGCGTGGACATGACTCCAGAAATGATCGAACGCGCCCAATCGAATGCGAAGCGCGTCCATGCAACCAACGTCGAATTTCGTCAGGGGTATCTGGAAGAATTGCCGGTTGAAAATAATACGATCAACGTCATCATCTCAAACTGCGTCATTAACCTCGCGCCAGACAAGGAAAAGGTTTTTGCCGAAGCCTTCCGCGTATTAAAACCCGGCGGCAAACTTGCCGTCTCAGACATTGTGACCAACGGCAAACTTCCCGACATGGTTAGAGCCAGCCTGAGCGCTTGGGCTGGTTGCGTGGCTGGAGCCGTTGAAGCAAAAGATTACATCGCCATGCTGGAAGCGGTTGGCTTTACAGGTATCTCCATCCAACCCACTTATTTCGACAAAGAGATTATTGATCGCGCACTGGCTGAAATGAAACTAACCCTGACAGGATATCCGCAAGAGTCCATTTACCAGTCCGTTTTCAGCGCTCGAATCGTAGCGCACAAACCCGCCTAGCCGCGCTTTCCCACAGTCTGTCAAACTCCTCGCTCCTTTTTTCTAAAATTGGAGCGAGGAGCGTTTTACTCAACAAAAATTTCGACGTGTTCGCCGTCTTCTTCATCAGTCACATCAATGATCTTGCCCATCACGCCCATGCGCAGGGCTTCCATCACGTTGCTCATGTCCACGCCTTGCACTTCCGGGGCAAAGTGCGCGCCAATTTTCAGCCCGGCGTCCACCAAGGCCAGCGGAATTTGAACGGCGGCTTTGGAGCGCCCGGTGCGGGTGTCCGTCACGCGAATGCGTAACCAGCGCGCTCCCCCGCCCATCCCTGGCGGGCGTGGCGGGGTGGGAAAGCCCGGGCGGCGCGGCTCGCTCAAAGCGGCCAGCAACTTCGCGGCTTCGTCCGCGCTAATTTTGCCCTCTTCGATCATCTTCAAAATCTTCATACGTTCTTCGCTGTTTGCCATATCAAACTCCATACCCAATGAATACTTGCACGCGATCGCCATCCGCGCTTTCATCTACATTGACAATGAAAGGCTCCTTCACCGCGGCTGTCGTTGAAAGCGCCATCAAAATTTCATCCACATTCGTTTTCTTCAGCCCATCAATGCGATCCCCAAAATTTTTGAGGAACCAGGTAACCAGCCCCAATGGAAGCGGAAACGCAATTGTAATCTTCCTCGGCCAATCGCGGGCTTGCGTGCGATCTACATTTACATACAACCAATACAGACCTTTTGCGCCCGCCGTCAACGCAATCACCGCAATCCCTAAAAATAAAGGCGCCGCCAGACAGAAAAACCAAAAGTTGTACCCCACATTTTGAGAAATGGCATACATCCCCCAGCCACTCAGAACCATCATCAGGATTCCAAGCCAGATCGGAATCAACGCCCAGCGTCGGGCCCGCTTGCGGACGGCCTCAAACTCTGAGGCATCGCTTCGCTCCCAGCCGAAGTTGGATTGCGTTTCAGCAAATTCGTTTTCGTCCCCGGCCGCTTCTTCCAACACGCGCATCAAGTTTGCGGCTTCATCGGCGCTGATCTTGGCATCCGCGACCAATTGCAAAATCTTCTTCCGCTCCTCAGCAGACATTACGCGTCTCCTTCCAAGGCGGCCAGCAATTTATCGGCGTCTTCCGCCGTAATCTTCTTCTCCTGCAACATCTTCAAAATTGCGCGGCGCTCTTCATCCGAAGCCTGCGGTTTGGCAGGCGGCATAGGCGCACCCTTGGGGCTTACGTCCCAATTCCAACGCCCCACGCCAATGTTTATTTTTCGATTAATGCGTTCTTCAACGCGCTTCTGAGCGGCCTGCACGCGTTCTGCCGCGCGGCGCCCGGCCTCTTCCACACGCCGTCCGGCTTCCTCCGCCCGACGGCCAGATTCAGCCGCCCGTTTGGTTGCCTGAGCCACCTGCCGCGAAATGCGCGCGCCCATATCCGACCAATCATTATTACCCGACCAATCCACGCCCATACCGGCAAAGTTGCCAAAATCGCCAGCCGATTCGCCCGCCTCCAACTCGTTGGAGACGCGAATATCACATCCAGCGTTTAACGTAATCTGCGCGGAGCCATTTCCCAGCGTCACCACACCAGAAGTAGCGCCCTCTTCCAATTGAACGCCATTTTTCCAATCCAAATCAATTTCATCGGCGGTCATCGTCAGCGTGGCATTGGCCTGCGGCGGCAGGACCAGCAAAATGTCGTCGCCCGCATGAATCGTATAATTCCGACCAGCCTGTGGGTTCAAATAAAAAACGACATCTTCAGCCACATTGGCGGTCACATCGCCGCGCACGTCGCGTAAAACCAAATCATCCGCCACCGACTCAAGCGTCACATGGCCCTGCACATCGCGGATCGCCACATCGCCCTGGGCTTTTTTGACGAAGACATTTCCCCGCGCGCTCCGCAAACTCAAATCTGCCTGAAGCGTTCCCACGGAAACAGATTCAACATCCCGCAGGGATAAATCTCCTTCGATTTCCTTTAACTCAATGGCGCCCAACACCCCGCGCATGGAAACGTCGCCGGAAACGCTTTGCACAAAAATTGAAGCGCCTTTCGGAACGCGCATGGACAAATCGTCCGCGCAATTAATCGTCACCTGCTCATCGCTCTGCTCAACGCGCAAAGCCTCCTCGTCGGCTTTGATCAGGGCATCTTCCCCATCCCAGCCCACCAGGCTTAAATCGCCATCCACCCGCTCAATCAAAAACTTTGGAGTGCGCCCTGCCGAAATCGTCTTCGCCATTTCCTACTCCTCCTCGCCGCGTAATAAGCGCGTCGCCGCTTCCGCGTTAATTTTTCCAGCGCTCAAATCTTCCAGAATCGAATTCCGCTTGTCTTGAGAAATCTCCACCGGCTCATCCTTGCCCGGTTCGTATCCCAAGGCGCGAATGACTTCATGCAGGCGGTTGCGAATCGTGGGGTATGAAAGCCCAAGTTCCTGCTCCATGCGATTAATGCGCCCTTCGCAACGCACAAACGTAAACACAAAATTCAATTGCTCGGAAGTTAAATTTCCAAAATGGCCGGAAATAAAATGTCCTTCAATCGTCGTATCGCATCCAGAGCAATGCAATCGGGTAACGGATAATTCCGCTTCACAAACTGGGCAACGCGTGGGCGCAGGTCTCATAGGTTTCTCCAAAATCTCAATTCAAGCTACAGGTATTTTACCCGGCATTCTTACTTAAGCTTCGATAACTTGCCAGCCGCGCCAAGCGGCTTGCGCGGCGCAGGAACTTCGCGCTTTGAAGTTCTGCCCAATAATGCCTTAAGGAACTTCCCTAAAGAAAATCGAGCTGTTTTTCTACGCGGCGCTTCGTGTTCTCCTTCAAACTGAGGGCGTTCCTGCAAGTTTTTTTCAAAGACAGTCGCCGAAGTGTGAAATTGTTGCTGGTTCATGGTGTCTCCTTAGTAAAAACGAACCGTACATCAATAAAAACTAATAAATTAGCAATTTATAAAGCAATTATAACCATTTATTTGATTTTGTCAATAGTCAATTCAATAAAAATGAAGAAGTGTTTGATTTTCTTGATTTTTGGCTTTGAAAACCTAAAAACGCCCCTTTCCCCGCTCAAAACTGACCTTTCCGCCCAGGCATTTTCCCAGCAAACGCATTTCCCGCTACGCGATCCAGCGCAAAAATTCACCAGGCCAAATCCTTGACACAGAACAGGCGTTCGGTTATGATTACTAGCACAAATGAGCGAAGAATGCTCAACATGCCAACAATCTGGCAGGAGGCTCTAATGATGGTTCGGAAAAGCAAGGGAATTGGCGAAAGACACCAAAAGATTTTGGGGTTCATCGAGGCCTATCAACGCGAACATAAACACCCGCCCTCAATTCGTGAAATTGGCGAACACTGCGACATTTCCTCCACTTCAGTCGTCAACTACTACCTCGATCAACTCGAGAAAAACGGCTACCTCGAAAGAGATCGCAAAATTTCGCGCGGGATGCGCCTCACCGGCAATACCCCACTTGGGGATATGCTCCGCGTGCCGGTTCTGGGCGTCATCCAGGCTGGCGAACCCATCCCCGTCCCAAGCAATGCCGATTTCGGCTCCTTCACCTCTGAAGACTCCGTCGAAATTGCCACTTCCCTCATGCCCGCCAAAGAAAAAGGCAGGGAACTCTTTGCCCTCAAAGTGCAAGGAGACTCGATGATTGACGCCATGGTCAACGACGGCGATATCGTCATCCTCAAGCCCTCGCAAGAAGCCCGTAACGGAGATATGGTCGCCGTCTGGCTTTCAGACCGCAACGAAACCACGCTGAAATATTTCTACAAAGAAAAAGACGGTTATCGCCTGCAACCCGCCAACCCAACCATGAAACCGATCATGGTTAAAAAGAACGAGCAGGTTGAAATCAAAGGGAAAGTCGTCATGGTCATCCGCAAGATGGACCGACTCAACTAAGTTCAGAAAAATCACAAATAAAAACAGCGCTCCGCCTTTGCGGAGCGCTGTTTTTATTATCTCGCAGGAAATTATTCGACGACGACCTGAGCGCCGGCTTCTTCGAGTTTCTTCTTGGCGTCCTGGGCGGCATCCTTGCCCACGCCGGAGAGAACTTTGGAACCAGCGGTTTCGGCCAAAGCCTTCGCTTCGCCGAGGCCGAGGGAGGTCAATTGACGAACGACCTTGATCACGTCAATCTTCTTGGCGCCAGCATCCTTGATGATCACGTCAAATTCAGTCTTTTCTTCAACGGGTTCAGCGGAAGCGGCGGCTCCCCCACCCACTGCGGCAACAGCCACAGGCGCGGCGGCGGAAACGCCCCACTTCTCTTCAAGTTTCTTGACGAGGTCAGCGGCTTCCAGAACAGAGAGGGTGGAAAGTTCTTCCACGAGTTTTTCGAGCTTGTCAGACATGGTTTAGCACTCCTTGCTAATGGTTAATAAAAATAGTTTTGATTGGCCGTAAAAGGTACGGCAGACATTAAGCGGCGGGCTGAGATTCGGTGCGAGCCTGGATCACAGCCGCGAGTCCGCGAGCGGGTTCCGCCAAAGTACGGACGAGCTTGCCAGCCGGGGCTTGTAAAACGCCCAAGAGCGTGGCGCGCATCACCGGAAGCGGCGGCATTTCGGAAAGCGCCTTAACTTGTCCGGCGTTCAGGGCCTTGCCGCCCATGAAACCGCCTTTCACCTTCACGAATTCGTTGCCTTTCGTCGCGTCGGTCAGGGCTTTCGCGGTGGAAGCCGGGTCGGTAAAGGCAAAGGAAATTGCCGTAGATTTCACAAGGTAATCTGCGGGTAGTTCCATGCCCTGGTCTGCAAATGCACGGCGCGCCAAAGTGTTCTTCACGACATGGAATTCGCCGCCAGCTTCGCGGATCTTATTGCGAATATTGTTCAGGTCTTTCATGCGCGCGCCGGTGTATTCAACCAAAATCACGGCTTCGCTCTTTTTGACCCATTCAGAGTAAGCGGCCAGCGCATCCTCTTTGCGTTGTTTGGAAAGTGCCAAAGGTATTCACCTCCTTTCAATAAAAAAGTCTTTGCCAACATCACAGGGCAAAGACTTCGGCAAATACCTATTTGGCCAGCCCAAAGGCTGAAATTTGCTTGTCGTCTTCACCTGAGCGGGGAATTAAGTTCCGAAGAACGCCCGCCTTCACTGGCGAAGTGGCTTTTAAGATAAACGAGCGTTACTTGCTACTCGACACCTTCAATGTGTTCGCTGGGATCGGCTTTCACGCCGGGACCCATCGTCGAAGCGACGGTAATTTTTTTGATAAAACCGCCTTTTGCTCCAGCGGGGCGCGCTTTGTTAATCGCGTCCATCAAAGCGACATAGTTCTCGTACAATTTCTCGGCTGAAAAAGAAGCCTTGCCAATCATCACATGAATGTTGTTGGTTTTATCGAGGCGGAACTCAACGCGGCCAGCCTTGGCTTCCTTGATAGCGCGTTCCATATCCTGGGCGGGAACCACAGTTCCAGCCTTGGGGTTCGGCATCAAACCACGCGGGCCCAACACGCGCCCCAAACGACCGACCTTCCCCATCGCATCGGGAGTCGCAATCGCCACGTCAAAATCCAGCGAACCGGCTTCCAGCTTCTTCAACGTTTCATCGTCATCGGCTACCAAATCGGCGCCAGCGGCGCGCGCGGCGGCGGCCCCTTCGCCTTGCGAGAAGACCAAAACGCGCACGGTTTTTCCCAACCCATTCGGAAGCACAACCACATCGCGCAGTTGTTGATCCGCCTGGCGGGAATCCAAAGCCGTACGTAAGTGGACTTCGATGGTCGCGTCAAATTTGGTAATCGAGGTTTCTTTCGCGAGGGCAACCGCATCCTTGGCCGAATAGATTTTATCAATATCCACCTTGGCGGCGGCGGCGTTATATTTCTTTCCGTGTTTAGTCATTTTATCCTCCGTGGTGCAAGCGGACAGTCAGGCTGTCCTCCCACAAAATTAATCGGTAACGGTAATGCCCATCGAGCGGGCCGTGCCTTCAATTTGCTTGATCGCGCCTTCCAAATTAATGGCGTTCAAGTCCTTCATCTTCAACTCAGCGATTTCTTTCACTTGCGCGCGAGTCACCTTCCCGACTTTTTCCTTGTTGGGAACGCCGGAACCTTTTTCCACCTTGGCGGCTTTGCGAAGCAAAACTGCGGCAGGCGACGTGCGAAGCACAAAGGTGAACGAACCATCGGTATAGATGGTAATTTCAGCGGGCAATACTTCGCCGGGCTTGCCGGAAGTGCGGGCGTTGTATTCCTTACAAAAAGCCATGATATTAATGCCATGACTCGCCAAAGCGGGACCGACGGGAGGCGCCGGGTTGGCCTTTCCAGCTTCAAGCTGGAGACGAACGATTGCTTTCAGTTTTTTTGCCATTTGATTATACTCCTCTGCCTGCACCTGTGACGCAGGGGCAGGTGTGGTTTTAGCGGGTCATTTACGGGAGACCCTCCCACCGCATCAGGCCTACGGGAGGCCTGCTACTGTCCAATTAACTTTTTTCCACCTGTAAGAAATCCAACTCCACAGGCGTTTCGCGACCAAAGAAACTCACCATCACGCGGACCTTCGTGCGCTCCATATCAATTTCAGCAACCACGCCGCGAAAGTCGTTGAAGGGGCCATCCACAATGCGGACGCGTTCGCCCACTTTATAGGTGACTTTCACGGTTGGGGCCTCGGCTTCCATGCGCTTGACGATTTGAGCGACTTCTTCGGGGCGCAAAGGCGTGGGAGAGTTGCCCATACCCACGAAGCCGGTCACGCCGGGGGTGTTGCGCACCACATACCAGGATTCTTCGGTAAGCGCCAAATTCACCAAAACATAGCCAGGGAAGATGTGACGTTCCACTTTCTTGCGCTTGCCGTCCTTGACTTCAATTTCTTCTTGCGTTGGGATGACGACGTCGAAGATCTTGTCTTTCATGCCCATCGTCTCGATGCGTTGCTCAAGGTTGTGGCGCACTTTATTCTCATAGCCTGAATAGCAGTGAATCACGTACCAGGCCGGGCCCTCTACCGTTACTTCCACCGAAGGCAGATCGGTTGGAATCTGTTCGGAGCGAGGAGCAGGCTTGGGCTTGGAAGAGGAAGCGGAAACTCCCGCAGGAGCAACTTGCTCTGCGGCTGGTTCAGGTTCCTGCTCAAACTGCTCCGGTAAATCCATCAGTTCCTCACTTCGCGCCAATTAAAAGGGTAACGACTTCGCGGCCAAGCAAATCCATTAAACCCAGGAAGATTCCCATGACGACCATCACCAAGAGGACGAGCTGGGTCAGGCGCCAGGCTTCAGGCCAGGTTGGCCAACTCACTTTGCGTAGTTCGCCCGTGGTTTCGCGCCAGTATTTCTGGGCGGCGTTTTCAGTTCGGCGGGCTTTCTTTTCTTTCTCTGCCAAGGGATATACTCCTTCTTGTTTTTACGGCTAAAACGTCGCCTTTGGAAAAGCGACGTTGCCAAGGCAGGCCAGGTAGGACTTGAACCCACAACCGCTCGTTTTGGAGACGAGAGCTCTGCCAATTGAGCCACTGGCCTAGGGAGTTGGAAGATCGCTTGCGCCATCTTCCAACTGGTAAACTATTTTGTTTCGCGGTGTTGCGTGTGCTTTTTGCACCGCTTGCAATATTTATTGAATTCTAACCGATTTGGATCGTTGCGACGATTCTTTTCGGTGGTGTAGTTTCGCTCTTTGCAGTCGCCACATTGCAGGGTAATGACTGGGCGAATATCTTTCTTCTTGGAAGCCATCTTACTACCTTACTTTCTAATTTACGCAATAATCTTGGTCACGACGCCCGCGCCGACGGTCAGACCGCCTTCGCGGATGGCGAACTTGGAGCCTTGCTCCAAAGCCACCGGTACGATCAGTTCCACCGTCAGGTTCACGTTGTCGCCCGGCATGACCATTTCCACGCCTTCAGGAAGCGCGATGTTGC
>JADZCC010000042.1 GCA_020851785.1 Anaerolineales bacterium
TCGTCAGCACGAGAGCGCCCATGTCTTAGGAAGGTTACGTGAATTTCTTCTTTCATCGTTTACTCCGATGCACGAGCGGGCTAACGAGACTGTCGAAAAACCGATTGTGGAGAGAGCCGTCCCCGTGTGCCAGGGACCGAGCATGGACAGTCTTCGTTTTCTATCGCTCTGTCAGGGTCAGGGGTGCGCCCCGAAGACGTGGACCTTGCCGATATTGTGAACCAGAGCGAACCGCTGCGCGTCCATTGTACATCCACTTTGCGTTTCGAGCCGAAGGTCTCGCGCTGCGACCCGAACTCAACCGGATCGAATAACCGCATCCCGATTTCCGCTCGTCCAGCAGGCCGCATCCGCAAAAGAGCGGGCGCGGCTTTGGAAGGCTGCCAGTAGACGGTTGTCGAGCCTGTCGAGACACCGATCTTTCGATAGATTAGCGTTTCAAACCCTTCCCTAAAATGAAAAAGCCCGGCGCCTTTTACCAGACGCGGGGCTTTTTAGATCGAGTTTCCCTCCAACCCCTGCGAAGCGCCCTTTGGGGTTGACACTGCTGTTCATCGGTAGGCGGCAGGCATTTTTGTTAAATTGCTTCCAACTTGGTACCAGCAGGTTGCCTAAAAGCCCAATCAGTACGGCGACAACACTTCCCGATCTTTCTATAAATTAGCTTTGCACTCTGAAGCCGAGCGCGTGAAAATACCCTAGGGAGATAAAACGAATAAACCAACTCGCCATTTGCTCAGGGGGATGGCGCATATTATCTTCCAGCCACCATCCAATGGCGCCCAATAACAACTCGATGGCAAAAGCAATGGCAACGTCTTCAGGCATCTCAGCCGCTTCGCTTGGCGTCGGATGCGACTCTTGGAGGCGTTTCGATATCAAAGCCTCGCTGGTTTTCCGCATTCTTCCCACAACCCACGGGTCACTGTCTCTGCCCAAAAGTGCCCGATAGAGTCGGGCGTGTTCAGCAATGTGGTTGAACAATTTTTTCCAGGCAGTCTGGCGATGCTCAAGGTCGATTTTATCCAGATCAATATCTGCGGTTTGAAGGTCACGCATTAATTCCTTGAAGGCTGCCTCGATAATTTTTTCCGCCAAGTCATACTTGTCTTGATAATGCCTGTAAAAGGTGGCTCGATTAACCTTTGACTCTCTGGCTATATCGCCCACAGTGATGGACTCAAACCGTTTTCTCTCAAGAAGCGCGATGAAGGTATCACGCAATAAAGCGTCCGTGCGACTTGTGCGAGGATCTGAGCTTTTTGCGTCATTTTTTGTTTCTTGTTGCATTTGCGACATTTTATCACCTTTGCTCATTGTGCCTCATCCGCCTAGTCACTATACTCTTGTTAATACGTTCGACAAAAAGGAGTAATAAAATGACACGAAATTCCACCTTGACTGTTACAAGGCTCAATTTTGATAAAAACGAGTTTCTTGATTTTCAATATATTCGCGCCCTCTGCTACGAGACATATGGCGGTGCATCTGTTGGCGAAGTTGTTTATATAGCCAACGAAATCAAACGGCGTGGAGGCACACGCAGAGACTATATTGACGTTTGGACAGAGCAGGGACAGCATGTTGCAGTACTAGCCACAGATGCGCTGGCACGCGGGCAACGTCTGACAGCGCGCACATATTTCCTGCGTGCCTATAACTATCTGCGCGCCGCTGAATTCTACTTTTATCGCCATCAGCCTGTCGAGCATCGAAAAATCTACCTGGAAAGCGTCTCAAACTTTGATCAAGCTGGAAAATTATTTGATATACCCGTTGAGAAAATCGAAATACCTTATGAACATGGCATTACCATGCCTGGATATTTTCTCAAACCAGCACAAGATAGTACGCCACGAGCAACCGTTATTATCAGTGGAGGTGGTGATGGACATGGAGAAGAACTCTATTTTATTGCAGGTGTTCCTGATGCATTGTCGCGTGGACTAAACGTCTTGTTATTTCATGGCCCTGGTCAACGCGGACTGTTACATCGCCATCCTGAACTAGTGTTTCGCCATGATGCAGAGATACCCTTTGGAGCTGTGATTGATTATGCTCTGTCACGTCCTGATGTGGATGGAGAACGCCTTGCTCTTTATGGGCTGAGTTTTGGCGGATATTTAACGCCTCGGGTAGCGGCTTATGATAAACGTATCAGGGCTCTGATCGCCAATGCCCCCATTCCAAATTTCCGTGATTTTTTGCTAAGCGGTGTCTCGGAAATCGGCCCGAATTTTTTCCATGCGTTGGCGGGTCGTCTTGCAAACAAGTTATCTGGCAATCAATGGAACATTCTGGTTGACTGCTTACGGGCCTCGGATTGGGTATGGGATGCTACCATTGACAATCAAATGCTCTGGACCAGCGGGGCGCAAACATTCGGCGATTTTCTTGAATGGGCAAAATCCTATACATTGGAAGGACTTGAAAAGAAGATCACCTGCCCAACATTGTGTATGACTTCCGAGGGGGAAGGTCCTTCCTCGGCTAAATATGTGCGTCAATTTTATGCTACCTTGCAGGCACCTAAGCGCTTAATTACACTTGCCGTAAGTGACGGGTCCGATAGTCATTGTGGCATCAGCAATCTCGCTCACACTTCGATGCTCGTTTATGACTGGCTTCTTGAAGTCTTTGCCCCCTAAAGTTATTGCAAAAAGGATTCCATTTGGAAGCCCATTCGTTCTATTGATCCATTCAGTTTAGGAGCGCCGCCTAACGAGACTGTCGAAAAACCGATTTTGGAGAGAGCCGTCCCCGTGCGCCAGGGACCGAGTATGGACTGTCTTCGTTTTCTATCGCTCTGTCAGGGTCGGGGGAGCGCCCCGAAGATGTGGATCTTGCCGATATTGTGAACCAGAGCGAAGCGCTGCGCGTCCATTGTACATCCAATAAATTCAGGATTGGTTTGTTTGACGATCTATAACGATCCCGTTTAGGAAGCTGTACCACTTAAGAGCTGTGCCATTCATGCCCATCAATTAAATTGTGCATATGACAGGATGTCGTTATACAAAAAAGCAAAAGGCGACATCCTTTTTTGTGTTAAGCATAGACGGGGAAAAGGACGTCAAAAGAGCATAAACTCTCATGTTCTCGTTTCTTAGGACGCTTTGTTCGGCACGGTTTGATTGTACATGACATTCTTTCTATGCCAGATTATTCAAGAAATGAACAATCACGCCGCCTAAGACCGAATTGCTACGATTGACCGCATAACCACATAACAACCCGATTAAGAAAATTGAAACTGCGCCATCGAGTCTGGTCATATTTGAAATTAAACTACCCATGAAAAACCAACCTGGGATATGCAATACGACAAACATTAACGACGATATGAGATTGGACTTCAGGAACGAGTGCGTTTCTTGAAGATTGCCCATCAAGCCGCCGCGCACTAGAAATTCTTCAAAAACAGGCGAAATGAGCAATACATTAACTAGCCCATAGTCAAACCGTGTTGGAAATATCGATTTGCCATTTAGGTAATTTTGAGCAATTCCTAGAAATGCAACACCAAAACCAATACCCACACCCCATGAAAGCCATTGTTTGTAATTTGAAAAATTCAACACTTGTTTCAAATTGCGCCCAGATAACCTAATGAGCCAGAAAGAGGGTAGTATCCATATCAACAATTTTGCTGTTGTCCAATAAGTGAAACTGCCAAGTTCTGTTTCGCTTACGACCTTATCAATCTGGATTTTGAAAAGCCAAGCAATAATCCAAAAAAATATTATCACACCGAATACGGTGTAAGTTTGTTTGACAATCTTGTTGGAATTCGAACTGTTTTTTTCGGCTATCATCATCTTTTTGATTGGGAAGGAAGTGCCTAACTATGTATTATACGGACGTTTTCCATATATGACTCCATTTTGGGGTATTATACGGAAAATATTCCATATATGACCCTCCTGCGGGGGCTTATCTGGAATATTGCCCCTACTATACGCTCGTCGGGAAGTTTTGACAATGATTTTGAAAAGGAAATTGAATGGATAACTCAGTATGAAACGGGAGCACTCAAAGTTTGTTAGGGGGAGGTAGACAAGTTGAGATAAAAGGGTTTCAAATTATCCCAAGCATTGCTAAGCCAGGCGGCTCTAGCTTTGGCAGTTGCAATAACGCCAGCCAGTGTCCA
>JADZCC010000043.1 GCA_020851785.1 Anaerolineales bacterium
ACGCTTTTAGCAGCCTTTTTAAAAGCGGTGGCGGAGCATTGCTGCTTTACGCCCTCCCTCCAGCGAAGTGTAAATCATTTTTCTCGTCCCCCTTGACTTCCCACTTCATCTGTGCACGCTTTGTTGGCACGCTTTTGACCTTTAGAAATCTTTTATGAAATTCATCACGCTTTATATTCTGCGACATTCTCAAATACGGCGGGTTGATAATCTTTCGGACTCAATACCGTATCGTATAAACCAATATCTTCGCCTTCGTGTTTATTGATTCCAGTATAAACCAAACTGGCGTCTTCATAGCGTTTGAATTTATATACGGCGTCATTCATTAATGCGCTATTGAAGACATTAAGACTGACCAGCAGTTCAAAGTCTTTGACTTCCAGCCCTGTGACGCGCTTGAATAGACTAGGTTCGAGTTTGGTAATGACATCGCGCAAGGTTCTTTCGCGGTAGTCGGTGAGATACATAAAAATAGGAACGCGGGTGGCGAATTTGATTAACTTTTCCTGTATTTGCTTGCGTAGACTCTTATATTCTTTTTCGGCTTCGGTCAATTCCTTTTTCTCTTTTGGCGTTAATTCTTCATCGTTGGCTTCTTTCTTTGCTTTCTTCACCGCTTCGGATTTGTTGATAATCGTTTCGATTTCCTGATTCAGCGAGCGGAATCCTTCAATGCTCATTAAGGCTTGCATGGCTTTTTCGCTTGCCATTAAGTTTTTCAACGTGTCATTATCCACATTGACCAGTAACGCGCTCTCCCATCTTCGCGCCAGCAGGGTGGCGGTTGTGCCGCTCATTGCCATATCTAAAATTCCTGCCGCGTCTATCTGTTTCATGGAACTGCCATCGTAGGCAAGCACAGGCAGAAACGAGATAAATTCCGCCACTTTGGTTTCTGGATTATTTTCGTTGACATTCAAACGGCAACCGTAATCAGCGATTTGGCGCAAGGCTCTATCAGGCGCAAAGTCGAAGATGTAACATTCTTCCTTGATGATTTGTTCTTCGTTAGGATGTTCGCCATCGGGATTCTTAATCGTCCACGGTGACTGAACACGGAAAGCGGCTTGGAAGTAGGTTTCAGGGCTGGATGAATTTCTCAGCATGAAGATACCCGTCCACGGTTTGACGGTGACGCCTGTGGTCAATTTGCCACACGAAAGCGTGATGGTTTTGGATTTCAGCGGGTCTTCCATTGCTTCTTGCACAGGATACAAAGCATTGACGCCGATTCCCGCCGCGCTTCCTGCGGCAACTGTCACTTTGTAATCGTGATAAAACTTGTTTTGTTTTTGCGCCAGTAAATTATTCATGGCATGGCAAGCGGCAACGCTGGGCAGAAACCAAAAGGTATGCGAAAGCACATTTAGCAGACGGACATCGGAAAAAGGCATGGGCGGTTTGGATGCGCCGAGTTTCAAATTATCAATGGTGGTGGCTTGAAACGCGCCGCGAATTAAATCCAGCCATTTTTGTACTTCGTCTTCGTATTTGAAATGCGCCATTACATCTGCGCCTTCTGCACGGAAAAATTCGTTCAGGTCAAATTCGTTGTACTCGCCTTGCATGGCAATTTCACGAATAGCGTCAGGCAGTTGATAGGTAAGCAGAACCATGCGCGGAAGCATGGCATAGGGATTATCGCCACCCTTCCATTTTCCTTTGGCGCGTTGTTCATCGGAATATGTCCAGTTGAAGATTTGTTCTTCGATGAACTCGCCCGAAGCAATGGCGCGGAAGGGCGTGCCAGAGAGATATAAATAAGCGTTTGTGGTGATAGGCATGATGGCTTCGTCAAAAGTTTCGATGCCTTCGCCTTCGCCAAACTCAATTTCTTTTTTGTCTTCGGCTTCAAACAGGTCTTTGGCGTTTTCGCGCCATGCGCCGTAATGATACTCGTCAAGAATGACACAATCCCATTGAGTTTCGTGAACCCATTCATTTTTGGTTTTTATGCCGCCCGTGCTTTTGTTCTTGCCGAGATAATCTTGAAACGAACCAAAGCAAACGAAAGGCTTTTTCTTATCGGCGTCTTCGTAGTGCAAGCCATTGGGTGAAATGAACTGCCAGCCCGCAAAATCTACATGCCCTTTCAGGTCTTCTTCCCATGCGTTTTGCACAGCGGGCTTAAAGGTGAGTACTAATACCTTTTTCCAGCCCATTTTTTTCGCCAATTGATAAGCGGCAAAGGTCTTGCCAAAACGCATTTTAGCATTCCACAAAAAGTGCGGAGTCTTGCCCCTGTTGCCTTTGTCTTTCTTGAATTGCTCAAAGTACGAAGCGGTTTTATTTACTGCTTCTGCCTGTTCAGGGCGCATTTTGAAATCAAGAGTGCGATTTTCTTCGTTAATTTCGCCCGTCTTAACCGCGATATACGCCGCCTGCACTTCTTTGACCGAACACGCGAACCATTCACCATTGGGATTTTTGACGCCGATACTACGCAAATAACGGTGAACTTCGTGGTCGTCGAAGACCGAGCCATCATTCTTCATGGCGGATTCTTCAAAGACAATGCGATAGGGAGCCGCGCCAGGTCTTAACGTGGGATATTGCGCCGCCACTCGCTCTTGCGCGCTTTTGGCTGTGTACCCAACCTTGAGCAGACCCTTCAACTGTGGGTTTGTGTCTTCGTAGGCGTAGATGGTGGGTGTGGATTCGGGGCGCGGCGGGAAGAAGTCTTTACTCATCGGATTCTTCTCCCATTGGGCGAATCTTTGACTCTATAAACTCAAATTCTGCTTTGGTAATTCCATAACGCTTGCAAAGGGTTTCGTCTGTCCATTTAACACCCATGTCTAAAATTGGGACAAATGAATATGAGTCTTTTGTGATGTGATGAGAATACATAAATTGAGATACAAGAAAACGGAAAAACTTTGTCTGCATGTATGCAACTAAATTTTGGGCTTCTGACTTCTTTTTGTAATTACCAATCACAAGATATGTTTCTGTGCAAATTGTTCCTGGCGGAAGAATATCAATTTTTGATAAGACTCTTCTTTTGCCATCCTTGCCAGGATTTCCAGCATGGTCATTTCCCACAGTCGCTGTAATTACTTTCCACTTGTCAATCATTTCAACCCCAAGAGTAATTTCTTCGCGGTTATAAGGACCTTCGCCCTTTTGCCACCGAAGAATAATATCGCCTTTTTTCTGAGGTCGAACAAAGGTGCGTAAGCCAAATGGTTTACTTGATGAGACCTGTTCGTTCATAGTAGACTCTTTTTTAGCCAATACTTTATGAATGATAGAAAGAGCCTGTCCGTGTCGAATTAAAGTTCCAAACTCATTCAATTTTCTTGTAGAAAGAGTCTCTGTTCCGTTTTGAATATTTTTGACTTCGCACAAACCCCGTGAATCTCTTTCCCAAAGGAAATAGCAAATGCCGCCTGCAATATCAACGCCTGGAAAAACTTCATTGGCGTCTTCAAAGTCAATTAATTTCCTTACGCGGTCATCATTCAGCATTTCTTCTCGAAAACTATCCAACCCTTTGCCGCCGCCAAACCAGCGTGAAGGAATAATCATTGTCAAATATCTTGGTTCAAGTTTCTTCGCCTGATGAACAAATTTTTGATAAATAGGCGATGCGCTTCTACCAAAGCCGCCATCGCTCAATTGATAAGGTGGATTTCCAATCACAACATCGAATTTCATGTTAAACAACTCCTCTGGCTTGTCGGTGTGAATAAATTGGTAGGCGTGGGTTTCAAGGCTTTCGTCTCTGTCGTATTCATTGATATTCGCCCCGCAATATTTACAATGGTCGCCTTCCCATTCGTGAATCACACGCCCGAATAGTATATTGCCTTCGGGGGTATCAAAGCCTTCGCAAATCGAGTATTTGCCGTTGGCTTTCTTCGAGCAATACAAACTGCGCCGCGTCAGCAGGGCGGTCATATCGGTAATGGCAATCCCAAAGATTTGCTTGGTAAAGATGTGGTCAATCCGCTTTTGCTGGTCGGGAATTTCATCTTTCAGCCCTTCCATCAGTCGCTTGGCGATTTCGCGCAGGAAAACTCCGCTCTTGGCGGCGGGGTCAAGGAAGGTGGCGTTCTTGTCACGCCAAATTTCTGCGGGCAGTAAATCCAGCATTTGGTTGGCAATATTGGGCGGCGTAAAGACTTCGTCATTGCTCAGGTTGGCAAGGCAGGTCAATACGTCGGGGTTGTAGTTTTCAATCATGTTTTTCTTCTTCTCCTACCCTTAGAAAATGGATGAGCGGGTAACTGTGTGTTTCAGTAGGCAGAAAGACTTTTTCTCCCAAATCTGAAATGTGTTCATTGGCTGAAAATAAATCAGGCTGATTGCGCTTATTTGCTTCATTAGGCAGTAACTCGGCAAAGACAAAATCACGCCGTTTAATTTGGCTGTTGTTGAACGGGAAAGACCATTCCGAAAAGATAATTTGATGCGGGGTCGCGCCGACAGTTTTCAAATCTAGCGCGTCACCCCAAATGATATTCTTTTCAAGGATGAAGCGAATTGCGCGGAGAACTTCATTTTTTGTTTTCTTTTTGAAAAGCGTTGCGTAACTCTTTTCCGCAATATCGAATAAGCGTTTACGACACTCGATAATGTTATCTTCCAAAATATCAATGCCGTAAATGGAAGAAACTGCAAGCACAAGGTTACGCTCAAATTCCAACTGGCTTTTGCGATATTTCTTTTCCACAACTTGCAGTTTTCTTTCCAGAATTTCGATTAAAAAATTCCCTGTTCCGCAAGCGGGTTCAAGGAAACGCGAATCGATTCTCTCGGTTTCCTGCTTCACCAAATCCAGCATGGCATTCACTTCCCGCTGACTGGTGAATACTTCGCCATGCTCGGCAATACGTTGTTTGGAAATCGTCTGTTTTTCCATGAGTAGGGGAATTATAACCTTCGGGATGTCTCATTTTATTAATCCCGCCGTATTGACCGCAAGATACTTTCCCTGCGTAACCAAATGCTTTTTCTTTTTCGCCAATTGTGCAAGGGGCGTGCCAACGGTGTGCGTTACCTGCGTGTGGGCGGGCGTGGATTCTGTTTGGGAGCAGAAAAAACTCGAAGCGTGGAAAATGCTCGAAAATGCCGCAGAATCCCACACGTCAGGTGTTAGCATGAAAGCGCAATCCGACGGGGTTGCAGTCGGGCACGTTTTTGGATAAGCTCCGAATGTTTAGTGAACGGGAACGCGTATCCGGGAACGCTGCGTAAGGGACCGGTCGAAACG
>JADZCC010000044.1 GCA_020851785.1 Anaerolineales bacterium
CATAGTCTGACCAATTTTTGACACGGTATAATGGCTTTGGGTGTGATCGTGTTTTCTTTTGTTTAGGCATAAACCAAAATTACACGGTCTCGCCCTTCTTTGTCAATCCTTTTATGCACCAAAGCCCTTCAAAGGCGAAAATAAAATCTGGATATAAAGGAATAAGTCGCAAGACGTTTGCTTTGAAGTAATTGCTATATTTTTTGAGTGTAAAATAAAATTAGATATAAGAACTCAGAGATTCTGAGAACCTCCAAGTTCTTGTTTATTCTTACTTCAAATACAAATCCGCAACTTTAAAAGAAATGCCTTCAGCCCCGGATCCAATAAAAAATATATTTTTCCACATCGCTCATCTCGGACTTGAATATAAAGAATTAGAACCTATCTCTAAAAGTCAAAAAATGCTAAAAGCAGCCAAGTTTGCGGCTAAAAATTAGTCCAGCCTCAGGTTTAGAGATAGGCTCTTATATACCTTGCAATCGGCAAAGCGCCCGATCAGATCTTCGCATTTCAGGGAACTTATTTTTACGGCTCAAAGGGTATAATTTAGGAAACGCTTATTTCAGAGTATTGAATTCAAATATGCCCAAAATAATGGTTGTAGACGACGACGCAGAAGCCACCCAGCTTCTGGAAAGCATCCTCCAGCAACAAGGGTACGAAACTGTTGCGGTGAATGACAGCAGGCAGGCCATGCAAACGGCGGCGTTTGAACGGCCGGATATGTTCCTGCTTGATTTAATGATGCCGGAAATTGACGGTTTCAAACTCTGCCGAATGCTCCGGGGACATCGGGATTTTTTCTTCACGCCGATTCTCATCGTCACTGCCTTAAACGACAACGACAGCCGCGTGGTGGCGTTTGGCGCCGGGGCGAACGATTATCTCGCCAAGCCGTACCATGCGCGCGATCTGATGGCAAAAATAAAAGAGCTCTTTCAACAAGAGGAAGATGAGGCGTGATCTTTCGCGCCTTTTTGATTGAATGAACGCCGACTATTCGCAAATTCTAAAAGAGATTTACGAAGAGACGTTGGAATTGCAGGGACAGGGTCGGGTGGCCGCGTATATCCCCGCGCTGGCCGGGGTGAATCCCAAGCAATACGGCATCGCGATTCAAACTTTACAGGGCGAGTCTTTTCAAATTGGAGACGCCCTACTCCCCTTTTCAATTCAAAGCATTTCAAAGGTCTTCACGCTTACGCTGGCGTTTCAAACTCTCGACGAAGCGTTATGGTCGCGGGTGGGGCGCGAGCCTTCCGGCAACGCCTTTAACTCCCTGATTCAACTGGAGACTGAGCATGGCATTCCGCGCAATCCGTTTATCAATGCGGGCGCCCTGGTCGTGGCCGACTGCCTGATTTCACATTTCCCAAATCCGCTGGCAGAGATCGTTCAATTTGCGCGCAAACTCTCCGACAACCCAACCGTCAATTTCAACACGGCATTGGCCAACTCAGAACGCGAAGCTGGCTTCCGCAATGCGGCTATGGTCAATCTGATGAAAAGCTTCGGCACAATTCACAACGAAGTGAATGCCGTGCTAGACGTTTACTTCCATCAATGCTCTTTAATGATGAACTGTCTGGATTTGGCCAAGGCGTTTCTCTTTCTGGCGAATGGCGGAGTAAACCCCTGGAACGGGCGGAGCATCCTAACGGGGAGTCAGGCCAAACGCATTAACGCGCTGATGCAAGTCTGCGGGCTGTACGATGATTCGGGGGAGTTTGCTTTCACAGTTGGGCTACCCGGCAAGAGCGGGGTGGGCGGCGGAATCGTGGCGCTGATCCCCAACTCGCTGGCCATCTGCGTGTGGGCGCCAGAACTCAACGAGCGCGGTTCATCCTTGATTGGCATGAAAGCCCTGGAACTCTTCACGACCAAAACCGGCATTTCCATCTTCTAAACTGGGAATTTATGCGCTTGCGCCGCCGTATTTTTAACTGTATGATTAACCTGACTGGAAAATTAGCGCGTTTCAACTGGAGTGTTTTATGGCTAAAATCTTAATTGTTGACGATGACCTGCAAACCACCACGTTAATTGAGGGATTGGTGAAGCACATCAACCACCAGCCTTTTTCTGTGAATGAGAGTAAAAACGCCCTGAAGGCCGCCGAAGACCTGCAACCGGATTTAATTTTATTGGATATTATGATGGGCGAGATTAACGGGATTGCGTTGTGCAAGTTGATTAAATCCACGCCGCATCTGGCGCACATTCCGATCATCATGGTTTCCGCGCTCGACGATATTGGCAGTAAAAAAGATTCGGCCAACGCCGGAGCGAACGACTACATCACCAAGCCGCTCATGGCGCATTCCTTTGCCGCCAAGGTTACGGCGATTTTAGGCTAGTTTATTATCAGGATTTTTCCCATATCATCGGGCGGAAGTTCCTGTGGCGCGTTATTCTCGCGTCAGAATGATTTAAGCGCTTATCTCTGTTCAATGGATAACTCATGTCTAAAATATTGATCGTGGACGACGACACTGGAGCCACCAGCCTGCTTGAAAAATTGATGAAGATGGAGGGACACACCCCAACTGCCGTAAATGAAAGCAAACTGGCGGTGGGCGTAGCCAACCTGATTCAACCCGATTTATTTATTCTGGATTTGATGATGCCTGAACCCACCGGCTTTCAACTTTGCCGCATGTTGCGGAAAGATCGAAAATTTGAGGAAACCCCGATCATCATCCTTTCGGCGCTGGACGACAACGACAGCAAAATCGTCGCTTTTGGGGCCGGAGCCAGCGATTACGTGACCAAGCCCTTTCGGGTGGAAGAATTTTTGCAAAAAGTGCGGGCCTGGCTAAAGTGAAGATGTGCAAGGATTCTGTCAGATTTCAACGAGCGCTTTCCCTGTAAAATAATTCTCCAAAGCGGAAAATCTAGAAACAGGATGGCTTTATGAAAAAAATCTTGATCGTTGATGACGATATTTCCATCACCCTTTTGCTGGAGAAAATTCTCAGCCGCGCCGGTTTTAGCGTGGTGGTGGTGAACGAAAGTTCTCAAGCCATGCGCAAGGCTCAGGAACTCAACCCGGATTTATTCATTCTGGATTTGATGATGCCGCAACCCAACGGGTTTGAAGTCTGTCGGGCGCTTCGGGCCGACGCGACTTTTTCCAACACGCCGATTTTGATCATCACCGCCTCGGACGATTACGACAGCAAGGCGATTGCCTACGCGGCGGGCGCCAGCGATTACATCACCAAGCCGTTTGACCACGAAGAACTGATTACCCGAATTAAAGAGGTTCTGTAACTTCGCTCAACAATTTTTCATACACGCGGACCAGTTTCTTCTGAGCCTCATGCCAGGTGAATTTCGTCAAAGCCCGTTCCGAAGCCGATTGGGCAATCCGGTTGGATAATTCAAGGCGATCTAAAAGAAGGAGAGCCTGCCGCGCCAAATCTTCCGCATCGTTGGGTGAAAACAAAAGCGCGTCTACATCCTCCCGAACCAATTCGCGGACGATGGGCAAATTGGGGGCCAGCAAAGGCCTGCCGGCCGCCATGTATTCCAAAATCTTAATCGGGCAGGCGCCTTGCGTTACGTTTCGATCGTTCAGCCCCAGCGGCGCAACGCACAAGTCGGCTTGCGCAATCAAAGCCGGAATCTCGTGATGCGGCACAGCCGCCCGCACAGAGACGCCCGCTTCCAAACCCAGTTTTCTAACCTGCTTGGCCAGCGCCTTCCTCTGGCGCGAACGCCCCCGTCCCACGATCCACAGTTGAACCGGTCGCTGTTCCAAAACCTTCGGCAGGGCTCTAATCACAACCTCCAGCCCTTGCCAGTCTGCCAGGGTGCCGATGTACAACAAAACCGGAGTTCGATTTTCACGCGTTGGCAAAGGGGATGGAGAAAAATCCGAAGGGCTGACCCCGTTGGGGATCACCGTCACCCGTTTACGGTCAACGCCCAAAGAGGCGATGTAATCCCGCGTCACATTGGAGGGACAGATAATCGCGTCGCTTAAGTGCAGAGTCGCAAGTTCCTGCTCTTTAATCTTCAAGAGCAATTCCGAATCCAGCCCCGGATAATGATATTTCAACTCGATGGACGGCAGACCGTTGACTTCAAACAAAGTTTTATACCCAAAGCGTTTTTTGTTCTGCGCGATGAACAATCCGTCCCAAATGTTGCGATACTGGACGACTTGATAATCTGAATAAAGCGCAAGGTGCGCGGCCACCGCCCGGCCAAAATGCGCGGCGCGGGCCAGAAAATTTTGCGTCAGGTCTTGCGAAATCCGCGTGACTTGCGCGCCTTCGATTGTATCTTCAAGCGCCAGAACGCCGTCGCTGGGGGTCAGCAGGCGTACGTCAAAGTTCCTATTGACCAGACCGCGCAAATTGTGCAAAATATGGGTGGAAGCCCCCTTCGGGCTTGGAACCAAATCGAAGGCTGTGTACAGAATTTTCGTCATGCGTAAATTATAAAGGCTCGGAGGACTCTATGCTATGTGTCATGGGCATTTTCGGAATCGTCGTCATCGCCCTGTTCTTTTATCTATTAAATACCGCGCGCAAGAAAACCCCGGCCAGCGTCACCATTACCGGCGCAAAGGAATACACGCCGGTCTACGTTTCCATTGCGGATAAACCCCATTCCATCCTGCGCGGCATGGATCAGTTTGCGGTCAACCTGAGAAAGACCGAATCGGCTGGCGACAAATGGCGCTGGATTCCCATGCTCATCTTCTTTGGCGGCGTCTTCCTGTTTGGGGTGGACGTGGTTATCAACCTGTTGGGATATTTCTCCATTACGTTTACCGGCGGCGCGCTGGCCTTGTGGATTGCGGCCTTCGTCATGGCGCGCAGTTTACGGCGGAGCGATTCCAAAGATTTCTCGCCGCGCTACCGTGGCGCAAAAGAAATCATTCACACGCTGAAAGACGACCTCAAGCCAGACAGTACCTTCCTCGGACACCTGGATTTAACCGGCGCCACGCTAAAAACCAAAGTGGCGCGCGAAGCCAAAGATACGCAAGGGCGCACCACCCAATTCTTCAGCGACCCCTGGCTCTCGCTCAAGGCCAAGTTGTACGATGGCAACATCCTGCGCCTGACGGCCACGCAAAGGACCAAAAAACGGATCGCGTATTGGAAGCGCAGTCGCATCAGCGGAAAATCCAAACTTAAGCCAGAGAAGTTTAAAGGCACAGAACAAAAGCTAAAGATCCGCATCGTCGTCAACCCGGAGGTTTACGCCATCGTCCCCAACGCCACCTTTCGCCAGGGTCAAAACATTGGCAAGTACACCATTACGCTGTTAAATACCGAAGGCGGTATGATTAACATCCTCGCCGATTCGCCCTTTGAAGAAGTGGAGCAGGAGCATATCCTCAACTTCTTAAAATCCTCATATTCGCTCTTACAAAGAAAGGCCGCATAGCCCAATGAAACGTAAAATCATTCCTTTTGTCGTCGCAATCGTCCTCAGTTGTCTCGTCATGCTGGTCTCCGGGCTGTTTTCCTTTAGCGGTTTGGCCACCGCAGAAAAATTCAACGACGAAGCCGCCTGGTCGCAACCTTATTCGAGCGCCGAAAGCATGAAATCCATAGATTTAACCGGCGACGGTCAGGAAGAATTATTCATCCAAAATAACGCCAACCTCACCGTTTACAACGGCGACGGCAGTCCGCTTTGGTCTTTTAATTACGCCACCCCCAAAACCACCCTGGGCGACGTGAACAACGACGGCGTGGAAGATATCGTAGTCTTTTATCCGGGCGGGGTGGATACGATTGTCAACGGGCAAGCCTCCACCATTGCGACGGGACTCAGCCTGGGCGCGCCCTCGCGTGTGGTCGTTATCCGCTTCGCTTCCGGGCCTCAAATTGTGCTCGGCGATACTTCCGGCAACTTACTCGCCCTAACCCTCAACGGACAAACCCTGTGGCCGGCTAACATTGGCTTTGAAGAAATTCGCGGGTTGGACGATGCCAAAGTGGCTGGGCAAACCTACCTGGCCGCCGCCGCGCACGATGGCTCAGTGGTCTTATTTGATGAAAAAGGCCAGCCGTTATGGAGCCACGATCAAAATCCCATTCGCCGGATGCGCGGCTTTGACCTGAACAGCGACGGCAACAGCGAGATCATCACCGGAAGCGAAAACGGCGATCTAAAAATCTATTCTGCCAAAGATGGCAGTGCCCTGTTTGAGAAAGCGATCGGGCAGGCGGTTAGCGAAGTCCGCGAAGTGGAATTGAATGGCGACCCATCCTCCCGCGAATTTGTCGTCGGCGGAAAAGACGGCGGCGTGTG
The DNA here is from genome assembly GCA_020851785.1 of Anaerolineales bacterium. GTDB lineage: Bacteria > Chloroflexota > Anaerolineae > Anaerolineales > Villigracilaceae > Villigracilis. The sequence goes on from JADZCC010000044.1 coordinate 6,283, forward strand.
GGCTTTCGCATTTGACGGCACAACCGCCAAACAAATCTGGTCTGGCTCGTTATCTGATAAAGTGACCGAAATCTCCGGGCTGGACATCAACGATGATGGCAAGCAGGAAGCGGTGATTGGCGACGAACTGGGCAACGTGGCGATTTTCACTGATAGCGGCTCGCGTAACAATTTACCCAAACATTCTTCCGGCATTACCCGCATTGACATTGGCAAATTCAACGGCGAAAGATACGTGATCGTTGCAGATGGAAATACGGTGAGCGCAGGAAAAGTGACAATAAGCTCGATCCCTGGCTTTCAATACACGCCGCTCATCGTCGGCTTGCTGGTTTCGGCCGTGCTTCTGATCATCGCCGCAATTCTCGCATCCATCCCTGCCAAGCCCGAAGTCAAACTCTCCCTGCAGGATAAAAGCCGCGAAAGTTTGGAAGCGGAGCGGCGGATGCTCAAAGAATCCATCGCGGACGTGGAACGCCTGAGAAAATCTGGCGAAATGTCTGGCGAAGCGTACCTGGCGCGGCTCAAACGCCTGCGCGGCGACCTGGCCGAAAACGAAGCGGCTTTCAAAACCGCCGGGTATCCAACCAAAACTGAAACCTTCGCCTGCCCCAACTGCGGCGGCACGTTGGAATTAGGCATGGACAAATGCGAATACTGCGGGCAGGTCATCCTCTCGTAAGCCCGTTCCTTAAAACAAAAAAGCCTGCCAGTTAGCTGGCAGGCTTTTTTGAACAGAGCTTATTGAACTGAATACGTAACCGTGGTGTTTAACACGCCGTTGAAATAAAGTTCAACTTTATACGTTCCAGTGGGCCAGCCGCCAGTGGGGGCCGGGAAGAAGAACTGAACCGTGTAGGACGTGTAATCAGCGTCCAGCGTTAAATCCGCCGAATCCATTTCATAACCGGATTCATAGCCTTCCACGCTCTCCACCATCCATTTGGAAGAGACCACGTTTCCCTTGACGCCGTTGGACACATCGCCAACCACGTAAATGGTATCGGTGGGCGCAAAGACAGAAGTCAGTTTGGTTCCGTCTCCATCTAAAGCGGTGCGGACGTTGCCCAAACTGGGTTCGCCGGCCGCACAAGCCAGCGTCGAAAAGATCAAAGCAAGGACTGCAAGTAAAACTGGAAGTTTCTTTGTGTTCATTCTATATCCTTTTGATTATTTTTGATAAATTATACAGCATCCGTCCAAATCCTCCAATTCAAGGTTCGCGCTTCGTCGTTATGCGACTGCCGAAGTTGAAATTTGCAGATTAGGGTTTGATTAGAAGCGTCGCGCCCGCTTGACTTCGGCGCGCCTTCTATTGTATAGTAATCAACGGTACAAAAAACAGGCACTGCCCACCTTTGCGGCTGTGCCTTTTAATTGCCCACAGACACACCAAATTCCAAATTTAAGGAGAGGCAATGATCAAAGTCAGAGGTCTCACGAAGGACTACGGCGCGCGCCGCGCCATCCATAACCTGAGTTTTGACGCGCAACAAGGCGAAATTGTCGGCTTTTTGGGCCCCAACGGAGCCGGAAAGACCACCACCATGCGCATTCTCACCGGGTACATGCCCCCCACAGACGGCGAGGTAATTGTCGCTGGGTACGACGTGGTGGAAGAATCGCTGGAAGTTCGCAAACGGGTTGGCTATTTACCGGAGACCGTCCCGCTTTACACAGAGATGGCCGTCTTCGATTACTTGAAATATATGGGCGATTTACGCCAACTCCCCAACGTGGAAGACCGCGTGGACGAAGTTTTGGAAATGGTCGGCCTAAGCGACCGCGCCGAAGGCTACATCGCCAACCTCTCTAAAGGTATGCGCCAAAGAGTCGGCTTGGCGCAGGCGCTCCTCCACAAGCCCGAAGTGTTGATTTTAGACGAACCCACCATCGGGTTGGACCCTGGGCAGGTGGTGGAAGTCCGCAACCTGATTCGCGAGATCGGCAAAGAACGCACCGTTTTACTTTCCACGCATCTTCTGCACGAAGCCCAAAACATTTGCGACCGCGTGCTGATCATCAACAAAGGCAAAATCCTCGCCGAAGACACCACCGCCAATTTGCAATCCCGTCTGGCTGGCGCCGAACGCGTGGCCCTGCGCATTCGCGGCGAGGCGGACAAGGATTTGATCAAGACCATTCAAAAGGTCAAAGGCGTGGAAGAAGCTGAAATTAAAGGCGACGGACTGGTTGAGTTTGAATTCGCCCCCGGCAAAGACGCCCGCCCCGAAGTTGCCAAACAAGTCGTTCAGGCTGGCTACGATTTGCTGGAAATGCGCCCGCTGGGCATGAGTTTGGAAGAAATCTTCCTGGAATTAACCAGCGCCGAAGGCAAAAAGAAATAACGAGGATGTGATGAAGAATATTTGGACAATCGCCAAACGCGAATACAACAATTACTTCAACGGGCCGCTGGCTTATATCGTGGCCCTGGTCTTACTCTTTTCTGTCGGCGCTTTCTTCGTATATCTAACTCTTGAAAGCCAGGGACGCGCCATCTACGGCGGTCCTCCTCTGGAGCCAAACTTCCTGAACGTCGTTTTCGTCTTCCTCATGCTCTTCCTCGCTCCGGCCATCACCATGCGCCTGCTCTCAGACGAAGCCCGCATGGGAACCCTGGAACTGCTCCTCACCGCCCCCGTGCGCGATTACGAACTCGTGGTTGGCAAATGGCTCGGTTCGCTCCTCTTTGTGTTGTCGCTGGTCCTGTTTTCGTTGATCTACCCGATCATCTACAATAACTTTGTGGATCCGCACATTGACTACAAGTTATTGCTCTCCTCCTACATCGCCGTCATTCTAATCGTCAGCGCCTTGCTGGGGCTGGGCGTGGGCATTTCCGCCATGTTCAGCAATCAGTTTGCCGCGTACTTTATCGCGCTGGGGTTGTTCTTCATCCTCTGGTTTGTCATCAACTTCCCGGCCAACTTCATGTCCAGCGGCGGAGAACTCTTCAACTACTTAAGCGTCGCCAATCACTTCACGGCAATCAACAACGGCTCCTTCACCCTCGGAGACATCGTTTATTTCTTAAGCCTCACAGCTTTGGGCTTGTTTGTGGGCACAACTGCAATTGAAATTCGGAGATGGCGCTAATGGCTCCTAAAAATCAAAAAAATACAAATGCACCCTATGCCATCGCCGGTTTAATCCTGGCGTTGGTCGCCTGTTTGGCCACGGCCCTGGGGTTGGTCACCAAGGGCATCGTCGGCGCGGGCATCGTTCAGGCCTTTGAATACACCGACAAACTCAATTTATTTTTACAAATCAGCATTGGCTTGATGATTCTCGGATTGGCCTATTACGCGATTATGAACCCGGACGCCATCCGTCGCTTCTTAAGCGGACGCCAGGCCCGCTACGGTTCCAACTCGCTGATCCTCGCCCTGGCCTTTCTGGGCATCCTCATCACGGTCAATTTTCTGGTCTATCAAAATGTGGACAAAAAATGGGACCTCACTGAAGATCAATCCAACACGCTGGCTAAAGAAACCTTGCAAGCGCTGGGCTCCCTGCCGGAGAAAGTGCAAGCGACGGCTTTCTTCACCTCACAACTCGACCCCACCAGCGCCACCGAAACGCTCGAAAGATTCAAGTCCAACAGCAACAACCTGTTTAGTTATCAATTTGTAGACCCGGATACAAACCCCGTTGCCGCCCGTCAGGCTGGCATCACTGGCGATGGAAAAATCCTCCTCACCATGGGCGACGCCAAAGAGATCGCTTCTTCCGCCTCCGAAACTGAACTCCTCAAAGCCTTAATTCGGCTCGCCAACCCGGGCGCGCGCACCGTGTACTTCCTTGAAGGCCATGGCGAAGCGCTCCTGCAATCCGGCGGAAGCGATACGCTTTCCTACTCGACGGCCAAAAGCACCCTGGAAGCCAAGAACTATACGGTCAAAAGCCTGAACCTGCTTACGGAGAACAAAATCCCTGAGGACGCGCTGGCGATTATTGTTGCCGGGCCGCTAAAGCCCATTTCCGCGGCCGAAGCGACTTTGCTAAAGAAATATGTGGACAACGGCGGCGCGTTGGTCGTAATGGAAGACCCGGTGATCTTAACCAGCGCCACCGACACGGCCCCAGCCGACCCGCTGGCAAACTACCTTGAAAAATACTGGGGCATTACGCTTAACCACGACTTGATCTTCGACCCCACCTCAAGCCAGAATCCGCTTTTTGCGATTTCTGCCACAGCAGGGCAACACCCGATTACCGAAAATATCACCTATGCGGTGATCATGCCGCAAGCGCGGAGCATTTCCCTGCCCGGCGCGCCCACAGAGGGCGTTACGCTCACCAGCCTGTTGAGCACTTCCCCCAACGCCTGGGGCGAAACCGATTTGATTAACAATACGTCGCAATATAAAAACGACCCGGGCGTGGACGTACAAGGCCCCTTGAATATGGCCGTGGCTGGTGAAAACGCCGCAACAAAAGGCCGCGTGGTGGTGATTGGCAACTCGCAATTTGCCTCCGACACCAACTTTGACGCTTACGGAAACGGCAACTTCTTCATCAACTCAGTGGATTGGGCGGCAGACCAGGAAGGCTTGGTTAACATCACCCCGCACCAAAGCACAACCCGCTCCATGCTCCCGCTGAAGACCATCAGCCTGATCGTGCTCGTGATCTTCTCAATTTTAATCGTCCCCGGCGCAATCGTCTTTTTAGGCGTGTCCTCCTGGGTCGCCCGCCGCAGAAGAGGTTAAGTTCATGCCCAGCAAAGCAACGCCAGAAAAAGCCAAACCCGCCACGTCGAAGCGCAAAAAGGCCCCCGTCGCCCCTGCGCCCACTCCGGCGGTTAGAACCGCGCCAAAGAAAAGTCCATTTGGCGTCAGCACAATCATTATGGTCGTCGTCTTCCTCGGCCTGATCGTCGCAATGATTTTGATCAACCGCAAAAAAGAAGCGGCCGCGACGCAAGCCACGCCAACCGCCGGGACTGCGTACGTTTTCAGCGCGGCAGATGGAGCCATCTCCAGCTTCAAGGTTGAAGCTCAGGATGGGAGCGCGGTTGAACTGACGCGCGACTCAAAAAATGCCTGGGGGTTGACCCTGCCTGAGAAAGTGGAAGCAGACCCGAGCGCGGCCGAGGCGGCCGTAACCCAGGTTCAGGCGCTGACCATCGTCTCTTCCGAGATTAAGGGGAGCGACTTAAGCGTCTACGGACTGGACAAACCGGCGTACACCATCACCGTGATCTTCGCGGATGGAAAATCGCACACGCTGGAAATTGGCGATAGCACGCCGATCAACAGCGGCTACTATGCGCGCCTGGACAAGAAAAGCCTGTTAATCGTCAGCCTGAGCGGCATTGATACGCTGACGCAAATGATTTCGTACCCGCCCTATTTGAGTACGCCCACGCCGCTTCCACCCACGGCGACGCCAACCACGCAGATAGCGATTACCCCAACCCCCTAAAGAAATTTACGGCTGTCCAAATTGGTTTGGACAGCCGTAATAGAATGCCGTTGGAGGACGTCTAAACCGGCAAAGGGGCTTGATTTTGACGTTAAAAAAGAGTATTCTAATTGAGCGTTTTGCTCGAAAAATTCTAAAAACTTGGATGTGTGAATGGATGTAGAGAAAATTTTAGGCGTTGAGGACGAAGAAGAGTACCCCGCCATAGCGCGGCTGATTGACTTGGGGCGCCAAAAATCATATATCACGCTGGACGACATCCTGCACTTCTTCCCGGAAGCCGAGCAGGACGTGGAACAACTGGAAGAGGCCTTTTCGGCGTTGCTCAGCGCGGGCATTCCGTTTATGGAAGATGTAAGCCTGCAGGAGCCCACCGAAGACGAACTCGTAGCCGTTGAAGAAAGCGCCGAAGTCGAAGCCGAACCAGACCTGGCGCTGGACGATTACCTCGCGAACATAGATACCGACGACACGATCGGCCTGTACCTGAAAGAGGTCAGCCGTGTGCCGCTCCTGACCGCCGTGGAAGAAGTGCAGTTGGCGCAACGGATCGAAAAAGGGCGCTCCGGGCGCGAAGAACTGGCCCAAGGAGCGGTGAACCCCAAGCGCCGGCTGGAATTACGCCGCCTCGTGGAAGACGGCTGGGATGCCCGCGAACATTTAATCACCGCCAACTCGCGTCTGGTTATCTCCGTCGCCAAGAAATATATGGGGCGTGGCGTTCCGTTTTTGGATTTGATTCAAGAAGGCAACATTGGGCTGATTCGCGCCACCAAAAAATTCGATTATCGGCGCGGGCATAAATTCTCCACCTATGCCACCTGGTGGATTCGTCAGGCCGTGACCCGCGCCATTGCCGATCAGGGCCGCACCATCCGCGTGCCGGTACACATGGGCGATCAGATCAACAAACTCCTGCGCGTGCAACATCAACTCACCCAGCGGCTGGGGCGCGAACCCAGCGTGGAAGAACTGGCCGAAGCGCTGGACGTGCCGCCCAAAAAAGTGGAAAACATGATTCAGGTCGCCCGCCGTCCGCTCTCGCTGGAGACCCCCACCGATGACGAGGAAGATTCCGTGCTGGGCGATTTCATCGAAGACGACGAAGCGCCTCCGCCAGACGACACCGCCACCTACAATTTACTGCGCGAACACCTCGGCGAAGTATTAAATGGATTGCCGCCCCGCGAAGTACGGATTTTACAACTCCGCTATGGCCTGCTGGACGGGCAAGCCTACACGCTCGAGGAAGTTGGGCGTAAAATGGGCGTCACCCGCGAACGCGTGCGCCAAATTGAAGCCCAAGCCCTCAGCAGATTACGCCACCCCACCATTCGCAGAAAACTCCGCGATTATTTGGGAGAATAGCATAAGCAAAAATAGCCCTGAGATAAATTTTCAGGGCTATTTTTTATTCTGGAGATTCCGCGGAACATAACGAACAGCCGCGCTTCTCGGCCGCGACGATGGCCTGGTCGCTGGACCAAAAGAAATTTTCCGCGCCGATCATTTGCACCAGTCCGCCGCGCTCCATCATCTTCTTCACGCTTTCGTGCGCTCCGGCGACCAGCAACGCGCCGCCTTGCGCGTGAAGTTTTTCAGACAGGCGCTGAAGGGCCTCCACGCCCGCGGTGTCAATCAGCGAGACGCCGCGCATGGAGAGAATCAACGCGCGAATTCCCCTCAGGTCTGTAAAGGCTTCGTTGAATTGGCCGGTGGCCGCAAAGAAAAGCGGGCCGGTGAGAAACGCCACCCGGATGTGCCTGCATGTACCGGCAGTTTCAATGCCCCTTTGCTTTAAGCGGGCCGGGTCTACGTTTTGCAAAGCGATGTCGATTCCGGCGATGCGGTTGAGAAAGACCGCGCCCGCCAAAAAGGAGCCAATCAAAATAGCCTGCGTCAGGTCGAGGATGACGGTGGCGAGCATGGTCACAAGAAAGGCGATCATATCCGTTTTGAAGCGTTTGCCGAAGATGAATTTAATCGCGGTCCATTCGCTCATGCGAATGGCTGTGACCATCAGCACGCCCGCCAAAGCGGCCAGCGGAATTTTGCCCATTAAGGGCGCGAACAAAAACATGGAGAGGAGCAAACCAATCGCATGAACGACGCTGACGAGACGCGTCTGCCCGCCGGATTTAATCCCCACGCTGGAGCGGGCAATCGCCGCAGTGGCCGGAACGCCGCCAAAGAAGGGAATTGCCATGTTGCCCAGCCCTTGCGCGATGAGTTCCTGGTTGGCCTGCATTCGCACGCCGGTCATATTGGAACCAACCGCGCCGCAGAGCAAAGACTCAACTGCGCCAAGCGCGGTGATCGTCAGCGTGGGGGCGATGAACTCTGCCAGGTTCGTCCAGGGGATGGCGCTGAGGCGCAGGCGGTCTTGCAGGATCAAGGTTTGGGGGATGCTCCCGATCGTTTGGGTGGACCAGCCTAAGGCCCAGTTGAGAAGCGTCGCAAAAATCAACCCCAGCAACGCGGCGGGAAATTTGGCGTTCCATTTGGCAGGCATGAGCCACATCGTTAAAATCACAATCAAGCCAATGAGGGCGGTGTGCCAATCAGGGACGAAGCCGCCTTTGAAATAGCCAATCAATTTTAGAGCGGCGGTATCCACGGCCGGGGTTTTTACGCCCAGAAAATTGTCAATTTGACCAATGAAGATGATAAGCGCGATGCCGGAGGTAAAACCACTGATGACCGCCGAGGGGATAAAGGCAATAAAGCGCCCCAGTCGCAGAATGCCAATGAGCAAAAGCAGAAAGCCGGAAAGCAAGCCTGCGACCCAAATGCCCTCCAGCCCGTAGCGCTGAACCAGCACAATCAGCACAGCAGACATGGCGCCGGTGGGCCCGCTAATTTGATACGGCGCGCCGCCCAGCAAACCAATGAGAACTCCCGCGAGGATGGCGGTGACCAACCCGGCGGCCGCGGTTGCGCCAGAAGCCACGCCAAAGGCCAGCGCCAGCGGCAAGGCCACTGCGGCTACGGTAAGTCCGGCTAATAAATCCTGTTGAAATTTGGCAAACGAATAGGACGAAAACTCGTCCTTGTACAGGCGAGCAAGGGAACGTCTTGGCATGTGGTTTCTCCGTAAACGGTATACTGCCAAAGGCTCCTGCTCCCCCGGGCGTCCTTTGGTTTCAATCGGCGGAATTTTAGCACAAAAGGCGCGTCGTTAGGAACGGATTTAGGAACGGATTATGAAGCGGATAAACTGATAAGCGGATGAATTAGTAAGTGGGTTTTGAGATTACACACCTACGCTTACGCCTACCCAAACAATTCGTCGGTTTTGGCCGCCATGATGAAGTCGTTCTTATGCAAGCCTCTGATTTTGTGCGTCCACCATTGCACGGTGACTTTTCCCCATTCGGTTTGAATCAGCGGATGATGGTCCTCTTTTTCAGCAATCAGCGCAATTTTATTGGATAAGGCCACCGCTTCGATAAAATTTTTCAGTTTATAGATTCGTTGTAGGCGTTTTTCGCCGTTAATTTCAAGGATGTCCCATGCGGGAATCTGCGGTTGAAGTTCGGCAATTTCAGCGTCGGTGACGGTTGGTTCGCCGCCACGACAGGCTACGCATTTAAAAGCAGAGAGAGTTGTCATCGTTCACCTTAAGTTAGCGGAGCCTGCGCTCCGGTTTTTTACAGCAGGGTTTTCAATTCGTTCAGGTTCTTCAACTCCACGCGGAGCGTCTTCCGGCCTGCGGCAAGCAGGGCTTCATAATCGCCCAAGGCTTGGGCGCGAATCAGCGTGCCAAAGGTCAGGCCTTGCGTAGGGATTTCCATATCCTTTTCGATTTCATAGACGACTTGGATGAACAGCCCTTGATTAGGTCCGCCTTTATGAAATTGACCCGTGGAATGTTGAAAGCGCGGGCCAAACCCAGCCGTGACGGCGCACTTCGTCTTTTGGCGAATGGCCACCCGCAGGGCTTGCAGAGCTTCGACCATTTCCTTGTTGCGCGGCACATACGCGTTGATGGTCACAAAGCTCCCGGCTTTTGCTTCGGCCAGAAATTTTTGAAGGGCAGGCTGAACGTCTTTGCCGCTGACCAAATCTCTCTCGGCTAATTTGCCGGTGGCTTGAAAATCTTTGATCTTGGCAATCGTCCGCAGTTTGCTGTCTTGCACGTCCGGTTGATTGAACGCGTCAATGCCCAAAATATGGCAGGCTGTGGAAATCGCCATCTCCCAGCGGAAAAACTCCGCGCCAATTTCATACGGGGTATGAATGGGAAATTCAACGACCGGAAAACCCGCCTGCCTAAGTTCCGCCAGGCTCGGTTCCAGTTCTCCATTATTCTTCAGATAGACGAACAAGCGGTCGTCGCCGTAAACCTCCGGCTGACCCAATGGCTCCAAGGCCACGGGTAGGATGCCTTTTTGATCTTTGCCGCTGGATTCGGCCACAATTTGTTCAATCCAATTTGCGAAAGCGGCTACGGGCGCATCTGCCAAAATCGTCAGCTTGTTTCGGCCTGCGAGGGCAGATTCTCCGAGCAGGGCGCCCAGCGCCATGCCTGGGTTGCGGGCGGCAGGGATTTCCGCTGTGGATTGTCTTTGCATCCGTTCGGCGTGATTGAGCAGTTGATCAAAGTCCATGCCCAGCAAGGCGGCTGGAACCAGGCCAAAGTCCGTCAACGCGGAGAAGCGCCCGCCGACGTTGGAATCGGGGTTAAAGATTTTTCTAAAGCCGCGTTCTTTGGCAAGTTGATCCAGCGAAGTTCCGGCGTCGGTGATGGCGACAAAGCGCGAGCCGTCTCCTTTGCTCCGCTCCCACAAATAATCGTAGGAGGCCAACAATTCTGCAGTGCCGCCAGATTTGCTGGCAATGATGTATAAGGATTTTTCGGGCGGGTATTGATCCACAATTGCGGCAACCTGTTGCGGGTCGGTTGAATCAATGATGGCCAGGCTGAGTTTCGCTTCCAGTTTGGCTCCAGCCAATAGCGAGCTAAAGACTTCGGGCGTTAGAGATGAGCCGCCCATGCCGACCACCAGAACGCGATCTATGCCTTCGGCGTGAATCTCTTGGGCGAAAGAGAGATAGCCATCCAGCCGCTTGCGAGCGTCTTCAATGGAGGTCAGCCAGCCCAGGCGAATTTTGATTTCAGCCTGCCCAGCCGGGTCGTTGGTCCATAGTGTGGGGTCGTGCGACCAAATTCGGGCGGGGACGGAATCTGCGTCAAGTTGGGCGATGCGTTTCGCAACCGAATCCGCCAAAGGCGCGGTGGAAGCGAGCGCTTTTTTGCGACGCTCTTCAATCGAATCCAGGAGAGTCTTAAAGGCCAGGTCAAACGCGTGAACGCCTTCCTCCTCCAATTCCTGCGTGACGACCTGCATGGAAATGTTTTGGGCTTCGAGTTCCGCAAGGACTTTTTGGGCCGCTTCCAAATTGCGCGTGATGGTGAGCGCCGGAGCGCCATGATCGCGGAAGGCTTCGAGCGTGGCAGGCGGAACGGTATTGACCGTATCCGGCCCGATTAAGCTATCTATATAGAGCGTGTCTGGATAGTTGGGGTTCTTCGTGCTGGTGGAGGCCCAAAGCGGGCGTTGCACGCGCGCGCGAAAACGCGCTTTCAGCGTGGCAAAGCGCGGCGAGGTAAAAACTTTTTCAAACGCGTCGTAGGCTAGTTTGGCGTTGGCAATGGCGGCCTGCCCGCAGAGCGGAGAATCTTTGGGGAGTTGCGGATCAATTTTTGAATCCACCCGCGAGACAAAGAAGGAGGCGACGGAAGCGACTTGCTGAATGGGCAAATCTTTGGCGACGCGGTCTTCCAGTCCGGCCAGGTAGGCGTCCATCACTTCGGCGTAGCGTTCCAGCGAAAAGATTAAGGTGATGTTGATGTTAATGCCTGCCGCAATTCCAGCGCGAATGGCGGGCAAACCTGCCTTGGTGGCTGGGATTTTCACCATTAAATTCGGGCGGTTGACGCGCTTCCAGAGTTCCTGCGTTTGTTGAATGGTGCCAGCCGTGTCGCTGGCGAAACGCGGGCTGACTTCAATGCTGACGAAGCCATCCGCGCCGTTGGTTTTGTCGTACAACGGGCGGAACAAGTCGCAGGCTTCCTGAATATCTTCAACGGCCAATTGCCAGAAGATTTTTTCCGCGTCCCAGCCGGCCCAGGCCAGGGGAATCAAGGCGCTGTCGTAATCGTTGGTTTTGACAATCGCATTTTGAAAAATGGACGGGTTGGAGGTGATACCGCGAATATCGCCGCGCTCAATCATGGCTTTGAGTTCGCCGTTAACCAAAAGTTTCCGCTGAATGTTATCGTACCAGAGGGATTGCCCCAAACTGGTGGCTTTCTTAATCGTCTCAGACATTTCCTACGCTCCTATTCTGTGTTCCACTTGCAAAGTAATGTATAAACTATAAATTCGGGTCTTCTTCCATTTCAATAATTTTGCCCACTCGACGCGCAAACCGTTCGCCGCCTTTTTCCCCGCCCAAATATTTGGCGTTGAGAAACGCGGGGATTAAAACCTTGACCACTTCCGGCCCCACCACGCGCCCACCCAGGCAGAGGACATTCATCATGTCGTGTTCCACGCCCTGCGCGGCGGAATATGTGTCGTGGCAAATGGAAGCGTACACGCCCTTCATCTTGTTGGCCGCAATGGCCGCGCCCACGCCGGAGCCGCAAATCAAAATGCCGCGCTCAGCCTCGCCGCTTTGAATCTTCTCGCCAAGTTTTCTGGTAAAGTCTGGAAAATCCACAGCGTCGGCGCTGAACGTACCCACGTCAATGACTGTATGTCCCATCTTTTTTACAACTTCCAGCGCCACTGCTTTTACCGGAAAGCCCCCATGATCGCAACCAATCACTACATTCATTTTTTTCTCCAAAAGTCCCGCCACCTGGACGGGACTTAGTTTCGTTAGAGTTCTCTGGCTTTGGCGATTACGTTTTCAACAGTAAATCCAAATTTTTCAAAGATCACCTGCGCCGGAGCGGACGCGCCGTAATGATCTATGCCAATCACGGCTTTTGCGTATCTTTCCCAGCCGAGGGTAGATCCCGCTTCGACGGCGAGTCGCTTCTGAAGGTTGGTCGGCAAAACTGAATCGCGGTAGGCCTGATCTTGCTGTTCAAATAACTCCCAGCTTGGGAAGGAGACCACGCGCACGCCCCGGCCTTCCGCCGCCAGTTTCTCGGCGGCCGCAAGGATGAGACCAACCTCCGAGCCGGAAGCCATTAAGACGATTTGCGGTTCGCCAAAATCTTTCAGCACGTAGGCGCCTTTTTCCACGGGCGCGGTCGTTTCCAAAGTTGGCACGCTCTGACGGGTTAAAGCCAGGAGCGTAGGCCCATGCCTGCGTTCCACCGCCACCCGCCAGGCGGCGGCAGTTTCGTTTGCATCCGCTGGACGAATAATCACCAGGTTGGGAATCAAGCGCAAGGACATTAATTGCTCAATCGGTTGATGGGTCGGGCCATCCTCGCCCAGCCCCACGCTATCGTGCGTGAAAATAAAAATTGAGGGGTAATGCGAGAGGGCCGCCAAACGGATGGCCGGGCGCATGTAATCGGTGAAGACCAGAAAAGTTGCGCCGTAGGGAATTACGCCGCCAAAGACCGCCATGCCGTTGACAATGGCGCCCATGGCGTGTTCGCGCACGCCAAAGTGAAAATTACGCCCCGCGTAGGATTCTTTTTGGAAGTCCGGGCTTCCGTCAATTTTGGTGTTGTTCGAGGGGGCTAAATCCGCCGAGCCGCCGATCAGTTCTGGCAATTTTGGAGCCAGTGCGTTAATCGTCTTGCCGGAAGCGGCGCGAGTGGCCATGCCTTTCGAGTCCGCGGGGAAGGTTGGCAAAGCCGCTTCCCAATCCGCTGGCAGTTTACCATCCAGGCGACGTTGCAGTTCAGCGCCCAAATCGGGGTGCAGGCGTTTGTATGCGTCGAAGCGCATCTTCCAATCATATTCGCGCTCGCGGCCTTTTTCCACGGCTTCACGATAGAACGCCAGGACATCTTCGGGGATGAAAAAGCGCGGTTCTTTGGGCCAGCCCAGGTTGTCTTTGGCGGCGCCCAGTTCTTCATCGCCGAGCGGCTCGCCATGCGCCTTGGAAGTGCCCTGCCGGTACGGCGCACCGAATCCAATAATCGTACGGCACATGATGATGGACGGCCGAGTCGTTTCGCTTTTGGCTTCTTTGATGGCCGTATCAATCGCTTCCACGTCATTGCCATCTTCCACGCGCAAGACCTGCCAACCGTAGGCGCGAAAACGCACGGCGCGATCTTCGGTAAAGGCCAAATCGGTCGAACCGTCAATCGAAATATGGTTATCATCGTACAGGTAAATTAACTTGCCCAGCCCCAAATGCCCGGCCAAAGAGGCGGCTTCGGAGGTGATGCCTTCCATTAGGTCGCCGTCGGTGACGATGGCGTAAATAAACGGGTCAATAATCTCGTGGCCGCGCTGATTGAACACAGCCGCCAGGTGCGCGGCGGCGATGGCCATGCCCACGCCGTTCACAAACCCCTGCCCCAAAGGGCCGGTGGTCACTTCTACGCCGGGGGTATGCCCATATTCAGGATGGCCGGGCGTGAGGCTTTCCCATTGACGAAAGTTTTCCAATTGCTCCAACGGCAGGTCGTAGCCCGTCAGATGAAGTAAAGAATACAAAAGCATGGAACCATGCCCGCCCGAAAGGATGAAGCGGTCGCGTCCCGCCCATTTTGGGTTGCGCGGGTTATGCCGCAGATGGCGCGTCCAAAGTGTGTAGGCGATTGCGGCGGTTCCCATCGGCAAACCCGGATGACCAGAATTTGCTTTTTGAACCGCGTCGGCGGAAAGAAAACGAAGCGTATTAATGGCTTGAGTTTGAAGGTTTTGGATTGTCATAATCTTTATTGTACCGCTAATATTTTTCTTTAAGTTGACCGACGGGTAGGACGATTTGACCTTCGGCGCCAACTACGGAAATTTCAGCAGGCTTATGAATGGCAGTCCATGCGGTCAGGGCCGCAAGCAAAGCATTTAATTCTTCAGGCGCGTATAACAACTCCATCGGCCAATTGCCCTGAAGCGTTTTATGGCGCGTAATTTCTTCAAAAAAATCCATCGGGTCGGGAATGCGTAAACCGCGCTCATATAAAAGCAACTGCCTTTGCAAGCGACCCTCCACCGTTTGCCTGGGGCGCGGCGCCATCCCCACCAAAACAGAGTAACCCGCCAGCGCCTGCGTTTCCAAGCGCTGACGCGGCGCATCCGCATTGGGATATTCCACAAAGCCGCATTCTTCCAGCTTACGATACAAGCCAAATCCGGTTCGCATCCACAGCGGACAGGCGGTCAACGTGGCGGGCGTCAGCGGGACGGGAATTCCACGCCGACGTAATTCGCTTTCAGCGGGACGAGCCTCACACGCCTCAGCCTGATTCAGCGGCTTGGGCTTGCGACTCCCCCCAGGCGCTTTACGCGCCAGCCCGGCGGGCGCGTTGAGCGCAACCACGCCAACCGGCCAAGCCGAAGCGACGGCCAGCGCCGCTTCTACATCTCCGCGATCCAACTTAAGGATTCGTAAATCCGAATCCAGGACGGCATAAGCGATCAACTTTTTATGGGCGGTAAAATCAAAACCAATGAAAACAGATTCAGGCGCGGGCATGGTAAGATTCTCAAGCTCCTATTCAAAAGAAAGGTACGCCGTAATTTTACCTGTTCCACCTCCAAAATGCCGAATTTTACGCAAAGAATGATCCTCTACACACTGGTCGCCATCGCCGGTTTCGTCTGGCTTACGCTCTCCAAAGATTCCTCCGCCTCTACGCAAGTCGCCGCCCCGCAAGTTGGTTTCATCGCGCCAGATTTTACGCTGAAAACTCCGGGCGGCGAAAGCTACACGCTTTCAAAATTAAAAGGGAAAGCCGTGCTGGTCAACTTATGGGCCACCTGGTGCCCGCCCTGCCGCGCAGAAATGCCGGCCATGCAAAGAATCTACGACGAATACAAAGATCGGGGGCTGATCGTTTTAGGGCTGAACATGACCGCACAAGATAACCCGCTGGAGATTGCGCCCTTCCTGCAAAAATTCAGCCTGACGTTTCCAGTGTTACTGGACGAAACTGGAGAGGTTGGAAAAGCCTATCAACTCCGTTCGCTCCCTTCCTCCTACTTTATCAATCGCGAAGGACTGATCAGCGAAGTCGTCATTGGCGGCCCCATGGCCGAAGCCCTGCTCCGCACACGCGTGGAAGAAATTCTCAAATAACCTGAATAATGGTTAAGCGCCCAGTAAAGGCCAAAGAGATTTTTGAGTTTTTCTCTCAAAGAACTCAGTGGCTTCCATGGCTAAGAAAAAATCAAGCCCCTTTTTACTCACTTCCAATCTTTACGCAATAATTGACTCAGAAATATTAAATACGTTTCTTTCCAGTTCTTTTGCAAACCCTTCCAAGTTGACATCCGCACCAAATAGACAAAGCGGTTTAATGTAAGAAACCTTCACCCAACCATCCATCTCCTCTTTAATTAGAAATTTGAGCGGTACTTGTATAGCCAAATCAGGATTGTTATTAAGTAAGTTTCGCATATAGCTGGGATGAAAGTATAAAAGTTGCTTAAATCCTTTTATTGTTATTCCATGCCGTTCTAGTATTTGTTGAGTATCAATCTCGTGAATCACAAGAAAATCGGCGGTTTGGATGGCTTTTTTCAAACGCTCTACGGTCTCATCAAAATTGTATTTTGACGTTAGTCTTATCAAATCTTCCTGGCGAATCATGACTGTAACTCCACCTTCTCAAAATCCAAATCTATATCAGCAATTTTATTGAAGTAATTTGGAAAAATGTTAAACGTAGTCACTAAAATAATTTCAGCAATCTCTCCATCTGTATATCCAACTGCACGCAGGCGTTTCAATTCTTCATCTCGTAGAGAACCGCGTTTATCAATTAGTAAACGAGCAAATTTCAAGGCGGCTTCAATTTTTGGGTTTTCAGCCGAGGAAAACTGAGCCGCTTCCATAGCTTGCGCATCCAATCCCAGTTTTTTACCTTTGGCTGTGTGAGCCGAAAGACAATATTGACACTGATTCCCTTGAGCTACATTAACAGCCAGCAGTTCTCTCAATTCTGGAGATAACGCTCCACGCGACAGGATAGAATTTACTGACAAATAGGTTTCCAAAACGATTGGAGAATTTGCCATGGCGCGCATCATATTGGTTACGCGCCCTGAAGCGTTTTGTACGGCGTTAAATAATTTACTCGTTTCTTGGTCGTTTGTATCCACATCAATTAACCTGAGGTTTGTCATATTGTTTCTCCTAAAAAATTAAGAATTAGAAATCAAATTTTCGGCTATTTTTTTTGCCTCGCGGGCTGAATTTGGAGTTTTCTCACGCACTGCAGTCACAATCGCGCCATCCACCAATAACATGAACGCTTTTGACAATTCTTCCGGATGATGGATGTGCGCTTCCGTTAAAACTGATTGAATAAAACCCTGTACTTTTTGTTTATGCTCTGCCGCAGTTTGATGAGCAAGGTGATCTCCATCAGCCACTTCCACCATCGTATTGATAAAGGCGCATCCGCGAAAATCAACTGTTAAAAAACGCTCTTCTAATGCATCAAAGATAGCCAACGGACGGTCTTGGGCCTGGGGCGCCAACCGATAGACAGTTTCTTCAAACCAAGCTCGCCAACGTTCATCCCTGCGTTTCAAAAACTCCACAACCAGTACATCTTTTGTCTTGAAGTGTTTGTAGAAGGTCATCTTAGCTACATCTGCTTTTGCAATGATAGTATCAATACCAACTGCCCGAATCCCACGGTGATAGAATAATTGGCTGGCTACTTCCAAAATTCGTTCACGCGGCGAGGTAGAAATAGAGTTGGTCGACTTCACATCGACAGTATACAGACCTGTCTGTATACTGTCAAGGGTAAAATACACCCAGAAATAGCTCGCGGAACATCCAAGCATAGGTGACAAACTCATTTTTTTCATTCTGAACCGCGCTCTTAAAAACCAAAAATCGTTTATAACTCACCAGGTTTGGAAATTCTCCTCGCATTTAGCTTGCGCCTAAAATTTACCCAAAAAGCGAATCCTACTCCTTGCATATCCACTTCACGTTAAAATAACATAATGACTTTACTATTCAATTTTTTTGCCCCGCCGCGCCACGTCATCTTATTAATTCTCGCAATTTGGGTCGGATTAATAGTCGCCGAAAAGAGGGCCGCACAAAACGCCCTCAGCAAAGACCAGCTTAACAACCTCATTTTCTATTCCCTGCTTGGCTACATCCTGGGCGGGCGGGGATTTTACGTCCTGCAAAATTTTCCAGCATTTGTCAAAAGCCCACTCAGCGCTTTGGCGCTCAATCCCGACCTATTCGATCCAGCAGGCGCGTTCCTCACAGCGGCGCTAACTTTTTTCATCTTCATTCAACGCAACCAACTCGCCTTCTGGTCAACGCTCGACGCGCTCGTTCCGTTTTGCGCCATCCTCATCATTGGGGTTGGACTAAGCCATCTCGCGGCAGGCACAGGCTTCGGGATTCCAAGCGACCTTCCCTGGGCGGTGGATTTATGGAGCGCCAAAAGGCATCCAACGCAAATCTACGCCGTCATCGCCGCCAGCATAACGTTTAGCTGGCTCTGGTTCAAAAAGCAGAGACAACTACCAGGCCTCCTTGCCTTGCACCTGCTGACACTAACTGCTGGCTACACGCTGTTTATCAGCGCCTTTCAAGCCGATCAAACCATCCTCTCCAGCGGGCTTAAGCAAAATCAACTTCTGGCTTTTGCGGCGCTAATCGCAAGCTTTGTACTCTATGAAATTCGCATCAAACAATTAAACCTGAAATAACAAGACCTGCTTTTCAGCAGGTCTTGTTATTCAAACGTTATTCCACTTCCGGCTCAATCAAGCCATAGCTTCCGTTTCGCCTTCGATACAGCACATTAATCTTACCGGTCTGCGCGTTGTAAAAGATGAAGAAATTATCATGCCCCAGGTTGCGCATCTGCACCACGGCTTCTTCCTCGGTCATGGGGTTCAGCGTAAAGCGCTTGCGGCGCGCCACCAATGGAGAAAGTTCGCCGGTTTCAAAGTCAATAATCTCTTCGGCCACTTCTGCCGCCGAGCGGCCATCGCCACGCCCATACGCATGTTTGCCTTTATAGCGTTCAATCTGACGTTGCAAATTATCTACAGCGGCGTCGAAGGCGGCCAAAGCCTCGTCGGCCCGCACTTCAGACCGAAGCGTAAAGCCTTTTCCATACAACGTAATTTGAGCCGCATTGCGATCGCTGGATTCGCGCGCGGCCTTGTGATGTGAAAGCTCCACGCGCGCCAATTCAATTGTCGAAAGGAAATGATCCAAATTACCGGCCTTTTTATTAACGTACTCTTCAATCGTATTGGTCAAGCGAATATTGCGCGTTTGAATTTCAACGTTGTTGGACATCAGGTCCTCCTTTAAGGATATTAAAGAATCGCTTTTGCAAACGCTCAGGCAGATTCCAAGCCATGCTGAGGCAGAGCCCGAGCGACTGTCAACGCATACACATCTTTCGCACCCGTCAAAAATAACGCCTCCGCCCCCGCAGATAAAGTTGCGCCGGTCGTTGAGACATCATCTACTACCAAAATGGATTTGCCTTTCACCCGGGCATCCGCTACGAAAGCGTCACGAATATTCTCCCGCCGCTCGCTCTTGGTTAAGCCCACTTGGGAGCGGGTCTCTTTGTGACGCTTTAATCCATCCCTGAAATACTGCAAGCCTAGCCCTAAAGCCAGCGGCTTGGCAATCGTCTCCACCTGATTATAGCCGCGTTCGCGCAGGCGGCTCCTTCCTAACGGAACCGGAACAACTGCGTCCACCGGCCAGTTCAACTCAACTTTGACAAAATCAAGCATTTGGGAGGCCAAAGTCCAGCCGAGAGAAATTGCGCGTTGATATTTCAATTTATGCAAGGCTTCCCTCACCGGGCCGTCAAAAACAGACCAAGCTCTTAAGACACGAAAATGCGGCTGTTCCGCAAGGCAGGAGTTGCATACCCCCTCCTTTTCCTGCGGAACGCCGCACACAACGCACAATGTCCCATTTAAGATTTGAACTTTACATTCGCACTCTGCGCACCAAGCCACGCCATATTTGTCGCATCCGCCACAGGCAGGCGGAATTACAAGATCAACCAGTCCCCACATTAATTGATAAAGCCGATAGCTTAAGTTTTTATCAGACAAAGTTAGCCTTTTGCAACTGTCCAATCGTCTTAATCAAGAGCGTTATATTTTAAAAGCGCTTGCGTTAGCCGCCGCCAATTCCGCCGCCGCCAAAGGTTTGCGCAATCTGAAAACCGGCAGGCGCAAGCATGATAATTAGAATAGAAGGAAAAGTTAGAAACGCCATGGGGATAATCATCTTCACCGGCGCCTGATGAGCCAGCTCTTCTGCGCGCTGTCTGCGTTTGACGCGCATTTGATCGGATTGAATCCGCAAAACTTTGGACAAACTCACGCCCAGAATTTGGCTTTGAATGACCGCCGCCACAAAACTGGTCAATTCGGGAAGTCCCAGCCGAGATTCCATGTCGCGAAGGGCTTCGCGTTGCGGCTTGCCCAACTGAACTTCGCGAATACAACGGGTAAACATTAAGGATAGTTCATTTTCCCATTTATCGCCAACTTTCGCCATGGCCGCATCAAAACCCAGCCCTGCTTCAACGCAGATCGTCAACAAATCCAAAGCGTCTGGCATGGCTTTGCGAACTTCATTTTGACGCCGCGAGATCATACTTTGGATTAACATGCCCGGGAAGTTAAATCCTAAAAACACAAAAACAACAATCAAGAGAAAGGTACGCCCCAAAGGCCAAGGAGTCGCCGCCAGTCGAGAAACGAGTAAGAGCAGTCCGCCAAATAGAATGGCGACGATAAACCGCGTGGATAAGAACGTCGCCGCATCCAACTTTCCCGGGTTGCCAGCCAACTCTAATTTACGGGTAGTTTCTAC
This sequence comes from Anaerolineales bacterium, assembly GCA_020851785.1. Classification (GTDB taxonomy): domain Bacteria; phylum Chloroflexota; class Anaerolineae; order Anaerolineales; family Villigracilaceae; genus Villigracilis. The sequence goes on from JADZCC010000044.1 coordinate 26,707, forward strand.
CAATAAGTTTTGAGGCGTAAAGCGCGCAGAAACTTCGCCAAGCTTCCTAATAACCGGCACAATGACGCGCTCGGTGAAAGGCTGTTGCATTTCAATGGCTTCAAGGCTTTTAACCTCCTCGCCTCTTTGAGCCGCATCCGCCAGGCGGTCCATTAATGGGTCAGAAGAGCCTTCCTGGGCGTTTCGCGAAGCGCGAATGCCGACAACCACTACAGCAACAATGACGCCAATCACCAGCGCTCCAATAAAAAGACCAATCGCCAAGTTCATTCCTACACCTCAATATCCGCGATTTTCATCATCACTGCATAGCCTGAACCGATCAGCCCCAGGACAACGCAAATGATTATCCCCGCGCAGAGCGGCCCGCCTTGCGTCACGGAAAGTAAATATTCCGGATTAATAAACCAAAGGACCAAGGTCAAAAAGAACGGCACCATGGACAAAATCGCGCCAGATGCGCGGACTTGCGAAGTCATCACGCGGATTTCGCCCTTAATCCTGACTCTTTCTCGAATGGTGAATGAAATCGTGTCCAAAATTTCAGATAAGTTACCGCCAACCTCGCGTTGAACGTTAATCGAGGTAATCACAAAATCCAAGTCTTCGCTGGGAATACGCCGCAATAAATTTTCAAGCGCATTTTCCATCGTAATGCCAATTTGCATCTCCTGAACGACGCGGCGAAATTCGTCGCAAATAGGCGGGGGTAATTCACGACCGACAGATTCCATCGCCTGCATGACAGAATATCCAGCGCGAAGTCCATTAACGGTCAAATTCAACATATCGGAAAGTTGATCGTTAAATTTCCGCAAACGGGCGGCTTGCTGTTGTTTTACGTAAAAACGCGGGAGGAACATCCCAATTCCCGCGCCGATAAAAAAGGAGATGATGTTGCGATTCCCCACCAACCAGGCAATCCCTCCCAGCCCAACAATGGCGATGAGGATCAAAGCAAAATATTCGCTGACTTTAAATTTCAAATCGGCGCGAGCCAATTCACGAGCGACGCGATCTCCAAAGGTCGTTTTTTCAACCCGTTTGGAAACCCATTCCGTCAGGACGGCCCGTTGTACCTGCTTATCTTTATCAACCTGGCTGTCGCTTTCAAAATATTGGTCCAGTCGCTGTTCAACCATGGCGTTTTCGCTATTGGTTGAAACGATAATTCCAATCACCAAAAGGACGATCAAAATTACGCCGACGACTACAATTACGATACCCATAATGGTTGCAAACTCCCAGGCCGCTTAATACCGGCGACGTTCTCCAATGCCAAAGATGGACGGAGGCAGGTGAATGCCCGCGGCTTCAATTTTATCCATAAACTTGGGACGCAGGCCCGTAGGGCGCAGGCGCCCAACCACTTGACCGTTTTCAACGCCAGATTGTTCAAATACGAAGATATCCGTCATGGTAATCACGTCACCTTCCATGCCGCTCACTTCCGTAACCGTGGTGACTTTACGCGTTCCATCACGCATACGTTCCTGCTGACAAATTACATCCACCGCGCTGGAAATCTGTTCTCGAATAGCCCGGATCGGCAAATCCATGCCAGCCATCAAACACATGGTTTCGATACGCGAAATCGCATCACGCGGAGTGTTGGCATGAGCGGTGGTCATCGAGCCGTCATGCCCGGTATTCATGGCTTGCAACATATCCAGAGTCTCGCCGCCGCGGCACTCCCCAACAATGATGCGCTCAGGGCGCATACGCAGGGCGTTAATCACCAAGTCGCGGATAGTCACTTCGCCGCGGCCTTCAATGTTGGGTGGGCGGGATTCAAGGGTGACGACGTGCTCTTGACGCAATTGCAATTCAGCGGCGTTCTCAATCGTAATAATACGCTCGTCGCCCGGAATGAAACTTGACATGACGTTCAGCAAGGTCGTCTTTCCAGAGCCTGTGCCGCCCGAAATGATGATATTCAGCCGCGCTTCCACACAGGCTTTCAGGAATTGCACCGCTTCCTGGGAAATTGAGCCGAATTGAATTAACTGATCGACTGAAATTGGGTTTTTTGAAAATTTACGAATAGTCAGAACCGGCCCGACCAAAGAAATAGGCGGAATAACGGCGTTCACACGGGAGCCATCCTGCAAGCGCGCATCCACATAGGGGCTGGACTCGTCAATACGGCGCCCCAACGGAGCGACGATACGATCGATAATTCTCATCACATGATCGTTACCTTCAAATGTGATTGGCACCCTGTGAATCTTGCCCTTTCGCTCAATAAAGATATTTTTCGGTCCGTTGACCATGATTTCCGTAATGGAGTCGTCTTCCAGCAGGGTTTGCAAAGGTCCCAGCCCTAAAATTTCGGCGGCAATCTGCTCGAACAAACGAGCCCGCTCAGGCCTTGAAAGAACGATATTTTCCTCAGTTAAGATTTGTTCAAAAAGATCCTGAATGGTTTTCTTAACTTCCTCGGTTTTAGAGATGTCCATCGAGGGATCAATTTCGGCGAGAAGTTTATTTTGAACTCTGGTTTTAAGATCAAAATAGGTGCCTGCCTGAGGAGACGTGATTGGGGCGCTAACCCGGCGGGCTTGAAGCGAAGAAAGTTTTGAATTGTCTCCGCCTCCGCCACTGGGAGGTTGAGCAGGCGAAGGATTGTTTCCTCCACCCTGTTGCCCGCCACCCTGGCTTTGTTCGATCCTCTTTAATAGTGACATTTAGTAGCTCTCCTAGTTCCTGGCTTCCGCTTCAGACTCCAACGAGCTTAATCGGACGCGAATCGCTTCCGCCAAGGCAAAAATACCTTTCCCGGCCGGTTGATTCTTGTTGTCAATCATAAAAGGAACGCCGCGATTGCCCGCAGGAATGACGATCTTCTCGTCCAAAGGAATGGCGGCCGAAACCTCCTGCTTAAGGTTATCGCTAATTTTCTCAGGAGTAATCGGGATACGCTTATCCAATTTGTTGATTAGAAACAGGACTTTTTCCTTACTTACGCCGACGGATTTTAATAAATCCAAAAACAGGCGTGTGTTTTTAATTGCGGGAATCTCCTGAGTTGAAATCGTTAAAATGATGTCGCTAACGTCAATACTGCCCAGCACGGCATCATTCAGCAAGGAGGCTGTATCTACAATGACATAAGCGTACATCGTCTGCAAAAATTGAAGGATTTTAACAAATTGCTCGCCAGAAACTCTTTCGGCCATCTCAGGCCGGGGAGAAGAAGCCAAAACGCTAATTCCCGAGGCTTGGTGCTTAATCAAAATATCTTCAACGAGATCTACTTCAAGGTCATCGACGCGTGGAGCCAAATCCAAGATTGTGTTTTTGCCTTGTTCATTCAGGAACATGGCCACATCGCCAAATTGTAAGTTTCCATCCACAACGACAACTCGTGTCGCCTCGTTGTTCAAAGCAATGGCCAGGTTGACCGCAATGGTGGTGCAACCCGTCCCCCCTTTGGGGCTATAAACGGTTATGATCTTGCCGTTGTTCAGAGCCGCTACGCCGGGAATAAAACCACCCGCAGAAGCGGCGGTGGAAGCGGCACGTGCCTGACCGCCCTTGCCTCTTTCAGACTGAGCCATTTCTCCCGCATGGCGAATCGCAGAAATTAACTCATCACCCATCGGGGGTTTCGTCAGAAAGTCTCTTGCCCCTGCCAGCATGGCGCGACGCATATAATTCTGGTCATTTTGAACGGACAAAATAATGACCTGAATATGTGGCGAGGTTTGGCGAATGGTTCCCGTGGCGGTAATGCCGTCAATATCCGGCATATTGATGTCCATCAGGATTACATCTGGGTCCAATTCCTGTGCAAGTTGGATGCCTTCCCGGCCTGTCCGGGCAGTTCCAACCACTTCAACATCCGCCTCAAACTGCAGAAGTTTGCGGACATTCTCACGAGTCTCCGCTACGTCGTCGACAATTAATGTTTTGATTTTTCCTAAAGCCATAACAACACCAATGGATTAGAAACTACTGAGCGGGCGCTTGAGTGACGTCAGTTGGTAAAATCAGGCTATCCAACGTATTGGTCGCCGGATGTAAAGCGTATGGTAATTTTCCGGGGACGGGAATATTATATTGACCCAACAAGAATTGAAGCGTAGAAGCCTCTGTCGCCTGACGGGCCTCATCGCTAGGGTTTCTCACCGTCATAGTAAGTTTTGCCTTCGTCTGAATCAAGTAAGACAAGACAATTGAATCTTGAGGAGAAACAAGTAACGTAACCAAGTCCGGAGAACCGACCTGTGGTTGCGCTTGCTGATCGGCAGGCGCATTTGGGTCTGCTCCCTCGGCCGGAGCTGGCGTAGAGCCAAAGTTACCCACTTTCAGAACCACTATGTTTTGAAGCAAAATCTGGCAAACCAATCTGGGGCGTTGCTGTATTTCAGAAGGTATAAGGAAGTAAGGTTGCTGAATGGCAGGCTCTAGTTCCAAACGCCCTTGGGCGGGGGCGCTCAGCGCATCCAGCGGCCCAGTGGCTCCTAAAGTCAGAATCGGCAAACCATCGCCGGTGAAACCAGTACCAGCCAAAGTGATAAATTTATTTGGAAGAATGGTTTGGAAGGCTGGGTCAACATCTACAAAAAGGAAACAGGCGTTGATATTAACATGAGCCCCATCGCCAACCCCATACCCAACCAATCCCAAGCGGTCAGTTGGAATGGAAATGGCAGTTTGCCCAGCCGGAATAACCGCCGCCCATTGCGGTCCAGAAATTGCGATACCGCTTGAACTGTCCCCCACCATGGATTCGGTAAGGATTACGCCTTGATCAATTGGATATTTAGCTCGTTTGCCCAATAAAAGGGATAATTCATCTACGCGGTATTCAACGTCTACAAAGGCTTCCTGCGGGATGGAGACTTTCTTAAGCGCCTCTTCGGTGATCTCACCGCCTTGTGGAATAGCCTGACCAGCGGCATAAATTTCTATATTCGTTGAAACCGGTTGCTCTGGCGTGCTCGAAAAAAGCGAGCTAAACGCAAAATAGGCAACTACCAAACCTATAATAACAATTAAAAGCACCATGATCAGAACTCGTCCGCGACGCATAAGACTCTCCTATGAGTAGTAATCTATATTTAAGCGTTTATATCACAACGATTATACAGTAAAAATGGCAAATTCAAAACAGCGGAGGAGCCTGTCTTGAAGCATTTTTCTCAAAAAAGCAATTTTAATCGCCCCCACATGCGTACACAAGCGTAAAAAATAGGCAATAAACTAACAATCCTGTTAAGCGGGTTCACTTGGCGGGCACTGAAAAAGTGATCCGCGCGCCTGAACCAGCCATACTGTCAATTTCAAAACTTCCGCCGAGCATCTCCGCCCGCTCCCGAATGATCTTGAGCCCCAGGTTATTTTCCTGCTTTAAAATCTCCGGGTCAAAGCCTTTGCCGTTGTCGTCAACGCTAACGCGAATGGACTCGTTCCCCATGTCCACCTGCGCCTTGACTGAGGATGCCTGACTATGCCGGGAGGCATTTCCAAGCAATTCCTGCGTCGCTCTAAAAATCATCACTTCCAAATAAGGCTCCAGCCTGCGCTCTGCTCCCGTAACCGAAAGGCTGACATCCAAACTCGTTTGTTCTTTAAATGCTTCTGCGTATTTTCTTAAAGTGGGCACCAGCCCAAGGTCATCCAACATCATGGGCCTGAGTTCAAAGATGTAGTTGCGGACTTTTTGAAAAGTGCCCATGGCGGAAGATTTTAAGTTGCCCAACTCTTCTTTGGCCAAAGCCGGGTCTGCATCTAAAAGGCGCGTGGCGATTTCTGTCTGCAAGATGAAGTTTGACAGCGCTTGAGCGGGGCCGTCGTGCATTTGGCGCGAAAGGCGCTGACGTTCCGCCTCCTGGGCATTGACGATCATCTCAATCCCGGCCATTTGGCCTTTGGACGAGGTTTGCGTTTCAGATTCTGCGGAAGCGCTGGAATCAGAAACGAGGGATTCGAGCGTGGCTTTATATTTTTCAAGATGGGTCTTATCATTTTGGAGTTTTTCAAGCTGACCGCGCATGACGAATAGCCGCTGTTGGGCATCCAAAGCGGAATCGTAAGCCATCTTCACTTCTTCCGGCGAGGCCCCTTTTTGGACTTGTTGCAAATGCGCGGTGATGGCCGTATTGCGTTGCGTGAGTTTTGTCAATTCGCCCTGGCTTTGTTCAATCATCAAAGTCACTTCGCGCAAGGAGCGTTGGGTCTCTTCCAATTCAGCTTGATAATCCATGAGTAACGGTTCTCCCAAATTGATTTATTGAGCGGGTCGAATGTCGGTATCTTTCAGCGTCACCCAGCCGCGTTTCAGCGCGTACACCACCGCCTGCGTGCGATCTTCCACGCCAAATTTCCTCAAGATGGCGGTTACATGATTCTTGACGGTCTGGTGGCTGATTCCCAGTAAAGTGGCGATTTCTTTATTGCTCATGCCGCGCACCACACAAGCGAGGACTTCCATCTCGCGTTCGGAAAGCGGATGAAACGGAGCGCCCGGTTCGCTGTAAGAGCGACGCGCGCCTTCCATTTGATCCTCAACCCATAGTTCGAGTTCGCGGCGGTTGAAGACATTGTTGGCAAAGACAAAACTACCTTCCGCAACCTCGCGGATGATGCGCGAAAGGCTTTGTGGTTGAATGTCTTTGGAGCAATAGCCATGCGCGCCAGCCAGCGCGGCGTGAATGGCCTGTTCGATGTCGTCGTATCCAGTCATTAAGATTACGCGGGTCGGCAGACGATCCTGCGAAACCTGATGCGTAATCTGTTGTCCGTTCATCCCCGGCAGGTTTACGTCCAGCACGGCGATGGTTGGTTTTTTGGTGCGAATCAATTCCAACGCTTCGTCGCCCGTGGCAGATTGCGCAATAATCCGCATATCCGGCTCCAAAGATAGCGCATCTACAACGCCTTGGCGAAATAAAGGGTGGTCATCAACGATCAAAAGGGTAATTTGATTCATCCCATGCTCATCTTTTCTGGTTTAGTTAACCTATTTTAACCTATTCTGAGGTTTTCCACACATAAACCGTCATGTTTTCCTCGCCCAGCGAAATGGTGATGGGACTGTTTGAGACAAAAACGGGTTCAAGGTCTTTGGTTAATAACGGGTAAAAATCTGGAAACGCAATTAGATAATTGGCGCCCACCTGATTTAAATATTGCGCCAGCCGCGGCTCGTTCTTGATAAACGGAATCACTTCCGGTGAAACCAACCCTGCCAGGTCGAGCAGTTGGTGGTCATCAAAATACCCCAGCGCGCCAATATCATGCACCGCCAGGAGCGCATCTGGCGGAAGGTTTTGAGAAACCCACTTGGCGGTGAGCACCATTTCGCTTTCAATCAACGCCACGTCTGCGGCGTAAGCCCGGGCGCCAACAAAGACAAACGCCGCGCAAATCATTCCAAGCGAGGTCTGCCAGACCGCTTGCGCCACCCAGTGATAGCGCTGAAATAATCGGCTTTGATTAAATTCAATTAACGCCAGCGCGCCAAACAAAAAGAAGATGGGCATGGCCGGCATGATGTAACGTCCATGCTGATAAACCGGCAGGCGCAGGAGATATAAGGTTAAGTAGCCGAAGCACCAGAGAATCGCGGCGAGACTCCCCCAGGCCTGCTTCTTGACCGATGAAATGATCCAGCCGATAACGCCCGGCAAAAGCGCCACGCCCGGGCCAGCCAACAATTGCAGGAGCAGTTGGCCAATTCGCTCCAGGATGGGTTTGGTTTGCCAGGCCGCGTACTCCGCCTGTTTGGCGTAGAAGGTGTTTGGCATTGGCGTTCCGCCGATGTATAAATTGAACAATAGATATGGAATAAATAAAGAGCCAAAGCCAATTAAGTAACGGCTGATGGCCCGCAAACGCGTCGGGGTGTCTTTTTCTGAAAACAGAATCGCCATCAGCGCCGGGGCCAGCAGAGTCAAACCGTCGGGGCGGACCCAGGCCGCTAGTCCGGTGAGCAGGCCCAGGGTCAGGTAGCGCGGCGAGTTGGTCATCAAGAGAATCAGGACGGTAGTGACAATCAGCCCGTGGAGTAAGGTTTCCATTCCTGAAAGCGCGGCCCAGGAAAGATGCCATTCAAAGACAATCAACAAAGCAACCCAGGGGATTTTGGGTTGATAGCTCGCGCTTAATTTTCTTGCGCCCCACTCACAGACAAGCGCCAATAAAAAGAGGGTCAGCGCGCCGAGAAAGTACGTCCAAATATATGGAGAGAGGCGAAGCAGGAATCCAATGGCCAGCAAAGCAGACCAGAGCGGCGAAGTGGAACCGGCAGATTTAATACCCGGACGAAACGACCATTCGCCATATTGCGCGAGGTTGCGGGCATAGGTTTGGTGAATCCAGGAATCGTCTAATGGGAAGCCGATTGCATATTTGAGTTTGCTCGCGATTAAATAAATCAACGTCATGCCTAACACGGCGAAGGCGACGATGGCGTATTCCCGTTGTGAAAGGTTATTTGGATTCGATACGATAGATTTTGGTTTCATCAATTTCACCCAGGAAAATAAAAGCGGGATTGTCTTTGGGGTTTTCAAATAAATCTTTTAAGGAAGTCAGCGTGGCGGATTTTTCCAAAACCAGATATTTTGCGCCAAATTGACTGGCGACTTGTAAAATGGCCGCTTCGCCGCCATACGGAAGCGGCAAAGCTGAGCGGCCGGTGGATAAGTAATAGCCGGGCGGGTTGCGGACAATGACGATGTCGTTTGCTTGAATGTGCTCTGCAAGCAGGAATTTCTCAATCGGCGGGTAATTCTCCTCGCCTTCGCTCCAACCCAAGCTGAATAGACGCAGGTAAACTACAAAGGCGGTGAGGATGACGGCGATCATCACCAGCGCGCCACGAAAGACGCTTTTTGCGCGGTCGTCGCCCCAGTTTTTTTTCTTTTTCAGAAAGTCCAAAAACGCTTCAAGCCCCAAGGGCGCCAACACCCACCAGATGGGTTGAAAGGCCGCGCCCGCATGAAAAAATGCGCCGCGCGCGCCAGCGAATGGGAAGAGCAGGGTCATTACTAAAAATAAAACGCTCCAGGCGATGGCGGCGAGTTTCACCCGCTGATCTTTACGGTTAACGTACACGCCGATGAGGATCAATGGAAATAAAAAGATTGCGCCGTGCGCCGCAAACGCGCTGAGCAGGTTGTCCTTGAAGGCGGCTAAACGATCCATTAGAATTTCGCGCCAGCCCAGAGCGAAAAAGGTTTTCGCGTTGAGCAAATTTGGCGGGTAGGTAAAGGTTTGGTCGTAGTTATCCAGCCAGAGGGCGCGGCTCCCGCCCGGGGCCATGAGCGTTCCGTAGACGCTGAAGTTGCGAAAGTACCAGGGAGCCATAATCAGCAAGAAGCCCACGAGAATTAAAGCTGAAAAGCGAAGCAGAGCCGGAAAGGCCTTTGTTAGCGTTTTGAAGTTCACCTTTTCAAACGGCGCGCCCTTCATTGATTGGAATAAGGCGAAGAGAAAGGCGACAGCCAGCCAGAGCAGGCCATCGCTTCGAGACAGGGTCATCAGCCCGGCCAGAACGCCGAGCCAAAACCAATATTTCAATGAAGCGGGCATTTGGATAAGGCGCGAGACAAAAATAAAAAACAAGCCGCCGAGCAACATGAAGATTCCAAAATTATCCGTAACGCTGAGGAACGGCGCGCTATATACCGAAAAAATCGCCAGCAAGGCGGAGGTGATGGCCAGTTCGCGGCGTTCGGTAAAAAGATAGGCTAGGCGCGCCGTAACCACAGGGACCAGGCCCGCTATTAAAAGAAATGGAAGTCTGGCAGAGGCGTAATTTATCGTTCCAGTCAGCCACATGCCCACAGCGGCGAGAATTGAAGCCAGAGGTTGCCAATATCCATGCGAGGGATGCGGAAGCGCCGAACTGCCGTCCAGATAATTCCACATATAGGGTTCGGTGAAGCCCTTGCCCTGAGCAAGTTGCATTCCGCCCGCGTAGTAATAATCCGCATCCAGGTAGCCGGGCACAGGTTGAAACTGCGCGATGATCATCGGCGGGATGAGCGCGAGAACAAAAAGGAGTAGATAAGCGCGAAAGGACATGCTGATTATTGGCTGGCGGCGAGGTCGGCCCAAACGCGCGGGGGACGCAAAGCCCACCAGCGAATCCAGTATAAACCGATTAGCGTAAAAAGCGGCAGGAAAAGAAAAACAATTTCATTGAAGGTTTGCGAGTTCAAAAAGCGCAACGCCCAGGGAAATGCGAAAGTTACGAGCATCAGCGCAATCAGAAGCCAGGCGCCGTACTTGCGCCAGCGCTCATGGATGATTGCGAAGACTAAAGCCAGAGGGACGATTAAAACGACAAGATGTTCCATCTCTGTGCGAAAGCCCAGCAAAGGAGCCGCTGCCAAGGCCAGGCAACACGCCCAATAAAATTGACGGAAATTTTGGGCGCGCGCTTGAATAAATTCATAGCCCAATAGGACATACAAAGCGGCGACCAACCAACGCGCCAGACCGCGCCCATAAGTTGGGAATAAGTCCGTAAGCACAGCCAAGGCGTTGAAGCCAAACGGGGTTCGCAGGTTGTTCCACGAAGCGCGCAAATAGGGCATCAGCCAATCTGGATACAAAAGGAAGGCCACCAAAAGCAAGACGACGCTCAACATCAAGAATCCGGCGAAGATGCGCGTACGCTTCTCGTAATAAGCGCGTAAAAAGATCAGGATTAAGAACGGCGCGCCCACCTCCCAGTAATAAAATGCAATCGCCAGCAGGGCGCCGGTTAACTCATCGGCTTCGGCGTAATAAAAAATAATCACGCCTACATAAATCAGGCCCAATAAAATAACGGGATTGGCCTCATAAATAGCCTGATAGGCATAAAAGTTAAACGCCCCAAACGCGATGAACAAAAGCGTGAACAACCACGGCGCGTCCCACTCCGTCAGCCGCAGGCTTAGATAAGTCAGCGGAAGCAGGGCCAGTTCGAGGAGCAAGGTAAATAGCGCGCGAGCCAACTGCGGGTCGGCAAAGAACGAAAGCGGATAATAGAGGAGAAAAATCTGAAAGGGCGTATCTAAAATATAGGGTTCTTCGCCCGCCTGGGCGGCTTGTCCGTACGCCAATTGCTGGGCGCGTCCGGCCACGTCGCCGCTATAGGGTTCCGTTTTTTCTTTAGAGAAAAAGCCGCGCGCCGCCACCCATTCGACATAAAAGTCGCCGCCGCCTTTCTCAAATTTTAGATTGAGGATAACCAACGCCGCAGAAAGCGCAAGAAACAAAATCACAGCCAGCGCCATGAATTGATAATCCCGTCTGGAAAACGACTTGGATGGGGGGTGAAAGGCCATCGTTTAGATGTACAGCCGAAAGATGGGACGCGTGGGCGCGTGCCGAGCAACTTCCACAAAGCCCGCTTGTTGAAACGTGGAAGCCACGCCCGTGAAAACCGCCACCGGCGCTTCGCTCTTCCCGCCATCCAGCGGATACCCCTCGACAATTTTTGCGCCATGCTTCTGCGCGTGAGCAACCGCCGCCTTTAACAATTCCAGCGCAAGGCCTTTATGCCGATGCTTCTTTTCGATGTAAAAGCAAGTCACCGACCAGACTTCCTGAGAGTCCACTGATTTCAACGTGCGCGTGTGCGCCAAGCGCGGATATTGACTGCGCGGTTCAATCGCCACCCAGCCAACGGGATAGCCTTCGGAATAGACCAACAGCCCGGGGATTATTTTTGCGTCCACCACGGACTTTTGCATTTGCCGGGCCCCATCGCCTGCGTTTTGGCTGAAGGCTTTTCCTCTTAACTTCCAATACATGCACCAACACCCCCCACAGGCTCCCTGTTCGCCAAAGAGCAGTTCAAAGTCACGCCATAATTTTGGCGTGAGCGGATGAAAGGATAAATCCAATTCTTCAAGCAGAGTGTCTTCGGTCATAAAATCCTTATTCGGCGCTAACGCCCTTCCACGAGGCGGTCGTGTTCGATTTTACCCGATGCCCAGCCTTTGAATTGCGAAACCAAAACTGCGATAAAAATCACCGCACAGCCAAGGATTTGAATCGGTTGCAGGGATTGTTGCAAAAGCCACCATCCGGCAAACGCCGCAAACACTCCTTCCAGGCTGAGGATCAGCGCCGCGTCAGTTGGGGCGGTGTGTTTTTGCCCCCAAACCTGAAGCGTGTACCCGATTCCAATGGACATCACGGCGCGATACAAAACCGCCCCTAAAATCTGCGGAACGAGCAAAGTAGCCGCAGATTCAACAAATAACCCAATCACAAGGTTGGTCGCCCCGCTCACCAGAAAATGTCCTGCGGCAAACGAAAGCGATTCAAACCGCGAGGCAAACTTGCCCAAAATCACAACGTGCAAGGCCCAAAAAAATGAGCCGAAAATTTCCAGCGAATCGCCCGGGTACAGCCGAAAGCCGCCCGAAGCGGAAAGAAGGAAGGCGCCAATGCCCGCCAAAATCACCGCCAGAAGTTCCAGCCAATGCGGACGCTCTTTAAAACCCACCCACAGCAACAGCGGCGTAAAAACTGTGTACAAACTGGTGAGAAAACTGGCATTGGCGACTTTGGTATAAAACAAACCAACCTGTTGAAAGGTGGCGCCAAAAAACAAGGCCAGTCCAGCCAAGCCCATCCACTTCCACTGGTCTTTTGAAATTCGAGTCCCTTTGGGAATTAAAGGAAGCAGGAGTAACCCGGCGAGGAGAAAACTCGCCGCATTGAACAAATAAGCCAGTTGGTATTGACCAGCGATCCCTTGACTGACAAAGGCGCTCCCCCAAATAATGGAAACAAGAAAAAGAAGAAGGTCTGCTTTGAGGCGCATTTTTTAGCCTTTGAAGATTATCCAATTAAAGTCAAGGTTCGTTGGCGAAAACAAGCAATCTAAACGATACAGCTGACAAGCTTTGCGGCGGATTTGGGATTGAGCTTTGGACATAGATCAGATATTTTACAACAGAAAGCATGGTTGCGTAATGCAACCACTCATGCTACACTTCCACGAAAGGAGCGCGAATGAATACTTTACACGTCCGTAGCGTACCCGAAGATTTATATAACCGTCTACAAAAACTTGCCAATGCGCGCAATCGCTCTTTGAGCGCGCAAGTGATTATGATGTTAACCCAGTCCATCGAAGCCGAAGAACGCCGTAAAAAACAAGAAAAAGTATTAACTGCTATTCAAAGAAGAAGGTTCAAAGCGCCTAAAAATGCGCCTTCCTCTTTGACTTTATTACGCGAAGATCGTTCTCGATGAGTGAGACTGTCATCCTTCGTTGTGTGTTGGATGCAAGCGTGGGTATCAAGTTATTTGTTGAGGAAGAATTTTCGGACAAAGTTCAAAAAATCTTTGCTTTTTTAGCGGAAGATCCGCAGGCAGAAATTCATGTCCCAGATTTGTTTTACATTGAGTGCGCCAATATTTTGTTGAAATATACAAAAAGATATAAACGTCCTCTTGAAGATTCATTAGCAGACCTTGAAGACTTAAACAAACTAGCGCTTCAATCCACTTCCACAGCCAATTTAATCGAGGATGCCTTGAGACTTGCCAAGCAAAAAGATTTAACAGCCTACGACGCTTGTTATGCAGTATTAGCGCAAAAATTGAAACTTCCACTCATCACAGCAGATATCCCACTTGCAAATGCAATTGATTGGGCAATCTGGATTGGGGATTTGGAAATATAAACCTGGGCGAGGTCAGAGCTTTGGTTTTATCCATCTATCAACTCCACTATTACAAAAAGCAGGGACACGGCGCGCCGTGTCCCTGTAACTTAGCTACTTCCCAAACTTAATCCCCTGCGCCAGCGGTAAATCTTTCGACCAGTTAATCGTATTCGTCTGTCGGCGCATGTAGACCTTCCACGCATCCGAGCCGGATTCGCGCCCGCCGCCGGTTTCCTTTTCGCCGCCAAACGCGCCGCCAATTTCCGCGCCGGATGTGCCAATGTTGACATTGGCAATCCCGCAATCCGAGCCGCCAACGGACAGGAACGTTTCCGCTTCGCGCATCGAATCGGTGAAGATCGCGGACGATAACCCTTGCGGCACATCGTTATGAATATGAAGCGCGTCTTCAATCGTATCGTATTCCAGCAAATACAAAATTGGCGCAAAAGTTTCGGTTTTGACAATTTCCGTTTGCGCGGGCATTTTGACAATGGCAGGCGAAACAAAATTTGGGCCGAGGTTCGCCAGCATCTCGCCGCCAGCCAACACTTCACCGCCATCCTGCTTTGATTTATTCAACGCATCCATCATCTCTTCCACCGAAGTGTTCACCACCAACGGCCCCATTAACGTTTCCGGCTGAAGCGGGTCGCCAATGCGAACTTGTTTGTAGGCGTTGGCCAGTCGTTGCGTTAAATCTTTGGCGATGGATTTGTGCATGATGATTCTGCGCGTGGAGGTACAGCGTTGCCCGGCCGTGCCCACCGCGCCAAATAAAATAGCGCGCGTGGCCATTTCCAAATCCGCATTCGGCGTGACGATGATGGCATTGTTGCCGCCGAGTTCCAAAATTGTGCGCCCGAATCGTTTGGCGACGGTTTCCGAAACATGAATGCCCACGCTGGTTGAACCCGTGAACGAAACCAACGGCACGCGTTTATCATTTAACATCAACTCGCCCACATCCCGCCCGGAGCCAATCGTCAAATTGAAAATTCCAGAGAGGCTATGATCTGCCATGACTTGATTGGCGATATGCGTCACGGCAATCGCCGTCAACGGCGTATAGGAGGAAGGCTTCCAAATCACCGTGTCGCCGCAAATTGCGGCGAGCGCCGAATTCCAAGACCAAACCGCCACCGGAAAGTTAAACGCCGTCACCAGCCCTACAATCCCCAGCGGATGCCATTGCTCGTACATCCTGTGCGAAGCGCGTTCGCTGTGCATCGTCAGCCCGTATAACATGCGGCTCTGCCCTACGGCAAAATCGCAAATGTCAATCATTTCCTGCACTTCGCCGTGCCCCTCAGCGCGGATCTTGCCCATCTCCACGGTGACTAAATCTCCCAGCGGTTCTTTCAATCGGCGCAGGGCCTCGCCCAAATCGCGGACGACTTCGCCTCTTTTCGGGGCCGGAAGCTGACGCCACTTAAGAAAAGCAGTCTGCGCCGCCCCAGCCACTTGCTCATACGTCTCCGCCGTGGCTTGAATAATTTTTGCAATCGGCTCGCCCGTCGTTGGGTTATAGGAAATTAATTCCTTGCCTTTTTTATCCGTGTACCACTGATCCACGCCAGTAGATGCGCCAGCGTTGACTGGTTTAATATTTAATCTGTCCAAGAGGGATTTCATGGGACTCTCCGTAAATTTATTTTTTAGGATTCTACCCCATGTCGCTCCCTGCGTCAGGGCAAAGCCCCAAGGCAGGCCACATTGTGGTTAAATAGGTTTTATGCAAACACAAATCCCCTATCATGGCTGGTGTTTCGTTTGTGGAAACGAAAACCCGCACAGCATTGGAATTACCATGTATGTGGACGAGCGCGGCGTCCTTACTTCCGAATTCTCTTTAAGTGAGGCGCAACAAGGTCCGCCCGGCCATGCGCACGGCGGATCTTCCGCCGCAATCTTAGATGAAGCGATGGGGCTGGTCGTCTGGGCGGCGGGACATCAGGTGGCGGCCGTGAACCTGGAGATTAATTATCGCAAGCCGCTCCCGCTTCATCAGCCTTTGAGCGTGGAGGCGCGGGTTGCGCGAATGGAGGAGCACAAAATTTTCAGCGTGGGAGAAATTCGTCTGGCCGATTCAACCGTCGCCGTGAGCGGAAGCGGCATTTACGTCGCCGCGCCAAAACTATTTGAGAATGTCAAGTTAACGCCATGAAAAAAATCGCTTTGATCTCGCTCCTCCTACTGACCAGTTGCATGACCACACCCACGCCGGAACCGACGGCGGCCAGCGCTCCGCCTGCGGTTTTGGTTTCGGCGGATAACGCCTACGCTCCGCAACCAGAAGACGCAAACTTAACGCGAACGACGGTGGTGGTTTCTTCGGTCAGTTTGATTGAGCGCCTGGATTTAACGCCCACGCGGGTGGAAGTGGATTTGGTGGGTTCGCTTCCAACGACGTGCAATCAAATCCGCATGGAAGTTGGACTGCCGAACGCGCAGTATGAAATTAATATCAACTTATACAGCGTAATCAAGCCGGACAAAAAATGCGAGCAGGTTTTACAACAGTTTGAAGCCAGCGTACTGCTCGGCGTATATTCCAATGGACGTTATGATGTGTTCATCAATGGCGGGCGCGTGGGAGATTTTGTGGTGTATTGATGGAACTTTTTCAGCGACCAGCCGTCTCAATCAAAAAGGAGCATGATGAAAAAGTTAACCCTAATTTCCGCCCTTGCCTGCATTTTGCTTTCGGCCTGTAGCACGGCCGCAACGCCCACTTTGGACGCCACCTCCCCCGCTCCCAGCGATTACAGCCCCAGCCCGGCTGATTCGGCTTTGACGCGCGGACCCGCCTTCCTCGACGACGTGGAGTTATTAACGCTGGAAAGTTTCCCGCTCCAATTTTCGCTTCTCCTTAAAGGGAATTTACCCGACCCGTGTCATCAACTGCGCATTTCCGTCAGCCCGCCGAATGCGAATAATGAAATTCTGGTGGATGTTTATTCAGTGGCCGCTGAAGGCAAAATGTGCGCCCAAGTCTTGAGTCCGTTTGAAGCGAGCTATCCTTTGGGCAGTTTTCCAAGCGGTCATTACATCCTATTGGTGAATGGAACGCAGGAAGCGGAATTTGACGCGTAACTAAACTTTGCTGATCTTCCCAATTTTTGCATTAACCAGTTTGACCAAATCGGCAACCCTTAGCTGAATGTTCAATCCGCGTTGCCCGCCGGAGATGTAAATCGTCTCATAAGATTCGCAATCGGCATCCATGACGACTTGAAAGCCTTTGTTGATTAACGCCAGCGGAGAGATGCCGCCCGCCTGCAAGCCGGTTATTCTTTCCGCTTCGTTTTGCGTGGGCAGGGACACTTTCTTCTCGCCTAAAAAGGAAGCCAGCAATTTTAAATCCACAACGTGCGGGCCGGGGATCACGGCCAAAACCGGCTTGCCTTTTTCTCTCACGGTGACGATGGTTTTGAAGACCTGCGCTTCCGGCGCGTTGAGAATTTGCGCGGCTTCCAGCGCGCCCAGTTTTTCAACCGGCAATTCGTGAGCGGTATAGTTTATTTTGTGCGAATCTAAAAAACGGGTGACGTTATTGACGATGGGCATGCGCAAATTATACCCGGCGGCTTAAAAGATGCAGAACGCTGAATCAAACGACGGTTAAAAAAGAAGCGGGGTACAATTCAGCCATGAAAGGCGCAGACGCCATCCTCCCAGTTGAAAAATTGCTGGAACAACTTCCCGAAACCTATTCCGTCCAGGATCGCGAATTTGTCATTCGCGCTTACAACGTCGCCAAAGAGGCGCACCACGAACAGAAACGTCATTCTGGCGAGCCGTATATTACGCATTGCATCGCGGTGGCAAGCATCCTCGCGGAGTTGAACGTACCGCGCGATGTGATCGTCGCCGGACTGCTCCATGATACGGTGGAAGATACGGACGTGACGCTGGCGGATATTCGCCGCGACTTTGGCGAACCTGTCAAAAACCTGGTGGATGGGGTAACGAAATTATTGCAACTGCCGCGCGTTTCCCGCGGAGACCAACACGCCGAATCCGATTCAGCGGCGGAAGAAGCGCCGGCCGCTCCGGCCGCGTTTGGGCGTAAGGAGGATATGGCTTCTGAAGCGCTCCGTAAAACGTTCCTCGCCATGGGCGAAGACGTGCGCGTGGTGTTGATTAAACTGGCCGACCGCCTGCATAACATGCGCACGCTGGGCCACATGCCAGAACATAAGCGCAAACGAATTGCCCAACAGACGCTCGATATTTTTGCGCCGCTGGCGAACCGCCTCGGCATCTGGCAATTAAAGTGGGAATTGGAAGACCTGGCCTTTCGGTATGTGAATCCCGAAAAATATAAGGAAATTGCCGAACAGTTGGACGGAAAGCGGCCCGACCGTGAAGCCCAAATGGAAGCAATTAAAACCAATTTGAGCAAACTGCTCGAAAAGAACAACATCACCGCGGAAATCAGCGGCAGGCCTAAGCACATTTATTCGATCTACAAAAAGATGACGAAGAAGGACAAGCCCTTCGACATGGTACGCGACGTACGCGCTGTGCGCCTGATCGTGCCGGACGTGATTTCGTGCTATGCCGCGCTGGGAGTCATTCACACCACCTGGCGGCCGCTCCGCGATGAGTTTGACGATTACATCGCCGCGCCGAAGGATAATTTTTATCAATCCCTGCACACGGCCGTCATGTACGACGATAAACGCCCGCTGGAAGTGCAAATTCGCACCCGCGAAATGCACATGAACGCCGAATACGGCATTGCCGCGCACTGGCTTTATAAAGAAGGAAGCAAGCAACAAGCCAACAAAAATTACGAACAGCGGGTGAACACCCTGCGTTCGATGATGGAATGGCGCTCGGAAGTGAACGACGCGACGGAATTTGTCGAATCCATGCAGAGCGACGTCTTTCAAGACCGCGTATACATCTTCACCCCACGCGGCGACATCATTGACCTGCCCGCCAATTCCACGCCGATTGATTTCGCCTATCAAGTCCACACCGACATCGGGCATCGCTGTCGCGGCGCGCGCATCAACGGCAAACTTGTGCCTTTGTACCATGAGCTAAAAACCGGCGACCAGGTTGAAATCCTCACCACCAAACGCGGCGGCCCCAGCCGCGACTGGCTTAACCCAAACCTCGGGCTGGTGAAAACTTCGCGCGCCCGGGCCAAGATCAAAAACTGGTTCAAAAAACAGCAAGACGAGCAAAATCTGGCGCAGGGTCGCACCGTCATTGAAAGAGAAATTCAGCGGCTGGGCCTCAAAGACCAAAATTACGACGATCTCGCGCGCCAGTTGGGCTACAAAACGCACAACGATTTTTTCATTGACCTCGGACGCGGCGACCTTGCGCTCACCAAAGTCATCCGCGAGTTGGCCGAATCTGACGAAAACCAGGAAATCCTCAATCGCATTGGCGGGCCGCTTCCAGACGCCACCTCCACCAACGCGATTGAAGTGGTGGGCCTCAAGGGGATGCTCTCCAACATGGCCAAATGTTGCAACCCCATGCCCGGCGACCAAATTGTCGGCTACATCACTCGCGGGCGCGGCGCAACCATCCACCGTCAAGATTGCCCGAACATCCTCAACACCGAAGACCGCGAGCGCCTGCTTCAAGTGGGCTGGGGACACATGGAAAGGACCTATCCCGTGCCGATCAAAATTCGGGCGTACGACCGACAAGGCCTCACCAGCGACATCACCACGCTCCTCAACGGCGAAGGCGTCAACATCCTGGATATCAACGTCGGCGTCAACAAAAGCCTGGCCGAACTAAAACTGATTGTCGAAGTCAAAAACATCACCCACTTAAGCCGCATCCTCACGCGCATTGAAAACCTGCCCAACGTCTTGGAAGCCGTCCGCACCAACCCGGGTTAACGTTCGGTTAGTCTTTCAAAATCAAAAGGGGAATACGTTATAATCGCGCCGCTTCAAATGTTATCGGTAGCCGAAGCGCGTCAGCGCATCCTTGCCCATTTTCAACCCACCGCAACAGAAACCATCCCACTGATTGCTTCATTCCGCCGCGTATT
Organism: Anaerolineales bacterium; assembly: GCA_020851785.1. Classification (GTDB taxonomy): domain Bacteria; phylum Chloroflexota; class Anaerolineae; order Anaerolineales; family Villigracilaceae; genus Villigracilis. The sequence goes on from JADZCC010000044.1 coordinate 46,369, forward strand.
AGCGTCAGAGATGGCCGCCACGCACGATCTCCCCCCATTTGACAATTCATCCATGGATGGCTTCGCCATTCGCGCAGAAGATTCCAACGCCGCTCCCCTAACCCTAAGCGTGGTCGCCGACATCCCGGCCGGGTCCACGCCGAAAGCGCTCCTCGCGCCTGGCCAGGCCGCGCGGATTATGACCGGCGCGCCCATGCCGCAAGGCGCCAATGCCGTCGTCCCCGTGGAAGACACAGACTTCAACTCCAGAGAAGCGGGCGCGCCTGCCCCTCAAAATGTTTCTTTTAATAGGAAAGTAACCGCGGGAGAAAACGTCCGCCCGCAAGGCATGGACGTTCGCGCCGGAGAAACCATCCTGCAAAAAGGTTGCACGCTCAAAGCGCAAGACCTCGGCCTGCTGGCTTCGTTGGGCGTTTCGCAAGTACCTGTCCATAAAAAGCCGCGCGTGGCGCTCCTCTCTTCGGGCAATGAGTTAACGCCGATTGACCAGCCGCTGGAAAGCGGAAAAATTTACGACGCAAATACGTACCTGCTCGCCGCCTTGCTCGAAAACGCGGGCGCGGAAGTTCTGCGGCTGGGCGTGGCTCAGGATACGCGCGAATCAGTTTCAGAATTATTTGAAAAAGCCGTCGCTGAAAAAGCGGATTTGATCCTCTCTTCGGCCGGGGTGAGCGTGGGCGCGTTTGACTATGTTAAAGAAGTCATTGAATTGCAAGGCAATTTGGATTTCTGGCGTGTTAACATGCGACCCGGAAAACCGCTGGCCTTTGGCCGTTATCGCGGAATCAATTTCATCGGCTTGCCGGGCAATCCGGTTTCTGCGTTCGTCGGGTTTACGCTCTTCGTTCGGGAAGCGCTACGGGCGTTGAGCGGCTGTTCGGACGGGAGTCAGCTCAAAGTTAAAGTAAGAAGCGTGGAAGAAATCGAATCCGATGGGCGTGAAAGTTATCTGCGGGTCAAACTCCGCGAAGAAAATGGACATTTTTGGGCCACGCCAAGCGGGCATCAAGGCTCAGCCAACCTGCTCGCGCTCACCCAAGCGGACGCTTTACTTATTATTCCCGCTGGTGTAAAATGCGTGCCTGCTGGTCAGGAAGTGGAAGCCATCCTTTTATGAGGTCTCATGGATAAATGGTTCTATCGCGCGTCTGTCGCGTTGGTCGTTATAGGTTTAGCGGTTTCAATTTACATGACCATTTATAAAGAAACCGGCAACGACAACATGTGTCTGGGGAGCGGCGATTGCAGTACGGTGGTGCATAGCCGGTATTCAGAGGTGAATGATTTCCTAACCGTTCCAGAATTTGGAATATTGGGTTTCCTCGCCCTGCTTGGCTTGTTGGCTTTTGAATCGCGCTCTAACTTTCTTCAAACCAACGGCTCGACGCTGTTCTTTGGAATCGCGCTCATCGGCTTTCTGTTTACGCTCTGGCTGATTTACATCGAGGTTGTATTAATCAAAGCCTTCTGCCCGTTTTGTCTCACCACCCAAAGCTCCATGATTTTGATTTTTATCCTGTCCATCGTTCGCCTAAAGCGACAACCACAAATTGATTAGGAGGAAGCAGAGATGCCCCGGATTAAGTGTCACTATGTAGATTGTGTGTTTCTCGATGAAGGAATTTGCTCCGCCGCCGCCGTGGAGATTGACCCCGACGAAGGTTGTAAGACCTATTCCCCCATCGAAGGCGCGGCAGAACAAGATGATTGGGATGAGGAAGAAGAAAGCGAAGAATGGGAAGAAGACGAAGAAGACGATGACGATTGGGAAGACGACGAAGAAGATATTTAACCCGCTTCCCGCCTAGCTGAAAATTGAATCTTTAGCCCGCCCAGCCGACTCGTGAACGAGCAGACTGGGCGGGCTTTTTATTTAATGTTAACGGGAACTGTTTACTTCCCCATCGAAACGGCCATCACGTCGTAATACGTTCCGGCGCCGAAGCCGTCGAAGAGGATGTGGTCGCCGAGGTGAATGTTCGGCAGTTGGCGCAGGAGGGCGATGATGTTGGAGGCGGCGCTGACGTTGCCGAAGTCGCTTAACGTCCACGGCATGGGGAATTCAATGCCCAATTTGGAAAGGTGCTTGGCCTTCAGCGCATTGATTTTGTAATTAGCGTGATGCACAATGCCCATTTTAATAGGCTGACCCGGGTTGCCGAGGCGATCCACCATCAGGGCCTGATATTCGTTGTACACGTCCGTCACGACTTGCACGCCGGTGCGGACAAATAACTTGACCATGCCCATCAGCCCGGCCATTTCAATCGACTCGCCATTGGCGGGTTCGTGCATTAAACCGGCGATGCGAATGTGATCCTGGTTTTCCTGAATCACATCTACCAGCGTGTGTTCAGCCGCGCTTAATTTGGAGTGCGGGTAATACATGCGTACGGCCAACAGGCCGTCTTCGTCGTAGGTTTCAAAACTTTTACCAACAATCAGCTTGATGGTTTCGTTTGGAACGACACCAATCACGCCCATGCCGTTCCCAAACAATTGCAAGGCATTCTTGTCGCTCACGCCGCTGGTAAAGCGGCTTAAGCCTTCAATGCCGCCAACCAAAACCTTCTTGCCTTTGAGGTGATCGGCAATGTTTAATTGCCCGGGCTTGGAAAGGCTGGGGTTCAGAGTCAGATGCAGGGCGGCCATGGAGCCGTCGCAGGCTTTATGCACGCTGACTTTTAATGCCGTCTCTGGAATGCCAGCGAGGCGCGAAATCTGCACGACGTAATCATCTGAAACCGGGCCGCTCATGCCGATCAGCACGCCTTCCACTTCGGAGGCGTCCCAGTCGCAGGTTTGCAAGGCCTTCTTCAACAGCCGCGAACCAACTTCCAATTCCAACTTGAGATGATCTTCAGGGGTTAAAATGGGGATATGTTGACGAGAGTTGAAACCCAAATCCGACAGGTTTAAAATATCTTCCGCGCTTAATGCAACGCCCAAACGCTTCTCTAAAAAAGAAGGCATGGATGAGTTATTGTAACTATCGCCCCAAGAGCCATAAGCGCCGCCCAGTCCCAATTCGGCGCTGAAGACGCTCTCAATGCCAATTGGAATTCCGCCGCCAATCGGGATGATTTCCTGCTCCACGCCCGGGCGTTCGTAAAATGACAACGCTTGCTTTTCTTCAGACATAATTTCTCCTTTTCTTTCTAAAACGTGATACCTTAACACAGTATAACCCTAAAAGCCCGCCAGCGATGCTCTGCTGTGGAAAAAAATCTCTGCCTTTCAAGGAGTTGCCATGCGCCCAGACTGGGATTCTTATTTTATGAAGATCGCCTATGCCGTTTCAGAAAGAAGCACGTGCGACCGCGCGCTGGTCGGATGCGTGTTGGTTTTGGATAAGCGCATCCTCACCACCGGCTTCAACGGCTCGCCCGCCGGGCAGGAGCATTGCGACGAAGCCGGTCATCTCATGGTGGACGGGCATTGCGTTCGCACCATTCACGCCGAAACCAACGCCATCATCCAGGCCGCCCTGCATGGCATTTCCACCAGAGGCGCAACTTGTTATGTTACGCATTTGCCCTGCATCAACTGCACCAAGGTCTTAATCAATGCGGGCGTCACGCGGATCGTCTATCACGTTGCTTATCGCAAAGATGAAAATGCCGAGAAATTTCTCAAGTCCGCAAAAATTGAGTTAACCCAATCCGAGTTTTCGCCAGAATAAACTTACGCAACTTGAAACACAAACGGGCAAGCTCCATACGGTTCAGCCTCACGCCGCTCAATTTGTAAAATCTCACGCCCCAGCGCCCGCCGCAAAATCAGCGCGTCCATCTGGCACAAGTTGGGGTGTCCCTGCAAAACTTTGGCGTATGGGCAATGCCCAAAGATCAGACGCGGGCCCGCCATGCCAGCCTCCCAGCGCGCTTGATAATTCATCTCATTTAATTTCTCGATGAGCAAGGCCAGCCGTTTTTGAAGCGTCAGATTTGCAAACGCTTCGGCGTTCATCAGTTGGCCGGCCAACGCTTCCATTTTCAACTTTGGGCCTGCCACAACAAAAAGGGCCTGGGTCAACGCCGATAGATTATCCCCCACACTGTTTTCAGACAGCGCGTACTTCTTCTCTGGCCGGCCGCGTTCCGTGCGGCGCTGAACGGCAATCAACTCCACGCGTCCGTCCGCGCACAAGACAGAAAGGTGATGGCGCACGTTGGGCGCGGACATTTTCAAGGCCCGCGCAAGTTCGCGCGCCGAAGCCAAGCGATTCTTCTTTAAGTGAGCGAGGATTTTCTTTCTAGCGAGCGCCATGAGCGTAGCAAAGGCCTTTCGAAACAGGACCAGCCATCCGCTTAGAAAGCGGCGAGGGTTTCATCTACGAAGCGATTATACCGCCCATCTCATTTTTACAAATATATTTTTGCATAATTATGTTGACTTTCAAATTCAGCGTGCTATAATCTGCGCCAGAGATTCGCAAAGCTCGCTTTTATTTATAGTATGACTCTGACCTGGGAAGCTAGTTACGGAATTGCGCTGGAATTACGCAGGCGTCATCAAGAAGTCAATCTTGACGAAGTTTCGCTCGGCCAAATTTATCGGTGGGTTTTGGAACTTCCCGAATTTGAAGACGACCCGGCGTTAGCCAACGACGATATTTTGAAATCAATTTATCTGGAGTGGTACGAGGAGCATATTCATGGAACCTGAGTCTTTAAGTTTACCCAACTACAACATTCCCGAAGATTTGCAACATATCGTGGCCGTCACCACGCTGGAGCGCCTCTACAACTGGGGGCGGCGCTCTTCGGTTTGGCCGCTGATGTTTGGGCTGGCCTGTTGCGCGATTGAGATGATCGCCGCGCAAACCGCGCGCTACGATCTGGCGCGCTTCGGCATGGAAGTGATGCGCCCCACGCCGCGCCAGGCCGACATGCTCCTCGTCTCCGGCACCGTCACGAAAAAAATGTTGCCCGCGATCATCCGTTTATATAATCAAATGCCCGAGCCAAAATATGTGGTGGCCATGGGCGCGTGCGCTTCGAGCGGCGGGCCTTTCAAAGAAGGTTATAACGTGGTGGCTGGAATTGATAAATTTTTGCCGGTGGATGTGTACGTCCCCGGTTGCCCGCCCACGCCGCAGGCTCTAATTGCAGGCTTAATCAAACTGCAGGAAAAAATTGACAAGCAAAAGTTCAAAACTTCGCGCTGGTATCAAAAAGGCAAAACCGACCCGAACTATGTGCCCATGCCCATTTTAGGGCCGGATCTAATTGACGTGCGCCGCAATGAAGAATTTAAACGCGCCGCCGCCAACCCGGGAGGCGAAGCGTGACCGCCCCAGCCCCCACGCTCGACGCGACGGCCCAACTTAACGCCAGCCTGCTCGCCAGATTCCCGGAGAGCGTCTCCACTGAGACACGGCCCGGCTACAGCGGCATCATCGTCAAAAAAGAAAACCTCGTCGAAGTCGCCGCCGCCATCCGCGATGAGTTCGGCTACGACCTGCTGACGGCCGTCACCGCCGTGGATTATCTCGCTGAAAATAAAATGGAAGTGGTCTATCACGCCTATAAAACCACCGGCGGAGCGGGGCTGACGTTTAGGGTTCAAGCTGAGCGCGTGGACCCGATTGAAGTTCCGTCGCTGGTGGAGATTTGGGCCGGCGCAGATTTTCAAGAACGCGAAGCCTACGACCTGTTTGGCATTCGCTTCACCAGCCATCCAGACTTGCGCCGCATTCTAATGTGGGAAGGGTTTGACGGCCATCCGTTACGCAAAGATTGGAAGGAAGCCTTCTTTGAAGAGGAGACCAAGCCTTTCAAAAGCCGCTGGCCAGACGGACAGCATGTTTACGCTGAATTCAAAAATCCATTTCGGGATAATTTGAATTTCCCGAAAGATTTTGACCCCAACGCCTACCAACCCACCGGAGAGGACGACCTGTATCTCTCGCTCGAAAATCACAGCCTCAAAACTGAAAGCGGAATCAAAACCGACCAGATTGTAGTGAACATGGGACCGCATCACCCCTCCACGCATGGCGTTTTACGCGTGGCCGTAACGCTGGACGGCGAAACGATTTTGGGATTAAAGCCGGTGATGGGCTATTTGCATCGCAATCACGACAAGATCGGCGAACGCAGTACCTACTTACAGATCATGCCGTACACCGACCGGCTGGATTACTTCAACTCGATGAGCAACAACCTGGGTTACGCCATCACCGTTGAAAAGCTGATGAAAATTCCAGTGGCGGAACGGGCGGAATACATCCGCGTGATTATGGCGGAGTTGACGCGCATTCAAAATCACCTGATCTTTGTCGGCACGCTCACCAACGACCTCGGCGCCATGTACACGCCTTCGCTCTACGCCTTCGAGGAACGCGAATTAATTTTGGATATTTTTGAAGCGGTCTCCGGCGCGCGGATGATGTGCAATTACCTGCGCTTTGGCGGCGTGGTGCGCGACATCCCCGACGATGTCTTGGGCAAGATCAAAGATCTGATCTATGAACGCCTGCCTGCCAAAACCGCTGAAATGGAACGCCTGCTTAACGATAACGAAGTGTTGATTGGGCGCTTAAAAGGCGTGCATGTTCTGAATGCAGAAACCGCGGTGCGCTACTCGGTGACAGGCCCGGTTTTACGCGCCGCGGGCGTACCGTATGACCTGCGCCGCGCCGATCCCTATTCCGTTTATGACCGTTTTGATTTTGATGTGGCGGTACGCCACAACGGCGACATGCTGGACAATTACTTGATTCGCTTCGACGAGATTTGGCAGTCGCTGAAAATTTTGGAGCAGGCGTTGAAACAAATGCCCGAGGGGCCGGTCAACTCTCAGAAATTGCAGTACCAGGTTCGAGTTCCGGCAGGCGAAGCGTATGGGCGCATCGAATCCCCGAAAGGCGAACTCGGTTTTTACATCGTCTCCAATGGCAAGCCCACTCCGTATCGTTATCACGTGCGCCCGGCTTCTTTTGTGAACATCACCGCGCTGGAGGAAATGTGCCGCGGCTCGAAGATTCAGGACTTCATCGCGTTGTTGGGCATGTTGGATATTGTGATGGGCGAACTGGATCGCTAAACAGGAGCAGATGACATGTTGGGAAAAGGCATTCTTAAATCTTTGCAAGTGACCTGGAAGCGTTATTGGGATACCTACGCGGACGATCTGACGTGGTGGCTGAGCGGCAAAAAACGTTATCACAGCGTGGAAGGCGTGGCGCATCGCTCCAGCAAAAACGCCAAAGGGATTTTTACGGTGCAGTACCCGGAAGAACGCTTGATTCTGCCGGAAGAAGCGCGCTATTTGCCGTTTCTAATTTACAATGAGTTGGAAGACGGCAAAAGGGAAATCCTTTGCACGTCCTGCGGAATTTGCGCCAAGGTCTGCCCGCCGCAATGTATCTGGATCGTACGCTCCAACGACCCGCAAACCGGGCGGCCCATTCCGGAGCCAACCGCGTTTTATGTGGACATGGATCTCTGCATGAACTGCGGGTTATGCGCCGAGTACTGCCCGTTTGACGCAATCAAAATGGATCACGATTTTGAACTTGCGTCTTTCACCCGCAACGTGTACGATTTGGAAAAGTTACTCAAGCCGTCTGCGTATTATCAAGGCATTCGTCCGCAAAATTTTGCGCGCGAAGAAGCCGACCGCAAAGCCAAGGAAGAAGCCAAGGCCGCCAAAGCCGCAAAGACGGCCGAGGCTTCCGCTCCGGCGGCTCCGGCTTAATCATCACATCATTACAAGGAAAGTATTGGAAAAATTCATGTCAGCAATTACAAAAGAAGCAGTTCTCGCCGCGTTGGGCAAAGTTCAGGAACCGGACTTAAAGCAGGATTTGGTGACGCTCAACATGGTTCGTAATGTAGAAATTGAAAACGGGGTGGTTTCGTTTACGGTTATGCTCACCACGCCCGCCTGCCCGTTTCGCGTCAAGATTGAACGCGACGCGAAGGAAGCGGTAATGACCATCGCCGGCGTGCAGGCTGTGGCCGTAAAAATGGATTCGGATGTGCCGAACGATGGACGGATGCGCGGGCTGGTCAAAACGCCGATTCGCAACGCGATTGCCATCGGTTCGGGCAAGGGTGGCGTGGGAAAGTCCACCGTTTCGGTCAACGTGGCAGTGGCGCTCGCGCAAGCTGGAGCCAGAGTCGGGTTGTTGGATGCGGATATTTACGGGCCGAATACGCCGACCATGCTCGGCGTGGAAAAACTCCCACCGCCGCAGGGTCCCAAGTTAATCCCCGCTGAAGCCTACGGGCTGAAAATGATTTCGATGGGCTTGCTGGTCAAGCCCGGCCAACCGTTGATTTGGCGCGGGCCGATGCTCAACTCCGCCATTCGCCAATTTTTGGGCGATGTGGAATGGGGCGAGTTGGATTACCTGATCGTGGACCTGCCCCCCGGCACGGGCGACGCGTCGCTCTCGCTCGCGCAGGCTTTGCCGTTATCCGGCGCGGTGGTGGTCACTTTGCCGCAATTGGTTTCGTTGGAAGACGCGGGCCGCGGGTTGAACATGTTTAAGACGCTGGAAGTTCCCGTTTTGGGCATCGTCGAGAATATGTCCTATTTGGAATTGCCCGACGGTTCGCGCATGGATTTGTTCGGCGCGGGCGGCGGCGAGTATTTGGCCAAGATCACCGAAACGGATTATCTCGGCGGCATTCCGATTGATCAAAACGTGCGGATTGGCGGGGATACCGGCAAGCCGATTGTCGCTGAGCATCCCGATTCGCCGGTGGCCAAAGCGCTCGTTGAGATCGCCCAGAAAATTGCCTCCAAGATCAGCGTGGCGGCGATTGGCGTAAATAACAGCGTGCCAATCAATATCGTTGAGTAAGGCAAAAAATATTTTCAAAGCAAGGCCCAATGGACTATATCCGTTGGGCCTTTTTGCTTGGCTGGCTTGGTAAAATAAACCAGCCCCAAAAATCACACTGGGAAAATCTCTTAAAAACTCCGGTAGGTTATCGCTTAATGATTAAAAGTTTTATTGAACGCAATTTTAGTTTTGTCGGCGCGTGGATCATGCAGATTCAAAAGCGCTCCCTGCCGGAGAAAATCCTCGCGGCCTATCGGCAGGGACAGTTTCCAATGGTTAACCGCTTCGGCTTTATCAGTTGGAAGCGTCCGCAGGTACGGGCATTGATTCCGCTGGATGAGCGCTTTCACATCGGCAAGCGCTTAACCAAAAAACTCGAAGCGCAGATCTTTGAAGTTACCTTTGACCAGGCCTTCGCGGACGTGATTCACAACTGCGCCCGGCCTTCAACCCACGCGCGCGACGTCTGGCTGACGCCGGAATTAATCGAAGCCTATATTCGACTGCACAAACTCGGCCACGCGCACAGCGTGGAGGTTTGGCATGATGGGAAATTGGTCGGTGGAGAATACGGCCTCGCCATCGGCGGGTTTTACGCAGGCGAAAGCATGTTTCATTATGAAGACTATGCCAGTCGGGTGGCGCTGGTACATCTCGTCAACCGACTGCGCGCAAAAGGCTTCACGCTTTTGGATACGCAATACCTCAACGCCACCTCGCGGGAATTTGGCGGATACGAAATTGAACTGGCAGAATACAACGCCTTACTAGCCGCGGCCTTGGCGCGCGCAGAGACGAGTTTTTAGCGTCTGTTACTGGTCGGCATTCATCGCACAACGAAAGCCCATGCCGTCGTATTTATCATAGAGCGCAAACCACAGCCGATAGGCCGAACGCCCAAAGCCATAGGTAAAATTCCACGAGCCGCCGCGCAAGACGCGATAGATGGTAATCGCCGGGTCTGTGCCTTGCGGGTTTTCATACGGCGAAACAGCGTAGTAACTTTTCCGTTCCTGAAAGAGGAGCGGATCATTTTCAATAAACGCATCATGCACCCACTCCCAAACGTTGCCGCCCATATCCAACGCGCCATACGGGCTGGCTCCCTGCGGAAAACTGCCCACCGGCGCGCTTCGCTTGAAGCCATCACAATCCACCAGTCCAGGAGCCATGATGGAGGCGTCCTGCTCAGTTTCATCGTCATAATTTCCCTTTGAACACTCATATTCATTGCCCCAGGGGTAGACATATTTTTCATTCGTTCGCGGATTCCACGTGGCGGCTTTCTCCCATTCCGCTTCAGTTGGCAAGCGGCGACCCGCCCAACTGCAATAGGTTTGCGCCTGATCCCATGAGACATACACCACCGGATGAAGTTTATACGCGGGATTATCATAATCTTCGGTCTTTAGTGGAGAACTGCACGTTCCCGCTTCCGCACATTGACGATACGCTTCATTCGTGACTTCAGTCTGGTCCAGCCAAAACGAATCAAGGTACACCCTGTGAGCGGGTTGCTCATCCGACAATCCGGTTTCAGAACCCATCACAAACTCCCCCGCCGGAACATAGACCAGCTTCGCGCCATCTTTCGGCGCGATTAACGTATCGCCAAGTTGCGGAGTCGGCGCCACGGCCGGCCCGCACCCGCCCGCGAGGAAGATCGCCGCAAAACAAAAGAAAACGAGTCTGGGCTTCATTTCAAACTCCATTCGATAAGTGGAAATTTGGAAAATACGACTTTTTTAGTATAGTCATCATTTGAAAAATTGCAACTCCCGGCCCAGCCTGAATAAATTTCTCTGCTAGAATCAAACTTGTCTGGTTCATTTCAACCGCCGAAGGAATCTTCTGCCATGCGATTTTTCTCCCTAAACTTCTGGCATACCTTTTGGAAAGGCAAGCTAAATTCCAGAAACGTTCTTTTAGGGGTTGCGCTCCTGCTTTCCTTATGGGTTGGCGTGCGCTATGCAGGCGAAGCCTATATCTACATCGCGCCAATTCTATTATGGGCTTACGCCATCCTGCTGGCCTTCGCAGTTTTATACCCAAAAGAAAAAGTCAAACCAAGCCAATTCGCCTTCTCGTCAACCTGGTTGTGGATGTTGCTCCTGCTTGGCATTGCCTTTGGACTGCGTCTGCTGGCGCTCAATACAATCCTAACCCAGGGCTTTCATCCCGACGAGGCCGGAGCGGTGGACTTTTCTTTCATTCAAATCTTCGCGCCAGAAAACAACGGACTCACCATCAACCCCTTGCGCGTTGGAACCGACGCGCAACCCATCCTGTACAACTACATCCTTCGCTGGAGCATCGAAACGTTTGGCTTCACGTTCGCCGGAGCGCGGTTGTCCAGCGTCATCGCCGGAACGCTCGCCATCCCGGCCATCTTCTTTATGGTGGACGAAATGTCCAATCGCCGCACCGCCTGGCTGGCGGCCATTTTGGCGGCCGTCTATCATTATCACATCCAATGGTCGCGGATTGCGCTCAGTAACATCTGGGTAACGTTGTTAATTCCGCTGACGCTGGGACTCTTTCTCAGAGGCTGGCGATTAAAAAGATTGAACGAAGCGTTATTGGCCGGTTTCTGGCTTGGGCTGGCCGCTTATTTCTACACCGGCGGATACATCATCATCTTCCTGTTTGCCCTGCTGATTTTGCAAACCTGGAAGCAGACGGAAAACTCAACCGGGTTTATTTCGTTCGCCTCAAAGTCTTTATTTTTGGCGGCGATCGTCGCCATGCCGTTGATTGTCTTTGCCATTCGCTACCCAAGCTTTTTCTTTGAGCGCTTGAACATCATCTATGGCTGGATGCCCGACGCGCCAGCCTACGAGTTGGGCGCAGGCGCCAACTGGAAAGAGTACGCCATCCACCAAGTTGTCCACTCCTTTGGAGGCTGGAATTACTTCCCAGACGTAACCGGATTCTACGGCGCGTCCTTTCCCCTGCTCACCGATGTATCCTCTGTTTTATTTTTAGTCGGCTTGGCGCTCACCCTCCGGGCAAGGCAATATTTCCCTGTATTTTGGATTGTCCTCGTGGCCCTTTTTGGAGGTGTAATGGTCTCTGGCACGCCGTCTTCATCGCACTATATTGGCTCCATTCCAGCCATTTGCTGGCTGGTCGCCGTTCCGCTGAATCGTTTAATCGAGCGTAAACAGGCGCGTTGGGCATATCTCCTTTTAGGAAGCATCATCGTAATGAACCTGTTCTTCTATTTTTATGTGTACGCCCACGACCCATCCATTGATTTCAGCGCCGTCTTCCCAATTTCCGGCCCGTAGAATCCCCCCCGCCACCCCGCAGGCCTCTTTAGGATTCCCTACGGTATAATTAAAAGATTATGGAAACTATCCCTCCCAACCTGATTGGCGTTCGTTTTACCAAAGTAGGCAAAATTTATCATTTTGAAATTTCCGCCGTGCCAGACTTGGCGCTGGGCGAGCATGTCATCGTAGATACCTCCCGTGGCAAACACCTCGGCGAAGTCGTGCAAGTTCTGCAGGAAATGCCCGAGAAACCCGAAGGCGGCTGGAGGTCCGTGGAGCGGCGCGCCACCCCACGCGATTTACTGCTTCAGCAAACCTGGCAATCCAAACAAACCGAAGCCATGATTAACTGCCGCGCGCGCGCCTCCGAATTAAAACTCCGGGACGTAAAAATCGTCACCGCCGAATACAACTACGACGGTTCGCGCCTGGCCTTCCTCTTTAGCACGGAGAGCGAAGAAAAGGTGGATTTGAAATCGCTCAAAAAAGACATGCACGAACTCTATCCCAACGCGCATATCGAAATGCGCCAGATCGGCCCGCGCGACGTGGCCAAATTTCTGGGCGGCATGGGCGCGTGCGGCATTGAAACCCGCTGTTGCTCAAAATTCCTCACCGACTTCTCCCCCATCTCAATCAAAATGGCCAAAGAGCAGGGCATCTCGCTCACGCCCAACGAAATTACCGGCATGTGCGGCCGCTTGCGTTGCTGTCTCATTTATGAATACGAACAATACGTGGCCGCGCGCAAAGAACTGCCCAAGCGCAACAAGCGCGTCGTCACGCCCAAAGGCGAAGGCAAAGTAATTGACGTGATTCCGATGAGCGAAAAAGTCGTTGTCCTCATCGAAAGCGGCACAGACCGTCCGCAAACCTTCACCTTCACCCGCGAAGAAATTCAACCCTGGGACGAACTCGAAGCCCTGCGCCGAAAATCGCAAGCCCCGTGCGACCGTCACGAAAGCGGCGGATGCACCTGCGGCAAAGACAGCCCGCTGAAAAATGACCGAACTCACTGACGCCTGGGAAACGCCGCAAAAAATTCTGGTCATCCTCGCCCACCCAGACGACCCGGAATTTTTCTGCGGCGCCGCGCTCGCCAAGTGGGCGTTGAGCGGGCATGAAATTACCTACCTGCTTTTAACCGGCGGCGACAAAGGCTATAACCCCACCACCCAACCGGATATGACTCCCGAAAAGCTCCGCGCGATTCGGCACGTGGAGCAGGCCAACGCCGCGAAAATCATCGGCGCACAACCGCCGCACTTTCTGGACCTGCCAGACGGCTACCTGATCCCAGACTTAAACCTCCGCCGCGACATCGTCCGCGAAATCCGCAGATACAAGCCGGATGTGTTAGTCACCTGCGACCCGCAAAACCTCTTCGCCCAATACGGGCTTAACCATCCCGATCATCGCGCCTGCGGACAAGTCGTGCTGGACGCCGTCTTCCCCGCCGCCGGAAATTTGGCCTTCTTCCCAGAATTATTGGATGAAGGCCTGCAACCGCACATGCCGAAAGAAATCTGGTGTTCGCTCACCACGCAACCCAACTTCAGCGTGGATGTGACCGAAACCTGGAACATCAAAATGCAAGCCATCCTTGAACATAAAACCCAGGTCCAGGACGTTGAAAAACTAATCGAACGCTTCAAGTCCCGCCGCGCAGAAGACAGTACCGCCGAAAACCCGCGCTACGAAGAAAAATTCAAAGTCATCAAATACGCCTAACCTTCAACCTTGAACCTGTAACCTGCAACCTTCAACCAAACGGAGCCTCCCATGTCTGATTTTCTCAAAGAAGCCCAAGACCTCTTCCCCTACACCCAAGCCATGCGCCGCGACTTCCACATCCACCCCGAACTTGGCTTTCAAGAAATTCGCACCAGCGGCATCGTGGCCAAAGAGTTGGAAGAACTCGGCTTGGAAGTCACCAAAGGCGTCGGCAAAACCGGCGTAGTGGGCTACCTCGATGGCGCAAAACCCGGCCCCACCCTCCTCCTCCGCTTCGACATGGACGCGCTCCCCATCCACGAAGAAACCGGCGCGGAATATTCCTCCACCAACCCGGGCGTGATGCACGCCTGCGGACACGACGGCCACACCGCCATTGGGTTAACTGTCGCCAAAATCCTAACCAAACACAAAGACCAACTCTCCGGCAACGTCAAGTTTTGTTTTCAACCTTCCGAAGAGGGAACCAACGGCGAAGAAGTTGGCGGCAACCTGATGATGATCCGCGATGGCGTGCTGGAAAACCCCAAAGTTGAAAAGACGCTTTCGCTTCACCTGTGGAACAGCCAACCGCTCGGCTGGATTCATGCCGGCGGCGGCCCGATGATGGCCGGAGCCGAAGCCTTCACGCTCAAACTCACCGGCAAAGGCGGGCATGGCGCCGCGCCCGATTCCACCATAGACCCCATCGTCTGCGCCGCGCAAATCGTCACCGCGCTCCAAACCGTCGTCGCCAGAAACGTCAACCCGCTCAAACCCGCCGTCATCAGCGTCACCAGCATTCAGTCCGGCAAAGCCTTCAACGTCATCCCCCAAACCGCGGAACTACTCGGCACCATCCGCACCTTCGACGAAGAAACCCGCGCGCTCGTCCTCAAACGTTTTGAAGAAATTGTGCGCGGCATTTCCGCCTCGATGAATTGCGAAGTGGAGATTGCGCTTCAACAAGTCACCGCGCCGGTCATCAACAATCCCGAAGTGGCCACCAGCGTGGCCAAATCTGCCAAACAGGTTTTCCCGCAAACCGAAATTGCCAGCCAAACCTACCTCACCATGGGCGCGGAAGACATGGGTTGGATGCAGGAAAAAGTGGACGGCTGTTATTTTTACATCGGCTCGGCCAACGCCGAAAAAAATCTCACCTACGGGCATCACCACCCTAAATTTGATTTTGACGAACAGGCTCTGATCAACGGCGTAGCTTTGATGTCTGCCGCCGCGGCCGACCTGCTCAAATAGATTCGCGCCGCCATCCAAGCCCAAGCCTGCTCTTCCACCTTCGGCCTTTTCCACGCGGATAAATTCGCATGTCCTCCAAAAGAAACCTGACCATCACACTGGCGCTTGCCACCATTGTGGCCGGCGCGCTGACTTATCAAAAAGTTTCCGCGCCCGCGCCAGTCGCCACCTTCACGCCCACTGTCACCAGCGCCCCGCCCATCACAGCCACGCCAACCTTTGAGTTCTGTAGTTACGTGTGGGCTTCGCAGCCCTCCCCGGAACTGACCGCCCAAATCAACGCAAAGATTCAAGCGTTGGATTCAACCGCCAGCGCCAGCGCGCAATTCTTCGGGGAAGACTGCCTCTACGCCGACGGACATTCCACATTCGGAGTCATGGAAACCGACTTCTACATTCATCTACCCGCGGAAGATTTAACCGCCCAAAAAGAATTTGGCGATTGGATTCAACAATCCATGCAAGCAGTAACGTCATTGCCCGCCGACTCCATTCAAGGCCGCGCAGGCTTTGCAGAATTTTGGTTTATCAAAAGCGAAACGGAAAGCCTCATCGTCCGCGTGCCGCTGGAAGAATATCAAAGGATCAACCCACCCCTCACCGGCGCGGACTTGTTTGCCAAATTCTACCAACCGCCAGCGCCAACCATTTCCCCTGTTCCAATTACGCCCACGCCCTAATCTAATCAATCGCAATCATGCCGTCGCATTTTGGGCTATCCATGCAACCATAATATTTCTTCCCGGAGCGCGGCCCGTCGCGCTGGATGCGTAAAACCATCATCTTGCCGCAAGTTGGGCATTGCGGCACAGAATCCGAATTGCGTTGGACGCGCAACGCGCCCGTGCCGCCAATCTTCATTAGCGCCAGTTGAAACAGATTCATAATCTCTGCCGCGTCATATTTCTCATTGGCCGCCACATGCACCAGGGGAATCCCCGCACTGGTGAAGAGTTCGTCCATAAATTTATCGCTCTCGCGGGTATCCGTTTTGGAAGCGGCGCGCACCAAATTTACGCCAAAAACCGGCAGTAAATTCTTCGGCTCGCACAGTAAAAAGTCCACATGTTTGCGGAAAAATTTATTAAAGAAATGCACGTTTTCATTCGGGCGCACAATGTAAAAAATATCGTTCAAAGCCACCTTGGGGCAAATTAAATATCGCCCACCCATAATCTCCGTCAACGCGCGAAACAACGCCAACTCAGTGGTGGTGATGAAAGGCTCTTTCAAACGATACGGTAAACGTTCAGCTTCCTTCGTCGCATCCGCCATAATGTTTCAATTATAAATTAGGAAACGCCCAGCGTACAGAAATTTATAATGCCCACAGCCACAAATTGCGCCTTTTTGAGGAGCATCAAATCAAGCGAATAAAACCCTCCCGTTTTCTTGACACATATAGACAAGCGTCCTACAATGTGGCAGAGATAAATCCATGCAAGGGAGAGATGATCGGATGTCTGAAACCAAACCAAACCAAACCATAAACGCTTCATCCGCATTATAGCTGTGTGTCTCGTTGTGATCGTCCTCTACCTGCTCCCCGTCAACACCAAACCAGAATTCATCGCCTATCGCGGACAAATTATC
>JADZCC010000045.1 GCA_020851785.1 Anaerolineales bacterium
AAGACAATACAAATATGGCGAAGCAAAACAAAGTATTCGATCGAAGCCTTATTCGCAGAAGGGCAGAATTTCAAAAGATTTTCTCTGTGTTCTCAGCGTCTCTGCGGTAAGACAATACAAATATGGCAAAGCAAAACAAACTTTTCGATCGAAGCCTTATTCGCAGAAGGGCAGAATTTCAAAAGATTTTCTCTGTGTTCTCAGCGTCTCTGTGGTAAGACAATACAAATATGGCGAAGCAAAACAAAGTTTTCGATCAAAGCCTTAACCGCAGAAGGGCAGAATTTCAAAAGATCTTCTCTGTGTTCTCAGCGTCTCTGCGGTCTAAAAGATTTTTTACTTGGAGATAAATTATGTGTCGAAGCATCAAACCATTACGCAATCTGGATCACCCCGTCACCGAACAGGAAATTTACGAAGCGGCGCTTCAATACGTGAGGAAAGTGAGCGGATATCGTAAGCCGTCCAAGGTCAATGAAGCGGCGTTTAATCAGGCCGTTGAGGAGGTTGCCGCATCCACGCGGAAGGTGTTGGCAGGGCTGAAGGTAAAAGCCCTGCCAGTAGGGGAATGAAACGCAAAGTTTGACGTCGCTTCCTCACGGCTTGCCAAAATCTACGGTGATGTAGCCGCCGAAATCGCTGGCGGAGTAGTAAGCGTAGCCGACGCCCATTAACGAGACGTTGGGACTTAATACGGCGTCCCAGTGATCTGCGTCGGCGCGCCACTGCTCCAGGGCGGCTTGCGGCGTGCCGATTGCGATGATTTCAAAATAATTGTAAGAGGCGAATCCGGCGCGGATTAACCTGTCGCCGATCGTCGAACCGTCTGAGCCGGTGTGAGCGTGGAAGTTGTTGCAGGCCATGTCGGCGCTGTGGGCTTGCGCCGCGGAGGTGAGGCGCGCATCCACCGTGAGGGCGGGCAATTGGGCGTTGGTCCGCGCCTGATTGATTAAGGAAATTAAATCGGCGACGTAGCCGGCGTTGGGTGTGTAGGCGCAATTGCTGTTGGAGTTGGACGGCACGAACGGCGTGTTGGTTATGCTCGCGTTTGGGTTGGGGGTTTGCGCCGCGCCGCTCCCGACCACAACTTTGACCCAAAAAGTTTTTTCGGTTCCAATCGGCACGGCGTTGCCCTTTGCGTCGTTGAGGGTGAAGTACCCGGTGTAGCTTCCGTCGGCCGTGGGGGCGGTCAACTCCACCGAGATTTGGACTTTGCTCTTCGGAGCGGTATCCGCAATCGGCGCGGAGAGTGGCGCGCTCATCTGGTCGCCGGAGGAAAACGCCAGCGTGTAATCCTTCCACGGGCAGGTCCCGTTGTTTTGAAATTCCCAAGTCTTGGTGAAGGGCTTGCCCGCCGTAACTTGGGTATCGTCGGGGATGGTCACATCCTGCAAAAGCACGGCGCTGTTTTTGCAATTGGCCGGGGCGGTGACGTTCAAGGTTGGGGCGATGGTGTTTTCCGGGATGGGCGTTAACGTGGCCGGGATGAAGCGTACCTGCGTGGGAACCAGCGTGGCGGTGACGAACGCAATGGCCGTTGGCGTTTGGCCTTCGTTTGCGCCAACCGAAATGCAGGCGGATAAAAATAAAGCGGAAAGCAGAAAGATTTTTTTATAAACCATGGGATTAAAACATCAACATTTGATTTTTGGATTCTTCGATGGGGTCTCCGGCGATTTGCGCGGCAAAGATTTCACGCGTCAAAACCGGGACCTCCAGCAGGGCGCGCAGTACGCGATATTTTACAAGCTTATGCCGTTTGATGCGCGCCGCCAAAGCTGGGTCGCGGTTTTGTTTGTAGGCAATCAGCCCCGCCCGCCCGCCGGGGACGACCAGTGTCGTCGTCTCGTCTGCGTTTTCCAGGGCGCGGCTTAAGATGGCCGAGGCCATGACGTTGAATTTTCTACGGATGATTCCATTTTCCTTCCAAACCAGAGTTTTGCCTTGCAGTTCAACTTGATAGGTTAAGCGCCGCCCAAGTTCTTCCAGCACACCTAACAAGGTTTTAATTTCTGCGTTTCTGGCGCTCGCATAATCTTCGGCGCGTAACCGCCAGAGGGGACTGTCTTTTCTGGCGTAAGAGTGTAAGATGGCGTAGATTAACCCTTTGGAAGGAGTGAGCAACCCGGGAAAACGCGGATATAAATCTTCTTCCACGTCTAGAAAGATCGTCTCCGAATGTTTCTGCAAATAGGTGACGATGGCCTTTTCCACTTGATCGGAAAGCGCTTCGCCGTCTGGCGCAAGCAGGCTCCACATGCCGGTTTCCACGCCCACCCCGCTGGAATAATGCGTAAAGCCTGCGTCTTCTTTTAGCGCGTTTTCAAATAAATTTTGCGTCTGGCGCAGAGTTTCGTCAAATTCCAAAGTGGGCGGCTTCAAACTGTTGCTTTCGGCGCAGGCGATTAATCCCGCCAGATGTAAATGAAAATAGCTCGCCGGCTCGCCGCGCGCCGTAATCAAAGCGCGCATTGCGCTTTGCACAGACTCAAGGTTAATCCCATTTGCTTTTTCTTTTTGCGCGCTCTGCCAAAGGATTTGCACAGGGTCGTGCGCGGTACGCGCCGCCACACCCTGTAATTTAAACCCGGCGCTCTGTGCCGCGCTCAGAGCCGAAGTTAAGAACGACGGTTCCGGTTCGGGCAATAAACCAAACAGCGGCACGCCGTCCGGCAAAATTTCATTTAAATGTTTAAACATGGCGCTCAAAGCCGTGGCGTTCCAGGCCCAATCATAACGCCTGCGGCGCAACGCCACTTTATACGGCTCCACCGCTTCGCTTCCCCACAGCCACCCCGCCCACAAAGCGGAGAGCGTCCAAAAGGCCTGGTTCGGCCGGGGGAGGGAGCCAATGACGGCGGCAATTGGAATTTCGCGGCGGACTTCTTTGGCCAAATCGCTGAGACGGCCCTCGTAGAGACAAATGCCCCCGCTCTCTGGAATTTTATTGGGCCACGCTTCGCACGGGACCGTGGAGCCGGTTCGGGCAAACCGGCCAATGCCACGCTCAAGCTGATTCCACAAGTTATCCTCGCGGAAGCGCGGCGGCGTGGAAAGTTGTTTGGGCCGTTTGCGTTCTTCCGGGTAAGCCCAGAGCGTGTTGCCGGCGTCGCACGCCAATAAGACCAAAGCGGTTAATGCGCGTTTGCGCTCGGCGGATAAATTCAAAGCGCCCAGCCGGTTGATGATGGTCGTCAGCGCGTAGAGCGGGCGCGGCAGATAATGTTGAATGGCCTCTTCGGCATAAATGCGATCTTCGTCGTGGAGCGCGACCACCCGCTCAAACAAACGCGAGCGATGTAACGTATCGGTTTCGGCGATTTTTTTGGCGCGTTCTCGATCCAGCTCTGTGGCGGTTCTTTCGCCTGCGTCGCCACAGCGCGGGCATTGATAAATCCGCGCGTAGGGCGCATCTTCTTCTTTGCGCCATAAAAAGGCTTGGGCTTGAAGCGTTTGCCCGCATTTCTCACAGGTCGTGGCGTAAAGTTCCTGCAAGTGCGCGCCCAAACGTTCCTCCCCTTTTTTGACGGCGCTTAAATCTGCCAGCGCGGCGTTGAATTCCGCTTGCGAAGGTGGGTTGGCGTAAGTTTCCAATAAAAAACGGGCGATGGGGTTGTTGGCGGTCACTAAAACGCGGTAGCCGCTTTGCGCGGCTTCCAAAACCAACAGCGGGGAGAATCCGAATGGGTCGAGCAACCAGGCCGTGGGTTTGTTTAGCTCCGTCAGCCAGGCGGAGATTACGCTGGCTTCCAACTGCGGCAAAAATCGCGCAAGCGGCCCAGAATCTGGCGGCTCAAATCCCGGAATGTAAGGCAGGGCGTCCATCTTGGGTTTAAGTATACATCCCAAGCGCTTGGCGCGGTTTTATTTTTTTGCCGAAAAAATTTCAAAAAGCGGCAGGGGCGGGTAGAGCGTGGCAATCCGTTGAATGGGGGCCAGTTTGAGAATCTCGGTTTTGATCTCGGCAATGCCGCGTTCGTGATACGCGCCGGAATATTCCGGCCCGGCCAGTTTGCGCCCCACTTGATATAAGATGTTTTCAGTGGGACCGGAGACGATTAACTGGCCGTTGGGTTTCAACAGCCCAAATAATTCGCTTAAGGTTTTGGGCAGGTCGTGGACGTGCTCCAACACATCCAGCGCAACGATCAGGTCGTAGGCGTTTTGGGGCAGGTCTGCAAGGCGGGTTTGAGTTGCGTCTTGCACCGCGACGTTCTGCGCCAGCGGAATATATTTTTGCACGCTCTGCAAAGGGAGCAAATCCACGTCCAGCGCGGTGACTTGCGCGGAGACGCTGGCCAGAAACGGGAGCATCACGCCGCTTCCACAGCCAAAGTCGAGGATGGATTGATAAGGTTGGCGCGTTTGAATGTAGTCCATCACTTTACGCAGGCGTTGCCAGAAGAGTCGGTTGATGAATGGGTTGCGATGCGAATAGGCGGGGAAGGCCGCTTCGTCCAGCCGCCCCTTTTCAGTTTCGCTTAAGACCTGTTGAATGGCCGCGCGGTAGCGGGCTTTGTAGGCGTTAAATTCTTTTGCGTTCATAGCGGCTTGCCTAAAGGTTCCTTTGGCGTGTTTTTAATGTCAAACTCAATGGCGGAAAGGAGCAGTTGAATTCCCAAAATTACGCACAAGGTGGGGAGCATCACCGTGCCGGTTGGCGCGGGAATGTTTTGGCTGGCGTATTGAATCCATTTGATTGCGCCAAAACCCAGTCCAAATAAAAAAAGCGGCGTCCCAATCGCAATGTATAACGAAGCGATGGAAAAATCATAAATGTAATACTTAAGTAAAATGCGGCGTAAAAAAACACGCAGTAATTTCAGCGGAAATTCAAATAAAGTCCGACGAATGGAAAGGTGCGAAACCTCTGCGCCATACCTGGCCGGGATGGGCGTATCCAGCGCGCAGGCGTTGATCAGATATAAATTGGCGAGCATGGAAGTTTCAAAGAAATAGCGCGGATCAATTTTTTCAAAAGGGAGTTGCGCCAACGCTTCGGCGCGGATGGCAAAGAACCCGTTGGTCGGGTCGAAGAGATTCCAATAGCCGCTGGCGGCCTTGGTCAGAAAACTCAACCCCAGGTTGCCAATCCGCCGCGTGAGCGGCATGGTTTGCAGGGCCGCAAAATCTCGAAAGCGATTGCCTTTGACGTAATCCGCCTTGCCTTGAATGAGCGGCGCAATCAAGGCCGGAATTTGCGAAGCGTCCATTTGATGGTCGCCATCCACTTTTACTACAATTTGCGCGCCCAGTTCCAGGGCTTTGCGAAAGCCGCTTAGCATGGCCGCGCCCACGCCCTGATTGTGCGGATGTCGAATCAAAACGAGGCGCTGATCTTTTTGGGAGAGTTCAGCCACCCGCTCCGCGCTGGAATCGGGCGAAGCGTCGTCCACGATGATAATGCGCTGAACGTAGGCCGGCAAATCGGCAATCACCCGCTCAATCGTCCGCTCCACTCGATACGCCGGAACGACGACGGCAATTGCATACCTTTCAAAATTCATGGCCGCGATTGTACTCGAAAAGATGATAGAATCATTTTAAAGGAAAACTCCATGATGACCGGGGAACGGATTCTCATTGTTGAAAGCGACCCAGATATCGCGGACTTGATTGGACGGCAGTCCCTTAAGCCGTTGGGCTATCAAGTGGCCGTGGTCGGCGACGCCGCCTCCGCGATTAAGGCGGCGGTTCAATCTACGCCGGACTTAATCCTCGCCAATTTAAATTTGCCCGGCCTCAGCGGCAAAGACCTGCTCGCCGCGCTCAACTCTCAAAACGTGAAAGCCCCCGTGGTGATGATTGCGGAAAAAGGCCAGGAAGCGGACGCTTTGGCGGCTTTTCGGCTCGGCGCCAGCGACGCGCTCTTTTGGCCCGCCCGCGACGCGGAAGTGGTGGCCTGCGTGGAACGCGCATTAAGCCAGACGAAGGAAGCCCGCGAACGCCAAAAGTTAGATCGTCAACTGAAAGCCACGCATGAAGAATTGCAAAAACGCCTGAAGGATTTGGCGACGGTCTTATCCATTGGCAAAGCCGTGGTGACGATTACCGATCAGCGCCTGTTATTTGAGAAAATTTTAGACGGCGCGCTCCAACTTAGCCAGGCAGATTTAGGCTGGCTGATGTTGCGCGACGAAAAGACCAAAGCCTTTTTATTGCGCGCGCATAAGAACCTGCCCGAAGCCTGGGCTAAGAAAATGAATCAGCCGGTGGACGACGGCATCAGTTCGTTGGTGGCGCTTTCCGGCGAAAGCCTGATGATGAACGGCGTGGCTTTGCAGAAGTTCAAGCTGGCGACGCTGGGAAAATCCGTTGGCGTGGCGCCCATCAAAATTCAAAACGAAGTCATCGGCCTGATTATTGTCGTGCGTAAGGAAAACGTTGAAATTGACCGTTCCGCCCAAACCCTGCTGGAAGCCGTGGCAGATTATTCTTCCATCTCCTTGGTGAACGCCCGCCTCTTCCACGCGTTGGAGCAAACGACCGAAACCGCCCGCACGGGCGATACGCAACGCGTGGTGGCGTTGGATGCGATTCGCAAGTTGGTGAAAGATGAGGTTCAGGCCGCCACCTATCCCTTAAATTTGGTGATGACGGAAATGCCGGGCGCGCTCAACCTGGAACAGCGTCAGGCGCTGGAATCGGTGCAGGCTGGGCTGGTGCGCCTGGCCGCGCTGGTGGAAAAAACAACTGCTCCTGCAATGTTAAATCAGAAAAAGACCGAATAAAATCTACGCATACGCATGACTAAACCTAATTTAATCCTGCTTGCTTTTGACGCCTCCCCCATCCTGACGTTGATGGAGCGGACTTTGAACGCCGCAAATTTTGACGTGGCTTTGGCGGGGGATCAGGCAGGCTTAAACAAAAGCCTGCAGGAGGTCATTCCCGCGCTGGTAATTTTAGGCCGAAAATTTGCCGGGGGCGATGGGCTTGCAATTTCCAAAGAAGTTTTGGAACGCTTCCCCACCCTGCCCATTATTTTATACGCCGAAACCGACGACCCCGAACTGGCCCGGCAAGCCCTGCGCATGGGACTCAGCGATTACCTTTCGCCGCCCTTGAAAGTGGACGATATCTCCAACTCGGTCAATCGCTCGTTGGCGCGCGCGCGTCAACTGGGCGACTGGGTGCGGCGCGAAGTGAAACGCACGACTTCATCGTTGGCGGAAAAAGCCAAGATGTCTGAGTCTGAACGGACGAAGTTGGAAGCGATTATCAATAACATTCAAGACGGCGTGATTGTGCTCGACGATCAGCGTAAAATCCTGCTGGTCAATCGTTCGATCCGCGCCATCTTCAACCTCGGCGCGCAAACCCTGATTGGCAAATCGCTGGATCAGATCATCGCCAATGCAGATGTGCTGGCTTTGCTGGCGCGCTCCAGCGAAAACCCGTTGAAATACCATGAAATTAATTTTGACGACGGTAAAGTTTACAACGCGCAATATACGCCGATTCCCAAAGTTGGCGCGGCGATTACCATGCAGGATATTTCATACCTCAAAGAGTTGGATCGTTTGAAGAACGACTTTGTGCATACCGTTTCGCACGATTTGCGTTCGCCGCTGACCGCAATTTTGGGATACACCGAGTTGATTGGCCGCACTGGCCCGTTGAACGAAAATCAGCTTGAGTTTTTACATCGCCTGCAGGGGAGCGTGCAACACATCACGGTGTTGATTAACGACCTGCTGGATTTGGGACGCCTGGAAGCCGGGTTTGATACGCGCCGCGAAATGGTGCATTTGGATACCGTGTTGAAATCCACGTTGGATATGGTGGAGCTTCAGGCGCGGAAGAAGAAGATTAAAATCACCACCAAAGTGGACCCGGGCTTAAAACCCCTGCGCGCCAACCCGGTTCGGATTCGTCAGATGCTGGATAATTTGGTGAGCAACGCCGTTAAATATACGCAGGACGAGGGGACGGTAAAAGTGAGCCTTTTGATGCGCGACGGGCAGATTGTTTTACAAGTGGAAGATGACGGCCCGGGCATTCCGCCGGAGGAACAAAGCCGCGTGTTCGATAAATTTTATCGCGCCACGAATATGGCGGACAATGAATCCGTTGAAGGTTCGGGGCTGGGGCTGGCGATTGTTAAATCCATTGTGGAAAGCCATCAGGGGCGGGTGTGGGTGGAATCTACGCTGGGGAGCGGCTCCACTTTTTTTGCGATCCTCCCCACGGAAGAAGAAAACTAAAAGAGCCTCTCGAATTTACGAGAGGCTCTTTTTATAATCCAGCGACGAGAAACCTTAGGGAAGTTCCGGCGGGTTGGTTTCGTACAGCCAGCCTTGAAAGAAATCGGTCAGGTCTTGCCCGCTGACTTCTTCCGCCACGTTAATAAAATCTTCCGTGGCGGCATTGCCGCCGCCGTAGCGCTGAACGTAGGTTTGAAGCGTTTTGAAGAAGGCTTCGTCTCCAATCGTCTGGCGCAGGGCGTGGAGCGTTAACCCGCCGCGCAGATAAACGCCGCCGTTAAATAAATTATTTGCGCTGGGCGCGCCGGGCGGGGGATAATAGTCCGGGTAGTCTGAAATTTCCTGATAGGAAGAACGGGCCCATGCGTTTAAAGCGGCTGTGCCTTGCGTGTGTTCGATCCACAAGGCTTCGCAATAGGAAGCGAAACCTTCGTTGAGCCAGATGTCGCTCCAATCCGCCACGCTGATGTCGTCTCCAAACCATTGATGCCCCAACTCGTGCGCCACCACCAATTCCGTGTTAGTTACGTCCTCCAGGTCAATCATATCCATTCCAAAGATGGATAGGGTTTGGTTTTCCAGCGCCGCGCCGAAGTCGGTATCCATCACCAATGCGCCGTAGACTTCAAAAGGGTACGCGCCAAACAGTCCGCTAAAATAGTCGAGCATTTCGCCCTGCCGCGCAAATGGTTGGCGAATTTCTTTGGGCAGGCCGGTGGCATAGTAATTGCGAATCTCAATGCCGTCTGGCGATTGCAGGGTTTCCACATCAAAGTCGTGGATGTTAATCGTCGCCAGATAACTGGCCATGGGGTCGCGCGCCGAGAAATAATACGTGACCGTTGCGCCGTGATCTTCGGATTTGGTTAATACGCCGTTGGCCGCCACTTCATAGGGTTTGGGTACAGTCACGATAAAAGAGAACAAGGCTTTATCTAAAGGATGGTCGTTGACTGGAAAAAAACTCGCGGAGCCATCCGGTTCACTTAAGACGTAACTGCCTTTGTCATACGTGACCCAGCCGGTTTGAAAGGGTAACGCTTCGGAGTACATGGACTCTGGCGAGCCTTGATAGCTCACTTCAACTGAAAAGGCCTGTTGGGCGCTTAATAGTTGCGGCGGAAAAATGGTCAGTTCCTGACCGGCTCGCTCAAATTCGGCAGGCTCGGCGTTGACTGTGACGCTGGTGATTTCAAAGCCGATGAAGTCGAGGTTGAAACTGCTCAGGTCTTGCGTGGCTGTAGCGGAGATGGTGGTAATTGCAGAAAGGTCGCTGGTGGCCACGTTGTTCACGGTAATATTCAACTGATAACTTTGCACGTTGTAGCCGCCGTTGCCAAAATTTGGGTACAGGGAATCGTCCAGCCCGGGAGAACCGGCGTTTGAGTCTATGGGCGAAATGGAGGTCGGCGTTCGCGTGGGCGGCTGGGCCGGGGGCGCTGTGGCTGGCGAAAGGGTTGGGGGGACGAGGGTTTTACAGGCCAGCAAGCCCATCACCAGCCAGGTCCATCCAAGGGCTGATTTTTTCATCCTAAATCCTGACCTTCCCATTCTTTCATAAAATCGTCTAAAAACTTGAGCATGATGGCCTGTCGTCCTTCCGCGATGCGTTTTGCAGTCTGTGTGTTGAGTCGATCTTTGAGCAATAACAACTTTTCATAAAAGTGATTAATCGTGTCGCTTTGGCTGTTTTTATAGGCTTCAAAACTTTTGTGCATTTCAGGTTTTGATTCTGGATCGTACAACGCTCTGTTTTTATAGCCGCCATAGGCAAAGGCGCGCGCAATGCCAATCGCGCCAATCGCGTCCAGCCGGTCGGCGTCCTGGACGATGAAGCCTTCGAGCGAATCCATTTCATTTTGCACGCCCGCGCCTTTGTAGGAAACGCGGCTGATGATCGCGCAGACTCTTTCAACGACGGAAGAGTCAACAGAGCAGGACTCCAGCCAGAGTTTGGCGCGGTGCGGGGTTTCATCGCCCGCCTGATTAAATTTCCAATCGTCCAAATCATGGAGCAGGGCGGCGAGTTGCACGATGAAGGCATCCGCTTGTTCGTGCTGGTTGATGGCGAGGGCGTTGCGCCAGACGCGATCAATGTGCCACCAATCGTGCCCGGAGGAATCGTTTGAAAATTCTTGTTTTACATAGTTGGCGGTTTTTTGAAGGATTGCGTTTTGATTCATGCGGCGCTTTCGTTGTGAAATAAAAAATGGAATTTATCGTTCATTTCCGCGTTTGAAGTTTCCGGTCATTTTTGCCATGAGCAGTTGAACTTGTTCTTCATTGGCATATGCGATATGACGTAAAAAGCTTTCCGCTTTTTTTGCTTTGAGCATTAAAACTTGCTTGCCGCGCCAATCCAGAAAAACTTTTCCAGTTTTGGTTTTTTGGAACGCAAAGGGCTGGGCTTGGAGTTTATGGCGTTGGTCCATGGAGCCCATTTAATTTAAACTGCTCATGATTCTGCCAGCCAGCAAGGCCAGCCCCGTACACCCAAAGGTGGCGCCCATGCCGCACAACAGGACGGAGGTGAAGTAGAGGCTCATCCATTTTTTGATGCGCGCGTTGTTGGGGTTGGCCGGGTCGTATAACACGTCAATCGTTTGGCCTACTTGAAACATGGGCGGATTTGTAGATAAGTTATCTCGCCCTGTAATGGTTTGACCGTCAATCGTTCTAAACTCATACACGGGCGAATATCCGCCGCCGCCTTTTGAACTGCGACGGTAGACCATTTGAGTCACTGTGCCTTTGGTTTCCTGGGCTTTGCCTAAAAAAATGCGCGTGCGAATAAAAAGAAAGGCGCCAATTACAAATAACAGGCCGCCCACCAACGGAAATACGATTCCAATGATTAAATCAGCGGACATTAAATTAGCGGACATGGTTGCTCCTTTTGTGCTATTTGACCCGTTCCCAGGTCATCAGGCCGCGCACGCGTTCGCCGTTTGCGTTAAAGGGCGGCGTGCGCAACGTTAAAATATTTTCGTTTAATTCGTAATGCCGAATTTGGCGCGTGCCTTCCATGTTGGGAAAGAGCGAACCTTCCACTAGATGCGTGATCACGCCTTTTGCTTCGTCCAGCTGATACGCGCCGAAGTATGAAATTACGCCCTGATAGTTGGCGAAAACCTCCTCTGGCGTTCCGCGCAGTTGGTCTGGAATTTTAAAGCGCGGGCGATCCGTCCGCATTAATTGGCCGGAGAAACGCAACGTGTCGGTGTAGATGATCGAGCCGACCGCTTCTGCTCCAAAGGGATGGCTGATTCTGCCATCCGTTGAATTAAATTCAAACCGAAGCAGGTTCCACGCGCCGATGAGCGCAGGTTTTATTTTAGCTTCCATGTTTTAGGATGTCTTTCCAGGCGACTACGCGATTACGCCCCGCGTTTTTGGCCTGATAGAGGGCCTGGTCTGCGCGGGCGATTAACTCTGCGCCGGTTTGGCCCTGCGTGGGGAATTCCGCCACGCCGCAGGAGATGGTGGCGTGAATGGCTTCTTGATGGTGCATGGCGTGTAATTCCTGAAATGCGCCGCGCCATTTTTCGGCGACTTTGAGCGTGTCGGCGCGGGAACTGTTGGGCAGGAGCGCCAGAAATTCTTCGCCGCCGTAGCGATAGAGCGTATCTTCCACCCGCGAGTGACGGATGAGCAGTTTGGCGAAACTTCGCAAAATGGTATCGCCTTCCGTATGGCCCAAGCGGTCGTTGATTTGTTTGAAGTGGTCAATGTCAATCATCACCAGGCTTAAGGGGCGGTTCAGGCGCGCGGCGTTGGCCAGTTCGCGTTCCAGCGCTTCGTCTAAATAGCGGCGGTTGTACAACCCGGTGAGCGGGTCGCGGATGACTTGCTCGCGGAGTTCGGCTTCGGCTAGTTTTAGCGGCGTAATGTCGCGCCAGACGATTAACCGTCCCAGAAGGTTGTTGCGGCGATCTTGCAGGCGGGAGATTTTCAAGTCCAGAAAAACCTGGGCGGGTTGGTCCAGGAAAATTTCAGCGCGGAGATCGTCTGGCTTGGAGAGGGTTTGAATCAGTTCGGACCAAGCGGAGAAAAAGTCCCGGGCGGGGTATCCAATTTGGGGCGGCTGGGCAAGTTTCAGCGTGTGAGCGGCGGCGGAATTAAAATCCACCAGCCGATCTTGGGCGTCGAGAACGACCACGCCGTCGCTCATGTTTTCAATCAACATGCTTCGGGCAATTGGGAGGATGTCCAGCAGGCGGTAACGCAGTAACGCGTAGGTGAAAGCCAGCCCGGTAATCGTAAATGAAAAGGGCGTGTTGTCTGCGTTGGAGAAGGGACTGAGTCCGGCTAAAAAAATAAAGCTGTTGAGCCACGGAAAGCCCAACCCGAACAGGATGATGCCCAATTGTGTGCGATAAATTCCGGCAGACTGCCTGAACCGGCGCACAAAAATAATCATGCTGACCAGGATGAGGAGGTAGGAATAAATGGTGTTCGCCCAATAGACCGGCCCGGCGTTGATGATCATGCCAATGTTTTCGGTGGAATGCCCGCCGAAAAACAGGTTGTGTTGGGCGTCGGTGGCCATGAGGGCGATGGTTAAAATGGGAACGATGCTTAGCCCAATCAACAGGGGCGGTTTGACCCATTCGTCCAGTTCTGAAATTTGCATGGCAAAGATCAGCGCGGCGGGCGGGATGATTACCACGCCCAGATAGGTTAGGTAGAGCCAAAAATTGGGGTAGGGCGCGGGCGCTTTGGCCCAAAACAGCCCGTAGGTAATATCCCACCAGCTAAAGCTGAACATCAGCACGATTAAAGGAATGGAGCCCAGCGCGTTGTAGCGCGTTTGGGAAACGATTAGCCCGCCGAGCAGGCAGACCAACCCGGCAACCAACAACGCGGCGCTGAAACCGATCTGAGGAGGAATCACTGGCGGGGATTATACCTTGCGCGGCTTGTTGAAAAAATCCCCGTCGTTCAATTGTAAAACAGGGCTTCGACGACGCCCAACGAAATGAAGAAGGCTATCCCTTCCAACGCCGCGCCGCAGAGGACCGCGGCCGCCACAGCCCCAAACATGGCCAGAATCGGATTCCAACCCTGCTTGACGATGAAGAACTTTGTCAGTTTACCGGCTAAAACAGCGGCGAGGATTACGCCGATTCCGCTACAGACCCCCGTGACGGTTAATGCGACTCCGCCTTCCCGTCCAAAACCATTCAACATCAGGACATTCATTAGAAAAACAAAGCTACCCAGAATCAGCAGGATTAAAACCACGAGCGCGACGGAAAGGATGGAAGATGCTTTGGCAGACATGAAAACTCCTTAAAAGTGATGCGCCCCTTATAAAGCAAAAGCCAAAAAATGTATATGGCTCGTTGGTCTGTGTATCAAACTTTTATTAACCACTCCTGCGCTTGCGTTGTCAAAAGCGCCCTGCCGCCTTATAGTTGCCTTGCGCCGTAAATTTTTATTGATAGGACTTACACAAAACCCCAAGACCAAGCTGTGAATTTCACTAATTCACACGAATTGTTTTTAAAAATTAGCGAAATTCGCGTAATTCGCGGCAAAAGATTTTGATCTGCGTAAGTCAAGATTGATTTAAACAAGGAGTGAACGATGCACTGGATGTGGATGTCCATGCGACAAAGCGATGAAAAACCAAAGATAACCAGGGAACTTTTACTGCGCGTCCTCGCCCATGCGCGCGGATATTGGGGGCAGATTGCGGGAATGCTGGCGACGATTTTGCTCACGACGGGTTTATCCCTGCTCACGCCGCTGATCTTCCGCAACATGATCGACGTGGTGATTCCCGCCAAAGATGTGAAACGCCTCGTCTGGCTTGGGCTGGCTTTGTTGGCCATTCCCGCCTTGACCGGCGTCGTCAACGTGATTCAGCGCCGATTAAATTCAACCGTCGGCGAAGGCGTCATCTACGACCTGCGCTCGGCTTTGTTCTCTCGCCTGCAACGCATGTCGCTTCGCTTTTTCACCAACACCAAGTCCGGCGAATTGATGAGTCGCCTCAACAACGACGTGGTCGGCGCGCAGAACGCCATTAGCAACACCATTGTCAACATCGTCACCAACTTAATCGAAGCGCTGGCCTTGCTCATCGTCATGCTTACCCTGCAATGGAAGTTAACCCTGATCAGTATCGTCATTCTGCCGCTATTCATCCTGGCCGCACAACGCCTCGGAAACGTCCTGCGCGACATCGCGCGCGAAGGCATGGAACTTAACGCGCAAATGAACGCCCACATGAATGAAACGCTTAACATCGGCGGCGCGCTACTCGTTAAACTGTTTGGACGCACGCGCGAAGAGGAACAGCGCTTTCGTCAGCGGGCCGCCAGCGTGCGCGATATTGGCATTCGCCGCGCCGTGCTGAGTTCGTCGTTCTTCGTCATCTTCGGGTTGATCACCGCCGTTGGCACGGCCCTCGTCTACGGCCTCGGCGGATGGTACGTGATTCAAGGCGCGTTCACGGTTGGAACCATCGTTGCCTTCGGTTCGTATCTCGGCCAACTTTACGGAGCGCTTCAAGGCCTGGCGGGCGCGCCGGTGGAATTTTCAACCAGCCTGGTTTCTTTTGAGCGCGTCTTTGAAGCGCTCGACCTGCCGCAAGACATCGTCGAAAAAGAAGGTGCGCGGGTGTTGCAAAACGCGCGCGGCAAACTGGAGTTTGACAACGTATCATTCAATTATCAGGTGGATCCGTCCATCCTGCTTAAGAACGTCAAGCGTTATGGAAAAATGGAAAACGTCGCCGCCGTGCTAAGCGGGGATTCCGGCGATAAAAAGAAGGCGGATGAAAAACCGCCAAACGCCGCAACCTCAGGGACGGCGGATTCAACCTCCCAGGCTCGCGACACCGCTCTGGCCGGACTCTCCTTTACCGCGCAACCCGGGCAGTTAATCGCTTTGGTGGGGCCTTCCGGCGCGGGCAAAACCACCACCACGTATTTAATTCCACGCTTGTACGACCCCACCAGCGGAGTCATCCGCATTGACGACTTCGACCTCAAAGACCTCACGCTCGAATCGCTTTCCTCGGCCATTGGCATGGTTACGCAGGAGACGTATCTCTTTCACGACACCATTCGCACGAATTTAACTTATGCCAAAATAGATGCAACCCAGTCCGAAATTGAATCTGCCGCGCGGGCCGCAAACATTCATCAATTCATCATGGATTTACCGGACGGCTACGACACAATTGTCGGCGAACGCGGCTATCGTTTGAGCGGCGGCGAAAAACAACGCATCGCCCTCGCGCGCGTCATCCTCAAAGACCCGCGCATTCTGGTTTTAGATGAAGCCACGAGTCATCTCGATTCCGAATCTGAAGCGTTGATTCAAGAAGCGCTGAAACGAGTCATGGCCGGGCGCACGAGCATTGTCATCGCGCATCGCCTAAGCACCATCCTCGCCGCGGATTTGATTTTAGTGATGGATCGCGGACAAATTGTTGAAAAAGGCACGCACGCGGAACTGCTGGCGTTGAATGGTTTGTACGCTCAGTTGTACGAAACGCAGTTCAATCGAGAGAAAATTTGACCCCTTCCCATCTTTACGGCGCGACCCGCCACCAGTCAAGAGAAAAAAGATTATGAAGAAAACGCCCGCTTCCAAGCCCTGTAAGATCAAAGAAATGGCTTCCGAGTATCGCTTTGATTATAAAAAAGCGAAACCAAATCGCTTTGCCGAA
>JADZCC010000046.1 GCA_020851785.1 Anaerolineales bacterium
CTTGACGCGATGCGGCGCGATAATGTTCGATTCGTTTTGTGGCGATGTTTGCCACGATGCCGACGACGATTAATGGAATCAACGCCATGATCGTGACCGAGACGCTGATCTGCATCATCAAGTAAATTGAGTAGGCGATGATGCCAATGCCGACGAGGATGTCGTTGACGAGAATCACGAAGAGCGGAATTTGATCCACGTCTGTTTTGAAGCGGCTGAGGGCTTCGCCTGGGGAGTCGGGGAGTTGCGACGCGCCTGGTCGTTTGAGGATGTGCGTCAGCAAATTTTTTCGCATTAACGTATCCATCTCGGCGAAGATGGGAACGTCGGCATAGTAAAAGCCGAAGGTTGAGATGAGGCGTCCGAGCCATGTGGCGAGGAAGAACGCGACGATTGCCCAAACGCCGAACTTGAGTTGCGCTTCGCCTGTGAGCATGTCAAAGAAGACTTTGATGATGAGCGCGGGCGCGACTTGAATACTGAAGCGGTTGAGCGCGACGCTGAAGAAGTCAATCACGTCGAGCCACGGGCGGAATCGAATCATCTCCCAGATCACTTTCCATGCGGGGAGGGAGGGGGTGTTGAGGTCTTGTTGGGTGAGGGTTGATTCAGTCATGATAGTTCCTGTTTCATTTGCACATCGGTGGTCGAGTAGGGCTGTTGGTTGAGTAGCGCCGAAGGCGCGTATCGAAACCAAGCCTGTATCGAGACCACCACGCCGTAAAGCAATCTTGTTACAAAAGTTTGTATGCGTACCTGTGGTCTCGATACGTGGCGCTTAAGGCGCCACTACTCGACCACCGATATATCTATGCCAACACTTCTTCCATGCCAGTTTGCAGGAGTTGGTGGAAGCGCGAGGTTTTGTCTTCTGCCAGCGATTTGCGACTGCCGTATTCAAGGACGTTGCCGCGCTCCAGAATCAAGATATCATCGGCGCGTTGGACGGTGTCGAGTTTGTGGGCGATGATGATGGCGGTGCGGTCTTTCAGCAGTTTATCAATTGCATGTTCGAGCTTGGCTTCGGTGGCGGGGTCGAGGCGGGAGGAGGCTTCGTCGAGAATTACCAAACCTGGGTTTTTGAGGAAGACGCGCGTGAACGCGAGCAATTGCGCTTCGCCCGCGGACAGCGATCTTGATCCCGTTTCGAGTTCGGAGTCCAAGCCGTTGGGGAGGGCGCGATACCAGTCGCCGAGTTCGAGTTCTTCGAGTGTGCTGATAATTTTTTCATCAGGAATTGTTCTGTCGAAGAAGGTCAGGTTTTCGCGGATGGACGCTTTGAACAACTGCACATCTTGCGTGACGATGGCGATGTTGCGGCGGAGCGAGTCGAGATGTAAATCTTTGACGTTCACGTCGTTCATCTTGATATGCCCGTCGTTGACATCATACAAACGGAAGATCAATCGTCCGATGGTGGTTTTTCCACTGCCCGTACGACCAAGCAGACCCAAAACGGAACCAGCTCGAAGGTCGAAAGAGAGGCGCGAAAGAACGGCGTCGTCGCCATTGTAGGAAAATGTCACATCGTGAAATTTCAAATCCAGCGGATGTGATTTAACTTCCAAGCCCGTTTCGTTTTTCACTTCGCGCTTGAACGCTTTGAACTCGGTCAGTCTCTCCACGCACGCGCCGATGGTTTGAAAACTTTCGATCTCATGAGTCATTGCCCAGAACGGTTCTTCGAGCAGATTTATGTAATGCACGAAAAGATAGACCGTGCCGACGGTGACGACGCCCGCGGTGAAGAGCCAGTAGCCGCTGACGATGGAGAGGATTGTGCCGAGCGTGAGGGCGAGTCCCATTGCGTTTTCGATGATCCATCTTTTGAAATGCGATTTGCGGTTGTGCTTGAGAATTTCGCCTTGATGCCGAAACAATTCGCGGATGGAAAATCCGACCGCGCCGCTGGAGCGAATGTCTTCGGTGCCTGCGAGTTGCTCTTCGATGAATCCGTAATATTGCGCTTCGGCTTCGCGCCGCGCTTTTTGATGCGGCACGGCGATGTCTTTCATTTTGCCGAGGATGAAAATGGTGAGGAACGAATAGACTGTGAACGCCGAGCCTGCGCGCCAATCTTCGATGAACAAGGCGATGAGAATGCCGATGAGGAGAAATCCGTTGGCGATGAGGTTCAACGCGAATTGCGAAAAGAACGTCGCCAGTTCGGTCACGTCGCCGTCAATGCGTTCGATGAGTTCGCCTGGCGTGTGATCGTTGTGAAATTTCATGTCGAGATGCAGGGCGTGTTCGGCGAGTTCCGCGCGGAGGGCGTTGGTGGCGGTCCACGCGACGTTTTCGCCCAGCCAGGTGACTCCGATGGCGACGACTTGTTGAATCAATGCGACGCCGATGAAAGCAAGTGCAGTCCAAGTTAAAGTTTGTAATGCTTCGCCAGCCAGAGCGGAATCAATAAACTTGCGCATGATTTGTGGCGCAAAAATCCGCAAGCCAATACTGCCGAACAGCAAAATGGCAAGCCAAGTGAATCGTCCACGTTGCGGGCGGATGTGCTCGGCGAGCAGGGTGTAGTAGGATTTGAAGGAGAGGTTCATGGTTCAGATTCCAAGTTGAAAGTTTGAAGGTTTGCAGGTTGACGATAGACCGTAGATGATGGACGATAAAAATGGTCTACGGTCTATCGTCTATGGTCTGGTTGAAGCAACAAAAAAGCCACGATGCGAAATGCACCGTGGCTTGTAAGAACACAAGGCTAGACCTAAGAACGGTCAGTAGGCGCACTTCGAGACAGTAAATTTATATTGGGTTTGCGATTTATTCGTTTTACTAAATGCATTGAAGTGCGACTCCTTTCGTTTGGAATTTAATTACTCTAGCAGTTTACATGAGAGGGGGATGAGTTGTCAAGTGGGGAAAATAATCCGTCCCGCAGGTTGAAGTAGATTCGTCACCGACTGAGAATCACCCTGCGGGACGTTGAAATAGATCAACGCTCAATCCCAAATATACTTTCCGATTTTTGGTAAACTCTTTTCTTCATCTTGCGCATCGTTTACAAAGGCAATATATTCTTCTGGGTTCGGAAAATAAGTTTTGATAAATTCATCATCTTTCAATTCGCTATTTCTGATCCCAACATACTCTCTGAAGTTTGAGTATTCCCAGTCTTCAGGTTTAGCAACCAAACCTGCTTTGACAGGATTCCTGTGAATGTATCTGCACAGATGGCTGAGATAATTCCAATTATCAACACAAATATGTTTGAAGCGACCTTCAAACAACGTGCCAGTTCTGCCTTGCTGTAAATTTAACGCCTGCACATAGGCGTTGAAAAGAACGTTGATAAATTTAGAAATCGGCGAATCTGTCAGTTGTAAAATCAAGAAATGATAGTGATTTGGCATTAAGCAATATGCAATAATGCTGATGCCGTACTTCGCCATATATTTTTGGATTAATCTGATCAGATACTGATAATTGCCTTCATTGAAGAAAATTTTAGATTTCCCCGCGCCTCGATTGTAAATGTGATAATACTGACCTTTTGTAAATTCATCTGCGCGATAAGGCATATTTTATTTTCCAAAAGTTTGCTTGAAAAAAGCGCCCCGCAGGGTTGGGGGGGGGGAGTCGTGTTGACTTCCAGAAACCTGCGGGACGGATTATCACTTATCGCCCTTCTTCTCCACCTTCGCCCAAGCATCCTTCAAATTCACCGTCAAATTGAACATGGGCTTTTCAGCCGAGGAGTCTTTATCTACGCAGAAATATCCCAACCGCTCAAATTGAAAGCGCGAACCAACCTCAGGTAACGCAAGAGACGGTTCTACATATCCCGTGAGAATCTCCAGCGAGTTTGGATTCAAGCAATTCAAGAATCCCTCTTCGCCTTCTTCAGGATTCTCCTTCGAGAAGAGTCGGTCATACATGCGGACTTCCGCTTCTTTCGCGTGTTTTGCTGAAACCCAATGAATCGTGGATTTGACTTTTCGTCCGTCTGCCGCGTTGCCGCCTTTGGTTTCAGGGTCATACGTGGCGTGGACTTCAATCACTTCGCCCGCGTCATTTTTCACGACATGCGTGCATTTGATGAAATACGCATAGCGTAAACGAACTTCGTTGCCTGGGAACAGGCGATAATATTTCGGCGGCGGCGCTTCGCGGAAGTCATCCTGCTCAATATAAACTACCTTTGAAAATGGGACTTTACGAACGCCAGCGTTTTCATCTTCCGGGTTGTTGACCGCGTCCATTTCTTCAACTAGATCGTCGGGGTAATTATCAATCACCACTTTAAGCGGACGAATTACAGCCATTCTTCGTAATGAATGTTTATTTAAGTCTTCGCGCACGCACGCTTCAAGCAACGAAACGTCACTCACGCTGTAATTTTTCGCCACGCCCACTTTGCGAATGAAATCCAAAACCGCTTCGGCGGTGTATCCGCGCCGACGCATGGCGCGCAACGTGGGCATGCGCGGGTCGTCCCAGCCATTGACTAAATTTTCTTCCACCAGACGGCGCAGTTTGCGCTTGCTCATCACGGTGTAATTCAAATTCAAACGCGCAAACTCAATTTGACGCGGCTTGAACACATCCAGTTGCTCCAAAAACCATTCGTATAACGGACGGTGATTTTCATATTCCAGTGAGCATAATGAATGCGTAACGCCTTCCATGGAATCGTTCTGTCCATGCGACCAATCGTACAGCGGATAAATTTTCCACTTGTCGCCTGTGCGATGATGATGTTCATGTAGAATGCGGTACATGGCCGGGTCGCGCATGTTGATGTTCGGATGAGCCATGTCAATTTTGGCGCGCAAAATCCGCGAGCCGTTCGGAAACTCGCCATTTTTCATACGCTCTAACAAATCTAAATTTTCTTCCACATCACGATCGCGAAACGGAGAATTTTTTCCAGGTTCAGTCAGCGTGCCGCGATTCTTGCTCACTTCATCGGGAGTTTGATCGTCCACGTAAGCCTTACCCGCCAGCACAAGTTTCTGCGCCCATTCATATAACAAATCAAAATAATCCGAAGCGAAAGTCACCTTCGACCATTCAATGCCCAACCAGCGCGCATCGTCTTCGATCGCTTCCACAAATTCAGTTTCTTCTTTGGTCGGGTTGGTATCGTCAAAACGCAGAATCAACTCGCCGCCGTTTTCCTTCGCCACGAGATAATCAATCATAAACGCTTTGACGTGTCCGATGTGTAAATAGCCATTTGGTTCGGGAGGCAGACGCGTGCGCACGCTTTGGAAGCGTCCGTTTTTCAAGTCTTCAGCGATTGCCTCGCGGATGAAATCTGTGGCTTTGTTCTCTTCGGGACTCATTCTCTTGCCTTAAAGTGGATTTCAAAGAGGAAGAAGCGCCTCGCGCCTAACGGACGGCTGGTCCGCTAAAGAGACGCATTCCCCACCCTGATAGTTTTTTCTGGACGCCCATTATAACAAAGCGGCGGGTATAATTTGCGCGGAGGCTCCTGTGACAGAAGAAAAACAAAAGCGACAAACCGGCTTTCTCGGAACGTATTTTGAACGCGATTCCATCCTGCGATTTTCAAAAATCGCCAACGTTTTCGCCTGGACTGCGCTTTTATACCATGGTGCGCAGGCGGCTTTGGCGCTCGGCGTGTTTGGCTTGCAACTCGCGCGCGGACTCCTCTATCTGCCCGGCTTTACCGACGTCGCCCAGCAAATTCTCTGGCAGATACAACCCCTTGTGCCGGGGATGTCCTACTTTGTCGGCATTCAGGCTGTCGGCAAAGCCCTGTTAATCCTCATGGATATTGAAGACAACACCCGCCGCGCCGCCCGCCAGAACTAGACTTGCCGCATAACTTTCCGCCTGATATAATACCGCCCGCTGGATAAATTGGGGACTCGTCTAATGGCAGGACAGTTGCCTCTGGAGCAATTAGTAGTGGTTCGAATCCATTGTCCCCAGCACTTAAAAGAACTCCCAATTTGGGAGTTCTTTTTGTATTACACGCAGTACCGCAAGATTTATCTTGCCCCGCCCGCAAAACCAGTCTGTATGGTTTTTGCAAAGTCGCTTGACAAAAGGTAGAAAATAAGATCCTTCTCGGTAGAATTGCAAGTGAGGACAAGCAAAAAGCCGAGGAGGATCTTGAAATGGAGTATAGCACGGTTGGGAAGGA
>JADZCC010000047.1 GCA_020851785.1 Anaerolineales bacterium
GATAACTTTGCAAAGTTTGACTCAGGTTTTGAGCAGTCTGAGCAATCTGTCCATTAAATAAGAGAAAATCAAGCAGTGTGGAGGTTGAATTAAATAAGCTGGATGCAGATTTCATGGAAGGGGAGAGATTGAGAAGAGGTCCAGTTGGATTTACAGGCGAAGTTGCATTATCAACAAACTGATTCCATTGTTCTGCTAAGCTATTTATCAATGGAGTGACACGGGTATTCAACAAATTAGGCAATGAATTAACCGCTCCAGCCACCCACCCTGCTTCATCCGCCGCATCAATTGCGCTCATCTTGGCATCCATATATTGATTCTGAGCATTTTGCCGCGCCTGCGCGGCCAGCACAGCCCGCAAATCCAACACGGACTGCACGCGATTCCATTCGGCCTCATCCGCCGCATCAATCGCGTTCATCTTGGCATCCATGTGCTGGTTTTGATTCGCTTGTCGAGCCCGCTCTGCCGCCTTGCGCGCCAGATTGGCTTCCAATTCCTTTTGCCGATCTTTCTTGGCGCGGCGTTCCATCCGCGCCTCTTCCTCCGCCCGCTTTCTGCGCTGGGCTTCTCAACCTGCGAGGGTTGCGCCCAGCAAGGTCATCGCTCCTGTTCCCCAGAGGATATTCGGATCCAATGGCGGCGCGCTGGTGGGGTGCGCGGTACTGCTCGCCACGCCAAAGTTCGCGGCGACAACTTCTCCGCTGTTCGGGGCGGGGTTGGTCGTTCCGCCAAAGGAAGGAACGGATTCGGGGGCTGTGGAGACTGTCAGGCTTTGAGATACAGGATTCGGGTTGGTTTGCGGCGGCGTGAAGGTCGGGATGGTTTGCAAGAAGCTCAATGGGTTCACATGCACAAACGTCGTTTGCATCCGCTCATTGCCCGCCGCGTCGCTGATCTTTAAGGTGATCATGTACTCGCCAACTTCGGCGGAGGCGCCGTCTTTGAACTTGCCGTTATGTCGCTCCCTTGCGTGGTGTTAATCTCACGCTCATTTTATGAACCTTGTCTGGTTGTGTCAAGGAAAATGAAAAGTTGAACTGAAAGTTTGCCAGGGCGCACGCCCATCCCCAGCTTTAATAGTTCAAATTTTCAATATAGATAAAATCGAGCTCTTATGCTATCCTTTGGAAGAATGAAGAGCTATGCCCTCAAAGAGCTAAATGTGCTCGCCTCAAGCATATTATGGATCATCGGCGCCGCGATGGTTTTACTGCCCTCCCGCCTGACCCTCAATCAGAATATTCCTTTCGAGGTTCTATTTATCCTGGGGATTATTTGCTTTGAATCGGCGCTTTCCATGCAAAGGCGTTTTACAAAAAACGCGTTTACCCAACGCGGGTGGATGCGCCTGTTTTTTTCCGAATTTGCCCTGTTGAGCGTTGGCGCGGCCTTTCTATTCAAACAGTTATGGATTTCGGCCCTGATTGTGCTGACGGTTTCCGCTTTGCAACTTGCCTTTACATCCAACCGCTTTCAGCGCCTGGCAGAACTAGACCTGCTGGCCCTGATTACGCCGGTCTTCGGGCTTTTGAGCGGGGTTTATCTTTCACTAGGCGGAGATTCGTATCAGGGCATTGACCTGAGCGGCTATCGCCTTCCCCTAATCCTCTTATTCTTCGGCGCCTCGCTCCTGGGGCTTATCGCGCTTCATTTTCCCAATCACAAACACGCTCTGGCCTTCTTCCGCATTCAAGCGCTTCCGTGGCTGGCATGGTGCTTTCTATTTTTAATCAACGCCTCCACGGAGCAAACCTTTGTGCCTTTCGTGCTGGCCATCGTCATTTGGTTTGCCAAAATCACTCCCTGGCATCGGCTGACCCTGCCCGACCATGACGTGCTCGGCCGCCGGATGACCCTGGTGACCAGCGTGCTGGGGTTGGCCACGCTGATCTTCCTCGGCGCTTTGTTAACCGTCATTGATCATGCGCTGGCCTCCAAGTTGGATAACTTCATCCGCGCGCGCGAAGCCACGTTCATGGTTTTCATGCTCATTATGTTGGTCCTTTATTATCAAGCAATCACAGTCGTGATGATGATTAACGGCTTGTTGATTGAACTAACCCGCGTGGAAGAAGACGAAGAAGACGCCGACGCGCACGAAGCCGAGGCCGTCACCCAAACCTGGAACCGGCGGCTGACGCGCTATCTCAAACCGTTCATCCTCTCGCAGGAAACGGTCAAAACGAAATTGCTTTCGCAAAACGATCAACTGGGCCTTTTTTCGCGCCAGTTGGAGAACGAAAAGAAACGCAGTAAACAACTGCTTTTTCTTAATGAGTTAAGTCAGCAATTGGAAAATCAACTCGACCCGCCGGTTTCTGCGCAGTTGGCCGTAAATACCCTGGAGCAGGCTTTAGCCCTGCCTTTGATCAGCTTATATGTGTACGAAGCCGACACAAAAGATTTCATCTTACTGGCCGCGGCTGGGCCGTCGGCATCCAACCTGCCGGCCGGGTATCGTCAAAACGTGTCCATCGGCGCCATCGGCCGGGCCGCGCGTCAGCGCAAAACGCAAATCATCAACGACGTGCGTCTGGATAGCGATTACATTTATTACGAAAACGAGGCCAATTTAGCCTGCGCGATTGTGCCCATCATCTCCAACGGGTATGTTCACGGGGTGATTGTGCTCAACGATGAAAAGCCGAATTCGTTTAGCAGTCATGCCATTCATCTGGCCGAATCGATCGCCGGGGAATTAACGCGCGCCTGGGAACGCTCCGGGTATCACCAAAGGCTGATGGAACTGATTCGGTCGGGGAGCCAGCTTTCGGCGATGGTCGAACCGGAATCCACCGCCAACGAAATCGCCGCCATCGCCAAAGACATCCTGCAGGCGCGCTTCACGTTTATTCATATCCAGTTGGGGCAGGAGGAAGGGTTCGTTCAGACCGCTTCGGCCGGGCAGGCGCCGAAATTGCTCGAAGCGCTCAAGGCGCCGCAGGCGAGCGACTCATTAATTCAGGCGGCCTTTCGCGCAGTTGCGCCTTTTCGCGTGAGAGACCTGCGTAAATACGCGCACAACTCGTCTCTGGAACTTGACCAAAATACGCTCCGCAGTATGTTGGCCATTCCAATTCGCTGGCATCGTTTAAGCATTGGCGTGCTGTTAGCCTTTGGAAAACAGAATGAGGTTTTCTTCACAGAAAACGATGAAGCCCTGGCGGAACTGCTCTCCATTCAGGCCGCGGGCGCGTTTGAAAGCGCCTGGCTTCAACAGGAATTACGCGCCTCCCTGCGGACGACCAGCCTGCTCTACCGCCTCAGCACGCACATCATCCAGGCAGAAAACCTGCAAGCCGCGGCCAAGGAAATTGCCCTCACCGCCCATAAACTTTCCAAAGCCGAGCGCACCGGCATTGCGCTTCTCTCGCCCAAGAATGAAATTGAAGCGGAATGGGAAATTACCCGACAGGGGGAAACGGAAGAAGCCGCCCATCCGTTTGACTTGATTGAGCAGGCCTTGGAAACCGGCCAATTAATTTACATGCCCGGAGAAAACTCCATCATGCGGCTCTGCCTGCCGATTCAAACGCCCATCTCCAAATATGGCGCGCTGTGGATTAACATCCCCGAAGACTATCAACACCGACAGACCAATCCCGCCGATTTACAAACGCTGGTGAATCAGGCCGCAATCGCTTTGGAGCGTTCGCTCTTACTGGTTGAATCGCAACGCCAGGCCGCCGAAATTCAGGCCGCCTATAACACGCTTGAAACCACCTACGACCAAACCCTGGCCGCGCTCACCTCCGCTTTGGATGCCAGAGACCGCGAAACCGAAGGTCACTCGGTGCGGGTGAGCAAAATGGCCGCCAAACTCGGGCAGGCGCTGAACTTCTCTCACGAACAACTCAAGGTCTTGGAACGCGGCTCGCTCCTACATGATATTGGGAAGATCGGCGTGAGCGACAGCATTTTGCACAAACCCGGCCCGCTCAATGAAGACGAGTGGAAGTTAATGCGGCTACACCCGGAAATTGGCGCAAAGATTGTGCAAGGGATTCCCTTTTTGGAAGATACGATTCAACTCGTGCGCCACCATCAGGAACGGTGGGACGGGAGCGGCTATCCGGCGGGGCAAGCCGGGGAAGAGATTCCCATTTTGGCGCGCATGTTCTCCGTGGTGGATGCGTTTGACGCATTAACCAGCAACCGCCCATACCGTCAAAAGGTTTCAACCGAAGAGGCTTTGCAGTATTTACGCAAACAAGCCAACGTCCTGTTTGACCCTCAAATTGTGGACGCTTTTGAAAAGTTAGCCCAGGCAGAACCGGAATTTTTCAAGAACCTCGAATGAAACCAAAAATTCCCACCTCCCGACCGTTTGCACAGGAGAGCCTGATCTCCCTCCTCCCGCCATTTATTTTTGGCATCGCCATGCTGGCGATTACCATCCTCGTCATCCTGGAGTTGAGTCCCATCCGCGACCCGTTAACGCGCCTGATCTTAAGCGCGTATGGCGT
The DNA here is from genome assembly GCA_020851785.1 of Anaerolineales bacterium. Lineage (GTDB taxonomy): Bacteria > Chloroflexota > Anaerolineae > Anaerolineales > Villigracilaceae > Villigracilis. The sequence continues at coordinate 4,473 of JADZCC010000047.1, forward strand.
TTTGGGCTGTTTGTATCTAGGCTTCTATTATTATTTCTACAGAACTTCGCCCAATAAAAACTTCTTCGCCTGGTTCAATGCCATTGTCTCCGGGCTGGCGCTGGGCGCGCTGATTTATTTCGTCCCGCCAGATTTTCAAGGCCTGCTCTACACGCTGATTTTTATCGGCGCTTTAACCACCTCAATTATTTCCACGCGCGCGCCGGCCTACTTCTTCGTCGCTTGCATCGCGCTCTTTCATTTCATCAATTACTGGCTAAATCCCATTCGGTTGGATGAATGGGTGACCCACCTCGGGTTGTTTTTATCCGCCCTGATTGTGGCCGAAATCATCCAGCAAGTTAAAAGCCTCACCCAAAGTCAGATTAAACGGCTGGAAATTTTGAATGAAGTCAGCCAGCGCATCGTCTCCACATTGAATCAGGAACAAATCCTCACCCTGTTAAACGCCGCGCTCCAAAAGGTGCTGGAAGCGGATTCCTATTACATCGGCGTACTCAAAGGGGATGAAATTCACATGCAATTATTTTATGACGAAGGCGAATATTTCAACAACGTCAAAATCAAAAAAGAAGGCTCGCTCTCCGGCAGAATCGTCGAGACGCAGGAAAAACTTTTCATTCCCGATCTGCAAGTCGAAAACCTGAAAAAACGGGGGCTGAATTTCAAACTGATCGGCACGACCAAACTTTCGCGCTCCTGGGTCGGCGTGCCCATGCGCGGCGGACACATCAACGGCGTAATTGCGATTGGCTCCTATCAGCCAAATCGGTTTGACCAAAGCGATCTGGAGTTATTAAGTAACATCGCACAACGCGCCGCGCTCGCGCTGGATAACGCCTATCATCATGAACGCGTGCAGGAGGAAGCCCGCCTGGATAGTTTAACGCGCGTCTATAATCACGGCTATTTCATCAAGTCCCTGCAAGAGCAAGCCGAGGCCTGCAAACTAAACGGGCAACCGCTCAGTTTAATCATGCTGGATATTGATCACTTCAAACGCTACAATGATTCTTACGGGCATCAGGTCGGCGACCAGGTCCTGATCAATTTATGCCGCTTCATCCGTGAAAATATCAAAGCCAGCGATCTGGTCGGCCGCTGGGGCGGCGAAGAATTTTCCGTGGCCCTGCCCAACGCAAATTTGGATCAAGCCTTGCAGGTGGCCCGTCGGATTCAAAGCGCCATGCTCAATTTCACGTTAAAACTTCCAGACGAAAAAGAAATCCCCGCCCCCACCGTCAGCCAGGGTATAGCGCTCTATCCCGAAGAAAGCCAGCACACCGTCAAATTGATTGACCTGGCGGACAAGCGCCTCTACATTGCCAAAGAGCGCGGGCGCAACCAAATCGAAGCCATCCTCAACCCGCCGGACTAATCCGCGCTATCGCAAAACTTCCGCCAACGCCTGCGCCGTTCTTTCCACGTCTGCATCGCTGACCCAGCAATGCGTCACCAAACGAAACCGCCGCACATCCGCCGCTTCCACCAAAACGCCGCGCTGTTTCATTTCATTTGTAATTTGATTGACGTCCAGCTTAACCTCGTCGGTCAAGTCAAAATAAAGCATGTTGGATGCAGGCTCCGCATCCAACTTAATCTTTTGGATGGGACTTAACAACTCAAACATGCGCTTCGCCCGCGCATGATCCTGCGCCAAACGCCCGATCATTTTCTCCAACGCAACCAGTCCCGCCGCCGCTAAAACCCCAACCTGACGCATCCCCCCGCCCAACATCTTCCGCAAACGGCGCGCGCGCGCAATAAAGCTCCTGTCGCCAAGCAACATCGAACCCACCGGCGCGGCCAGGCCTTTACTCAAACAAAACATCACCGAATCGGCGGGCGCAACCAGTTCCCGAACGTTGACGTTCAAAGCCACAGCCGCGTTAAAAATCCGCGCGCCATCAATATGCAGGCGCAGGTTATTTTCTTTAGCCAACTCCCCCACTTGCTGGGTATAGGCCACAGAGAGCGGCACGCCGCCACAGGCGTTGTGCGTGTTCTCAATGCAGATGAGTCGCGTCATGGCGCGATGCGCATCCTCCGGTTGAATGGCGGCGCGAATCTCTGCCAGGGCTAACGTCCCATCGTTTTGATTTTTAATCGGGTGCGGATAAATCCCGCCAAGCGCGGCCATCCCACCCGCTTCATTTACATAAATATGGCTTTGATCGCCGAGGATAATTTCATCCCCGCGTTGACAGTGAATCAAAAGCGCGAGCAAATTGCCCATCGTGCCGGAAGGGACGAAGAGCGCATCTTCCTTGCCGAGCATTTCCGCCGCCCTGGCCTGCAGTGCATTGACAGTTGGATCGTCCATAAAAACATCATCGCCCACTTCGGCTTCCGCCATGGCCAGGCGCATTTCCGGCGTGGGCTTCGTCACGGTATCGGAACGCAGGTCAATATATTCGGCTTCACTCATAACGCTTCACTTCTTCTAAAGCGCGATTCAATTCTGCGGGTAGTTCCGCTTGAAAGGTCTGTGGAGATTTTCCGCCTGGCAGGGTAATCTGCAAACGGTAGGCGTGGAGGAAATGCCGGTTCAACTCAACCGTCGGATTCCTGCGACCATAGACGGTATCACCGACGATCGGGCAACCCAAAAATTGACAATGCAAACGGATTTGATGCGTCCGGCCGGTGTGCGGGTGAAACTCCAAGAGGGTATGATTCTTGAAGACTTCCAGCGTTTTATATTCGCTCACCGCTTCGCGCCCTTTGTTTGGCGAAACAATCGCCATCTTTTTGCGATGGCTGGGGTCGCGCCCAATCGTGGCTTCCACCCGTCCCGTGGGCGTGGGCGGTTTTCCATCCACCAAAGCCAGGTAGGTTTTTTCAACGGCGCGCAAACGGAATTGATCCTGCAACCAGCGATGCGCTCGTTCATTTTTAGCCAGCACAATTAAACCGGAAGTCTCTTTATCTAGGCGATGCACCAGCCCCGGACGTTCTTCGCCGCCGATGCCTTCCAGGTCTGGGTCGTAACCGAGGACGGCATGAACCAACGTCCCCGAAGCGTGGCCCGCCGCCGGATGCACGACCATGCCCGCCGGTTTGTTCACAACGATTAAGTCTTCATTCTCAAAAATAATGTCCAGCGGAATGTCTTCGCCCACCAACCCGCTCGGCGCAGGCGGCGGTATGCGCACCTCCACTTCGTCGCCCGCCTCCAGCATTTGCCCGGACTTTTTAGCGGGCTGAAGGTTCACCAGCGCCAGCCCGTTTTCGATCAATCCTTGCAAACGGGCGCGGGAAAACTCCGGCAAACGCGCCACCAGAAATTTATCCAGTCGTTCGGGCGTGTCGCCTGCATAGCGAAATTTTTCAATGCGTTCGTTCATGCGGTTTTTCCATCAGTTGGGAAGGTATCTTCAGGCGCGGAAGGTTTGATTTGTTTGCGTTCATTCAGCCAATACCCCAACGCCAAAAGAGCAACGCCAACGTTAATGCTCGCGTCGGCGATATTGAAAATATAAAACTTGCCCACCGAGATGAAGTCCGTCACCTGGCCTTGCGTCAGCCGGTCAATCAAATTGCCCAAGACCCCAGCCAGGTATAACCCCGCCGCAATTTGCAAGAGCCGATCTTGCGCGTCCACCTGACGATAGTAATATAAGATTGCGCCGAAGACCGCCAAAGCCAAAATAACAAAGATCAGGCCGCCGTTTTGAAACGCGCCAAAGGCCGCGCCTTTATTGTAAATAAAGACCAGCCGCGCATACGGCGCGAGCCAGTTCAAAGATTCAGGAAGCCAGGATTGATTGAGCGGGATATGCGCGCGCACCAGATATTTCGTCCATTGATCCAGCCCCACGCCCAGCGCGGCCACGCCAAACAGGAATAGATATTTTTTAATTTGCGGGCGCATCTGAATCAGCCTCCTTCAATAAAGCGGCTTGTTGCGCGGCAGACTGGGCTTTCTCCTGCCGGTCTTTAATCCACACGCCCAGCAAGAGCGCGGCCACGCCAATGGAAATGGAAGCGTCAGCGATGTTAAAAACGGGAAACGTCCAGATCGAAATAAAATCGGTCACTTTGCCGCTCAACAAACGGTCAATCAAATTTCCGGCGGCCCCGGCCAATTGCAGGCTCATGGCCGTCTTCAAAGACCAATCTTCCTCCACACGCGGAAAATAATAAATGATTGCGCCAATGACGATAAAGGCCAAAACCATAAAAACCAGGTTGCCATTTTGAAACATGCCAAACGCCGCGCCGCTGTTATACCAATGTACAATCCGCGCATACGGGTAAAGCCAGTTGAGTCCCTGCGGCAACCACTGCCCGCCAAATTCAATATTTTCGCGCACCCACCACTTCGTCCATTGATCCAGCGCAACGATCGCCCCGGCCACGCCAAACAACATTACATAATCTTTGACTTTCTGATTCAACACACACCTCAAATTCTATAATCCGCCAATTTTACCTTACCGTACAAGCGCCGGTACTTTACCGCAGATACACACGCGGCACACGCGCGCTAATGCTGGTCAAAATTTCATACTCATTCGTACCCGCCCAATCCGCCAGTTCTTCCACATCAATCCCCTGCCCCAGCAAAATTGCCTCGTCGCCCACTCGCGTTTCATCCGTTCCGGTATCCGCCATGAACTGATCCATGCAAATGCGCCCAACCTGCGGGTATGATTTTCCGTTAATCAGGACTCGCGCCTGATTGGACATGCGCCGGAAGTAACCGTCGGCATAGCCGCACGGGATGGTGACCACCCGCTTCGGACTCCCCTCGGCCTGCCACAACGACCCGTAGCCCACGCCCCGCCCAGGCCGGGTGAGCTTGCTATAAGAGACTTTCGATTTCCAAACAAGCGCCGGTTTAACTTCAATCGTCTGCTCCACATCGCGCGCGGGGTACACGCCATAAAACAAAACGCCCGGGCGCACCATGTCATAATGACTTTGCGGAAGCAGTAACGTGGCCCCGGAATTGGCCGTGTGTCTCAGCGGCGGAACTGGCGCGCCAAGTTTTGTATAAATAGATAGGACTTCTTCAAAGCGTTCAAGTTGCAAGGTCGCAGAAGTTTGCCCGGCCCGCAATCCTTCGTCTGGGGTTTCAGAGTTGGCAAGATGCGTAAAGATGCCTTCAATTTCCAAATGGCGACAGGCGAGCGAGCGCTCAAGAAAAGCCTCAGCTTCGTATTCATGGACGCCAATCCGTTCCATGCCGGTATCAATCTTCAGGTGGACTTTCAAGCGCCTGGATGTAGCGAATGCCATTTGTTCAGCGGCCAGCAACAAGTCCGTAGAAGAAGCGGCGAGGGTAAGATCATGCTCGAAGAAATCCGGCAGTTGTTCGGGGAGAGTCCCGCCCATCACCAAAATCGGTTTGGTAATTCCCAAACTGCGTAGGTGAACGGCTTCTTCCACGAGGGCCACGCCGAGATAATCCGCAAAGGGCGCGATGAACGGCGCCACGCCATCCACGCCGTGACCATAGGCGTTGGCTTTCAGCACGACCAACACTTTGGCGGGCGCAACCTGGGCGCGGATGTTTTCGAGGTTCGTCTTTAATTGCGCGAGGTTCACCTCCAGGTATGTGGGGCGCATTAGCTTCGCCAATGATATTCCACGTCTGGCTCAGATTCTGGCGGCGGACTCATGCCGAAGCCTTCGGCGACGAAGTTGTTTTTTTCGTAAAAGGCGCGCGCGTTTTTATTGGCCTGATGCGTGTACAGCCAGAGATGGCGCGGCGACAGGCCGCGCGCATAATTTAATAAAGCCTGCCCAATGCCGCGCCGATGATACGCCGGATGAACATACAGACGATCGATAAATTCGCCGTTCACGCCCAAATACCCAACCACCTTGCCGTCAAATTCATAGACGAATAATTGATCTTCGACAACAATGACGCGCTTGAAAAAGTCGCGCGCGTCTGCCAGGGTGTGGCCAAGGCGTTGGGTTAACCCAGGCATGGCGACGTTCATTGCGTCAAACCAAAACTGGGTGACGGTTTCAAAATCTTCCTCTCGATACGGACGAATCATAACGCTCCTTGATAAAAATGAAACAGACGGTTGAGCCGTCTGTTTCATTGTACTAGATTTAGACAAGGCAAAGTTTTTAGATTTTTCCCGCCACATAATCCAACACGTCAATTTTAGTGAGGATGCCAACCGGCTGGCTGTTATCCGCCAGCACGAGGGCGTAGCCGCTGGTGAGCGCAGGCATGGCTTCTTCCAGTGGGGTTTCAGGTGGGAAGACTGCGCGGGCAGGTTGCACGAGCGCGTCAATCGGTTCGTCGTTGCTGTGATCGTGCTTTTCGAGCATGTGATTGAGCAAGTCCACTTCTTCGATCAGCCCGGCCAAGGCTCCCTCTACGCCGACGACGGGCATTTGCGAAACCCCGTTTTGGCGCATCACCGCGACAACTTTGCGGATTGAGTCGCCCAGTTTGGCCGTAATCAAGGTCTTGTTGGGTTTGGCAAACCAAAGGTCGCCCAGAGCGGTTTCGCCAAACTCCATCGAGAGGAAGCCGAATTCGCGCATCCACTTATCGTCATAAAATTTGGAAAGATAACGCGAGCCGCTATCCGGCAGAATGACCACGGGCAAACGGTCGCCGCTGAGTTTGCGGCAATATTTGATGGCGCCGGCAATCGCCGAGCCGGAAGAGCCGCCGGCAAAAATGCCCTCCTGCTTTACAAGTTGACGCGCCCATAAAAACGATTCGCGATCTCCAGCGCGTTCAATCGTATCTACATAATTGATATCCATTGTAGAAGGCAAAAAGTCTTCGCCGATACCTTCTACTTTATAGGTCTTTGGATATGCGCCGGGTGGAATCGTGCCTTTATTTTGCCAAATTTCGGTGAGGATTGAACCTTCAATATCTATGCCAACAATGGTGATGTTTGGATTTTTAGATTTGAGATAACGCCCCACGCCGGAAATTGTTCCGCCGGTTCCGATACCAATAATCACATCCGTTAATTTGCCTTCAGTTTGCTCCCACAATTCCGGGCCGGTACTCAACTCATGCGTTTTTGGGTTGTCGGGATTGTGATATTGATTCGCTAAAATGGCGTTGGGCGTTTCGCGCGCGAACTTCTTGGCCACTTCATAATAAGAACGCGGGTCATCTGGCCCAACTGCTGTGGGGGTAATCACCACTTTTGCGCCATACGCGCGGAGCAAAAGGATTTTTTCGTTGCTCATCTTATCCGGCATAACGAAGATGGTTTTATAGCCCTTCAAGGCCGCCGCAATCGCCAGCCCCACGCCGGTGTTGCCTGAGGTGGCTTCGACAATCGTGCCGCCTGGCTTAATCTCCCCGCGTTTTTCCGCCTGCTCAATAATATACGCCCCCACCCGATCTTTGACCGACCCGCCGGGATTCATAAACTCCAACTTTGCATATAACGGAACGGGCAAATCCCTGCCGATGCGTTCCAATTTTACCAATGGGGTGTTGCCCATGGCCCCAAGCACATTGTTGAATACTCTTCGCGCTTTGGATTCGGGTAAGCCTGTCATTCTTGCTCCTTGGTTGAGATAGGGGTATTTTACTCTTAACCCAGAAATTCAACGCAAAGGTGCAGGGTCGCAAAGTGAAATCAACCACTTTGTTCTTCCAGCCCATTTACAACCCGATGAATTCCATGCTTAACGAAGCGCTGTCCAAAGTTAATGACAATGCCTAATTTCAATCCAGTTAGGCGAAGGTAAGTCAACGTCTTTCTCAATCTCCATGCCACATTTGCCAAGTTCAAAGCTTAAAGCGTCACGGTAGATCAGGCGGTCCCGCCTAAAACCCTGTGTACTTCAATCGCAGAATCTACGGCTATGCGGCTGATCTCATTTTCGCTCATAGCGCTCCCTACTCCGGGCCTTGATAAATTTATAGCAACAACTCCGAGTATAGTTAAAGATAAATCTCCCGCCAACTTGGACGGGAGATTTATCTTTGTAGCGCCTGACTTGCAACTGATTAATAAACCGGCAAACTGGAGTCTACTTCCTTAGCCCAGGCATTGATGCCGCCTTTGAGATTCTTCACCTTCTTAAACCCGGCGCTGGATAATAATTCCAACGCGCGCATGGAGCGGGTTCCGCCTTTGCAGAAGACCACCATCTCCTCGGCGCTGTCCAACTCTGCCAGCCTGCCCGCCAACTGCCCCAGCGGAATGTTGACGGCATTCGGCAGTTTGGAGATTTCCAACTCGTGCGGTTCGCGCACATCCAACAACTTGGGATGGTTGGTTTGAATCCGTTCGGCAAGTTCCTTGGCCGTCACGTCCACGCCGGAAACCACGGCGCTATCTTCGTGATCGTGGCTGGGCACGCCGCAAAATTCTTCGTAATCAATCAACTCTTTAATATCGGCGTTCGGCCCGCACACGCGGCAGTTGGGATTCTTCTTTAACTTTACAAAGTCAAAGGTCATATCCAACGCGTTGTATAAAAGCAAACGTCCAATCAACGGTTCGCCAATGCCCAGCAAAATCTTCAAGGCTTCGGTCGCTTGCAAAGTTCCAATCGTGCCGGGCAAAACGCCCAACACGCCGCCTTCCGCACAGGAAGGAACCAACCCCGGAGGCGGCGGTTCAGGGAACAGACAGCGATAGCACGGGCCTTCCTTTGCATAAAAGACGCTGACTTGCCCGTCAAAGCGGAAGATGGAAGCGTAGACATTGGGCTTGCCCAGGAAAACCGCTACATCATTGGTTAAGTAACGGGTGGGAAAATTGTCCGTGCCGTCGAGGATGATGTCGTAGTTCGCGGCGATGCGCAGGGCGTTTTCAGAAGTATAGGGTTCGTTGTACACGTCAATTTGAATATCGGGATTCAAATCCAGCAGTTTGGCTTTGGCGCTTTCCACTTTCAGCTTGCCCACCGAAGCCGTGCCGTGAATCACCTGACGTTGCAGGTTCGATTCTTCCACCACGTCATAATCCACCAGCCCCAGCCGCCCCACGCCAGCCGCGGCCAGGTACAGCGCCACGGGCGAACCCAGCCCGCCGGTGCCAACGATTAACGCAGAGGAGTTCTTTAACTTCCGCTGGCCTTCCAGCCCCACTTCTGGAATTAAGAGATGACGGGAATAGCGCAGGATTTCTTCGCGTGATAATTCGGGCAACACATTAACCTCCCGCAATCGAAGGGATGAGCATGATTTTCTCGCCATCCTTAATCGGCGTATCCACGCCTTGCAAGTCTTTGATGTTATTTTCGCCAATGAACAGATTCACAAACGGGCGCAGGGCGCCATCGTCATTAAACAGGTGCGGCTTAATCGCCGGATACTGCTTCGTCAAATCGGTCAGCGCTTCAGCGACGTTCGCGCCGGTGACGTTTACTTCGGCTTGTCCATTGGTATAGGCGCGCAGTGGAGTCGGAATTCTTAAAACGGGCATATCAAAATCTCCTAAAGTTTTTATAAAGTTTGCACTTGTTTCATCAATTTTTCAACGCGGGTCACACCGTTATTCACGTAACGCGCCGCGCCTTGAGCGTCCAGCAGGAACGTGGTTGGCACGCTCATCACGCCCCAGGTCTTGGCCAAATCCGGGCGTTCGGTCGCGTCAATTTCAACGACGTGTAATTTCTCGCCGAGCAGGGCGCTCAGTTGATTCAGCGCAGGGCGTTGTACGGTTTTACAGGGCGCACAATCCGGCGTGGTGAAGTAGACAATCGTCGGTTTGTTGGGCAACGTCTCAAACAAGGCGCTCGTCTGCCGTTTGGCGCGAGACAATAACCCGCGACAAAAAAGTCCATACGCCCCCAAGCCCAAAAAGATGATTCCAAGCGCCAGGCCTAAACGCGGGAGGATTTGAGCGCTCATGCTCTCGCCTCAGCATTGGCTTTGGGTTTCGCGCCGGGGAAAGTTCCCGCGGGCGGCTGTTTGCCAAACCCCGGAACGCCCAGCCGCGTCAGCCAATAATACACCGCGCACCCCACACAAAAGCCGCCGAAAGCGTTCAGCGAAGCCAGCGCAATCACGATCCAAACCAGCGTCCAGCCCAGCGCGGGCGCGCCGAAGAACAAAGCCAGCGATCCGGCTCCCAAAAAGATAAAGCCGACGATTTGCGAAAAGCGATGCGGTTCGGGGTTATCCTCCACCACGTCGGGTTTCATCCAGCCGCGCGGTTTAAGGATGGCAGTGTAAGCCCAGCCAAAGCCCGGCTTCTTCACTAACGCGCCAAGTCCCATGGTCAAAGCCACCAAAGCCGCGAGGAGCGGCACGTTCAAAATAAAAGCCAGAAGGCTCAGCCCAATAATAAAATATTGGTTGGTTTTCAAAATGGAGTGATCTACTTTTTGTAACGTTTGCGTGGTCATCTAATTTTCCTTCTTATGAAATTTCGATTTCTTCTTCATCATATCTTGAGCGATCTTCCGTCAAACGCCACGAGCGCTGACTGACGGCTTTACCCTGATCCACCCGCGTAATAATATAAGAAAAGAACGGTTGCGCCCATTCACGGTCATACTCTGAAGGCACATTCGGGCAATCTGGATGCGAATGAAAAACGCCAATCAAACTTAAGCCCAGTTCATCCGCTTTCAATTCCGCTTTGAGATAATCTTCCGGCGTAAACAAAAAGCGGTTGTGCCGCGCTTCATCTTCGCGCGCATTGGCCAGCGCTAAAATTTCCCGCACCTCCCCTGCCGCGCCCAACAAAAAGCCAGCCCCCTCTTCAGGATACGCTTCCTCAACGTGCCGATTGATTCCATCTATTAAACGTTCCGAGATTTGCAAACCCATCGTTACCCTTCCCATAAAGATTTATCGCTCAGATATTTATATCCGGCGTCGGGGAACAACGTCACCACCACGCCCTCTTCCAGTTGACTGGCTACCTGCAAGGCCGCGACGGCCGCCGCGCCGGATGAAATGCCCACAAAGAGGCCTTCCTCCCGCGCCAGGCGATTGACCATCTTATGCGCCGCTTCAGTCTGGACTTCAAGCGGCTGGCCCACAAAAGACTCTTCATAAATCCCGGGCAGAATCGCGCTCGGCATGTGCTTCAATCCCTCCAGCCCATGAAACGCCGCGTCGGGTTGAAAGGCCAATATTTTCACATCCGGCATTTTTTCGCGCAGATATTTTCCAGTTCCCATGAGCGTGCCGGAAGTTCCCAGCCCGGCGACAAAATGCGTGAGGGCCCCATTGGTTTGGGCCACAATCTCCGGCCCGGTGGAAAGATAATGCGCCTGCGGATTCGCAGGATTGTTATATTGATTGGCGTACCAATAGACCTCCGGTTGGGCCTGCGCCAACTCGCGCGCTTTCAAAATTGCGCCATCCGAGCCTTCCAACGGGTCAGTCAAAACTAATTCCGCGCCGAGGGCCTTGAGGATCATGATTCTTTCCGGGCTGGCGTTGGCGGGCAATGCCAAAGTGACGGGAATGCCCAGGGCCGCGCCAAAGGTGGCGTAGGAAATGCCCATGTTGCCGGAAGTGGAATCGAGCAGGCGCTTGCCATTTCCCAGATGGCCGGCTTGAAGCGCGGTTTTGATGATGTTTAGCGCGGGCCGGTCTTTGACCGAGCCGCCCGGGTTAAACCATTCAGCCTTGGCCCAAACCTGCACGCGCGGAGACAGGTTCGAGGTCAGACGGCGAAGCGGCAGGAGCGGCGTATTGCCGATGTGCGCGGCCAGCCCATCCAGCGGCGGTACAGTTGTCGTTACTTGAAAATCCAATACAGTCATACGCTCTCTTAAATCAAATGCAGTCAACGGGCAAACAAAAAGACGGCGAACAAACGCCACACACATGCAATTCTGCAAGCGGGGGTCGTCCTACCGTCTGATTCCGTTGACTGCGGAGAGGTCTATCTCAGGCGGCGGCTACGAGCCCCGCGATAGACACAAACAATGTAAATAACTAAGCATGGTTTTCATATTCCTAAGATGTGAGCTATTTTACGCATCTTACTTGATTTGTCAATGAGCAAAGGCCGGGTTGTCTTACAATGAGTCCGAGCCTGTTAGATTCTTTTGAACGTTCAAATAAGTAAGCCCCCGCCAGCAAAACTGACGGGGGCATTAATCAGCAGAAAAAAGTTTACGGCGTGGCAGGAACGGTTGGCGTTTCGGAGGGCGTGGCCGTCGCAGTTAATGGCTCTGTCGGCGTAAAGTTGGGCGTCGGAATAAAGGCCGGACCAATATACGAATCGCGTCTTGATTCAAAGTAGTCAAAGAACATCGAGCCTGAGGTAGTGGAATCAATGCCATTGATGGCTCCGAGCTTCACTTGACCCAGCGTGAAGTTGTCAATGTCTATGTTGCTGATGGTTTGCATGAGCGTTCCATCTAACCAGAAAGAGAGATAGCCGTCATTTGCATCGGTGGCGGTAGATTTTTTCCATTCGAGTTCGACCACATGCCAATCATTTGTGATGATTTGTTTTGTTCCATTGGTGAAACTATAAGCGTCGTTCTTCACCCGCGGACGAAGTTTGTAAGCGCCGCCTTCGTAGGCTAATTCGAGTTGAAAAATGGCGGTGTCTGCATCGTCATCGTATCCATCGAAGATGAAGTGCGCGGTGTTGTTTGCCATCGTCAATGAATTTGGGTTGAAATAGAATCTGGCGCGATACTGCGTTTCATCGGCAGGGGATGGGTCTATTAGCTTGAGCGAGTTCGTGTCGTCAATCAAAGCTTCCAGCCCATGATTACTTTGATATGCCGATGCAGGGGTGATGGATAGATCGCCGCCATCTACTGTTGAGAGGGTCGCTGACCAACTAGAGAGGTCTGCACTTTCAAAGTCGTCGGTAAATAATGTGTCGGGTCGAGCGAGCAAGCCGGGGGTAGTTGGAGCGTTGGGGTCTACTCCAAGATGAGTTCCTGCGCTGGAAGCGAAGCCATCAAAATAAATGGTTCCATTTCCGCCATCTACATCTTGAACGCCGAGTGAAGCGCGCGTGATTGAATAGCTGTCGTTGTCGAGGTTTGTAATGGAAACTGCAAGTTGGTCGCCGATGTAGAGTTTGATAAACCCATCGTTGGCATTGCTGGCGCTTGCGGCTTGCCATTCCAATTCAACGGCCTGCCACTCATTCGAGATTAAGACTTCATCTGTTTCGAACCAAGTACCGGCATCATCTTTTCCGCATAAACTCAAACTGTAATAGGCTCCTTGTTGTTGGAAGTATAAACACGCGACCCAACTTACCGTATCTGTGGAAGAAGCCATCAGGTAGTAACCGCCATCTTCGGTGATTTGAATGGAGTTGGGGTTGAAATAAAATCTGGCGCTGTAGTGTTTTTCGTTATTGGGGTTGTAGTCGTAAACGACGAGATCATGCGTATCATTGATCACGGCTTGTAGACCGTAAGCGCCAATGGCGGCGGCTTGGGTTGAAACAGAAAGGTCGCCACCGTCAGTGGTGGTATAGCCCCATGCAGAGAGATCTCCGCTTTCAAAGCCATCTACAAAGACAGCGCCAACTTCGGTGGCAGTGGGAATTGCGCTTGGCGTGCGCGTGGGAGCTAGAGTCTTTGAAGGGGTTTTCGTATTGGTTGGCGTTCTTGAAACTGTCGGGGTTTTAGTGATGGTTGGCGTTCGAGTTACGGTAGGTGTGTAGGTATTTGTTCCTGCTGGAGTGACAGTAGGTGTATATGTAGAAATATCCGTTACGGTTGGAGTCTCAGTGATTGTGTTGGTTGCTGTAACAGTGACGGTTGGAGTAGCTGTTTCAAGCGAGCCTTCATTGATCTGCTCCCAAGCCTGATCCATCGTACCCCCAACGAATTGCCCCAGAGGTTGATTAATTCTTTCGTCAGCAATCGTCTGTTGTAAGGCTGGGCTGGCATACGGCAGAAGCGCGTCTAAAAACGCTTCCGCTTCTTCAACTTGCGCAGAAGTAATCGTTGCGGTATTCCCGTGTCCGTCCAGCAAGGCTTGTAGATTTGGCGTAAGCGCATCAATCACATCCAAGCCCTGACCGGCCAAACCGGGGTTGTTATTGAAAATCGAAGCGATCTCTGCGCCGTGTTGGTAATATACGTCAATATAGCGTTGACCTTCCACAGTAGTAGTTAAAACTTCATCGCGCAGACGATATAGTAACGCCGCTTGGTCTGCAATACGATCATAATTCTGGGCGACAAACGCGATGTTTTTGGATAAGCTAGCCAGTTTTGTATAACTTTCTTTGCCTGCGGCCGACGCACATCCGTAATAACAAGTATGGCTGTCCGGGCATGGGGTTGGCGTCACCATCGTAGAATTAAGTGGCGATGTAGAAATCTCTATTTCAAAATTTGCAAATTGATCGCCTTGAAAGCCTCCATCATCTCCACCATTGATTTCGTAGTAGAGCATGAGACTGCGACCATCAAGAGTGATGGACCCATAACAATTAGTCGTTCTAGGCGCAGCCGCATATCCCTCTACATTACATGCTTCAGCAGGGGAATTAAGAGAAGAAGAAGTAATTTTATAATAATAGGTTTGATTTGGCGGATGTGGGAGGCTTGTATCGAGAGATATATGTAGCGCAACCCGCCCATTTCCATTGACATACGGATTTGTATCTTTGATATGTAAATACCCAGTACAACGCAAATAAGTAATGTGCTCAGCTGGATCTTCAGGAGTACAATGTAATGCACCCATAAAACTGAACACTAAAGGGGCGCGTGGCTATCAAGATTGTGCTTGGAAAACCAGGCGGTCTCAAACTCAGTCGGGGTCAAGTACTTCAAGGATGAATGCACGCGTTTAC
>JADZCC010000048.1 GCA_020851785.1 Anaerolineales bacterium
AGACCGCCTTCGCGGATGGCGAACTTGGAGCCTTGCTCCAAAGCCACCGGTACGATCAGTTCCACCGTCAGGTTCACGTTGTCGCCCGGCATGACCATTTCCACGCCTTCAGGAAGCGCGATGTTGCCGGTCACATCCATCGTGCGGATGTAGAATTGGGGACGGTAGCCGCTAAAGAAGGCTTTGTGTCGTCCGCCTTCCTCTTTTTTCAATACGTACACTTCCGCCAGGAATTTCTTGTGCGGCGTCACCGAGCCCGGTTTCACCAACACTTGTCCGCGCTCAATATCTTCGCGTTCAATACCGCGCAGGAGGATGCCCGCATTGTCGCCCGCCACCGCTTCGTCCAGTTCTTTATGGAACATTTCGATGCCGGTGATCACCGAACTCTTGGTGTCGCGCAAGCCGACGATTTCAATCGCGTCGCCCTTCTTGGCTACGCCGCGATCCACGCGACCGGTCACGACTGTGCCGCGCCCTTTGATCGAGAACACGTCTTCCACCGCCATCATGAACGGTTTGTCGGTTTCGCGCTTCGGCTCGGGGATGTAGTCATCAATTACTTTGAGCAGTTCTTTGATCGAGGCGTATTCCGGCGCGTTCGGGTCTTTCGAGGCGCTGTCCAGCGCGTTTTTCGCCGAGCCGCGAACGATCGGGGTCGTGTCGCCCGGGAAGTTGTAGCTACTCAACAACTCGCGCAGTTCCAGTTCCACCAGTTCGAGCAGTTCCGGGTCGTCCATCATGTCTACTTTGTTCAAAAAGACGACGATGCTCGGCACTTCCACCTGGCGCGCCAACAGCACGTGTTCGCGGGTTTGCGGCATCGGGCCGTCTGGGGCCGCCACCACCAAGATCGCGCCGTCCACTTGCGCGGCGCCGGTGATCATGTTCTTGATGTAGTCGCGGTGTCCCGGCATGTCTACGTGCGCGTAGTGCCGTTTCTCCGTCTGGTATTCCACGTGCGAGATGTTGATCGTGATCCCGCGCGCTTTTTCTTCCGGGGCATTGTCGATTTGATCGTAGGCTTTGAATTCGCCGTTGCCCATCAACCCGGCCACTTTCGTGATCGCCGCCGTCAATGTCGTCTTCCCGTGGTCAATGTGACCCATCGTGCCGACGTTCAAATGCGGTTTGCTTCTGTCAAATTTTTCCTTCGCCATAATGAAAACTCCTTGAATTATCCAAAAAAAGAACGGTTAGTTTACGCCTTCAAAATTTCTTCCGCCACAGATTGCGCAACCGGCGCATAGTGGTCAAACTCCATGCTAAACACGCCGCGTCCCTGGGTTGCGGAGCGCAATTGCGTGGCATATCCAAACATTTCGGCCAATGGAACCACGGCGCGAACAGCTTGCGCGTTACCCTGGCGCACATCCATGCCCTGAATTAATCCGCGGCGGCTGTTAATTTGGCCCATCACGTCGCCCAAGTATTCTTCCGGCAAAACAACTTCCACTTTCATCATCGGTTCGAGCAAAATTGCGTTGCCCTTCTGAACGCCTTCCTTAAAACCAATGGAGGCGGCCAGTTTGAAGGCCATTTCGCTTGAGTCAACTTCGTGGAAGGAGCCGTCAAACAGGGTGATCTTTAAGTCCACGACCGGGTAGCCTGCCAGCACGCCGCCTTCAGCCGCTTCTCTAAAGCCTTTTTCAATCGGGTTAATATATTCCTTCGGAATTGCGCCGCCGACGATCTTGTTTTCAAAAACAACGCCGCTACCGCGCGCTCCAGGTTCCAGCGAGAAGACCACATGACCATACTGGCCTTTACCGCCGGATTGTTTGGCGTATTTGTAGTTGACTTCCTTTACCGGCTTGGTGATCGATTCGCGATACGCCACGCGCGGAGCGCCGACGTTGGCCTGAACTTTGAACTCGCGCAGTAAGCGATCCACGATGATATCCAGGTGAAGTTCGCCCATGCCGCGAATGATGGTTTGGCCGGTGTTTTCGTCTGAGTTGACGCGGAACGTGGGGTCTTCTTCCGCCAACTTGCGGAGGGCCTCCCCCATCTTTTCCTGATCGCTGGAGCTTTTTGGCTCAATCGCAATCGAGATGACTGGTTCAGGGAAGGAAATGCTTTCCAAGACCAGAGCTTTTGTATCGCAGAGGGTGTCGCCGGTAAAGCTATCTTTGAAGCCGAGCACGGCGCCAATGTCGCCAGCGCGGATTTCGGTGATGTCTTCGCGGGAATCGGCGTGCATTCGAATCAAACGCCCAATTCTTTCTTTTTTTCCTTTGGTGCTGTTTTGGACGCTCTGACCCTGGCTTAACACGCCGGAGTAGATACGAACGTAAGCCAAACGCCCAACGTAGGGATCGGTGACGATCTTGAAGACCAACGCGCTTAAAGGAGCGTCGTCCTGGGTGGCCAGTTCAAATTCATTTTCGGGGTTACCGGGTTCGCTGGCTTTAATGGAAGGAATATCTGCTGGGGAAGGTAGGTAATCAATCACGGCGTCAAGCATCGCCTGAACGCCCTTATTTTTTAAGGAAGAACCGCAAAATACTGGGGCGGCTTTTACGGCTAAAACGCCCTTACGAAGCGCGGCTTTTAATTCAGGAACAGAGATTTCCTGACCTTCAAGGAATTTCATGGTCAGTTCATCATCCAACTCGGCGATTTTCTCCACCATGCGAGCGCGAATCTCTTCGGCCTGACTCAGCATATCCGCAGGGATGTCGGTGACCTTCGGTTCTTTGCCCAAATCATCTTCCCAGACAATCGCTTTCATGGAAAGCAGGTCAACCACGCCTTTGAAAGTGGCTTCAAAGCCGATCGGAAGTTGCATCGGAATCGGGTTAGCCCCGAGGCGATCAACAATCGTTTCGATCGTGCGCTCATAAGAAGCGCCGACGCGATCCATCTTGTTCACGAAGCAAATGCGCGGAACTTCGTAGCGATCCGCTTGACGCCAGACGGTTTCGGATTGCGGCTCAACGCCTTGAACTGCGTCAAAGACGACTACGCCGCCATCCAAAACGCGGAGGGAGCGTTGCACTTCGGCGGTAAAGTCAATGTGACCGGGAGTATCAATAATGTTAACTTGATAACCCTTCCAGACTGCCGAAACGGCCGCGGATACAATCGTAATGCCGCGTTCGCGTTCCTGAACCATCCAGTCGGTGACGGTGTTGCCATCGTCCACTGAACCGATGCGATGGGTTAAACCAGTGTAAAACATGATCCGCTCGGTGGTAGTGGTCTTCCCAGCGTCAATGTGGGCAATAATGCCGATATTTCTATACTTCTCAAGAGGATGAGCGCGAGCCATTCTACCTAATCCTTAAATACGATAATGCGAGAAAGCTCGGTTAGCTTCCGCCATCTTGTGAGTTTCGTCGCGTTTACGAATAGCAGAACCAGTGTCGTTAAAAGCGTCAATTAATTCGGAGGCCAGTTTGTCTGAAAAAGACTTCCCGGCGCGTTCGCGCGCGGCAGAGAGAATCCAGCGGATGGCCAGGGTGGTCCTGCGTTCGGAAGAAACTTCCATCGGAACCTGATAGGTGGCGCCACCCACACGACGCGGGCGCACTTCCATGGCCGGGCCGACGTTCTTCAGGGCGCCGTCGAAAACATCCATCGGACTTTTCTCAGTGCGTTCCTTGATCAAATCCATGGCCGTATAAATTAAGCGCACGGCGGTGCTTTTCTTGCCGCGCTTCAACACGTGCTGAACCATGGTTTGCACGTTGACGCTATTAAAGCGAATATCGGGAAGGATTTCCCGAGTCTCGGGTTTTGCTCTACGCATTCTTCATCACTCCTGTTTACTTGGGACGCTTCGCGCCATATTTGGAACGAGCCTGCTTACGATTGTTAACGCCGGTGGTATCCAAAGATCCACGGACAATGTGGTAACGCACGCCAGGCAGGTCTTTCACACGGCCGCCGCGCACAAGCACTACAGAGTGTTCCTGCAGTTGATGGCCTTCACCGGGAATGTACGCCGTAACTTCGATGCCATTCGTCAAGCGCACGCGCGCGATCTTGCGTAACGCGGAGTTCGGCTTTTTGGGAGTCATGGTACGCACAATCGTACAAACTCCGCGCTTTTGGGGCGCGCCCTTATCCTGACGAAAACGGCGTTGCTTATAACTGTTCAAAGTGAACTGCAACGCGGGAGCCTTACTATTGGATTTTTTGTTCTTGCGGCCCTTGCGGACCATTTGATTTACTGTCGGCACAGTCGCCTCCGATTATAAAATCTTTCACAAAATGACTTGGATATTCGCAATAAATGAGACCATCACATTCCAACACTGATGGCCTCATTTGTAGGCTGTCGATCAGATGCGAGTGGGGTTTGATAAAGCCACTCTGTACTTTCTTGACAACGGCTGATTATTTTATCCGCGAAACCGCCAGTCGTCAATGGTATTTCTTACTTTTTTCCGATTCTATTTTCACCCAAACTCAACAAGCCGGTATCATGCTTGGGCGGGTGCGTCTTCTCTTCATCCTTACCAAACTTAACCGTATCGCCCACTTCGTTGATCGCTTCCACCGCCAGACCTAACGATTGCAGTTCTTTGACCAACACGCGGAAAGATGCGGGGATGCTTGGCTCTTCGATGGGCTCGCCTTTGACAATCGCTTCATAGGTGTTGACGCGGCCTTGCACGTCATCTGATTTGACGGTGAGCATTTCCTGGAGCGTATGCGCGGCGCCATAGGCTTCAAGCGCCCACACTTCCATTTCGCCAAAGCGCTGACCGCCGAACTGGGCCTTACCGCCAAGCGGTTGTTGCGTCACCAAACTGTATGGGCCGGTCGAGCGGGCGTGGACTTTATCTTCCACCAGGTGATGCAGTTTGAGGATGGTCATCACGCCGACGGTCACAGCCTGGTCATAGCGCAAGCCGGTCTTTCCATCGCGCAGGACGGATTTTCCGAGGATGGGCAGTGGCAAGCTCTTCTCTTTCGCCAATTCTTGAGCGGTTTCATAAACTTTATCTTCAGCGACACGGCGCGTAACGCCATTGACCTCAAGCCATAAGCGCAAGCAAGCATTGATGGTCATGGAGTCAACTTCAGCGCTGTGGCTGGCCATGTCGCGATCGTTAAGCAGAATCTCTTCCGGGTTGGAATAGCCTTTTTCGCGCAACCATTCTTTGGCGGCGGCATGGCGCGCATAATCCGGGTCGTTCAAACTATACACGTCATATTTCTTTTTCTTGAGCCATTGCTCCAGATACAAGCGGCGAACTTCATCGTCGTCTTGAATGGAGTTGGGGTCGTATTCCTGTTCTTTAATCCATTCCCAGGCGCGTTCAGCGGATTCTTTCCAAGCCTGATCAATGAGCCAGGCGCGTGCGAGTTCAGCTTCAATTTGCTCTTCGCTGGCGCCATCAAAGACCGGCGTAACTGCGCGGAAGCCCATGCGCTTCGCCGCCCAGCCGAGGTGAACTTCCAACACCTGACCAATGTTCATACGCCCAGGGACGCCCAGCGGATTCAAAATCAAATCCACCGGCGTGCCATCGTCGAGGAACGGCATATCTTCCACCGGCACAACTTTGGAGACCACGCCTTTATTGCCGTGTCTTCCCGCCATCTTGTCCCCCACCATGATCTTGCGGCGTTGCGCGACAGAAACGCGCACCATCATATCCACACCGGCGGAGAGGTCGGTATTATCTTCGCGGGTGAACACTTTTACGTCCACCACTTTTCCGCGTTCGCCATGCGGCATTCTCAGGGAGGTGTCTTTCACGTCGCGGGATTTTTCGCCGAAGATGGCGCGAAGCAAGCGCTCTTCGGGCGTCAGTTCTTTTTCGCCTTTGGGCGTAATCTTGCCAACTAAAATGTCGTTCGGGCCAACTTCCGCGCCGACGCGGATGATGCCGTTTTCATCAAGGTCTTTAATCGCGTCTTCGCCCACGTTGGGGATGTCGCGCGTAATTTCTTCCGGGCCCAGCTTGGTATCGCGGGCTTCGACTTCATACTTCTCAATATGCACGGAAGTAAAGCGGTCTTCCTGCACCAATCTCTCAGAGAGCAAAATGGCGTCTTCAAAATTGCCGCCTTCCCAGGAGAGGAAAGCCACCACTACGTTTTGACCCAGCGCCAGTTTGCCGGTGTCGGTGGAAGATGAATCGGCGATGATATCGCCCTTCTTGATCATTTGCCCTTTCACTACGGATGGGCGTTGATCAATACAAGTGCTTTGATTGGAGCGTTGATATTTGCGCAACTGATAAACGCGATTACCGCTCCGCTTCTCTTTTACGGTGATGGTTGATCCGGTTACCGAAACGACTTCGCCATCCGCCTCGGCCAAAACGACCTGGCCGGAATCCAACGCGGCGTGACCTTCCATCCCCGTTGAAACGAGCGGCACTTCCGGACGAACCAAAGGCACGGCCTGGGCCATCATGTTCGAGCCCATCAAGGCGCGGTTGGCGTCGTCATGTTCAAGGAAGGGAATGAGCGCGGCGCTGATGCCCACAACCTGATGCGGGGCCACGTCCATATAGTCAATGGTCTCAGGGTTGGAGAAGATGAAACCGGAGTGGTAACGGCAGGAAATTCGCTCGCGGGTGAATTCCTTCTTTTCAGTCAGGATGGCGTTCGCCTGGGCGATGGTGTATTTATCTTCCGCGTCCGCCGAGAGATAGTCAATCGTTTCAGAAACGAACGGCACAATTGAAATGTCCATTCCGGTTTTAGCGAGGCGCTTCGCCGTTTTGGAATCAATTTCCGTTCCAGATTTGAACAAGAGTTCTTCAGACTTTGGATCGTACACGTCTTCGCGTAACGTGCGGCCTTCGAGACGCTCGTCTTCAGCGGGCAGGGCTTTGTACACTTTACGATATGGGGTTTCGATGAAGCCGTATTCGTTCACCCGCGCAAAGGAAGCCAAACGGCCGATCAGACCGATGTTTGGGCCTTCCGGCGTTTCAATTGGGCAGATGCGCCCGTAGTGTGAGTGATGTACGTCGCGCACGTCGAAACCGGCGCGCTCACGGCGCAGACCGCCAGGCCCCAAAGCGGAGAGCGTGCGCTTGTGGCGCAGTTCCGTCAGCGGGTTGGTTTGATCCATAAATTGCGAAAGCTGAGAAGAGCCGAAGAACTCTCTCAGGGCCGCCACCACCGGCCGAATGTTAACCAACGAGACCGGGGAAAGTTGTTCCTGATCGCGGATGGACATGCGCTCTTTAATCACGCGCTCCATTCTGCGGAGGCCGATGCGTAACTTGTTTTGAATCAACTCCCCTACCGTTTTAACGCGGCGATTGCCAAGGTGATCAATGTCATCCGGCTTTTCGGTTCCGTTGTTGATTTGAATCATGCGGCGAATCAAACGGATCACGTCATTTTTGGCAATCGTGCGATGCGGGATCGGGATGTTCAAATCCAGCTTTTGATTGAGTTTATAACGACCCACGCGCTCCAAATCATAGTGGCGCTGATCGAACAACTGCTCTTCGAGGAATTGGCGGGCATTATCCAGCGTGGCCGGGTCGCCGGGGCGCATCTTCTTAAAGAATTCAATCAGCGCGGCTTCGGCGATGGTTTGGTTGGAAAGGTCCCACTCTGGTTCCTGCTTTAGCGTGGAAGCGATAAACAAGCGATCTGGGTTGTTATCTACATCCTTAAAGATGGAGAGGATTTCTTCGTCGCTACCGGTTTTAATCGGCGAGTCTTTGAGTCCGTCGCTGATGGCGGCCAAAGCGCGCAAAAACACCGTAATGGGAACGGTACGCTTGCGGTTGAATTTCAAAATGATGTAATCGGATTTGCGCGTTTCAAATTCCATCCACGCGCCGCGATCAGGAATCAACTTGGCCATGGCCAAAGGACGGCCCGTGGCGCGGTCGGACGGGGCTTCAAAGTAAACGCCCGGCGAACGGATTAATTGGGAAACAACGACGCGCTCGGTGCCATTGACGATAAACGTGCCTTTATCGGTCATTTCGGGGAAGTCGCCGAGGAAAATATCCTGTTTGATGGGTTCCGGCACATCCGGACCCGCCAGCAGTACAGAAACATATAAAGGGCTGGCGTAGGTTAAATCGCGCTCCACGCATTCTTCAATGTTGTGCTTGGGTTCGCCAAACCAATACTTGAGCCCCCATTGTTGCGATTCGGGTCCGCGGCTTGGGAAAAATAATTTCATTCCCTTGTTGTAAGACTCAATCGGCGAGACCTCGTGGAGGAGATCGCCAAGTCCTTCTCTTTTTAAGCGTTCAAAAGAATCAAGTTGAATTTCAATTAAGTTGGGTAGGTCTAAATTAACGGGGATACGCGCGTAACTTTTGTGGGGCAAAGAAGATGCCATTCTTCTCTCCTGACTCAATATGGCTTTTGATTAAAAATTTACACTGCCCTAATCAGACAGCGACCTAACATTATATCTATACGACTAAAAAAAGTCAAGACAAGCGGGGAATTTTGCAATTGGTGAAAACATTTTCTTGACAAGCTCTATAAGTGCGTGTAAAATCACGGACGCTTAACAACAAAATACTCTAGCCGAGATAGCTCAGTTGGTAGAGCACGCGACTGAAAATCGCGGTGTCCCCAGTTCGATCCTGGGTCTCGGCACTCTTCACTCCAAACGAGTGGAAGAAACGCGGGCGTAGTTCAGTGGTAGAACGTCTCCTTGCCAAGGAGAAGGTCGTGAGTTCGAGTCTCATCGCCCGCTCAACAAACAGGGATTGCAGATTGACGAAAGTTCCAGTTTGCAATCCTTGTTGTTTTGTAGGATGCAGATGGCGTCGTGGCCAAGTGGTAAGGCGAGGGTCTGCAAAACCCTTATTCACGGGTTCGAATCCCGTCGACGCCTCAAATGAAAACTCACCTGTTCAGGTGAGTTTTTGTTTACGGAGGTTACTTTACGCGCAGGAAGCGCCGCTTCCCCACTTGTAAAACCCCGGCCTGCGGAAAGGGAACGTCGCCGCGTTCCAGCGTTTCGCCATTCAGCCGCACGCCTTTTTGCTCAAACAAACGCCGCGCTTCACCTTTACTAGCGGACAACTTCGCATCGAGAATTACATCCAAAATAGTTTGCCCAGCTTTCAGTTCATATTCTGGAATATCGTCTGGCGTTTCCTTCTTCTGAAACGTCTTGATGAAATTTTCCTGCGCCGCGCTGGCTTCCTCGTCGTTATAAAAAATGCTGGTGATTTCAAAGGCCATGTTCATTTTAGCGTCGCGCGGATGCAAAACGCCCGCCGCCACTTCGCGTTCCAACGTCTCAATTTGAGTTGGCGTCCAGCGCGAGGCCAGGCGCAAGTAAACGCCCATTGCCGAATCTGGAACGGACATGAGCTTGCCAAACATGTCGTTTGCGCCGGTGTTGATCGGCACAATGTTGCCCGTGGATTTTGACATCCGCTGTACGCCGTCGGTGCCGGGCAAAATGGCGGTGACAATGCCGACCAATGGTTTTTGACCGAGGGCTTCCTGTAATTTTCGACCGGCGACGATAATGTTAAACAATTGATCTGAACCGCCCACTTGCACGTCGGTTTCCATCGCTACGGCGTCGTAGCCTTGCATCAGCGCGTAAAACGTCTCGTGCAGGTAAATCGGTTCGCTCTTTTCCAGCCGTTTGGCAAAATTTTCGCGGGCGAGAAATTGTTGAATGGTGAAGTTCTGTCCCAGACGAATCAGATCCACCAGCGTGAGTTTGGAAAGCCACTCGCCGTTATAGCGGATGATCGTCTTCTCGCGATCCAACACGCGGAAGGCCTGGTCGGTGTAGGTGCGCGCATTCTCGGCAACCTGCTCCTCGGTCAGGACGGGCCGGGCTTTGTTTTTATCTGATGGGTCGCCCACCAATGCGGTATAGCTCCCGATTAAGAACGTCACGCGATGGCCTAAATCCTGAAATTGGCGGAGCTTACGCATCGAAATGGTATGTCCCAGATGCAGGTCGGTTGAGGTTGGGTCGTAGCCGCAATACACATTTAAGGGGCGGCCGGTCTTTTCCGATTCGATCAGTCGCGCGCGCAATTCCGCCGCCATGGCTTTTTTCAAATCTTCGTCGCCATATTCGGCGCCTTGCATTAACAATTCAACTTGTTCTTCAATCTTCATCCCATTCTCCAAAGTCTCCAAACCGGACAAACAAAAACGCGCCCGCGATGATCAGGGCGCGTTCAGAGCCTGCCATCCTACAGCGTTTAGGCGAAGGCGTAATAGAAATAGGTTTGGCTTGCGATTTTCAACGTGAGCATGTCGCCATTATACAACAAGAAATTTACTGCGCCAAATTAAAGGAAAAACTCCACGGGCCTTTGACCGTGAAAAACTCGTCGCTGTACACCATTTCTTCCGCCTGCTGTTGCGTCATCTCCGGCGGGTAACTTGCGATCGTCATTTTTTCAACGCCATCCACCGCCGCGCACTCCAGCGCAATCCCAATCCCCCGCTCCAGCAAGGCTTGTTGAATCTTGGGCATGTACACGGAGCAATATTCGCCTTCACGCGGAACTGCGCCAAACGAATCAATCGTAATCACCGCATTGGTCAAATCCGCATCCGGCGGAACGACAAACGTAAGCGTATCGCATCGGCGACCCGGCTGACCGTCGGTCGCATCTTGCAGGCTCAGCAAGGTCGTCCCGTAAATGTCCTGCACCGTCCCAGCGTAACTTAAATTCGCCGCATAAATGGACCAGTCCGAAGAATCCGGCAGGGTGTAACACACATCGGCATTGACGTTCTTCCCATCCATCCAGGCGCGCTCCACGTTTACGGCGAATCCGTTCGAGGTTTGATTGGGCGCCTGAATGGCCGCCTGCGCGGTTGGGTACGAGGTTAGGTCTATGAACGGGGTCGGCGCGATATCAAAAAATTCGGGGATGATGGGTGGCGTAGGCACGACCTGTCCGCACGCTCCCAGCAAAAAACTGGCAATTAAAAGAAAGGTCAGTCGCTTCATTATGTGTTTCTCCTTCAAGACTCGGATTGGGATGATCAAACGCCGCGCCCGCGCCGCAACCAGATTCAGTTTACTGGGGGCGAATCGAACCTTTGGCATTTCTGCAATGGATCATTAATCCATCGGCGCATCTCCAGTTTGGGCAAGTGGCAGTATAATTTTGCAATTGCGGAGACCTGATGCACGAACTCGTGCTTGTGCTAAATGCAAATTTTGAGCCTATTCACATCTGCTCAACGCGCAGGGCCATCGGTTTAATCCTGTCTGGCAAGGCGGGCATGGTCGCCAACGGACGCGGGAACATTCGCACAATTTCCCAACTCCTGCCGCGACCTTCCGTCATTCGGCTGGCTTCACAGATTCATAAACCGCGTCTGCGCGTCAAACTATCGCGTCGCGAAATCTTTCGCCGCGATAATTATACCTGTCAGTATTGCGGAAAACGCGAGGGAAATTTAACGCTCGATCACGTCATGCCACGCCATTTGGGCGGCCAGCACACCTGGACGAACGTGGTCACCGCCTGCGCAAATTGCAATCATCGCAAGGGCGGCGGCAAGGTGGAGGAAGTCCACATGCGCTTATTGCACATTCCCAAAGAGCCGCCCGCCAATGCAATTTATATCTTTGGGCGACACCTCAACGACAACCTGGAATGGGAACCCTATATTGTAGGCTGGTAAGCTAAGACGCCAACGCGGCGAGGATGTACGGCGTCACATGCGCTTCAATCACTGCGGCCAGCGCCATTAGCGGGACAATCACGCCGACAAACAGCTTACACCATTCGGCAAATAACTGCACGCCGGTTTCGCCAAACGATTTGCCCGCCTGCGGGGTGACGAAGGAAACGCCGCAGTACAACACAGCCGCGCAACCAATCAAAAACGCTGGCAGTTCAAAAATCCCATGCGGCAAGACTCCGCCGAGGAACAACTTCCAGGCGGGCAGGCCTAGAACCTGCATTGCGCCAAACAGCCCGCCAATCAACGAAATGTTGAGCATGTAGGCCATCACGCCCAGCACGCCCAGCGTAAAAATTCCCACGACAAAGATCACCACCATGGCGCGGGTATTATTCATAAACAAGTAAGGCGCGTTCACCCGCTCACGGATTTCGCGCAAGTCTGGCGAGTGGAGCAGGTCGGTCTTAATCTTTTCCACATCCGCTTGCGGGGCCGTTTCCATGAACTTTGCGCCGGTGGCGGCCGTCCAACGATAGCTCAAAAAGATGGTCAGCCCGGCGACGAAGAGCA
The DNA here is from genome assembly GCA_020851785.1 of Anaerolineales bacterium. GTDB lineage: Bacteria > Chloroflexota > Anaerolineae > Anaerolineales > Villigracilaceae > Villigracilis. Next base: position 12,151 of record JADZCC010000048.1, read on the forward strand.
AGACCAGCGCCGCGGGAAAAATCTTCTTCAAGGCGCCGCCCACTGAAACGCGATACCACTCAGAAATGGAGCGGGCGTCGCCGCGAAAGTTCTGCCAAAAGGTGCGCCCAAGCCAGCGCAGGTTAATTTCGTCCACTTCCCGACCGATGAAATACTCGCGCTGAAAGTGCGCCAGTCCAAGCCGAATGATCAGCAAGGCGCCGATTAACACGCCGAGGATCGCCCACCAGAGGATGTGTTCATTTCCCCAAAACAAAAGCCCGGCTTCGCCTTCCAGCAAAATGGCCACCGGAATCACGATGAAAGAGGCCAACAGATTGGCCGCTTTCACCGAAGTGGATTGCACTGAAACCACAATCGCCCCGCTGACCATTAAAAAGGCGTGGGCGGTTGTGAGCAGGAGGATTTGCAAAAAGACCAGCGGCGTCGGCAGAGTCAAATTCTGGCGCATGACCAAAAGCAGGTAAATGCCAAAAGAGGCATAACTGGTGACCAGCGGCGGAATGACCCCGCTAATTAATTTGCCAAAATAAATCTGCCAGTCTTCCAGCGGCGCGCTTAAGATCGGTTCAATCGTGCCGCGTTCTTTTTCGCCGACAAAGGCTTCCAAGGCCACCACCAGCGAAACTGAAATTGGGAAGAAGCCAATGATCAGCAGTGAAAACGGAACCAGCCGGTCAATGATCGCTTCGCCGCCATATTGCGCGATAAAGTTCGAGGCTCTTCGGGCAAATTCGTTCGCTAAAAATGGGAAGAATAAAATGAGGATGCCCATCGGCGCGATCATGCGCCAGTCGCGCAGTTGGTCGGTCAGTTCGCGTTTGGCGATGATCCAAATTGGGCCGAATTTAGTGAACATTGGTAAACCCCTTAACTTCTTCCATCACCTTGAGATAGACCTGCTCCAGCGAACGACTTTCCTCTTGAAAGGCCATCACCGGCGCGGATAATTTTGATAAGCGGCTCAACACCACCGGATTCATTTCCTGCGGGCGCGCCACGCGAATCTTCAGGCTGTTTGCCTTTCGAGAGACCAGTTCCACGCCTTGCGGCAGTTCCAGCCCGTTTGAATCCCAGTCCTCCGCGAATAAAACTTCATATTCCGGCTGACCTAAGACCTGCATTTTCAACTCTTGCAAAGTTCCCTTGCGAAGAATCTTGCCGCGATAGATGATCGCAATTTGATCCGCCAGCGCTTCCACTTCGGTGAGATTATGCGAGCAAAGGACCAGCGTCCGCTGTGACGATTTCAGCCTGGCGATTTCGTCGCGCACCAAACGGGCAGATTCCGGGTCCATCGCGGAGGTTGGTTCGTCAAGCAGTAAAACGCCCGGATCGTGCATCATGGCGCGCGCCAGAGCCAGCTTTTGGCGCATCCCTTTGGAATATTCCCCAATGCGCCGTTTCGCCGCTTCCGCCAGCCCAAAATATTCCAACAGTTGATCTTTTCGCAGTTTCCTTTGTTCAAGGCTTAAGCCATAGACTTTTCCAAAAAATTCAAGATATTCATGCGCGCTCATCCGCATATACAGCCCATGTTGTTCGGTTAACACCCCAATCGAAGCGCGAATCTCTTTCCCCTGCGTAGCCACGTCGTACCCCGCCACCCGCGCCGAGCCGCGCGTGGGCGCCAGCAAAGCGGTTAACATCCGAATGGTGGTCGTCTTTCCTGCGCCGTTCTGCCCCAGCAAAGCCAAAATTTGCCCGGCCTGCACGGAAAGGTTTACGCCATCCACCGCCCAAAAATCATGGAATTGTTTGCTTAAGTCGTGGGTTTCTATCATTTTATTTTCCTCTATCCATCAGAGTCGTTTACATTCCCCATCTTACCTGCTTCCCCCTCACAGCGGCCTTACAGTTTTCCGACGTAGCCGCCAAAGCAAGCCAACGCCCACAGCCACCAGGGCCATAAAAACCTGATTGATGTTAACGCCTTGAATCAACGCCACGTCCAGGCGCAAAAATTCCAACGAGAAGCGAATGAGCGCTTGAACAAAAAGATAGAGCAGGAACAAATCGCCAGCGCGCAATTTTTCAGAGAAGCGCCGCGCAACCCAAAGCAGGAGGATGAGATTCGCCAGATCGAGCAGGGCCGCATACGCAAACAGGGGATGATAAAACTCAACCGCTTCATACCCACCGAGACGCTGGCCCGGCGCGACGAACATTTTCCACGCTACAGCAGTGGGCAAACCGACCAGTTCCTGATTGAAATAACTTCCCAGCCGACCGATGGCCTGACCGAGCGCAATGGCTGGAGCCAATACATCCGCCAGTTCTGCAAAGTTGTATTCGTAAATGCGGCAGAAGAAAAACAAAGCGACACATCCGCCGATTAAGGCGCCGGGGAAGCCCAGCCCCCCCACCCAAATGGCCAGCAAATCCAAAGGGTGAGTTAAATAGTGTCGGGTGGTGAGACCCAGCTGAAGCGCGGAGAGCGACGGCGTGAAGACATGCCACAGCCGCGCAAAGATCGTCCCCCAAATCATGGTTGGCAAAATCAAATCTAAAATAATTTCTGAATCATATCCGCGACGTTTGGCCCTCGTCATGGCCAAGGCCGCGCCGGCCGTAACGCCGAGCATGATCAACAAGCCATTCCAGCGAAGCAAAAGCGGGCCGAGGGAAAGTCCATCCATGCTTTTTTATTTTTGATTCATGCGCGCATGGCCTTGTGCGCGGACGTGGAAGATGCGCTGAAACGCGGTGATATTGCCGAGGAGGGCGATAATGCAGACCGCCCAAAATGGCTGGTTGAAAATGAGCAGGGGAATTAAAACGAGGTAGCGCTCAACGCGGGTGAGGAGGCCCACTTTGGCGCTAAAGCCGAGACCTTCGGCCCGGGCTTTGACGTACGAGACCAAGACCGAACCCGCCGTGGCCAAGAAAGTGACCGTCACGCCAGGGTAATTTTGTTGTGTGAGGAAATAATAGAGCAAGCCGCCAAACGTGATGAACTCGGCGTAGCGGTCGCTGACGGAATCGACGAACGCGCCAAAGTCGCTGGGGTCGCCGCGCAGGCGGGCCATCGTGCCGTCGAAGACATCTACAATCACAGCAAGGAAGAGGCACACGCCGCCCCAAAACATATTCCCACGCGCCAGGATGTAGGCCGCAAACGTTGTGCCGACCAGCCCCAGCAGGGTGATGGCGTTGGGCGTGAGTCCGGTTTTATTTAAGAAAGCGCCAATTGGGTCGAGAATGCCTTTGAAAAGTTTGCGTAATTTATCTGAGAATGTGGTTTCCGGTTCCAGCGATTGATTCACTTAAATATCCTTTTATGCGAGGTCGTCTTCTTCAAATGCGCTTTCAGGGCCGACCAACACGTCGCGCTCCTTGCCGCCGCCCAAAGAGGGACCCACCACGTTCATCTCTTCCAGTTGATCGAGCAGGCGCGCCGCGCGCGGATAGCCGATGCGCAACCTGCGTTGCAAGAGCGAAGCGGAGGCGCGTTGACTACTGCGGACGATGGAAACGGCCTGTTCAATCAGCCCATCATCGCCGCCGCCTTCAGATTCATCCGGTTCGCGCAGAAGTTGCTCCCAGGGTGGGGTTTCTTCGGGCTTCTCAGCGTTCTTTTGCCAATGGGCCACAATCCGTTCGATTTCCGCGTCGGTGATCATGGCGCCTTGTGCGCGAATGGGGTTGCCCACTTCCGGGTTGAGGAAGAGCATATCGCCTTTGCCCAGCAAAGATTCGGCGCCGGTTGAATCTAAAATGACGCGGCTATCTATGCCGGAGGCGACGGCGAAGGCCACGCGCGAAGGAAAGTTGGCCTTAATCAAACCGGTGACTACGTCGGTGGAGGGGCGTTGCGTGGCGACGATTAAATGAATGCCGGTGGCGCGCGCCATTTGCGCGAGGCGCACCAGGTTGTGTTCAGTTTGGTCCGGCGCAGACATCATCAAGTCGGCCAGTTCGTCCACCATCACCACAATGCGCGGCAGGGGTTTGGCTTCTGCCTTGCGGGAAATTTTACGGTTGTAGGTATCCAGGTCGCGGGCATGCGCGGACTCGAGCAGGCGATAGCGATGCTCCATCTCCGTCACCACCCAGCGCAAGACGCCGAGAATCCTTTGCAGGTTGGTTTCAACTTTCCCGTATAAATGCGGCAGGCCGTTGAAGCGAATCAACTCGACCATTTTTGCGTCAATCATCACCAGCCGCAAATCTTCGGGGGTGTTGTTCATGGCCAAACAGGCGGCGATGGAAGTGATGCAAACCGATTTACCGGAGCCGGTTGCGCCGGCGATGAGCATGTGCGGCATGCGCGCCAAATCCGCCACGACGGGCTGGCCGGAAACGTCGCGCCCCAGCCCCAGCGACAACGGCGCGCCCAACTTGGCGAAGGCTTCAGATTCCAACAACGTGCGCATACGCACGACGGAACTTTGTGAATTTGGAACTTCAATGCCCACGTACGGTTTGCCCGGAACCGGCGCTTCGATTCTCAGGCGTTGAGCGGAAAGCGCCAGCGTGAGGTCTTTCTCCAGCGAAGCGATCTGCGCCACGCGGACTTTCATCTGATGGGCTTCTTCTTCGGCGGAGGCGCCCGGCTTTTTGATGAAGCCCGGTTGCACGGCAAATTGCGTCACCGCCGGGCCCACACGATAGCCAATCACCGTGGCGGGGATGCCAAACTCGGCCAGCGTTTTCATAATCAGTCCGGCGGTTTGGTTAATCGTCCGTTCGTCGGCACGGACGGCCGATTCGGCCAGCAGGATATTAAGCGGGGGTAAATCTTCGGCGCGCGGCAAAAGCTTGGCAGGTTTTTCCGATTTCTTTTCAGCGGCTTTCAACGAAGTGCGAAATTCCGGCGGCAAGGGTTGCGGCTTCTTTTTGAGAACCGCCGTTTTCGCAGGTTGAACTTCGGCCGGTTCTTCTTGCGGCGCAGGCGTGGAAACCACTACAACCGGCGCTTCACCGGCAAAGCGCAGGAGCCAATCTTCCAAGTTTGACCATAGCCCAAAGCCGGTCATTACGGCCAAGCCCCAGAAGATGAACAGAACCAGCGAACCCCAAAAGACGCCGATCCGCCAGGCCAGCGTGACCATGCCCCAACCCAACCGGCCGCCGCCCAGGCCGGATTCTGCGTCAAACAGGTTATTGCCCGTCAGGAGGGCCAGCAGGCCCAACGTTAGAAGCGCGGCGAGTTCCAGTCCAATTAAGCGGCCCCAGCGAATCTCCGGCGCATCGCGGCGCAGGAGGTAAATCCCAAAGTAGGCAATGCCCAAAACAATCAGCACGCTCCCCCACCCAAACCAAAGCGTCAGCGTGTTTGCAAACCAGGCCAGCAAGGACTGGTCTTTGGAAAGGCCTAAGACGGCAAACAACGCCATGCAGGCCAAAGCCAGCAAACCCACGCCCAACGCATCGCGGATGTAGCCGCCAAAGCGAATGCGAATCTGGGCGAATTTGGCCAGCCAGTCGTTTGGCTCTTCGGCTGGGGCGTGTTCCTGATCAAAACGGCGCTTGTAGGCAGGCATCTTATTTTTCAAGTCTCATGCTTAAGCCAAGGCGTTGCTGGCTGGGTTCTACATGCAAGACCCGCACGTCCACCCGCGCGCCAAGCGTCAAAACGTCTTTGACGCTTTTGCCTTCCGCTTGTGGAATTTCAGAGGCGTGAATGAGGCCTTCCACGTTGGCATCCAGACGGGCGAACGCGCCAAACGAAAGGACGCTGGTAATGGTGGCCGGGAGGATGCGCCCAACTGGAAACGCCGTTTCGGCGTCCTTCCAGGGGTTGGCTTGCAATTGTTTCAAACTTAACGCCACGCGGCTTCTGGCCGCAGACAGGTCTAAAATTTTTACGGTCACTTGATCGTTTAATTTAACGACCTGACTGGGATGCGAAACCCGCCCCCAGGAAAGTTCCGAAATATGAATCAGCCCTTCCACGCCGCCCAAATCCACGAACGCGCCGAAATCGGTCAGGTTCGTCACCACGCCTTGCACGCATTGCCCCGCCTCCAGAGAATGGAACAATTCCATCCGCCGCCCAGATTCGGCCTGCGCCGCACGCTCTGAAAACACAATGCGGCTTTCCTCTTCCACGCATTCAATCACCTTAACGCGCAGGGGCTTTTCCAAATACGCTTCCAAATTCACTTCCCCCGGCAGGCCTTCGGCATTTTCCAACGCGCCCATTAAATGGGAGAACGGCACAAAGCCGGAGATGGTTTCGTCCTCCACCAACAACCCGCCGCGATTGGCGCCCTTCACGGTAACCTGCAAAATTTGATCTTGATCGTATAACGCCTTGGCGCGAGTCCAGTCCACCTTTTTAGCGTCCGGTGGAAGTTGACGCGCCTCTGGCTTAACCTTTGGCCGGGTCCCTCCGCCATCGGCATTTCCCCCGCCCGAATATTTGCCCTCCTCCGCCAAGACGGAAGCCCACCATTCCTCGCTGGTTGGGTTTTGGTACGTTGTCTTCTCATTCATTATGCGTCAATCCTCAGGTTCATTTTAAGCGTCGTTCAGTTATTCGCCAACTTCAGTTTCCATTTCAAGAATCGCCTTGGCCACCGCCTCAATGGCCACGCGTTGTTTACGATACAAATCCGCTTCAGACATGGCCAGCCGGGAAGCCACGTCGCGCACCTTGCGCCCTTCAATAAATTTCATCTCCAGAATGTTATATAAAATCCATTCGGTGGTGAATTTACGCTCGCCTTTGGGTTTGACCTGGTCCACGGCTTTGCGTAATAACGTCCGCAGGGCGTTGGAATGATTCCCGTCTGCATCCTGCGCGATGAGTTCGCGCACCACCTGCAATTTCATCAGCGGATTGTTGGTTAACTTGGGCCCGCCCCAGTAATGCGTCAGCGCGTCGCGCACCCAGTTGAACAAATCCGCTTCTTCCAGGTTTGGCTCGGTCAACAAATTGGCGCGGGTATCATAACGCGCGGCGGCGCGCATCCGCTGAATCATTTCCACTTGCGGCTGAATGTCCACCAATGAACGGAAGAAGCGCTGTTGTAGCTGACGGTCGCCCAGCGCCAACGCGGCGCGGTCGGCCAGCAACCACAAGGCCTCACGCTGATCGTTCTCCATGGATTGCATTCCATCCGTTTTGGCCACGCCCAGCAGACCTAACAGGGGCAGGACTTCATCGCGATCCATTTCCGCGCTTTTGCGCTGATGGAGCGGCAAAACCCAAAAATTGCCCCACTGAAATTCATGGTGAGCAGACCCGTTCACCTTGCTTAAAATTTCAGTCAAGCCGGACTGGTCAAGCAGGGCGCGATTTCCGGCCACCACAATTGGGGACAGGGTATCATCCTCCAACGCGGCGACAAACGCGGCCGGGGCCTGTAAGTGATCGCGCACTGCGGCCAAGAGGGCCTCCAAAAATTGTTGCAAGTCTCCTTGCGTGAGGAGGCGTTCTTCAATATTTTGGAAGGATTGCAATTCCTGACGGTCGCGCCCAAAGAAGAGCAGGCGCTCCCACAGCGGGGCGGCAAACGTAATTAAATGCTCCAACGACAAAATGGTGGCTACCACGGTGAACGGCACAAAGGCGTTATAGGGCGAGCCGAATAAATCGCCGCCGCGCCGCACCACGGTCATCAGCGCCAGCGTAGTGGAAGCCGTGACCGGGCCGCGCATGATCCATTTAAACAAACGACTCTTAATCACGCGGTCTGGCCAGGAAACGCCAAAGAACGCCACGGCATAGGCCATGACGACGATCAACACCGCGACGAGGATGTTGATAATAAAGAGGACGCCCCAAAAAAAGAGCGGATGCGCGGCCGCGATCGTGGAACCGTATAAAAGGTATGGGTACGAACCCAAAGCCGGGGCCGTGGCGCCAGCCATCAGGTAGATCATGCGACGGCGGCCCAAATGCGTCAACATGCGACTATAAGCGCGGAAGAAATTAATCGCCGCCCAAACCATGGCCAGGGCGTAAAAAAGCGTAAAGGCTTCCGTCCACAACGTGCGCTTCAGATACGGAACCGGCGAACCGGTAGGGACGATTTCGCCCACCAAATGCCCGGAGATTAATAAAAACAAAAAGCCAATTGAAACCACATACATCCCCCGCACCGCCAGCCGGCGCCTGCCGCGCGAAGGCCGCCCGGCCGTTACCAACAACGCGTCTGAAAGGTGCAAATACGCGGCTGGTAAAAAGATAATGCCCACCCATTGCAAGCGCAGAAAAAAATCAATCGCCAGCGTGGAGAGGGGTTTATCCTGGAGGGCTTCGGAAGTGAAGACCACCACCACACCCAGCAGAATCGTGGCAAACGAACGCGCCACGCGGTCGCGCAAATTAAATGAAAGCGAATATAAAAACAGCGAAAAGGCCGTAATGGCGATCCCCGCCGTAAGGATTTGGTTTAGCGTCCTCAGCCCCGCCAGCGCCCCATCCAACCAACTGATATTCATGCAATCCTTCCAGTAAAACGTTTGCGCTGTACTACATCATTTTAAAAGTTTTGAAAAAAACAAAGCCACGTCCTGCGTCAGATAATAATGGTCATTATACCCGCAGAACTCAAAGCCATTTTTTTGAGCAAAGCGAATGGCCGGAAGATTTTTAGATTGCATTTCAAGGATGTAACGCCCATGCGCGCGGGACGCCGCCCAATCCTGCCCGGCGGTTAACAAAGCGGAGGCGACGCCTTTTCTTCGACCCGCTTCCGCCACCACCAGGTCCGTCACCCAGACCACCGAAGCGGTTCCCCTTTCCAACAAGCTGATGTAGCCCACCGGGTCGGCGCCTTGAAAGGCCGTAAACATCATGGATTTGCGAATCCAATCGTCGGCCAGGGCGTAGCGATTATGCGGATATTCCACCTGAATGGAACGGGGCAAACGCACTTCGCGGAAGGACGCGTTAATCTGCCCCACCTCACGGCGCAATTCCAACTGCCAGACGGCCTCGCTGGAAATGTTATGGTCGAAAGCCATCAAACGGGAAAGGTCGGAAGCGACAGTTGGACGAAGTTGAAGATCGGTCATAAATATCCTAAAAAAATAATGTATTAGACTTTATCTGTAACAAGGAAAAACGTCCCGAAGGTTGACGAGTATCCTTTGCTTGATTTGAAAAAACCTTCGGGACGGTCATATCAGATCATGTTTATTGATTCGGAACCACGCGAATCGGAATGACGCAGGCCGGTAGGGCCGCGCCTTGGTTATCCGTCACCACCAGACGGATTTGATAATCGCCCGGCGTGAGCGCGGTGGTATCCCAGCGCCCCAAAGATTCGTCCACCTTAATTTTACGGTCGGCGGAAATCGTCGCCCACACATCGCTCCCGGCTGGGGCAACTTCATATTTATAAAACCCAAAATCAGGGATGTTGACCGTGCCGATCAAATCAATCGTCCCTTTCACTTCTTCGCCAGGCTTGGGCGAGGTGATCTCCACCTGCTTGGGCGTACAGCCCAAAGCGTTGGGACCCTCTGCGCGGGTTGGAAGCGCGGCAAATTGCGTCATCATCGCCGCGGATAACGTGCCCGTCGGCGTGGAGATAAAATCCACTGTGGGCGTAACCAAAAACACCTCGGCTGGCAAGCCGGGGATGAAAAAAGAAACCATGAAAAATTCAAAGCAGAAGAAAGCCAAAATGAGCGCGGAAATTGCGGCCGATTGGCCCAAGCGGCGCGTGGAAAATTCCTTCTCCAGCCGATAGACCGCCACCTGCCATTCCTGCCATGAACGCCACAACCAGCGAAAGGCGAACAACGCGCCAATTGCCAGCAGAATATAAATTAACGCCTCGTATTCGGCGAGGAATTTATAAAATTCATTCATCCCAAAGAATCAAACTTCTACATTTCGCGCAAAACGCCGCGAATGATTTTTTCCAGCTTGGGGGTAATGACCTTGCCCGCTTCCATCACTTCCGCATGGGTGGTGATGGTGGAGCCGTCCAAATTGGCTTTGTTGCTCACGCCCGAAAGCCCCAACACGCGCAAACCGCCATGCCGGGCCACGATCACTTCCGGCACGGTGGACATACCCACCGCGTCGGCTCCGGCCGTGCGTAAGAAGCGTAAATCCGCCGGGGATTCAAAGGAAGGCCCGCTTAACCCCGCATAAACGCCTTCCTGCAATTTAACCTTTTCAGTTTTCGCCACCTGACGGGCCAACTCGCAATATGCGCGGTCATAGGCTTGACTCATATCGGGAAAGCGCGGACCGAATTCATCCAGGTTCGGGCCCATTAATGGATTCAGCCCGGACATGCCCATCAAATTGAGGTGATCGGTAATCAGCATGACGTCGCCGGGTTCAAACTGCGGAGCCACGCCGCCCGCCGCATTGGTGACGACAAGACTGCCAATCCCCAGCCGATTCATCACCCGCACCGGCAAAGTGACCTGCCCCATAGTGTAGCCTTCATAATAATGAATCCGCCCCTGCATGGCCAGCACATCCACGCCTTCCAATTGGCCAATCACCAAACGCCCCACATGCCCCTGCACCGTGGAGGTGGGAAAATGCGGGAGTTCGCCATAGGGAATGGTCACTGCGTTTTGGATTGAATCCGCCAGGGCGTTTAACCCGGAACCGAGGATCATGCCGACTTTAGGTTGAACTGTAATTTTCGCTTGCACGGCCCGCGTCGCTTCGTCAATTTGCGCGAGGGAAATAAAATTTTCCATATCCATACCATTTTCTTAAGGATAAACAATTTTGCGGTTAAGCCCCTTAAAACCAATTGTTTTCGGCATTATAACAGAAATACGCGCAGGGCTTTTTGAAGCCAGTTTTATCCGGGAGAAACGCAAGCGACCTGCTCTGTCGCTCATTTCTGCTGGACACAAAAACTAAAGCGGGACAAAAGACTCAATTAGAATTTCAATTTTAGCTTTTTGACAAAATCCGGTTGAGATTTCGGAAGTAGTAATATACCAATACCTCCGACGATTGCCATAAGAACAGAAATAACTTGATACCAAATATTACTGGTAAACAGCCAAAGAATAGCGCCAAATACAACAAATATTAAAAACCAGCTAACCGCCCACAATCTTATTGTGGCAAAACCTTTTTTGTACAATAATATCCATGCAAATATTATTAAAGGCGTGCAAATCATTGACAAGTTTATGAGAGCAGTAATAGGTGGAAGATCATAAAAATTCATTTCTTAACCTCTATTTGCCAGGTGGAAGCAGGAATGACGCAATAAAGAAATCCGCCCACAGTTATCTTCAAGCGCTGAATTTCAGCATGCCTTTCCTGACTCCATATCCAACCCCAAAGCTGACCAGCATGGCGCAGGCAAAGCCAACCATCGCCCCAAATAAATTGCCGACATAGTGATTTACCAACAACCCCGCCGCCCCGCCGAGGATGAGGATAAACAGGAAGGTGATGAGGAATATCAAAATATCTTTGGTGATTTTACTTCTGACATGTTCGGCATGTTTATGCTTTTGGAAGATGGCGTACAGGGCATAGGCAAGACTGAATGGAGGACGGCGCTCAACGTAGATATGACCGCAGGTAAAAACCCAAGAAATTTCATGTTATGCTCCATTTTCAATTGTTACTCAGCGATCACTTCCAGCAGGGTGTATCTCACCGTCAACTTAACTAGTGCGATTCGCTTCCCAAAAATTGACTGGTTTTTGCGTCGATAAAGTATAAGGTTGACGTTCCCAAGCAGTTATCTAACGCCAGTTGCCAGACAACTTTTTTTTCATCTCTCCCTCCAACTTCCTTGTTGATAAGCGTCAATGTAGAACACTTAAAATATTCTTCGCTAGCGGATACAACTTCTTCATTTTCTAAAAACAACTTCCAAACGTCGTTGCTATTCAATTTCCAATCCTCATCAAAAACTAGGTTGGAATCCAATATTGGGATTAAGTTTTTCTCTGTTTTTGTATGGAATGTTTGATTTTCAAAGAATTCGATATAAAGAAACTCGAGCCTGTTATCAGGGGATTCAAATATTGCACGCACTAGAGGAAGGTCGCTATCTTCATTTATATCAATAATTAGAACTGCTAAATTCAGCTCGGCTCCTGCCTCCCATTTTTGCGCCTCACTCCTCAACAAAGGGTATATTTCGTCCCAGTTTGGTATTGATATCTTCGAAATGTAATCAGGTAATGCCCTCGTGTTGTTCTGGCAGCCTGTCAGCAACATAACTACAATTAATAGAAGCGCTTTTTTAGTTGAGACAATCATATAATTTTATTTCTCGCTATTGATTTATGCTTGATTCGCCTGCCGCGCCTGCGCGGCCAGCACAGCCCGCAAATCCAGCCCGGACTGCACGCGATTCCATTCGGCTTCGTCTTCTGCATTAATCGCACTTATTCTTCATTTACTAATGGTATTGGGTGAAATGTTAAACCCGTTAAATTGTTTTCTTCAACGATTTTCTTGAATTGATTAGATACAAAATCTGGACTCAAAACCACGTTTAATTCCTTGAAAATATGTACATTTACTAGGCTTTCCCAATGAAAGTTATATTTTTCAATTCTCATAATTTTTCCACTCGGAAACATAATTTTTATCGAACTTTCTAAATCAAGGCAGTCTACTTTTTGTATGTCTAACTCATAATAAAGCCCTGCTTCAGTATTCAACTCTAAAAATATTACTTGATTGGCAATAAGAGGCTGTAAGCTTAGATAAGCCTTTTTACTGATTGCCAAACCAAAAATGCCTCTACTAAAATCCGGTATTGGTTTACTTAGTTCCTTCTCTTCATTTTCCTCATCTCCTGAATAAAGAGGCAGAAGCACAGGCTCCCATATTTCAGATAAAGATTTACCTGCGCTAAGCAAGTTCAACCCATCAATAAACGGGCGGGCGTTTTTATCTCTTGCAAAAAATCTAAATTCATTAAGATTCTTTCTAATAATCCAAAATTTATCTGTATTCATACCTAAACCTCTTTGATCTATGGATATGTTCCCGTAGCAAGGATTTGACTTCCTATATCTTGTAAAAGAGAAAGAATATCTTCTTTGTCAGCTCCATTATTCTTCGCGTCTGTCAACGCTTGTAAAACTGCTTCCTCATAGTATGGGTTATTCAGTTCACGATTCACTTTTCCAGGAATCATAACTCCATTACCTGCGTTGTTTATATCAATCCCAAATTCCTCTAAAATTTTCCTTGCGTCTGTAGCGTACTCATACTGGGTACTCGTGCTTGGAACAATATGGTGTGCTTGATAGCCTTCAAGCCTTTTTGGTTTACCCATATTTTTATACAATTCATCAGAGTTTCTTGAAGTATTCTGTTTATTAGACCGATAATAGCCTTTTTCTGGATTGGGGGGTAAATCACTTCCACCTCCATTTCCTCTAATCTGCAAAGGATTGTTATGGTTATTATTAAGTACGCCCGTTCCATGCCATGCAATTGCGGCGCCCACGCCTGCCAACGCCACTTCGGCGCTCACAGCCAATGCTCCGGGGATGATACAAATTCCGCCTGTTGCGCCTGCACAACCCAGTGTCAATGCGCCAGTAGATGGAAGAGAGGACAAGGAAACCGCCATAGTTCCAAGCCCGATTCCAATTTCTAACATTCCTTGAATATTACTCACCGTTCTGCCAAACCCCATGCCGCTTTGGAACACATCACTGCCGTTTTCAAAATTCACAAAATTATCCACCAACCCAAACGACATATCATTCATATATTGAAGCGCCGCCCCGCTTGCAAATTCAAATGTATTGACAACTACGTTGTAGGCAGGATAACTTTGCAAAGTTTGACTCAGGTTTTGAGCAGTCTGAGCAATCTGTCCATTAAATAAGAGAA
>JADZCC010000049.1 GCA_020851785.1 Anaerolineales bacterium
CGCGCTTGAGCCAGGCAATGATGTCTTTGAACTCGGTTAATTTCAATTTTTTGGCTTCGGCAATGAATTGCTTTGGGGTCTTGCCAGTTTTTTCTTCAATGTTATCGAGATAGGCTTGAAATGACATTTTTTCTCCTTTTATGAATTTGACGATAGACCAGTAACCATCGTATGGTCTATCGTCTGCAGTCTACCGTCCTCATCTCTTCTCTACTTCATCCCCGCTAAAATCTCATCCAGCCGCTCATACCCTTCGCGCACGCCGCCTTCCATTCCAGAGGCAACCATGCCGTCGCGGTCTGCAACAGATTGAAAGACGGAATGAATCGTGATCTTCGTTCGATTGTTGGGTAATTTCTCAAGTCGCATCGTGTCCAGAGTCACATGTCCAGGTTCGGGCATTCCTTCAAACTCGAAGGTCTGGATCATCAACGCTTCGCTCATGGTATGAAATGTTCCATGAAAGGCATATTTGTTTCCCGCTTTATCTTTGTGGATGTAGCGATACTTGCCGCCGCTCACAGGCTCAAAAGTTTCGAGGATCATCTCGTAGCCATGCGGGCCCAGCCACTGCGCGTACAACTTCGCGTCGGTGTGCGCCTTGTAGACCAACTCGCGTGGCGCGTCGAATTCGCGCGTAACGAAGACTTCCTGTTTGTTCGGTTCGGCGGTCACGAGTGTTTTATTTTTTGCTTGCATTGTTTTTGACATTTTTTTTCTCCTGTTTTTTCAAATCCTCTAAAACTTGATCCAGTCGGCTAAAACGTTCTTCCCAAAACTGACGATATTTTTCAATCCAGTCAGTCACTTCATCCAGTTTGTCGAACTTTGCTTCGCAATAGCGTTCGCGCCCTTCCTTGATTACGATCACCAAGCCGCATTCCTTCAATATTTTGATATGACGTGAAACGGCCGGGCGACTGATATGGAAATTTTCGGCGACGCCGTTTAGGTTCAGGCGTTCATGCTTGGCCAACAAACTTAAGATGGCTCGGCGGTTGGGGTCTGCGATGGCTTGAAATACGTCTCTTCTCATAATATGTAACCGTTTCGTTACGTATTGTAGGATAAAAATTCCGGCCTGTCAAGCGCCGGAATTTTTAAGCGACAAATTATTTGGCTTGAAAGAGGCGCAGGTATTCGCCGTAGCCTTGCGCTTCCATTTCTTCCACAGGGATAAAGCGAAGCGAAGCGGAGTTGATGCAATACCTTAATCCGGTGGGCGCGGGGCCATCGGGAAAGACATGCCCGAGGTGCGAATCTGCATGTTTAGAGCGGACTTCGGTGCGCGGCGCAAACAATTTGAAATCGGTGCGCGTGTGGAGGTTTCCGGCATCCAGCGGTTGCGTAAAGCTGGGCCAGCCGCAACCGGCGTCAAATTTATCCAGCGAGCTAAACAACGGTTCGCCGGAGACAATATCCACATAGATGCCCGCTTGTTGATGATTCCAAAATTCGTTGGCGAATGGACGCTCGGTTTCTTCGTGTTGCGTCACCGCATATTGAAGTGGGGTGAGCTTCTGCTTAAGCTCTGCGTCGGTAGGTTTGATAAAGGGTTGCATGGGACTCTCCTTTTATAGAAATAGACACACTTGATTTTTGTTTCTTACCGCTTTAACCAAAGATTAATTTGTGTAACAAAAACTCCCGCCGTTTTTGGCGGGAGTTGGGTGATGATTTCTGTTCTGTCTTTATGCCGAGACTGGATCGTGAATTGTTGGTAGAGCCCATAAGATCGCCAACGTAACAAGCCCACCTACGGGAACGAGGATCATCAACAGCCACCAGGCGCTCTTACCGATGTCTCGTAAACGACGCGCGCCTGCCGCCAGAAAAGGTAACAACACGGCAACAGTGAACACGCTCGCCAGTTCCTGACTTAGATATCCCAGCGCCGCGGTAACCAACGTAACAAATAACGCAAACCACCAGAACTCAGCCTGCGCCGCCTGCCCGTTGAAGTCCGCGTATTTGGCGAAGCACATGCGGATCGCCCCGAAAAATGTCGCGGGATTCGCTTCTTCGCGGGCATTGAATAAATTTTCCATTCTTAACTCCTTGCCGATTCTAGAGACGGCTTCTCTCAAAGATATAGCCCGAGGGCTGTCTCCATTTTCGGGTATTTCGTCCCTCCCCGCAACTGTGGAAGTCCCTAGTTTCAGGATCAACTCAGTTCGCGAGCCGACTTGTAACTTGGCATAGACATTTTTCAAGTGGAATTCAACCGTGCGATCGGAAATCCCCAGCGCGGAAGCGATCAGCTTATTGCTTTTCCCCTTCAGCAAAAGATCGACTACTTCCTGTTCGCGCGCGCTCAAAGCCTGTTGTTGTGTCATAACGTCTCCTGTCCGAAAAGCGCCAATCAGAGCATTCTACAAAACTCCCGCCGACCTTTCAAGTCAAGCGGGAGTTTCAATTCTTTAATCCTCTAATTCTCTGCTTTTTCCCCATACAACTTCCGATGCACCACGCTCAACGCGCGGACCTGCTCCGCCGCGTGATAGGAAGACCGCACCAGCGGATTCGACTCGACCCATTGGAAGCCAATCGCTTTGCCATATTCGCGGATTTCGGCGAACTCTTCCATGGTGTAGTAGCGCTCCATGGGCATGTGTTTTTTGCTCGGTTGCAGGTATTGACCTACCGTCAAAATATCTACGCCCCAACTGCGTTGATCGCGCATCACGGCTTTGACTTCCTCCAGCGTTTCGCCCAGCCCCACCATGATGCCCGATTTTGTTAAAACATCGGGGTCCAGTTTTTTAGCGTTGGATAAAGTCGCGGCCGCCCAGTCATAATTATCCTGTGGCTGAACCGTTTTGAACAAACGCGGTACAGTCTCCACGTTGTGATTCAAAATTTCGGGGCGCGCGTCCATCACGATCTTCAAGGCTTCAATGCTTCCTTTGAAATCGGGAATCAGCACTTCAATGGAACAGCCGGGCAAAACTTCGCGGATTCTGCGAATCACCATCGCAAAAATGGGCGAACCGCCGTCTTTTCTTTCATCGCGGTTGACCGAGGTGATGACGGCGTGCTTGAGGTTCATGGATTTGACGGCCTGGGCCACGCGCTCGGCTTCGCCCCAATCCAACAAGCCGGGCTTGCCGTGTTTGATGTCGCAAAAGGCGCAAGTGCGCGTACACACGTCGCCCAGCATCAAAAATGTGGCCGTGCCGCTTCCCCAGCATTCGCCGAGGTTGGGACACATGGCTTCTTCGCAAACGGTGTGTAGTTCTTTGGAACGCATTAAATTTTGAATGCGTTCGTAATTTTCGCCGGAAGGCGCGCGCACTTTGATCCACTCCGGGCGGCGCAGGGGGCGCGATTCTGTTTCGGGTTTGACTCGGTCTCTCGTAGGCGTAGCAGGCATAAGGTCCTTTTGAAGCGTGAACTCACGCGTTGGTTATTTTTTCTTGACGATCAATCTTAATCCGCGAACTTCGACGACTTCGATTGTATCACCCTTACGAAGCGGCTCTGATTCGGCGGATTTTTCCGCGCTCCATAACTCGGATTCGACTTGCACCTGTCCCGCTTCGCCGCTGAACGTTTTGACCGTTCCGCTTTTCCCGAGCAGGCGCTCCCGGCCGGTTTGGATTTCGGCATGTTGGGCGCGGAGGACGAAGATTAACATCAGAAAGAATAGCCCGCCGATGAAGATGCCCGTGGCGACGACCAACGGAACCGAGACGCGCTGAAAGGCCGGAACGCCCGGCGAGTTGAACAAGACCAGCGCGCCGATAATGAAGGAAGCTACGCCCGCCGTGGTGAGCGCGCCATGCGTGGGCGCTTTAACGTCTAAGATGAAAAGGACGAAGGCGATCAGCAAAAAGACCAGCCCAAACCAGTTGATCGGCAGGACGCCCATGCCGTACACGGCCAAGGTGAGGCAGACCGCGCCGAGGAAGCCCGCCACCCAGCCGCCCGGGCTGGAGATTTCGATGAGGACCGCCTGCACGCCGATGGCGAGTAAAAGAAAGGCGATGTTGGGATCGGTGAGCAATAACAGAAAGCGTTCGATGAAGCTCATCTCCAGCGGCTGGGTTTCGATGTTTTTGGTCTGTAGGACGCGGGCTTGACCGTTGACGTTTACTTTGAATCCATCCAGCGCTTGCAAAAGGTCTTCGGGATCGTCGGCGATGAAATCAATCAGCCCGGCTTCCAGCGCTTCGTTGGCGGTGGCGGCCACGGCATCGTCAATCATGGATTCGGCCAGCGCCAGCGCTTTGGGCCCGCGCGGTTTGACGTAATCGCGAATGGCGGCTTTGGTGATCTCTTTCGCTTTTTTCTCAGCGGTGGTATTGAGGTTTTCGCCGGAACTGTTGATTGGGCTGGACGCGCCGATGGAAGTTTCCGGGGCCATGGCGGCCACATGCCCGGCCATGGTGATCATCGCTCCGGCGCTGCCAGCCATGGCGTTTTTCGGCGCCACATAGACGACCACCGGCACATCGCTGGCGCGAATGGTTTTGATGATTTCGAGCATGGTGGCAATGCTTCCGCCGGGCGTATTCAGTTGGAGGATGAGAACTTCCGCATTGTGTTGATTGGCGGTTTCCACGCCGCGTTGAATATATTCCAACATGGGCGGCATGATCGGCCCGTCGGCGGTCATCACCAGCGCCACGGGCTGGTTGGCTTGCGCCCGCACTTGAGCGAACAGCGCGAAGATCGTGAAGGTTAGGAATAGAACGCGAATGGATTTCATAAGCGGATTATACCCGCGCTTGACAGCCGCTTTTTTTTCAATATACTTCCGCAGAAATATTTAGAAAAGGATTTTCCATGCCCGAACTTGATTCTCATCTCGCGGCGCTTGCGGACGAACTCCTCGAAGCTGGTTGCATTAAGTTTGGAGATTTCACGCTGAAGTCTGGCCTGCAATCCCCAATTTATATTGACCTGCGCCGGATCATCTCATACCCCAGCTTGTTACAAAAAATCGGCGCGGCATATCTGCCGTTGTTGAAGCGTTTGCAATTTTCGCGCATTGCCGGTTTGCCGTATGCGGCCATTCCAATTGCCACGGCCATTGCCTTGCAGGGCAATTATCCGATGATTTACCCGCGCAAGGAAGCCAAGGCTTACGGAACGAAGGCCGAAATTGAGGGCGATTTTGAAACCGGCGAAACGGTGGCGGTGATTGACGATTTGGCCACAACCGGCGGCAGTAAATTTGAAGCGATTGAAAAATTAACCGCGGCCGGACTGCGCGTGCAGGATGTGATCGTGCTGGTGGATCGTCAATCGGGCGCGAAAGAATCGCTGGAGCAGGCGGGCTTTCGCTTTCACGCCGTGCTGACCATCTCGCAACTTTTGGACGATTGGGAAAAGCGCGGACGGGTGGATCAAAAGAAGATTGAAGAGACCCGCGCGTTTTTGAAGCAATGATTTTTGAAACAACCGCCCCGAAGGCTTTTACACAACGCCGGGGAGTTCTCAACCTTCGGGGCGTTCGTCCGACTTTTTGTAGCGCGCCGTGAGGACGGGCAGGCGGGCTGATTCGGTAATCTCCGCCGTCACGTTGGGCGCGTAGAGTTGTCGCAGGGCAGTTCCGCTATACGCGGAGCCCATGCTCAGCAGGTCGTATTGGCTTTCTTTGAGTTCCGCTAGAATTTCTTCAACGATGTTTCCGCGCCGCGTTTTCACCTGCGCGGTTAAGCCGTCCGCTTGAGCGATTTCGAGCGTGTGTTTGAGGCTCTTTCCAACCAGCGTATCGGACTGCGGTAAGTTTTGCCAATTTTCGCGCACGGCCCGCGTGGTCGGGTAATCCAAATCCATTGGCGGGACGATATGTAGTAGGGTAATTTCCGCTTTGCTTTTCAGGGCCATTTGCATGGCGATGTGTTCCGCCGTCACTTCGTGTCCCAGCCCGCCGATGCAGATCAGCGCTTTTTTGAGCGGGAGTTTGCATTCGGGCACGTAGAGAATCGGTGTGTTAATTTGTTCCAGCAGATGGCGAATCGAGCGGCCGGTTAAAAGCCGTCGGAGCGGAGGCCGCCCGAGCGGGCCCACCACCGTCAGGTAATTTCCGGCCTGCGCCTTTTTGGGCAGGCATTCTTCCAGGTTGCCGGTTTGAATTTCCAAGCGGTATGCAAGCCCCCGGCGTTGAAAGACCTGCACGGCTTCGGCGAACAGGTCTTCCAGCGGGTGATGATCGTCATCCGCTTCCGCGAGGTTTACATCTTCAGTGACGCCTAAAAGCGTTACGCTTGTTTCCAGCGTCTCCGCCAGCCAGGCGCCATATTCAATGGAATCCCAGGTTCCTTTGAATCCATTGGTGGCAATTAAGATTTCCAGTTTCATAACCTTCTCGCTTATCGAAATAAAATCACGCCTAAAATTCCCGCGCCGAGCAACACCAGCGGAGAAGGAACGTCCAGCCAAAACGCAAGGGCGCTTAAACCGGCGATCAGGAGCGTGCGCCGCCCGACCTTTTTGGTTTGACCCACGCGAAACAACTCCCAGGCGACGACAATGATCAACGCCGCAATCGCCGGACTCATCCCAGCCACAAAACCCGTCAGCCAGTTTTCGTGTTGCACGGTTTTTAAAAGCATGGCGAGGATTAACATCATCACTGTGGGCGGAAGCGCCGCGCCCAATAGGGCGGTTAACACGCCAGGCACGCCGCCCGCCGCATAGCCCACAAACATGGCCAGTTTAAGCGCTTCGCTCCCCGGAAGCACGTTGGAAAACCCAACCGCTTCAACGAATTGCTTCTCGGTCATAATCTTCCCGACCGCTTCTTTGTATAGCAAACTGACCGAGGCCGGACCGGAAGGCGAAAGCAAATTAACTTTTAGGAACATCCAGAGCAGTTGAAGCCAGAGGGAAAATTTGGTTTCGTTCATGGCGAGAGAAACACGATTCCAAGGACGCCCGCCACAAGGATCACTGCCCGTTCGGGGAGTTTGAACCACATCGCCAAAAGGCTTGCTACCCCCAGGCTCCAGCCAAACCAACCGGTATTGCCGCCTTTTTGAAAGATCTTCCAGGCGGTGAAAACCATCAGGACTGAAATGGCCGGGGCCAGCCCTTCGACAAAACTGGAGACCCAGGCCTCGCGCCGCAAGCGATGTAGAATCATCGTCACCCCCAGGATGATCAGCGTGGGCGGCAGGATCGAGCCGAGCAACGCCACCAGCCCGCCCCAAATGCCGCCCGCCGCATATCCAATATACATGGCCAACTGGAGCGCGTCGCTCCCCGGTAACACGGAGGAAAAACCAACGGCCTGCACAAATTGCTGTTCGGTGACAAACCGGCCAACCGCTTCGTGATAGAGCAAACCAACCGAGGCCGGGCCGGAAGTGCTCAGCAGGTTAACCTTGAGAAAGGTCCAAAACAGCTCCAACAGGAGATCGAAATGCGGCATGGAACAATAAAAATCTGCGCGTTATTGCTGAAAAATCACAGCCTTATAACCCAGCCCGATGAAAAATTGTTGTAAATACACCTGCGCGTTCTTTTGCGCCTGTGTGAGAATGCCGTCCTCCAGCGCCGCCGTGGTAATCTTATCCTTGCCTGTACTGAGCGTATCCAACACCAGGTTTGGGTCAATGTCCGAAAAAATGCCGTCCTGAATGGTGTACACCTCGGTTTTATTTTCATCCAAAGTGACGGTTAAAATTTCGGCGGGCGGAAGTTTCACATACAACACGTCGCCTTGCAGTTGCATGTCCTGCGGTTGCATCTTTTCCATGTCAATCCCGGCCACCACTGTGCCATGAATTTGAATTAAGATCTTATTGCCAAACGCAAACGCCAAATTGCCCTGATTGGTTTCGGCAGTCACCACCTGCTCCACCGTGTATTGAATCGTCTCCAGCCGGGCCAGCGAGCGAATGGCGTTGATGTGCGTCACCGGGTCGGGGATGATCGTCGGCGTGGGGTGTAGCATGTTGGCCATCTGCGTTTGCAAATCGTAATTGGATTGTTGAATTCCAGCAAACGGCGCCTGTGCGGCCTGCGCGGCGGTGGCCGTGGCCTCGCGCACCGTTTGCACAATAAAATAAACGCCCGCCGCCAGCACAATTAGAATAATCGCCGACATGATCGTATTCACAGTATTTTTCATGGCATCCTCATTTTCCTAAACTTGCCTTATTATAGCAACCTCATTATGATTATGGGCGCATGAATTTATCCCTGAAAAAAGTTTTGATGATTTTGACGCTGGCCGGGTTGGCCTGTTCCGCGCCCTGGAGGATGGCGACTCCTTCGCCGATTCCCACGTTAACGGCTCTGCCCAACGCGACGGCCACGCCACGGGCCACGCCCGAGCCGGGTAGCGCTCAAAATCCATTGATCCTCGCTTTGAGTCCTTCCGCCCACCCCGCCGACGAAGTGATCGCGGCCGGAGAAGCGCTCGCGGGCTATCTACAACAACGCACCGGCTATCATGTCGTGACCGTGGTTCCGCCCTCAGAAAGCGCGCTGATTTCCGCTTTTGAGGCGGGCAACGCTCACCTGGCCGCGTTGACTCCGTTTGGCTATTTGCTGGCCAAAAAGAATCAATCCGTCACGGCGGCGCTGGCCAGCGCTCGTCAGGGCCAACGGTTATATGGGTTACAGTTCATTGTCAATCGCGACGGTGGGTTTGAATCTTTTTACGATGAAGCCAGCCATCAAAATACCGCAACCCTCAACGCGGCGTTAAAACAATTTGAGGGCAAGAAGCCCTGTTGGAGCGATCCGCTTTCGCCTTCGGGATATGTCCTGCCGTTCGGATTGCTGAATCAGGCCGGGGTTAAGACTCGAAGCGGCGCGTTTTTGGAAGGTCAACCCAATGTGGTGCGCGCCGTCTATGCGGCGGATATCTGCGATTTTGGCGCGACGTTCATTGACGCGCGTTCCTCGCCCGCGCTGGAAGCGGATTATCCCGACGTGTTGGATAAAGTTAGGGTGGTCTGGCGCTCTGAAGCCTTCATCCCCTACGACAATATTTCTTTTTCTGTGCAATTACCGCTGGAGATGCGCCGCGTTTTGCAACGCGCGTTTGTGGATTTTATGCTCACGCCGGAGGGGAAATCTGCAATTCAGGTAATTTATGGTTTTGACGAATTGCAGGTGGCGGACGATGCGCTCTACGCTGATTTTGAAACCTACGCCGACGCTTCGAAAATAGACCTTCAGGGCTTGGTGGAAAAGCAGGCGCCGTAACGCCTTATTGTGACAACCAATTGGGTATTTGTACCGGAAAGTTTTGCCCATATTGCGCTTCGTACACTTCCAAGACAAATGGCGGCGCGTCTCCAATAAATTTCAACTTAAAATCTGGAACGACTTTTTTAGGGAAGGCCACAAACGGGCCTTTTTTCTTTAGGTTGACGATTGTGTACAACGTGGGGTCGCCAATTTTGGACGCATAGAGCAATCCGTTTGTGCTGGCATAGACGAGATAGCGATCATCCGGAGCCACGGCATACGCGCCTTTGGTGAGCGGGCCAATCTCATATTCATACTGATCTTCACAGCGCAGGACGTGTAAATAATCGCCTTGTTCCGTATCGCGGACGGAGATCACAATCCCTGGGCAGGTCGTCCACGGAATCAAGGTTGCCGTGGCCGTGGGGATGATGTAATAAAAAGTGGGCGTGGCGCTGGGGCCGGGCGTGGGCGAACGGGTAACGGTGGGAGCAGTGGGCGTAACGGTTGGCGCGGGAGAATGGGTTGGCGTACCGTTGATTAGAAAGGTCGCGTCGGAACTGAGCGTTTGCCCCAGCCCGTATAAAAACCGGCCGCCGAAGAAAAGCAAAGCGCCAAGCAGGCAGATGCCAAATGGAATTGCAAAGAAGGCGAAAAGTCTTTTGTAGGCCGGGCGCATCAAGCGATTATATAATAGACATTATTGGAAATTAAAATTGGACGCGGAAAAACGCGGACAGACGCAGATTTTTTGAAGATTCCACTCCAAAAATGGCTCTTATCAGTGTTCATCAGCGTCCCATGAAAGCCTTGAAAATTAGTTCAGATAAAGTCTAATACCCAGCGCGGCAGATTTAATTTCTTTTAACGAAGTTCTCAGACAAGGTTCATCTTTTTGTAAGAAAGTTTTCTTACAATCAAAACATCTTTGACGTATGCCGCGTTTCAACTTTAACGTTAGGAGTAAAAATGAACCAGAACCTTTCAGCCGTTCCCATTCGCCCCTCTGAAATTACGCCCAAAGACGTCTATTTCTCGCGCCGCGATTTCATCAAAACTGCCGGCGTGGCCGCCGGAAGTTTGGCCTTGGCTTCCTGCGCGCCACAAGCCTTGCCCGATTCGCCCGCAAGCGAGAACCCACCCGCCACCGACGCCGGATTCACCGACGAACTCGGCGACCCGGCCACCCCCTATAACGACATTACCAATTACAACAACTTTTACGAATTCAGCACAGATAAAGAAGCAGTTGCGCCGTTATCCGCCGGTTTCACTACCTCGCCCTGGACGGTGGAAGTGTACGGGCTGGTGAACAAGCCCAAAACGTATGGCATGGAAGACCTGCTCGCCAAATTTACGCAAGAGGAACGCGTCTATCGCCTGCGCTGTGTGGAAGCCTGGAGCATGGTCATCCCCTGGACGGGCTTCACCCTGGCCAGCCTGCTGAAAGAAGTTGAACCCACTTCAGACGCAAAATACGTCCGCTTTGAAACGGTCCATCGCCCCGACGAAATGAAAGGACAAAACAGCCCGTTCTACGTGTGGCCCTATCAAGAAGGCCTGCGGCTGGACGAAGCTCTCAACGACCTGACCCTTTTAGCCACCGGCTTATACGGCGAGCCCATGCCCAAACAGGACGGCGCGCCGATTCGTCTGGTGGTCCCGTGGAAGTATGGATTCAAATCCATCAAGTCCATCGTCAAAATTGAACTCGTCCGCGAACAACCCAACACGCTTTGGAACACCGCCGCGCCGAACGAATATGGCTTCTACTCCAACGTCAACCCCGACGTGCCGCACCCGCGCTGGTCGCAGGCCACCGAGCGCCGCATCGGCGAATTTAATCGCCGCCCAACCCTGCCTTTCAACGGGTACGCCGAACAAGTCGCTTCGCTCTATCAAGGCATGGACTTGAAAGCCAACTATTAAAACGAACCATGAATAAACCCCGCTTCACGCTGTTACAAATCGCCATCCACCTCTACGCCTGGTCGTCCATTGCCTTGTTACTATTTAAGTTTTTCACGAATGCTCTTTCCGCCAACCCCATTCAGGATCTGGAACGCGCCACCGGCCGCCATGCCATTGCCCTGCTTTTTCTCGCTTTAGCCTGCACGCCGCTCAATACGCTTTTCAAATGGAGCGAGCCGCTCAAACGCCGCCGCACGCTCGGCCTGTACGCCCTACTCTACGCAACCATCCACTTCATCATTTACATCAACCTCGATTACGGTCTGGCCTGGAGTTTGATTCTGCCCGACGTAATTCAAAAACCGCGCCTCATCGTTGGCATCCTGGCGCTCCTCCTCATGCTCCCGCTGGGCGTCACCTCCTTTGACCTATGGAAAAAGCGCCTCGGCAAAAACTGGAAACGCCTGCACAAAACCATCTACCTGATCGCCGGTCTGGCGGTCCTCCATTTTGCATGGAGCAAAAAAGGCGATCTCTTCACCCTGCAAGGCGAAATCCTTGAACCGCTCCTCTATGGATTACTAGCCGCCCTGCTTTTGATGATTCGACTCCCCGCGCTGAGGAGATTCATCGCTTCTTTTTCGACCTCCGGCCTGCTGGCCAAAAAAAGAAATTCTCCCACGCTGATTCAAAAGAGCGCCTTAACAGAAGATGAGCGCGCTCCCTAAAGAAAATGAAAAGGTTATAATCCCGCCATGGCTAAAAAATACAACCCCCTTGAACCGCTCGAAGAAGTCGAAGTCACCGAAGAACCCACAGTTTCTTCGGAAGAATACGTCACCTTCAAGCGCAGTCACTTTTACTCCGTATTGGTCGTGCTGGCTTTCGCCGTGGGCGTTTTGGTTGGCTACGTCGCCTGGGGACGCGATTCCGCTCCGGCCGCTGTGGCGGCTCAAAACAGCGCGCCGCAACAACAACCCGCCGCGCAGGCCGCCCCACAATACGTCCGCTATGATATTCCCACCGAAGGCTATCCCAGCCAGGGCCCCGCAGACGCGCCGATCACCATCGTGGAGTTCAGCGACTTCCAATGCCCCTTCTGCCGCCGTTTCCACGAAGAAACCTATCGCGCCCTGCTCGAGGCCTACCCCAACCAAATTCGCTTTGTCTATCGCAACTTCCCGTTAACCTCAATTCACCCAGACGCCATGTCGGCCGCCGTCGCTTCGCTGTGCGCCAACGACCAAAACGTCTATTGGGATTATCACGACAAGTTGTTTAGTAGCGAAACGTTGGATCAAACCACCTATCTGCAATACGCCAAAGACCTAAACCTGGACGTGGATAAATTTATCGCCTGCCTTTCCAGCGGCGAACATGACGCTTCGATTAAGTCGGACATGGATTTCTCAATCAATTTGGGAATTCAATCCACACCCACCTTCTTCGTCAATGGGCTGGCGATTGTTGGCGCGCAACCGCTCTCCAGCTTTACCCAGCTAATTGACAAGGAACTGGCTGGGGACATTCCGCAGTAAACTTTCGACAAAGCTTCTGAAGACATCTATAAAAACAGCCCCAACTTAAAAAGGTTGGGGCTGTTTTTATAGGGTTGCACAGATTTCTATTTTTTCTTCACCAGCTTCTTCACCGCTTTTTTACCAGCTTTTTTGACAACAGCTTTCTTCTTAGCGGTCGGTTTGGCTTTCACAACTACTTTCTTCTTTTTGACGGCCGATTTAATTTTTTTAGATTCCAGCGGCAGGCTTTCCAACTCGCTCACCAGGTTGGCCAACACGTCAAAGCCGCCCTGCCAGAACTTCGGGTCGCGAATGTTGATGCCTGCGTCTTTCAAAATCTTTTCCGGCGCTTCAGAGCCGCCCGCCGAAAGGATTTTGAGATACTTGGGGATAAAGGACTGGCCTTCGGCCTTGAATTGCTGATACAACGCCAGCACCAGCAATTGACCAAACGCATACGCATACACATAAAACGGCGTGTGATAAATGTGCGGGATGCCCACCCACTCCCATTTGAATTCGTCGCTCAATTCCACCGCGTCGCCAAAATGTTGTTTCAGGCTGTTCAGATAGGCCGCGCATAAATCATCCACCGAGGCGTTCTTCATCACCAGTTCGTGCGCTTCTTTTTCAAAAATGGCGAAGTAAGACTGGCGCATGATGGTGGCGTAGGAATCATCCATTTGTTTGAAGAGGATGTCGCGGCGGACGGATTCGTCTTTTTCTTCGGAGAGCAATTTGTCAATTAAAACCATTTCCGCAAAAGTGGAAGCGGTTTCAGCCAATGGCAGAGACGAATGGAAAGTGAAGACGCTGTGATGTTCCGCCAGCATGGCATGAATGGCGTGACCCAACTCATGCGCCAGAGTCGCCACTTCGCGCCCCGTGCCTTGATAATTGACCAAAACATACGGCGTTTCTTCCGGCAAAAAGCCCCAACAAAACGCGCCGCCCCGTTTGCCTTTGCGAATTTCGCTATCAATGCGTTTGTGATCAAAGACACGCTTGGCCAACTCGCCAACTTTCGGTTCAAAGGCGTTGAAAGCGTCCAATACGAGATGAACAGCTTCATCCCAGCCATAGGTTTTCTTGGAAGCGGCCACAGGAGCGTAAATGTCATAGCGGCGCAGTTTCTTCATGCCCACATATCTGGCTTTTAATTTGAAATAGCGCTGGAAGATGCCCGCGTTCTTTTTCGCCACATCTAATAACGCTTCCACCGCTTCGTCTGGCACGTCGTTGTTCAAGTTCCGCGCCGCAATCGGGCTTTTGAATTTTCGCAAATTGACGTTTTCGTTGTGCCAGTCGCGCACGCGGGTTTGATACATCTGTCCCAAAATCGGGCCGTCTTTTCCGTACACCTCAAATTGAGCCTGATAACTCGCGGCCCGCATTTTGGGGTCGGAACTATATCTATAAGAATACAACTCCGCTTCGGTCAGTTCTTTGCCGCTCCCTTTCAGCTTGAACGTATAACGATTGGTGATGGAATCGTATAAATTCGTGAGCGCGTTTGAACCCGTCACATCCTTGATGCTCATAATCTTTTCTTCTGGTTCGCTCAGGGTGTGCGGTTTATACAGGCGGATGGTTTCAAGGTAATATCGGTAATCGCCTGAATTCGCCATCAGGCGTTTGGCGTTTTCTTCGTCCACTTCCTTCCACCACAGGCTGAAAAACAAGGCGCGGTTTTGCGCTTCGGTTAAAAATTGAAAAACGCGATTTTGCAAAGTTTGGGCCTGCTGATCCTGCGTGTTGGCCGCAAAAGATAACCCGGCAAACGAATATAAGCGATTGCCAATGCGGGCCGTCGCTTCGCTGGCTTTGACGGCTTGCAAAAATACATCCTCAGGCATGTCGGCTTTCAGTTTGTCGCGCAGGCCCTCAAAGGAAGTCGCTTGTTCTTCGATCATGTCGAAGGCGCTTTCCAACTCGGCGCTGGCGTAGCCCGGGTACAGCGCGGATAAATCCCATTTTGAAAGTTTGTAAGCCATTGAAAATTTTCTCCTTTGTTTTGGTTTTAGCGCAAGCTTTATAAACTGGAACGGACGTGCATAATGTCGCCGTCTTTAACTGGATATTCCTTGCCTTCGAGGCGGAACTTGCCTTTGGCCTTCGCCTCATTCATGGACCCGAGGCTGATCAAGTCTTCGTAGGCCACCACCTCGGCCCGCACAAAGCCCCGATACAGATCCGTGTGAATTTCCCCGGCCGATTCCTGCGCGTTGGCGCCGCGCTTGGTTTCCCAGGCGCGCACTTCGTCCTCGCCCACGGTAAAGAAGGTTTGTACTTGAAGCAATTCGTAGGAAAGGTTAATCATCTTCTTCAAACTTAATTCCTGAATGCCATATTCTTCCATGAAAACCGCCGCGTCCTCCGGCGAGAGTTGGGAAATCTCCATTTCCAGTTTGCCCATTAACGCAATGGACGGATGGTCCAGTTTGGCTTCGGGCGCGGTTTGGCCTTCGCCCAGGTTGAAGACGGTCAGCAGTCTTTTGCGGGTGAGCAGGCCAAAGCTGGAAAGTTCTTTTTGTTCCTCGGCGGTAAATTCAAGTTCGCGCAAGGGTTTGTTATCAGAAAGGGTTTTATTTAATTTCTCAAACAATTCCGTCTGGCGGGCGTTGAGCGCTTTGTCTGTGCCGCCTTTTTTACGTTCTTCGGCGAGCTTCTCCAGCTTGCGTTCCACGGCAATCAAGTCGTTAAGCAGTAACTCGCTGGTCATCGTCTCCACATCGCGGAGTGGGTTCACCGAGCCGTTGGGGTGCATCACGCTGTCGTCGTTGAATCCACGCACGATCAGAATCAACCCGTCCATTTGATTAAGCTGATTGAGCAGTTGCCCGGAGATGCCGCTTTTGGCAGAGCCGGTTTCCAGTCCGGCGATGTCCGCATACGTCACTTTGGCGTAAATCGTCTTTTTGGGGTTGAACATTTTGGAGAGCAAGTCCACGCGTGGGTCGGGCACCTCCACTACGGATTGGTGAACTTCGATGCGCCCGGCGGAGGCCGTGGTGGGCGTGTTGCCGCGCGTGAGGGCGTTAAAAATGGTGGTTTTGCCTGATTGGGGTAAGCCGATAATTCCGAGTTTCATCTTGACCTTATTGTTGGGAGTGGTATACTTGCGCTCGCGTCAGTCGCAGTGAGCCGAAGTGGCGGAATTGGCAGACGCGCACGACTCAAAATCGTGTTCCTTCGGGAATGAGGGTTCGATTCCCTCCTTCGGCACTGGCATTATAACTGAAAGACCTCCCAAGTTTGGGAGGTCTTTCAGTTTATTGGCCGGGAATGTGTTTGTCTTCCCATTCCGTAATCGCGGCGCGAATCGCTTTTTTGATTTCAGCGTCCGGCACGTCGTCTATGGAGGGATATTTGGCGCTTCCAATTTTGACTTCCACCGCGCCGCCTGCGCCTTCCATAATTCGGATGCCGAGGCCTTCGTGCGCGCTTCCGACAATGCGTGACTGGAAGACGTAATCAATTTGATTGATGATGCTCAGGGCTTTGAATTCTTTTTCGGTTAATTTGCTAAAGGCGGGTTGGGTGGCGGGCGAAATGGGCGAGGGCGAGGAAACTGCCGGTTGTGGAGCGGCAGGCTTGGGCGCGGGTTGCGGCGCAGGCGTCGCCACTTTGGGGGTGGAGACGGGGGCGGGTTGTCCGCTTTCAATCCAGGGACGGATGGCCGCGAGCAGTTCGAGCAGGCGTTTCTTTTGGCCGGGGGCGATGTCTTTTGCGGTAATCAGCGCGCCGTCTAGTTCGAGGGTGGGGACGCCGTTTTTGTTTCGCAGGCGAAGCAGGCCGGGATCGTCCAGCTTTTCTGAAATTTGGGCTTTCAGCGCTTCCGCTTCGGCGATCTTCTTTTCTGATTCAGCGCGCACGACATCGGCTTTCTCATTGGCGGCGTTAATCAATTTGGCGGAGCGCAGGTTGGAATCGATATAGCCGATTAAAAAACCAATGAGGATCGCGCCGAGGCCAATGCCCCACAGGGCGAGGGTAGGCAATGTGGTTTCAGTAAAGTTGAGCGACATGGCTACTTCCTTTTTATGGTTTGACAGCGCGGACAAATGTGCGTGCCGCGTTGGGCGACGGTAAATTTGACGATGGTTGCGCCGCAAGCCTGGCAGGGTTGGCCTTCCCGGTCGTAGGCGCGAAAATGATTTTGATATTGGCCGCCGCGATAGGCCCAATCTATGCTGGCGCCGTTGCGCCGAATGCCTTCACGTAACACCTTTTGAATGGCGTCGCGCAGGGCCGCGGCTTGTTTGGGGCGGACGGCATTGGCCAACGTGAGCGGGTGCAATTTGGCGATGTTCAAACTTTCGTCGGTGTAAATGTTGCCCAGCCCGGCGATGAAGGTTTGGTCGAGCAGGAGCGGTTTAAGTTGGCGTTTTTTCTTTTGCAGGTTCGCGTACAACCATTCCGCCGTGAAGCCCTTTTCCAAAGGTTCCGGCCCGAGTCTGCCCAGCACGGTTTGCGGGTCTTCCACCAGCCAGGCTTTGCCAAACTTGCGCGTATCGTTAAACGCCAGATACTGCCCGTTGGAAAGGTTCAGCGTCAGGCTGTCGTGCTTGACCGGTTTAATTTTACACGGCCGCAGGAGCAAATTGCCGCTCATCCGTAAATGTATCAGGAGATTGTAATGATTCAGTTGGAGGATTAAATACTTGGCGCGACGCGTGACGCCGAGGATGGTTTGCCCTTGAATTTGGCGTTTAAACGCCAGGCGAGTGGGCGTGACGAGCGCGCGCGCCCAAAGAAGCTCCGCCTGGAGGATGGTTTGACCAACCAGTTCTTTGCGCAACTGCCGCGCAAAGGTTTCAACTTCGGGAAGTTCGGGCATGGGCGCGCGCCGTTTGATTATTCGTTGAACATTTCGCCAACCGAGCGGCCTTCGTGAGCGCGACGGATGACTTCGCCGAGCAGTTCCGCCACCGAGAGGACGGTGATCTTACCTTCCAGGGCTTTCATTTTTTCAGGAGAAAGCGGCACGCTGTCGGTGGTGATGATTTGTTTAATCGGCAGGGCGGCCAGCCGTTCCGCGCCGTTTTTGGAAAGGATTGGATGGAAGAAGGCCAGGTACACGTCGCGCGCGCCCATTTCCTTCACCAGTTTAACGGCCTGCCCAATTGAGCCGCCGGTATCCACTTCGTCATCCACGATGATGGCGTCGCGGCCTTTCACGTCGCCGATGATGGAGAGCGCTTCAGCTTTGGCGTCGTTGCCATGCCGTCGTTTTTCAATGAAGGCAATCGGCGTATCCAAATCGGCCGCGTAATTGCGGCCTTTTTTGGCGAAGCCTAAATCTGCCGAGACCACCACCGGGTCTTGCATGTGTGGGCGCAGGTTTTCTTTGATGTGTTTCACCAGCAAATGCGAAACGGTCAGCACGTCGCCGGGGATGGAGAAGAAGCCTTGCACTTGTCCGGCGTGCGGGTCGAGCGTCATGTAACGGTCTGCGCCGGCCACTTCGAGCATATCCGCCACCAAACGCGCCGTAATCGGCACGCGCGGCTGGTCTTTTTTATCCGAACGCCCATAACATAAATAGGGCACCACGGCCGTAATGCGCGCGGCCGAATCCAGGCGCAGGGTTTGAATCATAATCAGCAATTCCATCAGGTTGCGATGCACCGGCGCCGAAGTGGATTGAATGACGTACACGTCCTGCCCGCGCACGCTTCCCTTTAACTTCACGAAAATATTCTCGTTCGGAAAGTCTATAATCTCGCGGTCGCTCAGGGGGAGTTTGAGATAGTCCGCAATCTTTTGCGATAACTCTGGCGAAGCCGAGCCGCTGAATAATTTAATCCCGCCGTATAACTTCATATCGTGATGGTGAACGTGGTGCATTAACTTACATCTCCTTCAATAAAATCTGCGCCGCTTCCCAGGGGGAAGTCGTTCTTTGAATTATTTTTTGAAGCGTGGATTCATAGAGGCTTTGCGAGACGGTTTCCTGAAAGCGCTTCATCAGCGCCGTGCGAATTAACGTCGCCAGTTCGACCTCCAGCCGGGCCCGCTCACGAACGGCCCAATCTCCGCTGGAGCGCAAATGCGCCGCATGTTTGGCGATCAATTCCGCCAGCTTTTCAATGCCCGTGCCGTCTGTGGAAATGGTCCTCTGAATGGGCGGGATCCAAATCGGCGTGGCGGATGCGGCAGAAACAGGAGCCGCCGTCCGCATGGCCGTTCCGTGATGTTGAAAGATTCTCTGCGTGGGGTGCGCCAAGTCGAGCATGGATTTTAGGGCCTTCTCGGTATTTTCCACACCTGGGCGGTCGCCCTTGTTGACGACGAGAATGTCCGCAATTTCCAAAATGCCGGCTTTGATGGCCTGAATGTCGTCGCCCAGCCCGGGGGCTTCCACCACCAAAGTCGTTTGCGCCAGACGGGCCACGTCCACTTCGCTTTGACCGGCCCCAACCGTTTCGATGATCACGATGTCGAATCCGGCCGCGTCGAACACCTGCGCCAGGCTGGCGGTGGTTTGGGCCAAACCGCCCAACGAACCGCGTGAAGCCATCGAACGGATGAAAACTTTCGGGTCGCCGGAAAGGTCGCGCATGCGCACGCGATCTCCCAACACGGCGCCGCCGGTAAATGGGCTGGAGGGGTCTACCGCGACAATCGCAACCTTTTTATCTTCCGTTTTGCGATAGTGCAGGGCCAACTGATTGACCAGCGAAGATTTTCCGGTGCCGGGCGCGCCAGTTACGCCAATGAGATGCGCCTTGCCGGTATGGGGAAAAAGCTCGATTAACGCTTCGCGCCCAGCGGATGTGTCGTTCTCCACTTGTGTCAGCAAACGGGATAGCGCCAGCCGTTCTCCGGCGAGGATAGATTGAACAAGATTCATAGGCATAATAAAACACAGAGCGTGATCTGCGACTCTGTGTTTTGAAGTTACCCTTCCACCGCAACTTTAACGTCGCGGATAATGTCTTCCGTGGAGGCGCCCGGCCCATATACGCCGGTGACGCCCATTTCTTTAAGGCGATGTAAATCTTCGTCTGGGATAATGCCGCCAATAAATACTTTGACGCGCGTTTGCCCGTTCATTTTTAATAACTCAAGGATGCGCGGGGCCAGGGCCATGTGCGCGCCAGAGAGGACGGACAAGCCAACGACATCCACGTCTTCCTGCAGGGCGGCTTCGGCGATCATTTCGGGGGTTTGGCGCAGGCCGGTGTAGATGACTTCCATACCGGCGTCGCGCAGGGCGCGGGCGATTACTTTCGCGCCGCGATCATGCCCATCCAAACCGGGTTTGGCAACCAGGACTCTTATTTTTTTATCAGTCATGCTTCCTCGATTTTTTAATCAGGATTTATCAAGGCGATTATACCCGCGAGGGTTGTTTTATACTATATATCACAATCGTAAATTCTCCCTCACCCTAACCCTCTACCCTAACGGGCACACGTCCCACAAGGAGAGGGGACTCCCTTCTCTGCGGGGATGTGCGCCCGAAAGGGTAGAAGGGCTGGAGATGAGGGCGCGTAAGGTAAGTTAAAAATGAAAGGACTGTTTGCGGCAGTCCTTTCATTTACATTCCATCGTCTTTGGGCGGAACGGTGGGCCCATAGTCCAACACCTGACGCATTTGCGTGCCGCCTTCGGGCGGGCCGACGATCTTTTTATCTTCCAGCATGTCCACAATCCGCGAG
Organism: Anaerolineales bacterium; assembly: GCA_020851785.1. Taxonomy (GTDB): domain Bacteria; phylum Chloroflexota; class Anaerolineae; order Anaerolineales; family Villigracilaceae; genus Villigracilis. The sequence continues at coordinate 20,252 of JADZCC010000049.1, forward strand.
GCGCGGGTGTAGCCAATGCGAAGCCTTCTTTGCAACATGGAAACGGAAGCGCGTCCCTCTTTGCGAATGAGCGCCACCGCCTCCGCAAATAATGGGTCGTTGTCGCTATCTTCAGATTTGGCTTCCTCCCAGAGCGGGGCTTGTTTTAAAGGGATGTCGCTGGGAAGCATGTCGTGCGGGGCTTCATTCACTGCGGGAGTCTCGCCGCCGCTGGCTAAGGTGCGCCAATACTCCACCAATTTTTGAATCTCATGGTCAGAGACAAACACGCCCTGCAAACGCGCGGCGGCGGGCGCGTCTGGCGCCTGATAGAGCATATCGCCGCGACCGAGCAACCGTTCCGCGCCGGGCTGATCGAGGATGACGCGGCTATCTGTATTGGAGGCCACGGCAAACGCAATGCGGGCCGGGAAGTTGGCTTTAATCAAACCCGTCACCACATCCACCGAAGGGCGTTGCGTCGCCAAAATCATGTGAATGCCGGTGGCGCGGGCCAACTGGGCCAGCCGCGTAATCGTCTTTTCGGTTTCGTCGGGGGCAATCATCATCAAGTCGGCCAACTCGTCAATGATAATCACCAGGTACGGCAATGGCTTTTGGTTTTGGGCTTTCATCTTGGCGTTGTAGTCAATGATGTTGCGCGAACCCACCTGCGAAAAATTATGATAGCGTTTGTCCATCTCGCGCGTCATCCATTGTAAAGCGCCAATCACGCGATCCATTTCCACCACCACCGGGCCGAGCAAATGTGGAATGCCGTTGTAGCCGGTCAACTCCACGCGTTTGGGGTCCACTAACACGAGGCGCAATTGATCCGGCGTGTTGTACAACAACAAACTGGTGAGGATTGAATTGACGCAAACCGATTTACCGGAACCGGTCGTTCCGGCGATGAGCATGTGCGGCATGTTTTCCAAATTGGCGATGATCGGTTTTCCGGCCACGTCGCGCCCCAGGGCAAAGCCCAGCGCTTTTTTATTGCGCGTAAAAACGTCGCTTTCCAAAATATCGCGCAGGGCCACCCGCGCCATTTCTTCGTTGGGGACTTCGATGCCCACATAACTATGCCCAGGCACGGGCGCTTGAATGCGGATGCGCGGCGCGGCCAGGGCCAGGGCGAGATCGTCTGAAAGGGAGGCGATTTTGCCAACGCGCACGCGCGTCTTCACGCCGCCACGGGTCTCGACGAAAAGCGGCTCCACCCCAAATTGCGTGATCGAAGGCCCGCGGCTGATGGCCACCACTTGCGCTGGCGCGCCAAACGAAGCCAGCGTGTCTTCAATTAATCGGGCGCGCTGTTGAATAATTTCTTCGTTGGCGGCCGTTTCGCTTCCGGCGTCTAAAATTTTCTGCGGGTCTGGCAAAACCCATTCGATGGGAGCCGGCGCGCGCGTCACGATGGGTTGGCCGGGCGCTGGGTGGGTTGAGACGGCGGGCGTGGCGCTGGATTCTATCGGGGCGGGCGTGTCTGTCGTAACGGAATCAGGCGTCGGGTGGGTTGGCGGCGCGATGGGTTTCTTGAGCAGATCGCGCAGGCGATTGAAGAGCGGCGCGAGCCAGGCAAATAAATCCAGCACGGGTTTGTCCAAAAGAATGGCCACGCCAACGATCAGCCAGGCGATTAATGCGAAGAAAGAGCCAACGCCGCCGAAGGCCGCCCAGAGGACACGTTGAAAGAGACTGCCAAAGGCGCCGCCGCCAATGCCGGTGAGGGCCACGGCTTCTGCGTCTGTAGCGGTGGCGACGAGGGTATGTAAAAAGGTGAGGAGCCAGAGGAAGAGGATGGCGCTTCCGAGGACGCGCTCGATGGAAAGCGGCGGGATGCGCTCAATTTTGCGGATGACCAGCCAAACGCCGAAGAAGAACAAGCCGATGGGCAAAACGTACATGCCCCAGCCGAAGATTTGTTTAAGGAAGAAGATGGCGCCGCCGACGATGGCGGAACGGCTGGCGGAGATTAAGCCCAGGAAGAGGATCAGCCCGACAAACGCGAGGAGTATGCCCACCACGTCCAGTTTTCTTTCGGAGGAAAGTTGCTCCCACCAACTGGGTTGACGCGGCATGGGCGGCGGGACAGGAGGCGCTTTGTGTTTGGACGAACCCGGCAGGCCGCCTTTTTTGGGCGCGATGACTTTGGAAGCTGGCTTTGAACTTTTTTTAGGCGGGGTGGAGGGTTTGAGCAGGGGCATTGCAATCAGTGAAAACGTGGAACGCAAGTAAAAAAGATTATAGCACAAATGGTCTGTTTTCTTTAAGGTACAATTACCAAATTGCAGGCGTATTTTGTGCGAAGAGCTTTAAAATAATTCTACTGCAAATGATTTGCGCCGAAACTGCGGCGTTATTCGGTAAGGAATCAACTTGTTCGAAATTCTATTTCTTGGCACATCGGCTTCGGCGCCCTCGGCAAAGCGGGGACTTTCCAGTCAGATCGTCGCGCATAATGAATATCGTTTTCTGGTGGATTGCGGCGAAGGGACTCAGCGGCAAATTTTACAATCCGGCGCCGGGTTTAAGCGCCTGAATCATATTTTATTAACGCACGGTCATCTTGATCATATTTTGGGGCTGGGCGGTTTGCTTTCCACGTTTTTGCGCTGGGAGGCGATTGAGGAATTAAACATCTACGCCGGAGCGGCCACGCTGGAGCGCGTGAAAGCGCTGGTGTATGATGTGGTTCTGCGCGGCAACCGCACGCCGATGCCGCTCAACTTGCATGAGATTAAACCCGGCCCGATTTTAGACGCCGAAGATTTTACGGTCTCTGCCTTTCCGGTGACGCACCGCGGGCCGGATTGTTTGGGCTATGTCTTTGAGGGAAAACCCAAACGTCCGTTTTTGGCCGAAAAGGCAGACGCGTTCGGCGTGCCCTTTGGCCCGGAACGCAAAGAATTGGTGGCGGGCAAAGCGATTACGCTGACGAATGGCCAGCGCGTAACGCCGGAAGACGTGTTGGGCGCGTGGGAAAAAGGAAGCAAACTTGTAGTGGTGGGCGATACCGGCCGCACGGAAAACCTGTTGGAGGTTTGCAAAGATGCGGATGCGCTGGTAATCGAATCCACTTATCTGGATGCAGACGCTGAAATGGCCCGGCAGTTTGCGCATCTCACCGCGAAAATGGGGGCGGAACTTGCCAAAAAAGCGGGGGTTAAAAAACTAATTCTTACGCATATCTCGCGCCGTTACCGCGAAAAGGATGTGATTGCCGAAGCGCAATCTGTTTTTCCCAATACGGCGGTGGCGCGCGATTTTGACACTTATCAAGTTAAGCGAGACGATGAAGATGGAAAACAAAAAAATTAAATTAGGGGTGCTGACTTCCGGCGGGGATGCGCCGGGAATGAATGCGGCCATTCGGGCCGTGGTGCGCACGGCGTTGGCGAATGAGATGGAAGTGATTGGCGTTCGGCATGGCTATGAAGGCCTGATCAACGGCGAATTTCATCCGCTGGGCGCGCGTGATGTGGGCGGAATTTTGCAACGCGGCGGGACGATTCTGTTGACCAGCCGAAGCGAACGCTTTACCAAACCCGAGGGCCAACGCGAAGCGATTCGCCGGATGAACGAAGCGGAAATTGACGCGCTGGTGGTGATTGGCGGCGAAGGTTCGATGAACGGGGCCAACGCGCTTTCCAAACAGGGAGTCAAAGTGATTGGCATTCCCGGCAGTATTGATAACGATATTTGGGGGACGAATCTTGCGATTGGCACGGATACGGCCATGAACACGATCATGGATTCGGTGGATAAACTGCGCGATACGGCTTCTTCGCATCAACGCGCGTTTTTAGTGGAGACGATGGGCCGCAACAGCGGCTACCTGGCGATGATGGCGGGCATCGTTTGCGGCGCGGAGATGGTTCTCATCCCTGAAGCGCCGTGTCTGGTGGAGGAAGTCGTCGCCGCGGTGGAAGACGCTTACAAACGCGGCAAGACGCACGCGATCATCATCAACGCCGAAGGCTCGGCCTTGCGGACGACCGACCTGGCCGCCAAAATTGACGAATCGAACGTGGGCTTTAGCACGCGTATTACCATTTTAGGCCACATTCAACGCGGCGGTTCGCCGACGGCTTATGACCGTCTGCTGGCTTCGCGCATGGGCGTGAAGGCCGTGGAAGCCCTGCTCGAAGGGACGCACGGCATGATGACCGGCCTCAAAGGCAAAGGCGTGGATTTCGTCCCGCTGGCGGACGTGATCAGCAACAAGCGCAAAGTGAACATGGAATATCATCACATGGCCAAGGTGTTGGCCCGCTAGTTTTTTGCCATGCTTGAACGGTATAATGAAATCCGCAGATATGCGGATTTCGTATTTAATCTCCCGTTCGAGTCGCTATGTTTTTACAATCGGGTGGATTGCGCTTGTCACGGCGCTCTTTGTTGTCTTGCGCGACGAACTGGATACCACGCTGATCGCCCTGTTGTATTTAATTCCCTTGGGGTTAATCTCCGCCTATTGGGGCATGGGCCCCGGCGTTGGCGGCGCCTTGCTGACTTTTCTGACGTTTAATTATTTTTTCATCCGCCCTTATTACACGCTGGCGGTGCATCGCCTGACGGATATGGTGATTTTGGCCATCTTCCTGGTGGTTGCCGTGGCGATCAGTCGGCTGGTGGGCAGGTTGCAAGCCAGCCTGCTTGCGGCGACTGCGCGCGAACGCGAGGTTACCCAATTGTATGCGTTAAGTTCCGCCTTGAGCGCTTCGCAGGACGAAAATGAAATTGTGGAAATCCTTGCAAATCAAATTCAGGAAATTTCACATGCCGGACGTTTAGAAATTGACCTGGCCGGCTCGAATTCCTTCTCTCTGCCTTTATCCAGCGCCAACCTGACGGAACGCCCGCCCGAGCTGGCGATTCCCATGCAAACCGCCCGCGGCTTGCTCGGCGAAATTCGGCTGTGGAAGACCACCCCCAGCATTCGCCCTGAAGAACAGCGCCTGTTAGAAACCTTGGCCAGCCAGGCCGCGCTGGCGTTGGAGCGCGCGCGCTTACGGCAAACTGAGTCGCGGGCCAAAATTTTGGAGGAGAGCGATCAGCTAAAATCCATTTTATTATCTTCGGTCTCGCATGAATTGCGGACGCCGCTCTCCACCATCAAGGCGGCGGCTTCCAGTTTGCGCGGACATGCCGTCAGTTGGGATTCTCCGGCCAGCGCGGAACTGATCTCCGCCATTGACGATGAGGCCGATCACTTGAACATTTTGGTGGGGAATTTGCTGGATATGTCGCGGATTGAATCGGGCGCGCTGAAACCCAAACGGGAGTGGAACATTCTCTCTGAAATTGTGGCCAGCGTCCTGACGCGAATGCGCTATGTTTCAGATGAACACACGCTGGAAGTTGACCTGCCTGAAAATTTACCTTTTGTGCCGGTGGATTACGTTCAAATGGAACAGGTTTTTACAAATTTATTAAGCAACAGTTTGAAGTATGCGCCTATTCACACGAACATTCAAATCCAGGCTCGGGCGGAAGGCCAAGCCATTTGCATCCGCGTCAGCAATCAGGGTCCGCAGGTGCCGCCCGAACATCTGGAAAGAATCTTTGATAAGTTTTATCGCGTCACCGCCGCAGACCGCGTCACCGGAACCGGACTTGGGCTTTCCATTTGCAAGGGCATCGTGGAGGCGCATGGCGGACGCATTTGGGCTGAAAATATCCCCGACGGCTTTGCGTTTGTGTTTACACTCCCGCGCTTATTGGATGGCGCGCCGCCGCCGCAACTGCCCATGGACCCGGAGGTTGAATGAGCGCCGAACCGCATATCCTGGTGATTGACGATGAGCCGCAAATTCAGCGGGCCATTCGCACGATCCTGACTGAAAGAGGGTTTAAGGTGACGACCGCCAGCAAAGGCGAAGATGGCATGACGTTTGCGGCCGCCAATCCACCGGACCTGATTATTTTAGACCTTGGCCTGCCAGACATGGACGGCATTGAAGTTTGCGCGCGCCTGCGCGAGTGGACGCAAACCCCAATCATCATCCTTTCGGCGCGCGATGGCGAGCGCGATAAAGTGGCCGCGTTGGATCGAGGCGCAGACGATTATTTGACCAAACCGTTTGGGATTGAAGAACTGCTGGCCCGCGTGCGCGTGGCTTTGCGGCACTCTGCAAACCGGGCCGGAACGCAACCCAACAAAATGATTCGCGCCGGAGACCTGACGATTGATTTGGCCTGGCATCTGATCAAACGCGGGGAGACGGAAATTAAATTAACCGGCACGGAATACAAACTGCTGGCTTATCTGGCTTCCAACCACGGGCGTGTGCTGACGCATCAAAACATCCTTGTCAATATCTGGGGTCCCGCCGACGCCGACCATACGGAATATTTGCGGGTGTATATGCGTCAACTGCGTAAAAAGTTAGAGATAGATCCTGAACGCCCAAAATACATCCTAACCGAGCCTGGGATTGGCTATCGTTTTATCGCAGATTAACGCCGCGCCGCTTAACAACCTTACAAAGCCCCTTTTTTATTTGTTCTTTATACAAAAGGGGCTTTTTTTTGTTGTCTTTTTATATGGGGCTGATAGGATTTAGTGAATCGAAGATTCAATCCATGAAAAAAGCGGAGCCCAATCGGGGAAATTTGTTTTTCACGCCGTTTTAAATGTAGAAAAGTTGGTCAGGATGATTAATCAAAACGATAACTCACAAACTTCTATTATCGAAAGGACTGCCGACGCCCGGCCGCCGCGCACCTTGCGCTCGTGGCTGATCGGGCGGCCGCTCTCCACGGCAGACGCCGCTCATCAAACGATTGGGAAAGCCATCGGGCTGGCGGTTTTCGCTTCAGACGCGCTTTCTTCCACCGCGTATGCCACGCAGGAAATTTTGGTGATCCTGGCCGCGGCCGGGACGCTGGCCTTTGGGGCGGTCTTCCCCATCTCCATCGCGATTGTGGTTTTGCTGGCGATCGTTACCATTTCCTACGAACAAACCATCCACGCCTACCCGGACGGCGGCGGGGCTTACATTGTGGCGCGGGATAACCTCGGCGAATTTCCCGCGCTGGTTGCGGGCGCGGCGCTCCTCACCGATTACATCCTCACGGTTTCTGTTTCGATTGCCTCCGGCGTCGCTCAAATTACTTCCGCATTTCCAACTTTGTATGATTATCGCGTGGTCTTGTCTGTGGGCTTCATCTTTTTTGTGATGTTGATGAACCTGCGCGGCGTAAAAGAATCGGGGACGGCTTTTGCCATCCCGACGTATTTCTTCGTTGGGTTAATGCTGGTTACGGTTGGCGCGGGAATTTTCCGCCTGTTTGTGACGCAGACGCTTGGAACGGTGATAAACCCGCCAGAAATGGAAGCGCTGGAGACTGTTTCAAAAATTACGCCCTTTCTAATTTTGCACGCGTTTGCCAGCGGCACCACCGCGCTAACCGGCGTGGAGGCCATCTCCAATGGCATTACCGCGTTCAAAGAACCGCGCAGTAAAAACGCCGGCGTCACGCTGATCTGGATGTCGCTGATTTTGGGAGTTCTGTTTCTCGGCATTTCCTACCTGGCCAAAGCGATTCACGTCGTCCCTTCGGAAGGCGAGACGGTAATTTCGCAGTTGGCGCGCACGGTCTTTGCCGGACGCGGAATTTGGTATTTATTGTTGATTGCCGCCACCACGGTCATTTTGATCATGGCCGCCAACACCGCCTTTGCAGATTTTCCGCGCCTCGGCGCTTTGGTGGCGAAGGATGGTTTTCTACCGCGCCAACTTAACTATCGGGGCAGTCGTTTGGTGTATTCGCGCGGCATTCTGGCGTTGGCGGGAATCGCCTCCGTCTTGCTGGTCATCTTCAAGGCCAGCGTGACGCGTCTCATTCCGCTGTATGCCATCGGCGTATTTTTATCCTTTACGCTTTCACAGGGCGGCATGGCCTTGCGCTGGTATAAAATTGGCAAGCTCAAACCCGGCGAGGAAAAAGTCGAACGCGGCTCCACTTTGCGCTTTGTTAAAGACTGGCGGATGAAGATGACGGTTAACGGGTTTGGCGCGCTCTGCACCGCCGTGGTGATGATCGTCTTTGCGATTACAAAATTTCACGACGGCGCCTGGGTGGTTTTGATTCTCATTCCCGCGCTGGTGGCCGGGTTTTGGATGATTCACGTCCACTACACCACGTTGGCGAAAAAACTTTCGCTGGATAATTTTGGCGTGGTTCCCCCGCACACCACCCGCCATCGCGTGATCATGCCGGTCAGCGGCGTGCATCAAGGGACGTTGGCCGCGTTGCGCTATGCCAAAATGCTCTCCACCGATATTACGGCCGTGCATGTGAGCGTGGAACCGGAAGACGCTGAAAAAGTGCGCCAGAAGTGGGAACTCTGGGGCGAAGGCGTGCGCATGGTGATGTTAAATTCTCCGTATCGGCTCTTTCTGGAACCGTTGCTGGGCTACATTGCCGAAATTGCCCGGCATCGCCAACAAAATGAAACGATTACCATCCTCGTGCCGGAGTTTGTGGCCGAGAGTCGCGTGGCGGCCGCCCTGCACACCAACACCGCGGAACTTTTACGCAGTCAGCTTAAGCGCCAGGTGGGGGTTGTCATTATCAGCGTGCCGTACCATGTAAAAGACAATTCGCATTACGCGCAGTAATCAATAGGTTTTATCGAAAATTGAATTGGGACGCGGAAAAACGCAGAGCGACGCAGACTTTTCTTGTCAGCGTTTTCAGCGTTCATCAGCGTCCCATTAAAACCTTGAAAATTATTTCCCAATCGTCACTTGAATCACAGCCGTCTCCACGCGTTGATCGCTTCGCACCACCTGTAATTGAATGGCATATAAGCCGCTGAGGCCAGCGGTATCCCAGGTGGCCAGCGTGCCGCTTTCCACCGGCGTGGTTACGTCTGCGCCCAATTGAATCCACGCTTGCGGGTTAAGTCCCTGACCGACCTGCACGCGATAGTAGGCAAAATCTTCGCCGGAGGCCGTGCCGATGATTTTCACCACGTCTTTCACCTCCGCAAACAACGGCGGCGCGGAGATGTTTGCGTCTGGATTGGTGGGCGGCGCTTGAATCGCGTCGTAATTTTCCGGCGGGATGGCCAGCCCGGCGCTCCGCGCCCAAGCGCGCGCATTTTCCGGCGCAAGGATGAACGTGCGCGTTTCCACCAACTCTGGCGGAGTGAAGACCGTGGCCAACAGGCCGGTTTCGCGGTTGATGGCAAACTGCCGATAGAGATCGTCCGCCTGAATCGGTTCGTTGCCGTTTAAGAAATATTCGGTGACCAAATTGGGGCATTCCTTGCTGGGCAATAAACCCGAAGGGTCGCAGACGGTAAGCGGCGTAATGCCCGGCGGAATGGGCCAGCCGTCGCTGGGCGTATTTTGCGAAGCGGATTGCACTAACGCGCTCCACAACGCGGCCGGAAAGCGCGGCGTAAGTTTTACGCCTTCGCCGCGCGCGCCCGTCCACACGGCGGCGGAAAAATGCGGCGTGTACCCAATCACCCAGGCGTCTTGTCCGTTGGCGGTTTGGGCCACCTTCACGCCCGCCGGGCGGCCGATTTCCAAATCGCTAAAAGATTTACGCGCCGTCGCATCGCTGAGGACGTTCGTCATCAAATAGGCCAACTGCGGCGTGACCACCGATTTGGATTGCGGCGTTTCCCAATTGAGCGACACTGCATGATCCACCGCTTCCACTTTTAAAACAGCCACGGGCGTAAATTGGTCGTTGACGGTTTGCCCAAAATACGCGCCCTGCGTGGCAAACACGCCATACGCGCCCGCCAGGTTCAGCAGGCTGGCCTGCTCTGCATTTAAGTCCACGCCAAATGAGCGGGCAATGTTAATCACATTTTCAGCGCCCACCTGATTTTTCAACGCGGCGGTCGGGGCCTGATAATCGTTGGCCAGGGCCGTGCGCAGACGAAGCGGGCCGTGAAATTGGCCGTCAAAGTTTGGGATGGAATTTTCGTCGGGGATGTCCCAAATTAAAGAAGCGGGACTAAGCCCTCTGGTAAACGCGGTGAGATAGACAAACGCATCTGCGCCGGACCCGAGGCTGTGTGCGCCGACAAGGGCAGTTTCCTGCGCCTGAAACGTTTCGCCGGTGAGCGCCAACACCTGACCTGTGTTTGGGTCGAGGATTAAGGAACTGGCGGAAGAATCCGCGTAGGTGATGCCGGGCGGGAGCGCGGGCAAAAAGCGGATGGCTGGGCAATCTTCCAGCGGCGGTTCGGGCAGGCCCGCCAGCCGCGCGGCATAGGCCTGGGTGAGGCAGGCGGTTTGGGTTTGCAAATCGTAATCGAGCGTGGTGAAGATGGTGAGTCCGCCGCGTTCGATGCGTTCGCGCGGAATTTGCGAATCGATTTGGGCGAGGGCCAGGTTGACGAAAGCGGCGGCAGGCTGGGGCGGGGAGAGCCGCGTTTCCGCAAATTGCGGCGTTTCCGCGAGGGCCAAATCCAGCGCTTCGTTGCTGAGCAGTTTTTGAGCGTTCATCAAACGCAGGGTTGCCTGCCCGCGCTGACGGGCCACCTCCGGCGCGCTGAAGGGGTTGAGGGCCGGGGCCTGACTGACGGCGGCCAGGATGGCCGACTCGGCGAGGGTGAGCTGGGCGGCGGGCTTGCCAAAATAAAGCTGGGCGGCGGCTTCGGCGCCGAAGGCGTAATTGCCAAAGTGGGCGCTGTTGAGGTACCACTCGATGATTTGCGCCCGCCCAAATTGATGGGTGATTTGCGCGGCCAACAGCCTTTCGCGCAGGGCGCGCGCCGGCGTGGGCGGTTCATTATATAAAAGCAGGTCGCTGACGAGTTCCTGCGCGAGCGTGGGATGTACTTCTGGGTTGTCCCAACCGGCCAGGGCGTAGCCGGAATGACTCCAAAATTTTGGGTCGCGCTGGGCGATGACGGCATTGACCAGCGCGGCGGGGATGTGTTGCGGGTTCTGTGCGTTGATCGGCAGATAACGGCGCGGGGTTTCTTCGGTGGCGAAGGTGAAAAGCAAATGTTGGCCGGTGCGGTCGTAGATGCGCGTGGGTTGCAAGAGCAGGCCGTCTGGCGGGTTGAGCAGGCGCGGCAGAAGTTCCACGGCGGGGAGGTTGCGCGTGATGTTGGCGTAGGCTGTGGCGGCGTATAAAATGCCGGCCGCCAATAAAATGGAAGCGACCATGCCGAGGCTTAAGGCGGCGCGGCTGGAACGCGCGGATTTTTTATTTTGGCCAGCCAGCCGTCGCGCGCGGCGCGCGCGTAAAATGGGAAGGCGTTCCTGCATGACTCAAGTTTTACCACAAGCCCGAAATTTGGGTGAGGTAAAATGAACGGCATGAACGCGCCGCACAAACCCAAACCCTCCGAACGGATTGCAGATCTTTTTCAGATTTCAAACGAAAGCGCCAAGTATTTGCTGAACCATGTGCAGAAAAGTTTCAAAGTGGAAAGGCCCAACCACGCGCTGATTGTGGAATTTATTGAATCCCAAAATTATGAGTTCACCCCCACGCCGTACGACGTGGCCTCGGCCATGCAAGCAAATGGAATTTGGAATTATGAGTTAACCGCTCCGCCGCCGAAGGTGGAGGATGAAGAAGATGGGTATTTTTAGGTTGGTTAGAGAATAAACCTGACAGGTTTGGTAAGCCACACCCAGACCTGACAGGTTTCCACAGCGCCATGTCCGACTCGAATCTTTTTCCGTTCATAACTTATGACCGACTCGGGTTACGATAAAACCTGTCAGGTCTTTTTTTAGGAGATAACTTTGTTTGAACAAACTTTCAAAAACATTGACGATAAATTATGGAAGGACGCGGGGTGTTCCAGCGAGTTGGATTATGTGGAGCAGACTTCGTGGATTCTGTTCCTAAAGTATTTGGACGATTTGGAAAAGGACAGGGCGGATGCGGCGGAACTTGCGGGCAAGAGTCACACGCCAATCATTACAGGTAAATTTCGGTGGGATCAATGGGCGGCGCCGAAGGTAGAAAATGGTGGTCTCGACGGAACGTCTCGACCATCGCGCATAGACCATCACAACGCGAAGACGGGCGATGATTTGATTGAGTTTGTGAATAATGAGTTGTTTCCGTATCTCAAAAAGTTCAAGACGACCGCCGAACATGCGGATACGATTGAGTATAAGATCGGCGAGATTTTCAGCGAGTTGAAGAATAAAATCCAAAGCGGATATAACTTGCGCGAGGTGATCAATCTTGTGGATGAATTGCGCTTCCGTTCGTCGAAGGAAAAGCACGAGATGAGCGCGTTGTACGAGGATAAGATTAAGAACATGGGCAACGCGGGCAGGAACGGCGGAGAGTATTACACGCCGCGCGCGTTGATTCGGGCGATTGTGAAAGTGGTGAATCCTAAAATCGGGGAGACGGTTTACGATGGCGCGGTTGGCTCGGCGGGGTTTTTGGTCGAGGCGTTTGAGTATCTCAAAGACGGCGATGATAGTAAGGGCACGTTGCAACGCGCCCCAACAACGCTCGGCACGAAAGAAGCGAAAATCCTGCAGGAGAAGACGTTCTACGGGCGCGAGAAAAAGTCGCTGGCGTACATCATCGGCATTATGAATATGATCTTGCATGGCATTGAGGCGCCGAACATTTTGCACATGAACACGCTGGCGGAAGACATCGGCGAGATTCAGGAGAAGGATCGTTACAAGGTTGTGCTGGCGAACCCGCCCTTCGGCGGCAAGGAACGCGGCGAGGTGCAGGAGAATTTCCCCATCAAAACGGGCGAGACGGCGTTTTTGTTTTTACAGCATTTCATCAAGATTCTCAAAGCGGGCGGGCGCGCGGGCGTGGTGATTAAGAATACGTTCCTCTCGAACACCGATAACGCTTCGGTGAGTTTGCGGCGGCATTTGCTCGAAACCTGCAATTTGCATACCGTGCTGGATTTGCCAGGCGGCGTGTTTACGGGCGCGGGCGTGAAGACGGTCGTTTTATTTTTTGAGAAGGGTTCATCCACAAAGAAGATTTGGTATTACCAGTTGAATTTGGAACGCAATCTCGGCAAGACTAATCCGTTGAACGATGCGGATTTGGCGGAGTTTGTGAAGTTACAGAAATCGAAAGCGGATTCGGAGAACTCGTGGTCAATCTCTGTTGCGGATGTGATTGGTACGGGCGGACAGCCGTCCGCCCCTACAACATTCGACCTTTCGGTTAAGAATCCACACCGTAAAGCGGAGTCTACGCTGAGGGCGCCTTCTGCCATCCTCGCGGAGATGAAGTCGCTGGACGAGGAAAGCGCGAAGATTTTGAAGACGATTGAGGGGATGTTATGAAATGGTTGCAGGTTGAAGGCGATGCCCTGAGCGTGTCGAAGGGTTGGAAGGTTGAAGGTCAAGACCTGACAGGTCTCCACGATACCTTGATTGTCAAGTCGTTTTGCTTTCTGAGAACCTTTCCCGTCGGACTCCATGATGAGACCTGTCAGGTCTATGTGTTGGAGAAGATGTTATGAAGAAGGGTTGGACAACAAAAAAACTAAGCGAGATTTGTCGATTTATCAATGGTCGTGCGTACAACAAACAAGAGTTGTTGAACACAGGCAAATATCCTGTTCTTAGAGTTGGAAATTTTTTCACCAGCGATCACTGGTATTACTCAGATTTGGAATTGGAAGAGAATAAATATTGTGATAATGGAGATTTACTTTATGCATGGTCTGCATCTTTCGGTCCTAAAATTTGGGATGGCGGAAAGGTAATCTACCACTACCATATTTGGAAAGTTATTCCAGATGAAAGTCTTGTCACGAAAGAATTTCTCTACCATCTCTTGGACTGGGATAAAGATCAAATAAAAATCGATCAAGGCGCTGGAACGACAATGACTCATGTAAGTAAAGGATCAATGGATGAGAGACTCGTAAATATTCCCCCGCTCGCCGAACAAGAGCGGATCGTGTCTCTGCTGGACGAGAGTTTCGCGGCGCTGGCGCAAGTCCATGCCAATGCGGGGCGGAATCTGGTCAATACGCGGGAGGTGTTTGAGGCGGTGTTGGCTGATGTATTTGAAGATGGCGAAGATTGGGAAGAAAAAAGATTGGAAGAAGTTTTACAAAAAACAGAAACTGTTGATCCAACCAAAACGCCGAACAAGAAATACATTTATATTGATGTGTCGAGCGTGAACAAAGAAAACCTTTCAATTGAAGAAGTGAACTTCATAAAAGGAAAAGATGCGCCAAGTCGAGCGAGAAAACTTGTAAAAACTAACGATGTGCTATTTGCTACAGTTAGACCAACGCTGAGACGAATAGCCATTGTTCCTGAAGAATACGACAATCAAATTTGTAGTACAGGTTATTTTGTATTGCGAGGAAAAGAATTTATCGATAACAAGTTGATTTTCTATTTTTTGCAAACAAAAGGCTTTATGGGAAAAATGGAGAAACTACAAAAAGGCGCAAGTTATCCAGCAGTCACTGATGGTGAAGTTAGAAACCAGATTATTCATTTTCCAAAATCACTCGCGGAGCAGAGCGCCATCGTCCAGCGGTTGGATGGACTGGCGCAGGAGACGCGTCGGCTGGAGGAGGTGTATCAGTCCAAGCTGGAGGATGTGGAGGAGTTGAGGAAGAGCGTGTTGAAAGAGGCGTTTGAGGGTTTATTGTAGGGACGTATTGCAATACGTCCCTGCGTGTTGCGTCCCTGCGTGTTGCGTCCCTGCGTGTTGCGTCCCTGCGTGTTGCGTCCCTGCGTGTTGCGTCCCTGCGTGTTGCGTCCCTGCGTGTTGCGTCCCTGCGTGTTGCGTCCCTACGTGTTGCGCGCGCCCAATATA
>JADZCC010000050.1 GCA_020851785.1 Anaerolineales bacterium
ACTCAACCCCGCTGAACTTCGGCGTCGGATTGACCAGAAAACTGCCAAACTTTGGAAAATTTCTCGGTAACATTCCTTCTTGATGCAACGTTACTACCAAAGTAACATTTTATCTTGATGCATTACGGAGCGAATTTTACGGTTAAATAAAAAGCGCCGACTTTGCAAGTCGGCGCCGGGCGTTTGAAGTTTTATTTTAAAACGGCCGTGCTGGCCAACAGGAACAAGACCTGTGGGATAAAGCTCAGCGCCACAGTGGCGACGGCCGTCACCGTGGTGGTTGCGCCAAGCCAAAACTCGCGTTCGACGGTTGGCTCGCCTTCGTGCATGTACATATAGATCACGACTTTCAAGTAGTAATAAGCCGAGATGACGGAGGTGAGCACGCCGATCAGCGCCAGGCCGGTAAAGCCGCCTGCAATCACGGCGCGGAAGAGGTAGAACTTTCCGACCAGGCCGAGGGTGGGCGGGAAGCCAATGAAAGAGAGCATGAAAACGGTCATGGCGGCGGCGAGGGCGGGGTGTTTTCTGGCGAGTCCGGCGTAATCTGCAAGTTCCAGGCCCTTCCCTTCCGCTTTCTCCAGGGCAATCACTACGCCCCACGCGCCAAAGTTGGCGAGGAGGTAAGCCAGCAAGTAAAAGAGGCCTGCGGCAATGGAGGTGGAGACAACCTGCGGGTTGCCATACGGCACGAAGGCCATGAGGATATAGCCAGCGTGGGCAATCGCCGAGTAGGCCAGGAGGCGCTTAATGTTGGTTTGCGAAATGGCGATGAAGTTGCCAACGATCATGGTGACGGCCGAGAGGGCCCAAAAGACGTTCGTCATATCCGGCGAAATGGCCGGAAAGGCGGTGGCAAAGACGCGCAGGAGCGCGACAAAGCCAGCGATCTTTGCGCCAGCGGCCATGAAGGCGGTGACGGAGGTGGGCGCGCCTTCGTACACGTCGGGCGTCCACATGTGGAAGGGAACAATCGCCACTTTGAAGGCGAAGCCAACCAAAAGGAGGGCGGCGCCAATGGAGAGGAGCAGTAACGAGGTCCCGTTTGCGGCGGCCGTGACCACGCCAGACAAGGTGGTTGTGCCGGTTGCGCCGAAGATCAGAGCGATGCCGTAGACGACAAAACCGGTGGCAAACGCGCCAAGCAGGAAGTACTTAATCCCCGCTTCTTCCGAGGTGGCCTTCCGCGAAAAGGCGGAAAGCACATACAACGGGATCGAGAGCGTTTCGAGCGCGAGGAAGATAATGATTAAGTCGGTGGCTTGGGCCATTAACATCATGCCGATGACGCTAAAGAGCAGGAGTGTGTAATATTCTCCGCGTTGGATGCCCATGCGTTTGACGTAGCCATGCGCGATGGTAATGCCAAACAGGCCGCTGATTAACAAAATAGCGTTGGCAAAGGTTGCAAATCCATCCAGGGCGACCATGCCATGAAAGCCGGTGGAGCTTTGACCAAGTTGCGTGAAGGACACAATCAAAGCGACGAGCAAACCCAAAGCCGCCAATAACGCGGTGAGGCCTTTGCGATCCTTGGGGATAAATAAATCAACGAACAGTAAGAGAACCGACCAAACCAGCAAAATGATCAGTGGGAAAATGGTGAAGTAATCTGAATAGGTGGGTTGCGCCATGAAGGCTCCATTCCTCAGCCCAGAGGGCAGGGCGAAAAAAATTTATAACGGTAATGCGGATAAAAGTTTTTCAACCGCAGGGGCCATGATATTAAAGAACGGCGCAGGGTAGAGACCAATCCAGAACATCAAAACGACCAAAGGAACCATGGTGATAATTTCGCGCCAGTTTAAATCTTTCAGTTCGTGGTGGTGCGTCACTTCTCCGGCGGGGCCGAGGAACATTTTTTGGAACAGGTACAAAATGTAAATCGCGGCCATGATGACGCCAATGGCCGAAATGCCCGCATACCAGGGGTTCGCAATGGCCTTGGAGCCAAACGCGCCGAGCAAAATGGTGAATTCGCCAATAAAGCCGTTCAAACCTGGCAAGCCCATGGAAGAGAACGAAGCGATCATCATAATCGAACCATAGACCGGCATAATCTTCCACAAGCCGCCATAGACGTTAATATCGCGGGTGTGCGTGCGTTCGTAGATCATCCCGAGGAGCAAAAAGAGCGCGCCGGTGCTGATGCCGTGATTGACCATTTGAATAATCGCGCCCGCCACGCCTTCGGGATTCAACGCGAATAAACCGAGCATGACGAAGCCCAGGTGGCTGACCGAGGAATAGGCCACCAGTTTCTTAATATCCTGTTGGGCGTAAGAGACGGCCGCTCCATAGATGATGCCAATCGTGCCGAGGAGCGCGATCCACGGGGCGGCTTGAATGGCGGCGTTCGGGAAGAGCGGGATGTTGAAGCGTAAAAAGCCGTAGGTGCCCATCTTCAAAAGCACGCCCGCCAAAATCACGGAACCGGCGGTGGGCGCTTCCACGTGCGCGTCTGGCAACCACGAATGCAACGGCCACATCGGCACTTTGATCGCGAAGGCCGCGGCAAAGGCGATAAAGAGCAACATTTGCGCGCCCGCCGTAATCGTGCCAGCGGCGTACAAACGGGGCAAAATCGTCAGCATATCTGGCACGCTGAAGGTGCCGGTTTGAATGGCCAGGTATAAAATGGCCACCAGCATCAAAATGGAACCCGCCATCGTGTAGAGGAAGAACTTGATTGCGGCGTACACGCGGCGCGGACCGCCCCAAATGCCAATCAGGAAGTACATCGGCACGAGGCTGAATTCCCAGAAGATGTAAAACAGGAACAAATCCTGCGCCATGAAAACGCCGTTCATGCCCACTTCCAAAAGCAGGGCGAAGATCATAAAGTCTTTGACGCGATCTTCAACCGCCGTCCAGGTGCAGAGGATGGAAATGGCGGAGAGCAGGGTCGTCAGTAAGACCAGCAAAATGCTCAGCCCATCCACTCCCAAATAGTAGTAGATGTTCCAGCCAGCGATATGGATCCAGTTGTATTTTTCAACCAGTTGAAGGTCTGGGTTGGACGACTGAAAGAGCGAAAAGGCCCACAGCGAAATGGCAAAAGTAATCAGGGCCGTGGTCAAAGCCACCCAACGAATGGCGTTCTTTTGCTCGGGTTTCAAAAACAAAATCACGAGCGCGCCGACCACCGGGAAAAAAGTCAGCAACGTAAGCGGGGGTAAAAGAAATTCCATGTTCTATCCTCAGTTCCTGCAAATTATTTAAAAATCAAATAACCTAAAATCAAAACCACGCCGAGCAAAACCGAAAGCGCGTACGAGCGCACAAAACCATTTTGAATTTTACGCATTCTCGCCGAAAGCCACTGGCTGACCGTCGCCAGTCCGTTGGCCACCGCGTCAATGCCCTTTTTATCAGCATACTGATCCAGCGCGCTGGAGCTAACCCAGTTATACGTTCCGGCAATCACGCGTTCATGCACAAAATCGTGCCAGAAGCGCCAGTCCACCACATCCGCCAAAAATTGGGAAAGTTTATCAAACGGCTTAATCACCAGCGCCGCATAGCCTTCATCCACAAACCATTTATTTTCCATGCCGGTAAAGATCGCGCCCAGCGGTTTCTTCAGAGGATCTGTTTCGCCGGTTTGCAAAGGCTTGCGTCCATAAATCAGCCACGAAATGCCAATCGCAATCAGCGCCAAGAGCGTGGAAACGCCCGCCACTTGCAAATTCAACGGCAGGGCTTCGACTTCGCCGAAGGTGTAGCCCAGCCAGTGACCGAGATTGTGAAACCCTTCAAACGGGAGATTGAGCGCGCCGCCCACCACGCTGAGAATGGCCAGCGCCGCCAACGGCAGAGTCATCACCTTGGGGCTTTCCTGCGCGTGCCGCGCAGGTTCGGTGCGGGCCGTTCCAAAGAAGACCATCCAAATTTGACGGCCCATGTAAAACGCGGTGAAGAAGGCCGCAATCGTCAGCAACCAATACGCGGCCGGGTAATGCAGTTTTGCGTCCAGCAAAATTTCATCTTTTGACCAAAAGCCCGCAAACGGGAAAATGCCGCTCAAGGCCAAGGCGCCAATCAGATACATCCAAAACGTGACCGGCATGGTCTTGCGCATTCCGCCCATGTTCCGCATATCGCCCGGGTCAAAGACATGCTCATGTTCGTCGTGTTCCGCATGGCCGTGTTCTTCCTTCTTGCCCTTTTTACCTTTGGGCTTTTCGTCATGTTCGGCATGATGATGGCCGCGTTCCAGCCCTAAAATCACCGAACCGGCGGAAAGGAACAACAGCGCCTTAAAGAAGGCGTGGGCAATCAAATGGAAGAAGCCCGCTACATACGCGCCCATGCCCACCGCGGCCACCATGAAGCCCAACTGCGAAACGGTGGAATAGGCGAGGACTTTCTTAATGTCATATTGGCCGACGGCAATCGTCGCCGCGAACAAAGCGGTGACAGCGCCGACCATGGTCACAATGTATTGCGCGTCTGGAACGAGGTTGTAAAACGGGGCCGAGCGCGTCACCAGGTACACACCCGCTGTCACCATGGTGGCGGCGTGCATCAACGCCGAAACCGGCGTGGGGCCCGCCATCGCGTCTGGCAACCAGATGTAGAGCGGAATCTGCGCGGATTTACCAGCCACGCCGAGGAGCAGGAATAACGTAATGGCCACAATCACGCCGGGCGGCGCGTTTTTGGCGGCCTCAAAGACATGATCAAATTGCAGGCTGTGGCCCAAATTCCAAAAGATCAAAAAGCTGGCAATCAAAAAACCAAAGTCGCCCACGCGGTTGGCGATGAAGGCCTTCTTCGCGGCATTGGAGTTGGCCCACGAAGAACGCGCCAGCGTATCCATCTCAAACCAAAAGCCGATCAGCAGGAAGGAGCAAAAGCCCACGCCTTCCCAGCCAACGAAGAGCATTAAGTAGGAGTCGCCAGAGACGAGGACCAGCATCGAAGCGAGGAACAGGTTGAGGAAGATGAAGAAGCGCGCGAAGCGGCCTTCCTCATGTTTGAAACGCACGTCTTCGTGCATGTATCCAATTGCGTAAATGTGAATTAACGTCCCCACGCCGGAGATGACCAGCATCATGGTGGCGGAAAGCGAGTCGATGCGGAAGGTCCAATCGAGGCTAAGGGCGCCGATGGAGAACCACTCAGCCAATCTCCAGCGGACGACTTCGCCATGTTGAAGGGAGAGCGAGTAAGCCAGCAAGATGGAGACGATGAAGGCCGCGCCAGAGGCCGCGCTGGCGATGCCGCCGATCAGGTTTTCGCTAAACTTGAAGCGTTTCGCAAAAATCAGGTTGATGAACAGGCCGAGGATGGGGGCAAAGACCAGCCAGGGGGCTAAAAAGAAAAATCCGCCGGAAGTTGTTGCGCTTAAGTGCATGTGCGGTCTATCCCTTCAAGGAGTTTACTTCGTCAATGTTGACGGTATTTTTCGTCTTGAAAATTTCGACGATTAAGGCCAGCCCCACCGCCACTTCTGCGGCGGCGACGGCAATGACGAAGAAGACAAAAATTTGGCCGGTAAAAAACGGCTTGCCCTGCGTCAGTTCAAAAGAACGCCCAAAGGCCACAAAAGCCAGGTTGGCGGCGTTGAGCATTAACTCGATGGACATGAAGATGATCAGCGGGTTGCGGCGAATGAGCACGCCCAGCGCGCCGATGGTAAATAAAATGGCCGAGAGGATGATGTAATAATTAACCGAGACCATTGCCGGAACCTGCCTTCTTCTCGTGTTTGCTAAGCACAATCGCGCCAACCATCGCCACCAATAACAGAATTGAAGTGATTTCAAAGGGCAGTAAATATTCGCTAAACAAAGCCAGCGCCATTTGTTGCAGGTTGCTGGTGGTGTTGGCGGAAGCGTCTGGCGCGGCGAGCGCTTGCGTCAGCGGCGCGCGCGAGAGGAGCAGATAGGTAGACTCCACCGCGAGGAGGATGGCCAATACCACAGCTAAAGGCTTTTGCCAGGGAAGCGTTTTGGCGGGCGGCAGACTCTGTACGCCGAGGAGCATGATCACAAAGACGAAGAGGACCATGATCGCCCCGGCATAGACGGTGATTTGAGCCATCGCAATGAAGGGCGCGCCGAGGAGCAGATAAAAGACCGCCACCACGATGAAGTTCAGCACCAGATATAAAGCCGCATAGACGGTATTCTGGCTGAAAGCCATGCCCAACGCGCTGGCGACGGCGATCAGGGCGAGCAGGATAAAAACAATTAAGTCAGAAGTCATAATACTCCGTTTACGTTTTTCGTCGGGCCGGGTAAAGCCTGAACTCGTAAATTTCTAATCGGTTGGATTTTTCATCTCCGGCACGGAGCGCGTAAACACGCCGGGTTCCGTCTTTTGCGGCGTGAGCATTTCGGTCGCGCGCACCGGCTCCAACAACATGTCCTTTGTATATAAAGCCTGCTTTCGGTCGGTAAAGGTCAGTTCGTAGTTGTCGCCGAGCGTAATCGCTTCGGTGGGGCAGGCGTCTTCGCAAAAGCCGCAGTAAATACAGCGGAGCATGTTGATCTCGTAGGTGGAGGCGTAGCGCTCGCCCGGCGAGAAGCGTTTTTCATCCGTATTTTCGGAGGCTTCGACGAAGATCGCATCCGAAGGGCAGGCGGCGGCGCACAACGAACAGCCGATACATTTTTCCAGCCCGTTGTCGTAGCGGTTCAACACATGGCGGCCGCGAAAGCGCGGGCGGACGGGTCGCTTCTCTTCGGGATATTGATAAGTGACTGTCTTTTCAAACAGGAAGCTACGCAGGACTTCGCCCAGCCCTTTTGAAAGTTCGATGATGGGTTCAAACACGCCCATAAGATTTTCTCCTCAGGTCACGATTGACAAAAACCACGCAAATCAGTAAAGAAATAATTGAGAGGACAGGGATGCTCCAGTAATAGAGCGCGTTGTTATATTCGCTCTGAAGCAGAAGGCCCGTCGCAGTGATGAAGACCACCGCCAAAGAGAGCGGCAGTAAAATCTTCCAGCCGAAAGACATCAAACGGTCATAACGGAAGCGCGGCCAGGTGGCGCGCACCCAGATCATCACAAAAAGCAAAATCACAACTTTGATGAATAAATAGATCGGGCCTAAAAACCAGGCCGGGAATTGCCACGCGCCAATCGTCCAAACTGCGTCCACGCTTAGGAATGTGCCGTGCAAGAAAGCCGGTTCGAGATACCCGCCAAAGAAGAGCGTCGCCAGAATCATGGAAACCACAATCATCTTCTGATATTCCGCCATAAAGAACAAGGCGAACTTCATGCCCGAATATTCGGAGTGATAGCCAGCGGTCAGTTCCTGCTCGGCTTCCGGCATGTCAAACGGCGCGCGGTTGACTTCCGCCAAAGTGGCGATCCATAAAATCAGCGCGCCCACCGGTTGAGCCACGACAAACCAGCCATCTTTTTGCGCGTTGATGATTTCCACCAGATTCATGGAATTGCCCATGATGATGGCCACCGCAATCGAAAGCCCCAGCGCGAGTTCGTACGAAATCATTTGCGCGGTGGAGCGGATGCCGCCGATCATCGCGTATTTATTGTTGCTCGACCAGCCCGCCAGCACAATGCCATAGACCCCAATCGCGGCGATGGACATGATGTACAGCACGCCAACGTTGATATCTGAAACGTATAAATGGATCGTCCGCCCAAACAAATTGAACGAAGTCCCCAACGGGATGACCGCCGCCAACACCAGCGAAGGCACGACCGTCAGCACGGGAGCCAGCACAAAGATGACTTTATAAACGTGCGCAGGCGTAAATTCCTCTTTGAAGACCAACTTGATCGCATCCGCAATCGGTTGCAGTAACCCTTGCGGGCCGGCGCGGTTGGGACCCACACGCACCTGCATCCGCGCCAGCGCGCGGCGTTCATACCAGGTGAGGTAGGCAAACCCGCCCAGCAAAATCAAACACAGGATCAAGCCTTTCAAAAACCATTCGAGCCAGAGAATCCAATCCATATTATTTGCCCTTTCCAGACTGACTTCTCAATTGCAAACTGCCCACCAACGGCTCGTGAATGGCCAGCCCCATACTGCGCGGAACCAACGCCACCCCAACCGGCACGGTATCGTCCACTTTCAACAACGCTTCGCCGTCCAGTCCGTCAAAGCTCAACTTCACCATCTGCCCCGCTTCCACGCCAATCTTTTGCGCGGAAGAAGAATGCACGCGCACCGTCGCTGTGCCAATGTGTTTTTCAAGCAGTTCAGCGGAAGCGCACATCACGCCCAGATCATAAAGTTGATTAATCGGCACGGCCAAAAATTCTTTTTCTTTGGGATGGAGAGCCGCTTCTTTTCTGACCTTGGGAATGCGCACCGTTCCTTCAGTTTGGGCGGTCGGGATGAGTTGAATGCCCAATCCCTTTGTGTTCTCGTAGGTTGTGCCGCCGTAGTACATATCGCCGCGGCCTACAATCGGCCATTGCGGTTTGGTCTCCGCCAAACGCGCATAGCTCAACTCGGCAAACGCATCCACCGAATGCGAAAGGATGTCAAAGACCACCGAAGCGGAAGAGCCTTCCAAAATAATGCCCATCTGTTTGGCCACCAGCGAGGTAATCGCAAAATCCGGTTTGCTGTCGCCCTTGGGCGCCACCGCCGCATAAAAGCGTTGAACGCGGCGTTCGCCGGAGGTGTACGTGCCTTCGCGTTCGGTAAACGCCTGAGCCGGGAAGACCACATCCGCAATTTCGGTCGTGGCGGTTTCGAGCAATTCCTGCACGGCTACAAACTTCGCGCCGCTTAAGGCTTTGGCTAAAATTGGGTCGTCGCCCACCGGGTCGGCGCCGACGATGTAAACGGATTTGCCTTTCAGCGCTTTGTCGAGATCCGCTTCGGGCTGGAAGCCAATTTCAAACGCGCCCTGATCGTTGGCTCTGGGCCAAACGCCAATCAGGCCGTTGTTGGCGCGGCCAGTGTGGCCGGTTTCTTGAAGCAGTGTAGCGCAAGCCGAAGCCAAGCCCGAAGTTCCGCTCAGCCCCAGGCCTTCGCTTCCGAAGAAGATGATCGCGTTTTTAGCTTTGGCAAATTCATCGGCAACTTTGCCCTTCTTGCTGAATTCGGCCAGCGCTTTCGTTTCTTCGCCGTATTCATAGCGGATCGTGGAAGTTGCAAAGCGATCCAACTTGGTTTCGCGCGGGTTGACCACAATCAAAGTCGCGCCGCGATCGGCGGCCTGCTTGACGCGCAACCACCAAATCGGAGCTTCTTCATATAAATCCGAAGCGACTACTAAAATCGCATCGCCTTGGCCGAGGTTGGCAAGGTTTGTGCCGGCGCCCACGCCCACCAATTGGGTCAACTCGCCGCCGCCCATGTCGGAATATAACAGCGCCGTACCGCCCGCATGGTCGGCCAGCGATTTGAGGTTGAACAGGTCTTCATTGGATAAACGCCCGCCAGCCAGAACCACAAAGTTCTTTTTGGCGGCGGCAAAATTCTCGCCCGCCAGTTTGGTCGCGGCGTCCCACGAAGCGCGGACGAGTTTATCGTCCTTGCGGATGAATGGCTTGACGAGGCGTTTTTTGCTTTCGGTGTAGTGATGCCCAAAACGGCCTTTGTCGCAGATCCAAATCTCGTTCACTTCTTCGTTTTGGCGCGGCATGACGCGCTTGACGACGACTTCGCCGCCCACTTTGACTTCGCGGCGGGTGTTAAGCGTGAGGTTGCACCCGACCGGACATTGCGTACAAATGGAGGCTTCGGCTTGCAATTCCCAGGGACGCGCGCCAAACCGAAAATCGGCGGTGGTCAGCGCGCCAACCGGGCACAGGTCGCTGGTATTGCCGGAGAAAACCGAATCAAACTCGGGGTCCGAAATGGAAACGATTTGCATCCCGCGCCCGCGATCTTCAAAGTCGAGAACGGGTTCGCCCGCAATTTGATCCTGAAAACGGACGCATCGCGCACAATGGATACAGCGTTCGCGGTCGAGGTAGATTAAATCGCCCAGCGGAATCGGTTTTTCAAAATGTTTTTTCTCGTCAAAGTTGAAGCGGGTTTTTCCGGGCCCGTGGCGCATGGTGAGGTCTTGCAAAGAACATTCGCCGCCCTTATCGCAGATCGGACAATCCAACGGGTGCGAAGTGAGTAAAAACTCCAGCGTGCTATATTGCCCGGCTTTGGCCTTTTCGGATTGAGTCAACACCACCATGCCTTCGGAAACGCGATTGGTGCAGGCGGTTTCCAACTTGGGCAGGTATTGAATCTTGGGCGCGCCGTTTTCCATGATCGGCTCTTTGGTCTTGGGGTCCAGCATGGGGCGGCCAATTTCCACCAGACACATCCGACACATGCCCGCCGGTTCGAGTTTGGGATGATGGCAAAAGACGGGGATATCCACGCCCGCCAATTTTGCCGCGTCAACAAGCCCGGAACCATCCGGGACTTGCACTTGTTTGCCATTAATTGTGATCGTAACTTGTTTGCTCATAATGCTCCGCGTAGAACCTGGGATTGCTACTGTTTCACTTGAAAATCTTCGGGGAATCTTTCCATGCCGGAGACAACCGCCATGGTGGAAAATTCGCCGAGGGCGCACAAGCAACGGCCTTGCATTTGCTTGGCCACGCTCATCAACAGGTCGAGGTCTTTTTGGGTGCGGTCTGCGCCGCTGACGCGCTGGACGATTTTGTTCATCCAGAATGTGCCTTCGCGGCAGGGCGTGCATTTTCCGCAGGATTCATGTTTGAAGAAGCGAATGGTTTTATTAATCACCCAGGGGATGTCCACTGTATCGTCGAGGACGATGACGGAGGCCGAGCCGAGTTCGGCGCGCAAGGTGCGCACCGAGGCGTAATCCATTGGGGTGTCCAAAACTTTATCGTCGCCGTTGACCACAATCATCGAGGAGGAAGCGCCTGCGGGCATGATCGCCTTGACGGTGCGCGAATCCTGGACGCCCGCGCCATTTTTCTCGCCGTAGATCAGTTCGCGGAAGGTGGTTCCAAACGGCAGTTCATAATTCCCTGGACGGCGCACCCGGCCGGAAAGCGAGAAGATTTTCACGCCCGCGCTGTCGGCCGTGCCCATGCTTTTATACCAATCTGCGCCGTTGGCTAAGATCATCGGGACGTTGGTAAAAGTTTCCACATTGTTGATGATGGTCGGTTTGTTGTATAAGCCAACCGAAGGCGGAAAAGGCGGGCGCACGCGGGGTTGTCCGCGTTTGCCTTCGAGCGATTCGAGCAGGGCGGTTTCTTCGCCGCAGATGTACGCGCCCGCTCCGAGGTGGGTGTGGATGCGAAGCGAAAACTCTGTGCCGAATAAATTATCGCCGAGATAACCGGCTTTTTCCATCTCGGCAATCTTCTCGTCGAGGATTTGAGCGACCTGCCAGAATTCGCCGCGCAGATAAATGTAGGCGGTGTGCGCGCCAACAGCGTAGGCGCCAATCGCCAACCCTTCCAAAAACTGGAGCGGATTGCTCTCCATGATCTCGCGGTCTTTGAAAGTGCCCGGTTCGGATTCGTCGGCGTTGGCGACGATGTAATGCGGCCAGCTTTTGGCGTCAATGAACGACCATTTCATGCCGGTGGAAAAGCCCGCGCCGCCGCGGCCGCGCAAGCCGGAATTTTTCACCACGTCAATCACTTCGGCGGGAGTCATTTTGGTGACGGCGTTCTTGAAGGCCGCCAGCCCGCCGTTCTTTTTATACACGTCAAACTTATGCAGGTCGGGAATTTCGCGGTGGCGAAGTAAAACGTAAGCCATTACTCGGCCTCCTTGCCCGCATGTTTAAGCGTCTGTATCAAATCCAGCGTTTTGGCGACGGTCATATTCTCGTGATATTTGATGCCGTCCGGCCCCTGAGTTTGGAACATGGGCGCATTGTTGCAAGCCGCCAAACAAGCGACAGCCTCAAGCGTAATCGCGCCGTCTGGGGTGGTTTCGCCCACTTTGATTGCCAGGTTTTCGCACAGGTCTTCTAAAAATTTATCAGCGCCGCGCAAGGCGCAGGGCAGGTCGTTGCAGACTTGAATGCGGTATTTTCCGCCTTGTTCCTGATGATACAAGGTGTAAAAGGTGATTACTGCGTCTATTTCAGTGGTCGTAATATCCAAAATCTGGGCGATGTCTTCAATCGCGGCTTTGGTAATGTAGCCGGGTTCGCGCTGGGCGAGGAAGAGCAGGGGCATCACCGCCGAGCGCTTGCCTTCCGGCGGGTATTTGGCCAGGATTTGTTTAACTTCCTTGGGGTACGTTTTTTCAAGACTCATCGGTCAATATCTCCGAGGACAATATCAATAGAAGCGAGGATGGCCACAAGGTCGGCCACCAAATGTCCTTTGACAATTTCCGGCAAAACAGCCAGGTTATCAAAGGAAGGCGTGCGTAAGTGAATGCGATACGGTTTCGGGCCGCCATCGCCTTCGAGGTACATCCCCAATTCCCCACGCGGCGATTCCACCGCGCTATAGACGGAATTTTTCGGAGCGGGAAAGCCTTCCGTCCACAACTTGAAGTGGTGAATCAGCGCTTCCATGCTCACGCCAATTTCGGCGCGCGGCGGCGGGACAAACTTCCGGTTATCCGAATTCACCGGGCCCAGCGGCATCTTGTTCAGCGCCTGCTCGATGATCTTCAACGACTCGCGCAGTTCTTCAATGCGGACGATGTATCTGGCGTAAGTATCGCCTTCGGGGCGGGTGGGGATGTTGAAATCGTATTGTTCATAACCCATGTAGGGGCGCGCTTTGCGCAAGTCCCAGTCTGAGCCGGAAGCGCGCAAGTTGGGGCCGGTGACGCCGTATTGAAGCGCGGTTTCCACGGTAAGATAGCCAATGCCCACCAAACGGTCAATAAAAATCGGGTTTCTGGTCAGCAATCTTTCGTATTCATCCACGCGTTTGTGAAACATTTGCACAAATTCGCGCACGGCTTTATCAAACTCCACCGGCACGTCGCGCCACACGCCGCCCGGGCGAATGTAGGTCGTCATCATGCGCTGGCCAGAGACCAGTTCAAAAATGTCCAAAATTCTTTCGCGTTCGCGGAAGCAGTACAGGAACATGGACATGGCCGCGAGGTCGAGCCCAAACGCGCCGAGCCAGACCATGTGCGAAGCGATGCGTTGCAATTCGACGAGGATGACGCGAATCGCCTGAGCGCGGGCAGGCACGTCCAAATCCACCAGTTTCTCCACCGCCAACACATACGAAAGGTTGTTGCCCAACGGGTTCATGTAATCGAGCCGGTCGGTCATCACTTCCGCTTTTTGGAAAGTCTTGGCTTCCATGTTCTTCTCAACGCCGGTGTGCAGATAGCCGATATCCGGTATGCAATTGACAATCGTCTCGCCATCCAATTCCAGCAGAACGCGCAGAACGCCGTGCGTGGAGGGATGTTGCGGGCCCATGTTGAGCAACATGGTTTCGCCGCGAATGGCGCGTTCCGACACCAGATGTTTAAACTGATCTACGCTAACTTCTTCAATC
Organism: Anaerolineales bacterium; assembly: GCA_020851785.1. Classification (GTDB taxonomy): domain Bacteria; phylum Chloroflexota; class Anaerolineae; order Anaerolineales; family Villigracilaceae; genus Villigracilis. The sequence goes on from JADZCC010000050.1 coordinate 13,426, forward strand.
TGGGACATAGTTATTCCTTTGGAGCGGGTTTGACCACGCGGATTTCATCGAAATTAAAGGTGAATTGCGGTTCTTCATAACCCAACGGATAATCTTTGCGCAACGGGTGGCCTTCCGTATCTTCGGGCATCAAAATCCGGCGCGGGTCGGGATGACCTTCAAAGACAATTCCAAACATGTCGAAGACTTCGCGCTCGCGCCAATTGGCGACTTTATACACATGCGCCGCAGTCGGGACCTTGAGGCTGGCCGCGTTGACTGGAACACGCACCTGCAAAGTGAGATTTTTAGACACCGACGAAAGCTGATAGATGACATGAAAGCGCGGCGTCGTTTGAGGATAATAATCGGAAGCGGTTAAAGCGGAGAGCAATTCAAACTTGTGCGTATCGCGTAGAAGGGTTAACGCGCTCACCACTTGCTCAGCCGTTACAAACAGATGCGCCTCTTCGCGAAACTCAGTCAGCGTGGCGCTGAATTTTTCCTGCAGGTCTTTTACAATCGGGTCGAGTCTTTTGTCCATAAAATCTTCCTGACGTCGCTCTGGCTATTTATATTTAACCGCGTACTCTTTGAAAGTATCGCCTTTGACTTTTTCGTAAAGCGTCAAAACGCCATGGATTAAAGCTTCCGGGCGCGGCGGGCAACCGGCCACATACACATCCACCGGCACAACTTCATCCACGCCTTGAAAGATGGCATAGTTGTTAAACACGCCGCCGCAGGAGGCGCAATCGCCCATGGCGATGACCCACTTCGGTTCGGGCATTTGATCGTAGAGGCGGCGCAAGACGGGGCCCATCTTCTTGGAACAACGCCCCGCCACGATCATCAAGTCGGATTGGCGCGGGCTGGCGCGCATCAACTCCATGCCAAAGCGGCTCATGTCATAATCGGAAGCCTGAGCCGCCATCATTTCAATCGCGCAACAGGCCAGGCCAAAGAGCATCGGCCACATCGCATTTGTGCGCGACCAGTTGACCATATTTTCTAACGTGGTGGTGACCACGCCCATATTTCCGAGTTTCTGTTCTACTCCCATTCAAGAGCTCCTTTCTTCCAGGCGTACACATAGCCAATTAAAAGGATCGTGATAAACACGACCATTTCCAATAAACCAAAAATGCCCAGTTGACGAAACGCAATCGCCCAGGGCAGAAAGAACACGACTTCAATATCAAATAAGATGAACAAGACAGCGATGAGATAAAAGCGAATGGGCATCCGCCGGGTGCCTTCGCCGTACGGCGTAATGCCCGATTCGTAAGGCACGTCTTTTTCCGCTGTTCTTTTCTTCGGGCCGAACAACTCCCCCATGCCGATCGCAATAAATGCGATGAGTGTAGCGATCGCGATCATCACCGCGATGGCAATATATTCCAATAACATGAAGCACCTCGTTGATCCGTGAAATCTGGCGCGGAAAGTATATCACAAGAGACTTTACAGGGCTAGATATGTGTCACATTTCACAAGGTGTGAAATCGTTTACCTGTCACAGGGCAAACTTTGGGGTTGGTTGTTGGTCAGTCGCCCAGATAATCTCGCAACTCGCGGCTTCGCGCCGGATGCCTAAGTTTACGCAAGGCTTTGGCTTCGATCTGGCGAATCCGCTCGCGGGTCACTTCAAAGTAGCGACTCACTTCTTCCAGCGTATGTTCTTTGCCGTCTTTCAAACCAAAGCGCAATTCCAGCACATCGCGTTCCCGTTCGGAAAGGGCCTCTAACGCGTGCAGAATCTGCCGACGGAGCATTTCACGCGAAGCGGAATCCATTGGGGAAAGCGCGTCTTCGTCTTCGATAAAATCGCCCAACGAACTGGAGTCTTCATCCCCCACCGGGCCATCAATCGAAATCGGTTCCTCGGCTGAGCGCAAAACGCGGTTCACTTTTTGCGTGGCCAATTCCAGGCGGCTTTTTAATTCTTCGGGCAACGGTTGCGCTTCGGAATGCGCGCGGAGAATCACCTGCACGTCTGCCGCGGAGAGATAGCCAACCTCCATGGCCAGTTCCTCGTTGCTGGGGTCGCGCCCCAAAACCTGGGTGAGATGTCTCTGCGCGCGTAAAATTTTCGAGATCGATTCAAACAAATGCACGGGAATACGAATCGTGCGGGCCTGTTCGGCAATCGAGCGATTAATCGATTGGCGAATCCACCAGGTGGCATAGGTGCTGAATTTAAACCCGCGTCGCGGGTCAAACTTACCCACCGCGCGCAGTAACCCCATATTGCCTTCCTGAATGAGGTCCAAAAAAGAGATGCCGCGTCCCAAATATCTACGGGCCACGCTCACCACCAACCGCAGGTTGGCTCGCGTAATCAATTGCGCGGCCTCCACCGAACGGGCCTCCGCAGAGTTTAATTCCTCGCGCAGTTCTTCATCGGCAGGCAGTTTGCGAAACAAAGTCCGTTGAACGGGCAGGGTATGATGCGCGCGAATATATTCCAGCAGGAACTGCGCGTATGGCGCTGGGAGCAAAGTAAAACTGAGAAACACGCTATAGGCGTGTCGCGCCAAATTATCCCAAAGCTGATCCACGCCCCAATGGCCGTTATCCAGATAAGCCCGCAGATAAGAAGGCGACTCCAGCCTTCCAAAATCGCGCAACGCTTGCGCTTCGGCAAGCATTTGGGTCGGGTCGGGCAGTTCGCACTCCAGCCGTTCCGTATCCTCAATCAGGCGATCCCACGCGGTCGAAATTTCCGAAACCAGCGCGTGATAAATGGAGCCTTCCTCAGAAAATCCCTTGCGTTGTTTCAGTTTTTGCAAGGTCTCAACAAAACGATGCGCCTCCACCAGCGTCGCCAGATGAAATTCATTATCTGCGCTCAGCAGTTTCACCTGCCCAATCTCGCGCAAATATAAACGCACCGGGTCTTCGGCCAACTCAGCCGAAACGACCTGATCTTGCGGCGTTGAATTTTCGTAAACTTCTTCCTGCTGAATTAGGAGCGCGTCATCCGGCTCGGTCAGGTCTTCAGACTCAACTTCCAGCAAAGCCTCTTCATTCCCCGCAAGTTCAACAATCTCTTTCGGCGAGAGAGTCTTCTTCGTCGCCTTTTGCGTTTCTTCTGGAAGCGTTGCTTTCTTTGTGCTTTTTGCTTTGGCTGGCATAAAAGAGTTCCTCTTTTTTCAATCCATCGTAACGCGCTACGCCTGCCGCTTCAAAGATAACTTGCGTTTTGCCTGATCCAGGCTTTGGAGTAATTTTGTAAACTGAATGGCTTGTTTTTGATACGCTTTCAAATTCAAGCCGCCATTGTGTTGTTCGTCTTCCTGTAAAAACCTTAATTGTGAAACGTTTGCCTGCGCCGCCGTCCGGCGTAAATCAATAAAGCGATTCGTCAAATCATCCAACAGGCGATCTTCCAACGGATCCATTTTTTCATTTTGCGCCAACAATTCCTGCGAAAGGGCTTGCAAAGCTTCCGGCAGGTGACTCGTCAAAAAAAGCGGATACTCTTTTTCATCCTGTTCAACAGACTGACGCACTGCGTCAAACAGCAACTGATGGTCAGTATAACCGAAATCCTCCAACGCCAACGCGCTCAATCCAAACTCTTCCAGCCTGCGATCGAGGCGATAGAGCATTTCTGGTTGACGGAATAAAACGCCCAAACAATATGATTCAACTTTGAAAGTTGGACTCGTAGAGGGAATCAAAACCGGCGCTTCCACTCTGGGACTCTGCCCGCCAAGCCTGGGCTTGCGCCGCACTACCGGACCCTGAGCCTGCGCGCCAGTCAGGACTCTTTCATCCACCCGTAACATGCGCGCCAATGCCTGACGGTACGTATCGCGCTCCAGCGGGCTGGGCAGGTCTTCAATGAGCGGCAAAACCTGCGCCGCAATCTGGTCTTTCACTTTTGCGTCGTTCAAATCCTGCCCGGCCGCCAAAGATTCCATCACATGCACCACAATCGGCTTGGCGGCTTCAATGATAGATTGCCATTCCGCCTTATCGCGGGCAACAATTTCATCCGGGTCGAGTTCGTCGGGGATGGATGCAACTCGTAAATCCGCTTGCAGACGCGCTTCATTCTTTAATAATGCGCGCGCGTCAAAGCCCAACTCCCCTTCCCGATCCATGGCCGAGCGCGCGGCTTCCAGCCCGCGCAAAATCGCTTTCTGTCCGGCGGCGTCCGGGTCGAGCGCCAGCACAATTTTACGGGTGCTTCGTTTTAATAAGCGCAGTTGATCTTCGGTTAAAGCCGTGCCCATCGGCGAGACCACGTTCTCATAGCCCGCCTGATGCAAAGCGATCACATCCAGATAGCCTTCCACGATGACGGCCTGATCCGCCGCGCGAATCGGTTTGCGCGCCCGATCCAACCCGTAGAGTAACCTGCCTTTTGAAAAGATCGGCGTTTCGGGGCTGTTCAAAAATTTGGGAATGTCGTTCGGGTCCACAATCCGCGCCCCAAAGCCAGCCATTTTTCCATGTTCGTCACGAATCGGAATCATGATTCTATTTCTGAAACGGTCAAAAGACCTTTGACCTGTGACCTGAGACTCATCCTCACGCACAGACAACATCCCCGCGTCAATCAAATCCTGTTCAGCATGGCCTTTGTTCAGAAAATGTTTCAGGAAGTGATCGTAACCAGCCGGAGCATAGCCCAGCCCAAAGGTCTCGATGGTTGCGTCGTTTAATCCGCGTTTTTCTTTCAGGTACTTCAGAATTTCCTGATTGTTAAATAAATTACTCCGGTAATAAATCACCGCGTCTTCCAAAATTTTTCGTAAATTTTCGTAGGCTTCTTTTTGTTCCGGCGTTTCGCGGGTATATTCCTTAAGCTCCACGCCCGCGCGCGCGGCCAATTTACGCAAAGCCTCTTTGAAATCCAGCCCTTCGCGCTTCATCACAAACTTGAAAATATCGCCGCCTTCGTTGCATTGCCCAAAACAGCGCCACGTGCCGGATTCGGGCCAGACCACAAAAGCGGGAGTGTGCTTGTTATCATGAAACGGACAAAAGCCGGTATAGTTCTTTCCGGCATGGCGCAATTTAACGCCCGCCTCGGAAACGAGGTCAACGATATCTATTCTGGCTTTGATTTCATCAAATGTGGACATGGCTCTCAAGCGAATTATAGACTTGGTTGAGGAGAATGGCAAATCTGGAGCGGATCAAGTTCCACGGCGGAGTAAGTGGGGGTAGAATCGATTTGGTCAAAAAACGTCAGCTTAAGGAGCCATGATGAATCATACAGAAGCGTTGGCGCTGGTGCGCGAGTATGTAAAAAACGAGGGGTTGGTGCGGCACATGCTTTCGGTGGAGGCCGCCATGCGCTTTTATGCCGAGAAATTTGCGGAGGATGTGGAGCTTTGGGGCACGATTGGCCTGCTCCACGATTTTGATTGGGAGATTCATCCGACGCTGGAACAACATCCGCAAGCCGGATCCGCCCTCCTGCGGGCAAGAGGCGTAAGCGAAGAAATCATTCAGGATATTTTGAGTCATGCCGACCATACAGGCGTGCCGCGCGATACGCTTCGCCGCAAAACGCTGGCCGCCTGCGATGAAGTGACCGGGCTGGTCACCGCCGTGGCTTTGGTGCGGCCTTCGAAATCCATTTACGACCTTGAAGCTTCCTCGGTTAAAAAGAAATGGAAGGACAAAGCTTTTGCCGCTGGTACCGACCGAAGCGAGATGGAACACGCCGCCCAGGAATTGGGCGTTGAACTCTGGGAGCATGTGGGTAATGTGATAGTGGCCATGCGCCGCCATGCGCCAGAGTTGGGGCTGGTGGGCAACCTTCCGCAGGCCTAATTACGGGGCGAAGAACTCCGCGTACAGTGGATCGCTGACGAAAAATAATCCCTCCGCGTCGCGATAGACCAGACGATAACCGCGTAACTGGTCGTGATTGGCGTCCACAAAAAATTGGTAGGTATCCTGAAACGTAGCGGGATCCACTGCATTTTCCTGCGCGCCAGCCTGGGTGTAATCCAAAATCCTTTGCGACCAGATGATAATCAGGTCCGGCCGAATGGACTCAATCGCGCTGTATTTGCTATTCCAGTAACTTTTCACCACCCAGCGCGAATCGTCGGGCAGGTACATGCGCACGTCGCGGAAGGCGACCAGTTCCCGGTCGGTTTTGATTTTCGGCAGATATTCTTTTTCCAGAACCGCATAGAACGCCAGCGATCCTTCGTGTTCTTCGCGGGTGAGCGTTTCGTGATAGAGGTTGAAGTCCTGCTGGAGGTAAACGCCAAATTGATAAATCAGGATGGCGACAACCGCCCCACCCCACAGCCAGAGGAGCGGGGATTTATATGTTTTCTTAAACGGCGCAAAGTCAAAGAGGACGATGAGACTGCTGTAGATGGGAAGCAAAATGGGCAGAAAGAAATGCGTGGGTTTGATGGCAACGGCAAATAAAACGTACAAGCCAAAGGGGATGGACCACAGGGCGATCAGGATATGGCGCAGGCGACTCTCACGCTTCCAAATTCCCAGCCCCAGGCTAACAAGGGCCAGCAGGATGAAAGGGATTTGTCCGTATAGTTTTTTGAGGATGGGGGCCCAGGCGGCAGGTCCGCTGGCATAATAGAGGACCCAGCCTTTGGTTTGAAAATGGGATTGACGCGCAAGGATTTCAAGCATATCGTTGAACTGGCTTTTCAACAACATAAACGGGTTGACGATGACGATGGTAGCCGCCATGAGAAGCGTAAAGGTTGCGCCCAATTGCGCGGCTTTCCAAACCGTCAGGCGTTTGCTGGCCATCCCCATCAGCAGATAGGTGGGAATGGCCAGGCAGAAGAAAAGGCCAATTACCTTTGTGCCAACTGCCAGTCCGGTGGCGGCGGCGGCGAAGTAAAAATCCCTTCCAAAATGCAGGTTGTCGCGATCCAAAAAGTAAAGCGTTAAAACGACAAAGAGGAAGGCCAGGCTATCCACGTGCCACCATAAATTATTTTCCACCACGGCGGAAACGGACAGTAAGAAGATGAACAAACCGAGGCTTTTGAGATGGGATTTGAATTTGGTCTGGGTATAAACGAGCAGGAGGAGCGCGGCCAGCATGGGCAAAACGCCAACCATTTGTCGAAGCGCCAACAGGTTAAGTTGCACGTGATCGTAGCCCTGCGTGAAGACAATGGGTAAAAGCGTGAGGGCGCTCAACGCATAAAATGGCCAGCCATAGTAATAATGGCCATAGACAATGAAATTGATGAGATGCGCTTTAAGCGTCGCCTCCGGGCGAATCATTTTGATGGCGATGGGATATTGCGCGAACTCGTCGGGCTCGAAGAGCGAGATCATCATGCGGTCTTTGGCGCCGGTGGCGTTGGGAAAGATGAATAAAATAAAATATAACGCGCCAATTGAAATCAGCGCGAAAAAAACCTGTTTTTGAGTTTTCGTCATCAAGTAATGATACCATTTGCGCCAAATAAAAAATCCCGCCCACGGCGGGATTTTTTATTTCACTTCTTCTTTTTCTTTGGGCTTTTGTTCTTCAGCGCTTCCAATTCCAATTTGCTTTTTTCAAGCTCGGCTTGCAGTTTTTTTTGTTGCAAATTTGCCAGCGCGGATTCTCTTTTTTCCTTGCGCCAGGTGATGATGGTGGTGACCGCAAACCCAATCAGCGAGGTAAGCGAGGCGACCAAAGAGCCAATCAAGGCCGTGGCGTTTTGACTGGCCGGGGTTGCGGAAGGCTCGTCTGGAGCGTTGGGATCTTCCGGGGTGACGATCACCGAGGGGTTGCCGGTGGCTGAAGGCGCAGGAGAACTGCCAGAGCGCATCAGGGGAAGCGTAAAAAAGAACAGTGTCGAAAGCAAAAACAAAATTAGAAAAACGCTTTGAAGTTTGTTAAATTTCCACATGGCGTTTCTCCTGCATTTAATTACGGATTCTTTTTGAATCTCACCAGCGCCAGGTTTTTTCCGCAGTCGTTGAAAGTATCCAGCGTGATTGGCTCTGAAAGCGGAAGCCCGGCCTGATCCAAAATTTGGACGGTGAGTTCGCCTTTGGAAAGGATTGGAACCGTGCCGAGGAAAAACTCATAGCCGGATTTTCCATAAGCGGGCGCCGTGCCGGTGACGGTGACGGTGGGCGGCTCGTTTTTGGTCTTGCCGTTGTACATGCCGCCGAGGCGAATCACAATTCCAGTGATGTCGGCGTTGTTGGCGTCCACTACCGTGCCGCCTACGCCCTGCCAGTTGCAGGCTGAATCCGCGTGGATGATGGTACTCGCAATGTAAGTCACCGTGGCGGAGAAGGGCCGCTTGGGCGGTTTGGTGGCAGTGGGCGTTATGCTGGGGGTGATCAGCGAAAGCAAGGTGGGCGAAGCCTCCAGCGTGAGCGTGGGCAGGAGCGTTTCAGTGGGCGTCACAATCGGCGTGAGCGTGGGCGTCCAGGTGGCGTCCAGTTGAATGGGCGTGATGGTGGGTGTGGCGGTTGGGTTCTTTCCGCCCGGAGGATACGGATTCAGTTTGGAGGTGGGATATAAATAGAGGACCAGAAAATAGAGGACCAGGCAACCGGTGATCAACAACATCAGGATGCTCAGCATATCCCAAAGGTCAATGCGGCTTTTGGGTTTTGGCGCAGGGGCGTCGTCGTAATCGTAGTTATAGTTGCTCATCAAGCTACTCCAAAAAAAATTATGGGGAGAGGGTAATTGCGCTGTTGGCGCGTTTCTCTGCAACCCAGGCGCTTAAAGCCTGTTCCTGCATCAGCATCAATGCATCCGGGCTGAGCGGGTGTTCTCCGCGCTCCAGCGCTTTGAAGATGTGAAAACCCGCGTCGGTTTGGATCACGCCGCTGATTTCTCCGGCTTGCAGGGCAAAGGCGGCTTCGTCGGCTTTGGGGTCGAGCAAATAACCGCGCGGGGCCCAGCCTAATTCGCCAAGCGTCACCGGGTCGTAGAGCGCGGCCAGCGCGTCAAACTCCGTTCCGTTTTGCAATTGTCCAAGCGCGTAATTGGCATCTTCCTGATTATAGGTCAAAATCTGGCGCAGATGAATTTGCTCGGCTGTGGTCGGCACATCCGCAATGATTTTGTCACGCATCCAGGCGGCTTCGATGGAACGGCGCAAGGCCGCTTTGAAGGATTCGTCATCATAACCATGCGCGGACTTCCATTGATTGACAGTATCCGGGTTTCCGAGCGCGTCAATTCGGGACTGGAGGTCGGCGTCGGTCAAGTTGAAATTTTCTGCGCGAGCGGCCTGAGCCAGCAACATCTCCGCGATTAAATCTTCAAGCACAGTTTTGCTTGCGTCTGCGTCTGTAACCGTTATGCCAAGCGCGGTTTGCGCGTTTTTATAACGCGTCAATTCGGCTTGAAACTCAGCCAGCGTCAGATACTCGCCGTTGACAATCGCCGCTGAAGGCGGCGGAGTGGCGGTGGGCGGCAAAGGCGTAAAAGTCGGCGGTTCGGGGGTGGAGGTCGGCGTCGGCGCGAAAGAGGCGCAGGCATTTAATCCAAAAATCAGGGGCAAGAACAAGCCCATCAAAAGGGAGCGTTTAGAAAACATTTGCAGAATTATACCCGCCACGTGGATTAAAAAAAGTAGGTCACGCTTGGCGCGTGACCTACAAATTTGTTGAGCGGCTTAGTAGTCCATGCCGCCCATGCCGCCCGGAGGCATGGCTGGGGCCTTATCCTTTTCGGGGATGTCGGTGATCAGCACGTCGGTGGTGAGGATCATCGCGGCGATGGAAGCGGCGTTTTCGAGCGCGCCGCGCACCACTTTGACCGGGTCAATCACGCCGGCTTTGAGCATGTCGGTGTATTCGCCGGTGAGGACGTTGTAGCCGATGTTGACGTTCTTCTTCTCCGCGGCAGTGCGGCGCACCGTGTCAATGATCACGGAGCCGTCTTGTCCGGCGTTGGAAGCCAGTTTGCGGATCGGGGCTTCGAGGGCCTTCTTGACGATGTTGATGCCGACTTTGATTTCTTCGTTGTCGTTGTCGGCGTGGGCTTTGGCGAGCTTGTCCAGCTTGTTCGCGGCGTTGATGAGGGAAATTTCGCCGCCGGGGACGATGCCTTCTTCGACTGCGGCGCGCGCGGCGGAGAGCGCGTCTTCCACGCGGTGTTTCTTTTCCTTCATTTCGGTTTCGGTGGCGGCGCCAACGCGAATGATGGCCACGCCGCCGCTCAATTTGGCGAGGCGTTCCTGCAGTTTTTCCTTATCGTAATCGCTGGTGGATTTGTCAATTTCGATGCGGATTTCCTTGATGCGACCTTCGATGTCGCCCTTCTTGCCTTTACCGCCCACGATGGTGGTGTTTTCCTTGTCGGAAACAACCTTCTCGGCGCGGCCTAAATCGGCCACGGCCACGCTTTCCAACTTGCGGCCGGTCTCTTCAGAGATGACCTGTCCCGCGGTGAGGACGGCAATGTCTTGCAACATGGCTTTGCGGCGATCGCCAAAGCCAGGGGCTTTGATCGCCAGCACGTTCAACATGCCGCGGATTTTGTTCAAAATCAAAGTCGCCAGCGCTTCGCCATCCACGTCTTCAGCGATGATGACGAGTTCGCGTTTGCCGAGTTGGACGAGTTTTTCGAGCAGAGGCACAATGTCTTGCGCGGCGGAAATCTTCTTGTCGTAGATTAAAACGTAGGCGTCGTTAATTTGGGCTTCCATTTGCTCGCCGTTGGTGATGAAGTACGGGGAGAGGTAGCCGCGATCAAATTGCATACCTTCGACGAAATCCGTCTCGAATTGCATGGTCTTGGATTCTTCAACGGTGATCACGCCGTCTTTGCCAACTTTGTCCATCACGTCGGCGATCAGGTTGCCCACTTCCGCATCCGCGGCGGAGTTGGTAGCCACAGAGGCGATTTCTTCCTTGGTGTCAATCTTGGTGGAGTTCTTCTTCAGTTCGGTCACAATCGCTTCGGTGGCCAGTTCAATGCCCTTCTTCAAGAGCATCGGGTTGTAACCGGCTTCCAAAGCCTTCAAGCCTTCGTTCACAATCGCGTGGGCCAACACGGTGGAGGTGGTGGTGCCGTCGCCAGCAATGTCGTTGGTCTTTTGCGCGGCTTCCTTCAGCAATTGCGCGCCCATGTTTTCAAACGGGTCTTCGAGTTCAATTTCCTTGGCGACGGAAACGCCGTCGTGAGTGATGGTGGGGGAGCCAAACTTGCGGTCAATCGAAACGTTGCGACCTTTGGGTCCGAGGGTTGCGGAAACAGCGTTGGCAACCACGTTCATGCCCTTCTTCAGCTTAGCGCGGGCTTCTTCTGAAAATACAATTTGTTTAGCGGCCATAATTCACTTCCTCTTCTGATTGATGTAATGACTAACCGACAATACCGAGCAAATCGCTCTCGCGCATGATCAGCAATTTCTTGCCGTCAATTTTCACTTCGGTGCCAGAATACTTGGCAAACAGCACCACGTCGCCAACTTTCACATCCAAAGCGATGCGTTCGCCTTCGTCGTTGCGATCGCCGGGGCCGGTGGCCAACACCTTGGCCTGTTGCGGCTTTTCCTTCGCGGTTTCCGGCAGGATGATTCCGCCAGCGGTCAATTCTTCCTGTTCGATGGGTTCAACCAAAACGCGGCTACCCAGGGGCTTAAATGAAATTTTCGCCATTTTTTTCTCCTATAAGGGTTTTGAATTTTGAATAAGCATAGAATTAGCGCTCAAAGCTTTAGAGCGCTAACGGTCATTTTAGCCAGTTAAATTAGCCAAGTCAAGGGGATTGTACAATTTCTTACATAACTCTGATAATTTCAACGGCGGCGCGTTCCCCGCCCTGGCCTGCCAGCCTTTCAGCCGCATTTTCTCCGCTACAACAGCCCGGCCACCTTCAGTTTTTGAAGTTTCCCCCGCTTAATTTCGCACTCCCAAAGCCGCACCACCCGCCAGCCTCTTTGAGTCAACTCCTTCGTCACCGCGCGGTCTCGGACCTTGTTCCGCTGAATTTTAGCCTGCCAATACGCCGCATTCTGCGACGGAGTCAGGTTGCGGCACAGGTGTCCGTGCCAGAAGCAACCGTCGGCGAAGATCGCCACGCGCAATTTGGGGAAGACAAAATCCGGCCGCCCAACCAAGCTGGAATTTCTCCGCCAACCGACGATGTGATGCGCCTTAAAGAGTTCAATCAACTTAAGTTCCGTCGAGCGGTTGGCTTTCGACTTGACCGCCCGCATAATCTCCGAGCGTTGCTTTGCGGAAAATGTGTCGGTCATTTTATTTTGCTGTCAGGGTGGGCAAAAACGCTTCGAGGACTGCGCGAATGAGGTTCACGGGAACGGCATTTCCGGCCTGCCGCCGCGTTTGCGTTTCGCTGACGACCATCTTGAACGAATCTGGAAAGCCCTGCAAACGAAGCATTTCGCGCGGGGTGAGGCGGCGCTTCCCGTCCACCAGCAAATAATTATAAGAAGCGCCCGCCCGCAAGGCGCAAGAATACGGGTACGAGGATATATGACCGGCTTTGTTCTCATGCCAAATGGCTGGACTGAACGCTGGCGTGTGCCTGGCCAGGCGTTTGGCGCGGATGTGCGCCGAGGCGAAATATTTTTCGTCCACCTGCGCTTCAAGGATTTTGCTCAATGGCATGAAAGTTTTTTGTTTGGGCGGAAATTGAAAATCAAACGGGCGATGAAAGCCGACGAAGATCACGCGCTCGCGCTTTTGCGGCAGGCCATAATCCAAAGCGTTGAGCGACTGACAATAGACGGTATAACCCAATTCTTCGCGTAAGACCTGTAAAATCTTTTTCAGCGTTTCGCCGCGATTGTGCCCCATTAACTGCTTCACGTTTTCCAAAATAAAGGCTTTGGGCCGTTTGGCCGCCAAAATTCTGGCGATCTCAAAAAACAATGTGCCGCGCGTATCGTCGAAGCCTTTTCCGCGCCCAATGATGCTAAAGGGTTGGCAGGGAAAACCGGCAAACAACAGGTCGTGGTCTGGGATGGCGCTGGCGGGAATTTTGGTCAGGTCTTCAGACGGCGCTTCGCCAAAATTGGCCGCGTAGGCTTTGCGGGCATACGGATCAATATCGCTTGAAAAAACACAGCGTGCGGACAAATTCTGTTGTGCAAAAACCTGTTCGGCGGCAAAGCGAAACCCGCCAATGCCGCAAAACAGGTCTATAAATTTAATCGTTTCATTCCGCTGTACGCTCATCCGCGCCCTATTCGCCGACAATTTCTTTCACGCGTCCCACCTGCCCATCCACCAAACGGACTTTGATGCCATGCGGATGGTTGGGCGATTTGGTCAAAATATCTTTGACCACGCCTTTGGTTAACTTGCCGGTGCGTTGGTCTTGTTTTAAAACGATTAAAACTGTCAGCCCGGGTTTAATCTGCGAACGAGTTTGTCCGTTCATTATTTTAATAACCCGCGCGCAAAGGCCAGGAAGGCTTGCACGTCATTGAAGTTTGTCACCATGCCAATGGAAATGCGAACCGCACCAGACGATTTGCCGTCAATGCACAAACGAAAATCGTCAATCGTCATTTTGTCGTGATGCGTTGGCGAAGTAAAGCAGACATCCAACTCCACGCGTGAAATTTCCAGAGCCACTTCGCCCGCGCCTGGGTTGCAAAAACAACCGGTGCGCAAAGAAATATTGACTTTATTAGCTTCGCTTTCGATAAAGCGATGATCGAAGGCTTGCCCATGTTGATCATAAAAATTAACCGTGACCGCCCCGCCTCGGCCCTCGCTGGAGTTTGGCCCAAACAATCGAACTAATCTTTCGCCTGAAGCGTGTTTCATGGCGGTCAGGTTTTGCAAGAGCCAGCCGGTTAAGGTTTTAACTCGCTCGCTAATCACGTCATAGCCAATGGCTTCAATGTGTTTAAGCCCAATTTCAACGGCAGGAATATTCAAGTAATCCAACGTGCCATCTTCAAAAGCCGGCGCGCCATCGGCTAAATAATATTTATCGCCTTGAACCGATGCGACGGTGATCGTGCCGCCCGCAAACCAGGGACGATGCAATTTCGCCAGCGCGGATTTTCTGGCGATCAGTGCGCCCAGGCCGGTGGGGTAGCCAAAAATTTTATAAAAGGAGACTGGCACAAAGTCGGGATGGACGACGCTTAAATCCAACTTGCTGGTGGGGACAAAGGCCGCCGCGTCGAGCAGAACGTCCCAGCCGTACGAATGGGCGAGTTCAATCCACTCCAGCGGATGTTTGACCGAGGAGAAGTTGGATTGGGCGGGATAGGCAAAAAGGTTGTGCCCGGTTTGGGCTGGGCGAGCCAGCTCCAGGTTAAGTTGCGAAGCGTCCACGCGCATGTCGGGGAGCATGACGGGGATGTAGGTCACCTCGCCGCCGCGCGCGTGGGCAAATTCCCGAATCCCATTCACTGAGTTGTGATTATCAAACGTGAGCAGGTAGCGCCCGCTGGCAAAGGGATAAGATTCGCCGATTAATTTGAGCGCGCCGCTGGCGTTGGAGGTGAAGATGGCCAGATATTCGTTGGGGTCGGCGTTGAAAAATTTGAGGATGTGTTCGCGCGCGCCTTCCACCAGGTGGGTGGCGGCTTGCGAAGTTGGGTTGCTGGAATGTGGGTTGCCAAAGACGTTTTCGCTTAACAGCTTTTGATGCTTTTCAATTTGCGATTCGGCGTACAGCCCGCCGCCGGTGTAATCGAGGTAGATATGTTCGCCTGCATCGAGGCGGGCGTAATCTTTTTTACGAAGCAAATCAATGGATTCGGTTTGGGCGTACGCGGGGTATTGTTCGAGGAAGGTTTGAAATTCTTTGGCGGACATTGCGTTCTCCTGCTGGGGTTAAATAAAAATAGAAAGGCCGTTGGGCCTTTCTATTTTACTGTGATTTAATGGGCCGCAATGATTTCAACGTGCGGGTTGGGTTTGCTATTCGGGAGCATGAGCGAACTCAACGCGCCGCAGAGGACGAAGAGGGCGGCCAGGGTGGAGGCGGCGCGGGCCGCCTGAGCAAAGCCGGTTCCCAGCGCGGTTTGCAGATCCGTTTCCAAAATCTTTAAGTCGGGCGCGAGTTCGGTTTTAATTTGCGCGACGGTTTGAGCGTTGGCGAGGTCAATGTTTTGCTTTTTCAGCGCGGCGATGGCGGCAGGCGGCATGTGATCCAAAGCCATTTGGAGGATGTCGGTTTTTTGCGCGTCGAAGCCTTCGTTTGCCTGCAAGCCTTGAACAATCTCCGCTTTGGCCTGCTCGCCATAGTTGGCCAGGCCTTGACCGATCTGCAGGGCGGCGGGGGAAAGCGCGGAATTTTGCGCGATGCGTTGGCCAAAATCTTCAAAGGCCGTGGATTTTTGAACCAGCGGCGTGGCGACGAACGCAAAGCCGGTGAACAAGACCGCGCCCAGAATGGCGATGCCCAAGGAAGCGCCCAATTGACGGACGGTGTTGGTCGCGCCGGAGGCTTGACCGGCCTTGTCGTTGGGAATATCGGAAAGGACCAAGTTGGAAAGCTGGGCAATCGCCAGCCCCACGCCCGCGCCGTACAACATGAACGGCAGGATTAAGGAACTGATTGGGCTTTCCATGTGGAGGATGCGGCTGATCCAAAACAAGCCGATGGCTTCGCAGAGCATGCCCACGGTCACCACCCATTTTGCGCCAAAGCGGCCGGAAAGCGCTCCCGCCATGGGGGCCACCAGCATGTTCACCAGCGCAAAGCTGAGGAATTGCACGCCAGTTTCAAACGCGCCGAGTCCTTTGGCGATCTGGAGATAGATTGAAACGACCAGAAGCACGCCGAATTCGCCGAGGGCGATGATGAAGATGGTGATTAACCCAAAGCGAAAACTTGAGTATTTAAACAAGCCAAGTTCAAACAACGGTTCGCCGCCCCGCTTTTCCAGACGGGCTTCCCAGCCAATGAAGAGGGCGACAAAGATCAAGCCAAGCGCAAAGAGGAACGGCACAAAGGAAAGCGTCCCTACGGGGATGGCTGAATCAGGGAATAGGTTGGGATATTGAAACGCGCCCAGCGTAAAAACTTTTTTAGCGTAGAGCCAGCCATACGTTTGGCCTTCAATCGTCCCGGCGACCAGCGCGCCCAGCCCGAGCGTGGCGAAGATGATTCCAAGCCAATCTACATGGTGCGTTTTCAGGCGGTCTTTGGATTCGCGGATGGCCCAGAAACTTCCGGCAATGGCGATTGCGGCCAACGGCACGTTGACCAAAAAAGCCAGCCGCCAGGATTCAGCCATGACGCTCGTGCCATATTCAATCAGCCAGCCGCCGAGGATGGGCCCCAAAGCGGCAGAAACGCCCGCCGTTGCGCCCCAAATGCCAAAGGCCACGCCGCGCTCGCGTCCTTTGAATGTGGCGGAAATAATTGAAAGCGTGGAAGGCGACATCATCGCGCCCGCCAAGCCTTGCAAAGCGCGAAAGCCAATCATGATGCCGATGGTGGGAGCCAGCCCGGCGCCCAGCGAACTCAGCGCGAATAACGCCGCGCCAATTACGAAGATGGCCCGGCGGCCATATTGATCGCTAAGTTTGCCCCAGGTGATTAAAGCCGCGCCGAAGATTAACGAATAAATGGAGTTGACCCATTCCGCTTCTGAAAAGGAAGCGTGGTAAGCCTCTTGAATGGAGGGAAAGGCGATGTTGACGATGGTGGTGTCAATCACCGAGAGCATTAAGCCCATGCTTAAAATGCCAAGCGCAATCCAGCGGCGGCGGTCCATGCGGATGGTCATCAGAGATGGTTCAGGTTGTTTGATGGTGTTGTCCATGAAAATTTTCTTGAAAATAGAACGGATGGGAAGCTGTTAAGCGGACGGAAGCGGATAAGCGGATAGGAGTCCGCTCATCCGCTTTTCCGCTTAAATAATCCGCTTAACAACCTACGCCATAGCCAGCGCTTCTTCCTGTTGAGCAAATTGACTCATATACAGGTTGTGATAAAAGCCCTGCGCGGCGAGCAGTTCTTCGTGCGAGCCTTGCTCCACGATGTCGCCGTGATCCATCACGAGGATCAAGTCCGCGTTGCGGATGGTGGAGAGGCGGTGCGCGATGACGAAACTGGTGCGGTTTGCCATGAGCGAATCCATGGCGCGTTGGATGAGGACTTCGGTGCGCGTGTCTACGGAACTGGTGGCTTCGTCGAGGATAAGTATTTTCGGGTCTGCCAGGAACGCGCGCGCAATGGTCAACAATTGCATTTGTCCTTGCGAGATGTTGCTGACTTCCTCGTTGATCTCCATGCTATAGCCGTCCGGCAACGTGTGGACGAAATGATCCACGTGCGCCATTTGCGCGGCGGCGATCACTTCCGCGTCTGTCGCGTCCGGTCTGCCGTAGCGGATATTTTCCATGATGGATCCGTTATACAGCCACGTATCTTGAAGCACCATGCCGAACATCTTACGCAAATCGTGGCGGGTGTAATCGCGGATGTCGTGTCCGTCCACGAGGATCGCGCCGTCGTTCACGTCGTAGAAGCGCATCAGCAATTTGACCATGGTGGTCTTGCCCGCGCCGGTCGGACCGACGATGGCGACCTTTTTGCCCGGCTTCGCTTCCGCCGAGAAATCGTTGATGATGACCTTATCGGGGCTGTAGCCGAAGCGCACATCTTTGAACTCGACGCGTCCGGTCACGTTTTTCAGCGCGACGGGCGATTCGGTCTCGGCGACTTCTTCCTCTTCCGCGAGAAACTCGAAGACGCGCTCCGCCGCCGCCGCCGTCTGTTGCAAGACGTTGGAGATGTTCGCCAACTGGGTGATCGGCTGGGTGAACGAACGGACGTATTGAATGAACGCCTGAATATCGCCGACGGCGATGGTCTTCTTGATGACGAGATAACCGCCGAGGATGGAGACCGCCACGTAGCCGAGGTTGCCGATGAACATCATGATCGGCATCATCATGCCGGAGAGGAACTGCGACTTCCACGCCACGTCGAACAATTTGTTATTCGACTCGTCGAATTTTTTGACGCTTTCCTCTTCGCCGTTGAAGGCTTTCATCACGATATGCCCGCCGTACATTTCTTCCACGTGACCGTTGACGTTGCCCAGAAAATCCTGCTGGTCTTTGAAATATTTCTGCGACTGGCGGACGATCACGCTGACCACGATCCCCGAAAGCGGAATGACGATTAACGCCGCCAGCGTCATCAGCCAACTGATCGAAAGCATCATGATCAACACGCCGACGACGGTGACGAACGAAGTAATGAGTTGAGTGAGGCTTTGACTCAACGTCTGGTTGACCGTATCCACGTCGTTGGTGATGCGCGAAAGCACTTCGCCGTGCGTGGTGCGGTCGAAATATTTGAGCGGCATCCGATTCATCTTCTCGGAAATGTCGCGGCGGAAGCGATACGCGATGTTGGTCGAAACGTCCGCCATGATCCAACCTTGAATGTAGGCGAAGAGCGAGGAGATCAAATACAAGCCGAGCGCGAGCAGGACGATCCGCCCGATGTAGTCGAAATCAATCGAGCCGGTGTTGTTCAATTGCGCCATCACGCCTTCGAACAATTTTGTGGTGGCGTTGCCAAGGATCTTCGGTCCCGCAATGTTGGACGCGGTGGAAGCGATGGCGAAGAGAAAGACGATCACGACCGCCTTGCGATAATCGCTCATATACGCGATCAATTTGCCCATCGTGCCTTTGAAGTCGCGGGCTTTGACGACGGGCGCGCCCACCATGCCATGCGGACTGCGGAACATGGGGCGGTTTTGTTCGGAGCCTGGTCTATTTTGCATCATGCTAATTCCTCTTGCGTGAGTTGCGAGGTCGCAATCTCTCGATACGTTTCGCTGGTTTCCATCAATTCTTTGTGCGTGCCTTTGCCGACGATGCGTCCTTCGTCCAGCACAATGATTTGCTCGGCGTTCTTGATGGTGGAGACGCGCTGGGTGACGATCAGCAACGCGCTATCGGCGGAGTAGGTTTTGAAGGCTCGGCGCAGAGCCGCGTCGGTCTTGAAATCGAGCGCGGAAAAACTGTCGTCGAGGATGTAGATCGGCGGCTTCTTCACCAACGCGCGGGCGATGGAGAGCCGCTGTTTTTGTCCGCCGGAGACGTTCGCGCCGCCTTGCGAAATTTCCGCCGCGATTCCTTCCGGCTTCGACTCGACGAACTCTTTGGCTTGCGCCGCTTCAATCGCCGCCTGAAGCGTTTGCAGACTGGCGTTTTTATCGGCATACAGCAAGTTGCTCTCGATGGTCCCAGAGAAGAGCGCGCTCTTTTGCGGGACGTAACCGATTCTTTCGCGCAGGTCATGCTGGGTCACCTCGCGGATGTCTGTGCCATCCACCAGAATCGCGCCGCCCGTCACCTCGTGGAAGCGCGGCAGTAAATTGACGATGGTGGACTTGCCCGAACCGGTCGAGCCGATGAAGGCGGTCATCTCGCCGGGCTTGGCTGTAAAACTAATATCGTGCAATACGTCTTCATCTGCGCCGGGGTAGCGGAAGGAAACGTTGCGGAACTCCACCACGCCTTTGAACGGCGCGGGGAATTTCTTCGGCTCTTTGGGGTCGGTGATGTGAATCTCCGTTTCCAGCACTTCCGCAATACGGTCGGCGGAAACCGCGGCGCGCGGCAGGATGAAGAACAACATGGACATCATCAAGAACGCGAACATGATCTGCATCCCGTACTGCATGAAGGCAATCATGTCGCCGACTTGAATGTTGGCGTCGGCGACTTGCTTCGCGCCGAACCACGTCACCGAGACCACGAGCAGGTTCATCACGAACATCATCACCGGCATTAGGATCACCATCAAGCGGTTGATGTATAAACTGACGGAGGTCAGGTCGGCATTGGCTTTTTCAAAACGCTTCTCTTCGAATTTCTGCATGTTGAACGCGCGGATGACCATCATGCCGGAGAGATTCTCGCGCGACACAAGGTTGAGGCGGTCCACCAGTTTTTGAATGATGCGGAACTTCGGCAGGGCGAAGGTCATCACCGTGGCGATCAGGCTGACCAGAATCAAGACCGCGACCACGATCAGCCAGGCGAGCGGCGAATCTTGCGAAAGCACTTTGATGATGCCGCCCACGCCGATCAACGGCGCGTAGAAGATCATGCGGATCATGAACATCATCACCGTTTGAATCTGCGTGATGTCGTTGGTAGAGCGCGTGATCAACGAAGCCGTGGAAAACTTTTCAAATTCAGAACTGGAGAACGATTCCACCTTTTGGAAGGTAAGGCGGCGCAAGTCGCGCGCCAGCCCAGCCGCAATGCGGGCGGAGAGAAACCCCACCGTGATCGTACACACAGCGGAAAGAAGCGTCAGCAAAAGCATCCAACCGCCCACCGCAAGCACGTAATCGTTTTGCAGTTTGGCGGTATCCATGCCCAGGGCGTCATATTCCGCTTTGACCGCCCTCACAGACGCTTGCATGACCATGCTCTCGCCCAACGACTCGAACTTGGAACTGATCGAATCTTGGATCTTCGCGCGTTGGTCCGCTGGCAGTTTTTCCAGCATGGTAAAGAGGTCTGTGCCGGGAGGCAGTTTGGTCAGGTCAAAGCCGCCGAACGCCTCGCCCATTTCCGCCGCTTTCGACGGATCGGCGATGGCTTGCTTGATGCCCGAAACGGTAAGCAAAGCCTTGCCCATGATGGGATTCAGGCGGTCAATTTCGGCTTGGTTGATTTTGTTCAACACATACACCGGCTCGTTTGCCAGCGCGGGATATTTTTCAACGTAGGTATCGTAATCGGCGGAGTCCTTGTCAACCAGCGTGTAATCCGCGAGGACTGAGGCTTTATCGTCATCGCTCAAAAAAACGACGATGCGATTCATCTCGCTTTGGCGAATCGCCGACGGAACGGCGTTTTCCACGCCGCCCTGCTGAATGCCGGTATTCACGATGCGCGATAAATAATCCGGCAAGGCAAGGTCGAAATTTGCCTGCACGAACAACAGCGCGATGGAAATCGTCAGGGGCAACCAATAAGGTTTTAAATATCTAGCTAGTTTAAGCATGTGCGCTTTCGCTCCTTACAACATAAAGTTTGTAGACTGTATCAACAAATTGTGGAAAAAATTTGGAGGAATGGGTCAGGCTTTCTGTAAAGCCTTTTCCTCTTCCAGTTCTTTGACGGCTTTGGTCAACATCTCCAACGCCGCGGAAATCTTCGCCTTGTCGGCTTCGTTCAAACGAACGGCAAGCTCGTCCACCCAGTGATAGCGCTCGCGCGCGCCACGGCGGACAAGGTCGTGTCCGGCGTCTGTCAGGTTCAGCAGTTTGGCGCGGCGATCTTTCGGGTCTTCCTCACGTTGCACGTAACCGCTTTGGACAAGTTTCTCCACCAATTGGCTGGCGGCGGCGGGGGTGATCTCAAACCGCTCGCTCACTTCCGACATGCCAAACGCGCCTTTATGGTGTAACTGCATCAGAATGCTAAATTGCGGCATGGAAAGCCCGCAGGCTTTGGCAAACTGCTTCCAGCCGTTCATCGAACGGTGCATAAATGTATCCGTCCATACACGGAGCGCCTGGTCAAAATGGAGGGGTTTCGTCATAATTAAGCCTTCTTTTTAGTTAGGTGAGCTTAACTTTATAGTTGTTTTAATTATATGTCAAGGGTTGAAAAATAAGAAATTTGCAAACAAAAAAGGCGGTCAGTCTCTGTTCGAGAACCGCCGCCTTGCAAAGGTCAAAACTTCCGCGCTTTATTTATCGCGTGGGAGCCGCGAAAGGATGGAGGAATTTTCCTTGCGCTTCACCTGCTTTTGAACCACCGGACTCCCTCCGGCGCGCGCGCTATCCAACTCCGAGCTAAACTGCATCCAATTTTCCACGAGGATCACAAAGTGCGGCGTTTTATCCTTGAAAAAAAACGGGGACAAAAAGAAAGGCAGGACCCAGCGCGAAACGGGATAGCCATTTAGGTCAATGACAATCGCGGTCATCCGCGCCAGCGGCGCAACAATCTCCGCGCGCCAGTTGGAAATGCTCTTCGGCGGAAACAACGCGCCAAACGTGGTTGTGGAGGTGCGGCGCACGCGTTTATAAGAAACGTTCAAACGCAAAAATGGCGTGACCAGACGGAAATACGTGGGAAAGACCTGCACGTACGCAAACTTGCGGATGGTGAGCACGACCAGCCCGGCCAACGTCACCAGGCCGCCCGCCCCTGCCAGAACCTGCCACTTGCGCGCCTCTTCGCCAATCCAGCGCAGGCCAAACGCATACGCCAGAACCGCGATCCCCAGCGCAAAAATCGCCGTCCACCAGCGATTTAACATGGTTGTATAAAGGACCAGCGGATATTTTTTACCGGCTTTAGCCATACGATTAAATGCGTTCCTCGCCGACCTCAGGCCTGCCGCCGTTTAACTGATTCAGCGCCGCGCTGATGGTTTTTTCCAAGTGCTCGCCGCGCAGGCTAAAGGTGATGTCGCCGCGCGTTTTTTCCAGAATGCCGCGGGCTAAATCGGTTTGTCTGCGCAGGCCGTTGGTGATGGCGTCGGGATAGTCCATCGTCACCAAGACGGAATAGATTTCATCCATGATGCCAAGCAGGCGCTCCGCTTCGGCGGAATAGCCATGCCGCAAAATATCCAAAGTTCTGCGGCGCAATTCGCCGACCACCTCTGCCAACCCGTTGAGATAGGTTGCGGGTTCAACGAGCAGGCTTTCGGGAGTCTGAAGCGGCTCGTTGCGAATCAAGGCGCAGGTCACGTTGGCTTCGACAAATTCCTTGAGCGCGTCCTGAGTGTAGCCGGCGTAGAACAAATCCGGGTGGCGCGTTAACGACGAACGAAGCGCATCGGCCAGTTGACGCGCTTCGTTCAGTTGGGCGGACATGGTTTGAAAATCGTCGCGATGGACGGCCCGAATGGCCAGCGAGCAGGCCCGGGTGAGTTGACGCGCCTGCGTCAGGGCCAGGTCGCGCGCGGCGGTGCGCACGTCAAACGTTTTGCGAATCTGCTCCGCAATGGCGTCCAGTTGCGTCATGCTTCTTTGGGCGGCTCAGGCGGTTGATAGGGCTTGAATAAATTGTCCGCCAGCGTGCTGTTGTTGGGTACGTTAATCACGCCGAAGGCGGCTTCGTAACGCGCCAGGTTTTCGGTTAAGGCGCGCACCAACAGTTTGGCGCTAAGCGGCGTCATCACCACGCGCGAACGAATTTTGGCCGAGCCTTCGCCGGGGAGGATGTGCGCGAAGTCAAGGACGATGTCGGACGGCGAGTGCGCGATGCGCGCCAGGTTGGCGTAGACCATCTCCAACCCTTCGGGGAGTTCAAGGGTGGGGCCGGGTTGCGGTTTTTGGGGAACAGGCGGGGTGGTCATGGGCGTTCAGCTTAGAATGGAATATCGTCTTCGGGGGGCAGTTCGGCCATTTCCATGCCGCCAGCCACGGGGCCGCTGGTTTCGCCTTCGCCGCGCGAAGAGAGGAAGCGCACGGTGGAAGCGGTGACTTCAAACGAAGCGCCCGCCGAGCCGTCTTGCTTGGTCCAAATGCGCGGCCCGCCGGTGGCTTTATCCGGCGTGAGCCGGCCTTCGATTAAAACTTTGGAGCCTTTTTTCACGTATTGGTTGCAAACTTCGGCGGTTTTTCCCCAGGTGGAAACGCGGAACCAAATGGTCTCTTTGACTTGCTCGCCATTGCCAGCCGTGTATTGGCGATTGGTGGCCACTGAAAAAGAAGTGACCGCCTGCCCGGACGGGGTGTAACGCATTTCCGGGTCTTTCCCGACATTCCCCACGATAATAATGGTGTGATACATTGGAGAGTTCTCCTTTAGGTTAAGGTCCCCGCCGAAAGGCGGCGGGTAAAATAAGACAAAGCCGATTTTACTCTCACTTGCCTGGTTTGTTAATGAATGGGGATTTGCAATTCGCCGCCGAGCGTACAGGCGCTCTTCATTGAATTATGATTTTGCTTCGGTTTGAGCCAAGGTGCGCATTGCGGCAATCTGGCGCAGGTGATCCACTTCATGCCCAAGCATGAGAAGCATCCACGTGTTGTAATTGCATTTTCCAAACGCCGGGCTGACCTCGATTTTCTCCGGATCGTGATTTCGCGACGTGCCTTCAATGACGACTTGAATGCGGCTCGTGGCGGCGCTTAGGCTGGCCGCCAACTCTTGGGCGGGGATGTTCGTTTTGGCGCCTTCTCCAAAACCGCGCGGAGCTTCCACCGCATGGGCCAATTGACTGGTGGAAATATCCAGCAATTTGTTGTGATAAAAACCCTGCGTAAAGACAAGGTGCGTAATTGATTCGCTGATCGACCAAAATGGATGAACGGTGGAGGCAAAGGCCACCTGCGCGTCGGTCAGGTCGTTCAAATTGGCGCGCGTTAAAGCCCGGGCGCTATAAAACGTCTCCACGAACGCTTCCAATGGGAAACGGCTGGAGGCTTCGAGCCAGGTAATTTCCTTGTTGAACGCGGAAAGAAGCAAAGGATTCAAAACTCTTGAGTTAATCATCAGACCCAGACCAACCTTTCTATTTTAGCGTTACCTATAATTCAAGCGAGTATAAAACCGTTTCCATCTCTTGCGGAGTCAGCCCGCCGTGATGCCCGTAATATCTTTGCACGTATTTATCCTTGTCGTACCACCACACCGATTCGTAGCGATACGGCAGAATGACCAGATTGGCCACGCGTTCCCGAAAGCGCGCAGAAATTTCCAGGCCAAAATAGCCTTCCTTTATCAAAGTTTCGGTCTTCGCCACATCGGCTTTGTCTTTTAAGCGTTGCGCCAGAAAATCCTGCGCTTCATCAAGCAGGCGGTCTTTGACGTAGAGGAACAAGTCACGCGGCGAACCCGCTGGGACAAGCGCCTCCCCTTTACGATTTTCCCGAATGAAACGCTCCACGCCTCTAAAATTGGGATTCGTATTTAAGTAGATCGTCGTCTTCGGGTCCACTTCGCACATGCCATGATCGGCGGTCATCAAAAACAAAACCTTTTTTCCTTGTCGCAAAAAGACGCGCTCAAAGAAATGTTCCATCAGCAATAGAAACGTTTCAATTTCCGCTTCAGTTTGCGGCGCGGTCGGCCCGTATTCGTGCGCCACGCCGTCAATTTTATCGAAATAAAGGTGCAGATAAGCTGGTTTGGTTTGCTTCTCCAAAAGTTGGCCAATGTTGACCAACGCTTCAGACAACGTTTTGTAGGGCCGTATTTCAGACGGTTTCATCACCACTTTGGAATAGGTGGAAGGCGTAAACTCGCGCTGTCCAAAATTGAAGCAGTCCACGCCCATTTTTTTCAGTTCCGGGTAAAACGTCCCGGCTGGGTAGAGCGCCTCCGGCGAGATTTTATTTTTCAGCATGTCGCGTTCTTTGGAACCGGCGAAGGAAAACAACAACGGGGCAATCACGCGATCCACCTGCGGTTCGTAGTAATACCATTCATGCACGCCGCTCGCGCCCACCGGCAGGCCGGTATGAATCGTGGTGACGTGCGCGGCCGTGGTGGATGGGAATTGCGAGGTCAGCTTTTCGATTTGGCCATTCCGCTCAAAGCGCTGAATGAATTTGGCTTCGCGAAAACGTTCGTAAAAGCGCCAGCCAAAGGCGTCAATGAAAAACAAGACCACCGCGTCGTATTGTTTGGAAGCAAACGCCTGGGTAATGCGGGCCGGGATTCCGGCGAATCCGCCCGCGTCATATTTTGGCTTGACAAAGGTTTCATTCATACACAATCCTTATTCAGAAGACGGTTCAAATTGTATCTCAGGCGCATGACAAAAATCACTAACTGCCCAACCGGCCCGGCGCTATAACTTATCTGTAAGGCCGATCAGTTGGAAAGGAGATTTTACCAATGAAAGTTAACGGCAAAGTATTTGTAGTGACCGGCGCAGGGAGCGGCATGGGGCGCGAACTGACCTTGAACCTGCTAAGCAAAGGCGCGAAAGTTTTTGGGGTGGACATGAACGAGAAGACGCTCCAAGAGACCGCGCAATTAGCCGGGGACAGAAAAAATGACCTGGCGACGGCTGTGTTAAATGTGACCGACCAGCCTGCAGTCGAGTCCCTGCCCGCCAAAGTCATCGAAAGGTTCGGCGCGGTGGATGGGCTGATCAACAACGCGGGCATCATCCAGCCGTTTGTCAAATTCAAAGATTTGAACTTTGAGGCGATTGAGCGCGTGCTTCATGTCAACCTGTATGGCGTGTTGTATATGACCAAAGCCTTTCTGCCGCACTTGCTCGCCCGCCCGGCCGCGCACATTGCGAACACGTCCAGCATGGGCGGATATTTGCCGGTGCCGGGGCAAACGATTTATGGCGCGAGTAAAGCCGCCGTCAAGTTGTTTACGGAAGGGCTGTACGCCGAACTGCTCGACACCAACGTGAAAGTGACGCTGATTTACCCGGGCGCAATTGGCACGAATATCACCGCCAACTCTGGCGTGGCCATGCCCGGCGGCGAACCAAGCGCCAAAGAAAGCAAGTTCAAAATGTTGCCCGCCGACCAGGCCGCTGAGATCATCGTCCGCGCCATGGAGCAGGATCGTTACCACGTCTTCGTCGGCTCAGACGCAAAGTTTATGGACTTCCTGCGCAGGCTCAACGCCAAAATGGCCACGCAGTTTATTTATAATCAAATGAAATCGCTGTTGAAGTAGGGGATAAAAGCCCGCGAAGTCTTGAAGACTTCGCGGGCTTGTGTAAGTTACTACAAACTCATTTGAGGTAAATTAAGTTTGACAAAATATCCTTTAATCTTCATCCATAAGCTTTAAATACATTCGATTGATTGATTTTGCGCCCTTAAGTTGTTGCTTTATCAGATTTCTTTTTTCTAAATTGACATTACTATATTTGGCGCTTTTATTAATAAAATATATCTGAGAATTAAGAACTTGCTTACCAATGACATTTATCAATTCAGACACCTCCCATATCTTTTTCGGAATCCAGGATTTTGATGGCTCAGTAGAGTATGGGTTTATCTTGTTGTTTCCTGTAATAAAAACCTTTCCTGTCCCCTCCTCGAATTTTTTTGATATCGACTTTACATAGTCATTGTTATATAGATGTTCGACATTACTTTCTATGCTGTAAGAGTAAATCGGTTGATAGATCTCTGAACATCCTTTATCGTAGGGCATTTTCACAAGCGGATATAGAATTCGATTTCGCCCTTTTTCAATAACGAATCGTATTTCTTGGCTATTCGTGTAATAAGCTTCTTTTGAATAAGGAATCCCTAGATTTTTAGATATTAAGAAATCGGTTGATAAGCTAAAGAAGTGAAATTGATTTATTCTGAGGCTGAAGCATACTGGAAGGTATTGAAAAGCAGAGGTATTAGCCCCTGCAAAATTAATCCCTGGCTGTTTAGATGTCGATTTGTAAATAAAAACTGCTCTGTCTTTAACACCAATCCTTTTTGAAATATGGTAATTTGGATAAACAGCAGACAAATTGTTTTGTAAATAATTATAACCAAGCCATATACCTACCCTAATTTTGTCTAGCCAGTCCAGGACAATCGAGAAATCTTCGTCGTTCAATCCCTCTTCGTTTAGTACTTTTTCGATAACAACCTTCGCTTTTGTCTCAAAGCTGTAATGCACCCCAAGACTTGGACAGTCGCCCTAAACAAGATAAACTACTGTGCAAGAGAAGGAGTATTACATGGCCCGAACCCGCAGGATATTCAGCGCTGAATTCAAGGCAAAAGTGGTTTTGG
>JADZCC010000051.1 GCA_020851785.1 Anaerolineales bacterium
GCCGGAGCGCGCGGCGCATATTCGGTGGCGGCGTTGGGCGTTTTTCAACAACATCCGTGGACGGGCGTTGGGCTGGGCGCCAGCGGGTTTTACATCTACCCCAACCTGCCAGATTGGTCGCTGACCTTCGTCCCTGAAATCGCCAAACAACTTAGCGTAGGCGACAACCCAGAGAGCGCGCTCTACCCCAACCCTAAAAATTTATACGCGCGTCTGCTGGCTGAAACCGGCCTGATTGGCTTCTTTTTGTTTCTGGCGTTTCAGCTTTACCTCCTCGGCGATATCCTCTCGCTGGCTTTGATCCGCGAACCCTGGGCGCGCTTTGCGCTCTTGGCCGGTTGCGCCGCGTGGATTGCGATCCTGCTTGGCAACTTCACCCAGGATTCCTTTGCCACGCCCAACCTGTGGATTGTGCCGGGCGTTTTAGTCGGCTTGTCCGCTGGTTTAAACGCCGCGCCGCCCAAGGTGTAACCCACCTGCAACGGCTTTCACGGTTGCCCCATTTCGCTTTTTTCGTTATCATAGGCCTATGGTGCGTAAATTCGAAACCCCCTACATGGCAGATTGGTTTGCCATCTCCTTTCGTTGGATTACGCTCGTCGGGTTAATCGTATCTTTGGGGTTGGGCGGGGAGTTAAACTTGCAAACGGCCTGGCCGTTGGGGTTGATCATCGCTTGGAATCTGGTCAATACGGCGCTCACCAGCGCGAACATTCGCGTTAATTACCATCGCCCCCTCAACCTGCTTGCGGACTTTTTCACCGCCGGCCTGTTTTTTTGGATTCAGGGCGGCATTCAAGGAGCCGCGTTTTGGGCGGGGCTTTTGCCCATCCTCACCGGCGCAATTTATTACAACTTTCTCGGCGCCGTCTTATCCGCGCTTTTATTTTCGGGAATCATCATTTACCTCGGTACGCGGCCAGACGGAAACCCGGCGCTGGCCTTTCTCATGGCGGGCATTCTCGCCGGGCTGGGATTACTCTTCGGCTTTTTAGGCAAACAACTGACGGCGTATATGCGTAAAAACCGCGAATTATGGATTGGCGAAGAAGAACGCAAACAAGCCATTCAAAGCGAGCGCATGCGCGCCATTTACGAACTCACCTCCACGCTTTCTTCCACCTTAAGTTATAAACGCGTGCTGGAATCCGCTTTGGATATGAGCGCCGCCGCCCTTAACCCAGACCCGCTCCAATCTGTCAGCGACCCATTGGTCGGCGTGGTTATGCTCTTCAACGGCGGCAAACTGCGGATTGGCTCCGCCCGCCGCTTCACCACCGCAGACATGCGCGTCACCTTCGACGGCGCCGACGGCGTCTTGAAAAAAGCGCTGGACGAAGGCGAATCCGTTGCCTTCAAAGACGTCGGCTACGACCCGGAACTGGGGCGCGTGGTGGCCTTACGCAACTGCACCAGCGGCTTTTGCTTCCCTTTGCGAAGCGGCTTTAACGTTTATGGAGCTTTGCTGTTCGCCCACCCCGACCCGGATTATTTTACAGACGAGCGCCGCAACCTGTTGGAAATCATCGGCCGCCAGGCCGTGATCGCCATTCAGAACGCCCGCCTCTATCAAGATTTGGTGGAAGAAAAAGAACGCATGGTTGAAGTCCATGAAGAGGCGCGTAAAAAACTCGCGCGCGATCTACACGACGGCCCCACGCAATCGGTGGCGGCCATGGCCATGCGCCTCAACATCACCAAGCGGATGCTCGCCAAAGACGTCAACGCCGCAACCGAAGAGATCGTCAAACTCGAAGAACTGGCCCACCGCACCACCAAAGAAATCCGTCACATGCTTTTCACCCTGCGCCCGCTCATCCTTGAATCGCAAGGCTTGGCCGCCGCCTTGCAATCCATGGCCGATAAAATGCTGGAAACCTATAACCAAAAAGTAACCGTCAGCGTGGAAGAGCGCGTGGTTAGTCAGTTGGAGATGGGCAAGCAAGGCGTAATTTTTTATATCATCGAAGAAGCCGTGAACAACGCGCGCAAACACGCCGCCGCCGATACAATTGCAGTCCGCTTGCGTCAAATGGACGTGAACATTGCCCTGCTTGAAATTATAGACAACGGCCTCGGCTTCGACGTGAAAGCCATGACGCAAGCCTACGACAAACGCGCCAACAGCAGTTTGGGCATGGTCAATTTACGCGAACGCGCCGAACTCGTAAACGGCCTCTTTCAGCTTGAATCTGCGCCCGGCAAGGGGACAAAGGTGCAGGTCTACATTCCCCTCACCGAAGAAGCGGCGGATCGTCTGCATCACGGCCGCCGACAATAAAACGCTCCGCACTTAACGGATTACTGAATCTACACCCCCAACATTTTCTTTAACTTTGGCAGGATGTCTGCAACCGCCAGCGCGCGATGGCTGGCGCGATTCTTTTGTTGCGCGTCCATCTCGGCCATGGTGCGTCCGTATTCCGGCATGAAAAAGATGGGGTCATATCCAAACCCGTTCGTTCCGCGTTCCTGCGGAATGATTTCGCCGTAGCAATCTCCTGCGCCAAATTCCAGCGCTCCACCTGGAGCGGCCAGCGCAAGCGTGGCGTGAAAATGCGCCTTCCACGGGCGCGGCTTGGCGCTCAAGTTCTCCAGCAAATAAGCGCGGCGATCCTGATCGTCCGCATTTGCTTTGGGAGAATACCGCGCAGAGTAAAGGCCGGGCGCGCCATCCAGCGCTTCCACTTCCAAGCCGGAATCGTCCGCCAGGGAAATTAATCCGCTGGCTTGCGCAAACGCCTGCGCTTTTTTTGAAGCGTTGGCTTCGTAGGTCTTTCCATCCTCCGCCACTTCAAGATGGAGGTTGATTTCAGCCGGAGTAATGAGTTGAACGTTTAGCTCTTCCAATAACTCCTGAAATTCTTTCACCTTGCCGCGATTGTTCGTGGCGATGAGCAGTTTATTCATTTTCAATTTTTCCAATCGCCCAGGTTGCGTGTTCCTGCACTAAAACTTCCTGATCTTGTTGGGCTTGCTTTAGCGTTGGCAAATCATTTTGCGTTTTTCGATTGCCCATGGCAGTGGCCAAATTCCGTAAATAGCCGCGCCGTTTCGAGCGCTGGATCGGGGATTTTTTGAAGCGTTGATTAAACTCAACGGGTGTCAGGAGCAGGTCCGAGGTCCGTACTGGAAGCGGGATTTTCGCTTCAAACGCCGGATAGGCTGGAAGCGAGAAGCGATTCCACGGGCAAACCTGCTGGCAAATATCGCATCCGAAAATCCAATTCTCAATCTGCGGGCGTAAATCTTCTGGAATTTCTTTTTTGTTTTCAATCGTGAGATAGGAAATGCAACGACGCGCATCCAGCGTGCGATTGGGCAGGATGCATTGTGTGGGGCAGGCGGTGAGGCAACGGGTGCAGGTTCCGCAGTGATCGGCGGCGAAGGGTTCGTCCGGCTCGAGTTCAATGCCCAACAAAATTTCTGCAAGGATGAACGTGGAACCGGCTTTGGGGTTGATCAGCAGGGAATTTTTTCCAATCCAACCCAGGCCTGCGCGTTGAGCCAGTTCTTTTTCCAGCACGGGGCCGGTATCGGTGTAATAGCGATTTGGAATCGTGCGGCCCAGACTCTCCTCGATAAAAGTCACCAAAGCCTGAAGTTTTTCCGGTAGAACGTCATGATAATCCTCGCCCAGCGCGTACGCGGCAATGGCAAATTCGTCCGCTTGTGGTTTGGCGATGGGCGTATAAGGAATGGCCAAAAATAAAATAGACCGGCATTCGGGCAGGATTTCTTTTGGGTTTGCGCGGCGAAGCAGGCTTCTTTCTGTTCCGAGATAGCTCATTTCCCCATGTTGGTTTTGCGTTAACCAGGCTTGAAAACCCTCAAAGTTTGCAGGCGGCTCTGCAGAAGTAACGCCAGCCAGGGTAAACCCCAGCTGGCGCGCTTTGACTTTGATGGATTCTTTTAACCCGTTCAACTTACTGGACGATGATTTTTACAAAGACCGCTTTTCCAAAAGTGATGCCGTTGGCGTTGCTCATTTGCCAGGCGCTGGTGTATTCGCCAATTTTGCCGGGCGCTTTGAAGTTTACAGAAACTTCAACTTCCTGCCCGGGCAGGATGGCGGCGGATAATTTCACCGGGTCGCCGCCCATTCTTTCGCCATAAGCGTACACCAAACTGTAGCCTTCGCCCCAGGTGCAATTGCCAGTGTTTTTTATTTTCCAGGTTTTCACAAATTCCTGATTGGCCGTCATCGGCGTGCCGTCGGGGATGGTTACGTCGACTGTCGCCGGGTCGAAGGAGTAGTTGTCGCAAAGCGCCACGGGCGTCCCCAGCGCAACCTGCGTGGGGTCGGTAGTGAAGGCCTCGGTGGGCGTTTCGGTGGGCGGCTCTGGCGTGAAGGTTTCTGTGGGCGGAAGCGCAGTTGGGGTGAAGAGCGCGGCGGTCAGCGTTAATTCAGCGACGACCGTATACGCCGCAGAAGTACGGACTGCGTTCACGTCGGGAGTCGGCTCAATCGGCGTGGCGGGCGCGCAGGCCGCCACAAACAAGAGCAGAGCGGAAAGCGTGGAAATGTGTTTTATTTTCATTACTTTGGTTTCCTGACTGTGATAATAATGGAGACTAAAGGACCAAAGAAATTACCGCCATCGTCTTTTAATTTCCAATAGCCTTTGTAGACTCCGGCTGTTTTGGGGGCATTAAATTTCACAATATAGGTCTGGCTGTGTCCAACCTTGGTGTATTCATCCGGTCGGTTTTTATGCAAGATAATTGAAGTTCCCTTAATTTCCGGGTCGGATTGATCGGCAAGGAATTGGAAGACGTAGCCTTCATCCCAGTCGCAGGTGCCGGTATTTAAAATCGTCCAGCCCTTGGCAATTTTTTCGCCAATTCCAACTTCATCATAATCAAATGGCTTGGTTTCGCCGATATAGGTGCCGTCATTACAGCCATTTTTGGTGGTGATGGTTGAAATAACTCCGGGGGTTACGGTGGGAATTCCCGCCAGGGGCGTAAAGTTGGCCAATGGGGTGGGGCTTGAAAAATTTGCAAAATCTATCGTTGGCTGAATCGTAATTGTTGGGACGAGCGTGTTTGTCGGAAGCGCCGTGGGGGGAATCGCCGCCGCCGTTTGCGTCTGCTGTCCAGATAGGGCGGCCATGGCCTGCGCGATGGCTGTGGATTGAATGGCGGCCACATCTTGCGTGGGGGCGGGCGTGGCGCCAATGTTACAGCCGCTTAAAATCAGAGCCACCAAGAGAAAACCTACCGACCATGTGTGCTTGCGTAATTTCATATCGTATTAACCTCCGAAAATGGTTAATATCATTATAACGCACCTGCGGAATAATATTTATGTCCCTCTGGCGGCGCAAAGCGTCTGGCGTTTCGCGCGCTCGCCCGCTTGACACACTTCAACCCCTCAGGGTAGAATAGCCTTCGCTTTGTAAGAGGGCCTGTAGCGCAGTTGGGAGCGCGCCTCAATCGCACTGAGGAGGTCAGGGGTTCGAATCCCCTCAGGTCCACTCTTTCAGCAAAGAATGAATTAGGGCCCATGGCGCAGTTGGGAGCGCGTCTCAATGGCATTGAGAAGGTCGAGGGTTCGAATCCCTCTGGGTCCACTCTAAAGATTACGGCAGGAGTAGTAAGCCAATCCGTCAGCGAGTTGGGAAAGCGAGGTGCAAGCCCAACCACGGCGCACACGGAGCGCCTTAAGGCTGAACTCGCCTGTCTCTCGTGAGAGGATTGCGTTGGTGAAACCAGTAGCCGGCGTCGGGTTCGCCCGTTAGCGCGAACAAAGAGCGTTTGAGCTTTCAAACGAATCTGGGTGGTACCGCGGAGATTTATACACGCTTCGTCCCTGATGTGGACGAAGCGTGTATTTTTATTTTCAGATCTATTTTATGAGGTTGAAATGGCAACTCCAAAAAAGAAACCAGTTCCTAAAAAGAAGGTCACAGTGAAGCAAACGGCCGTCAAAAAGAAGACTGCAGTGAAGAAAGCGACTGCGCCAAAAAAGGCCGCCGTGACAAAAGCAAAACCCGCTGTCGGCCGGGCAAAAGCCAAAAGTGCGGCGACCAAGCCCACGGTCAAGAAGGCCGCGAAGAAAACGGCGACGAAGCGATCCGCGCCCAAAACGGATTCGTTTCGCAAGGCGCTGAAACGCGTCCAAAATGTGGGCGAAGCGCCGCCCGCCAACCCTGCCGCCGCCAAAGCGGACAAGGCGTATAACCCGCAAGCGCTGGAGAAAAAATGGCAGGCGAAATGGGAAGCCGACAAGTTGTATCGCTCGGTGATTGACAACAGCAAGCCGAAGCATTACGCGCTGACGATGTTGCCCTACCCCAGCGGCGATTTGCACATCGGTCACTGGTATGCAATGACGCCTTCCGACGCGCGCGCCAGATATATGCGGATGAAAGGTTATAACGTGTTGTTCCCGATGGGCTTTGACGCGTTTGGCCTGCCTGCCGAAAACGCCGCGATCCGCGACGGCATTCACCCGATGAAGCGCACGTTCCAAAACATTGAGCGGATGCGCGGACAATTGAAAAGCATGGGAGCGATGTTTGATTGGGAGCGCGAGGCCGTTTCTGCCGACCCGACGTATTACAAGTGGACGGAATGGTTCTTCATTCAATTATATAAAAAGGGGCTGGCGTATCGTAAACGCTCGCCGGTGGATTGGTGCCCGCGCTGTAACACCACGCTGGCCCGCGAGCAGGTTTGGGGCGATGACCGTCATTGCGAACGATGCGGCACGCCGGTGATCAAAAAAGATTTGGAGCAATGGTTCTTCAAGACGACGCAATATGCGGATGAATTGTTGAATTTTGAAGGCTTGGATTGGCCGCAAACCGTGAAGACCCTGCAAACCAATTGGATTGATCGAAGCGAAGGGGCCGAAGTGCAATTTAGGATGGCCAGCGCGCAGGCCCCAACCGTGACGGTCTTTACCACGCGGCCGGACACGTTATGGGGCGCGACCTTCATGGTCTTTTCGCCGGAACATCCGCTGGTGAGTGAAATCACCACGCCGGAAAACAAGGCCGCCGTGGAAGAATACAAAGCGCAGGCGGCGCGGCAGTCCGACATTCAGCGCGGCGCGGTAGATAAAGAAAAGACCGGCGTGTTTACCGGCGGGTATGCAATTAACCCCGTGACCCAAAAACAAATTCCAATCTGGATTGCGGATTATGTGTTGATGTCTTACGGCACGGGCGCGATTATGGCCGTACCGGCGCACGACGAGCGCGATTTTGCCTTTGCCAAAAAGTATGACCTGCCCATCGTTCCGGTGATTCAGCCTGAAGGTTCGAGCGAAGCGCCCGTCCTTGAATCCGCTTATGTGGGCGCGGGCGTGATGATCAACTCTGGAATTTTGGACGGCACGCCGGTCAACGTGGAAAAAGGCCGGAAGAATCCGAGCATTGCCAAAACGTTGGATTGGTTGCAAGCGCAGGGGCTGGGCAAGGAGTCGGTTAATTATCGTTATCGCGATTGGCTGATTTCGCGGCAACGCTATTGGGGCGCGCCGATTCCGATGATCCATTGCGAGACGCACGGCTGGAACCCTGTGCCCGAAGATCAACTGCCGGTCTTGCTCCCGGAAGATGTGGAATGGAAGCCGACTGGCGAAAGCCCGTTGAAATTGCACCCAACCTGGAAGCATACGACTTGTCCGGTGTGCGGCGGGGCGGCCATCCGCGAAACGGATACGATGGACACCTTCATGTGTTCGTCGTGGTATCACTTGCGTTATTTGTCGCCGCAGGATGACGCGGCTCCGTTTGACGAAGCTGAATATAACTATTGGATGCCGGTGGATACCTACACCGGCGGCATTGAACACGCCACCATGCACTTGCTCTACACGCGCTTCTTCCATAAAGCCCTGCGCGACATTGGATTGGTGGAAGGCAATGAGCCGATGACCCAATTGAGAAATCAGGGCATGGTGTTGGGCGAAGATAATGAGAAGATGTCGAAGAGCCGCGGCAACGTGGTGGCGCCGGATGCGTTGGTGAATCGCTACGGGGCGGATACCGTCCGCGCGTATTTGATGTTCTTTGCGCGTTGGGAGATGGGCGCGCCGTGGGATTCGCAAGGCATTGAAGGCTCGGCTCGTTGGGTGCGCCGCGTTTGGACTTTGTTTACAGATCGCCAAGCCAATACGCGGATGGAGGCCAGCGCCGAAGAAAAGCGGGAGTTGCGCCGCAAAGTTCATCAGACTTTGAAGCGCGTCACCCATGACTTTGAGTCGTTCGAGTTCAACACGATCATCTCCTCGTTGATGGAATTGCTCAATGAAATGCACCGCGCCCGCGAAGCCGGGCTGACGGGAAGCGCGGAATGGGCCGAAGCCGTTGAAATCTACTTGAAGATGATGGCTCCGATTGCGCCGCATGTGACGGAAGAATTATGGAGTCAGTTGGGCAAGCCTTATTCCATTCATCAACAGGCCTGGCCGCAAGTGGATGAAGCCGCCGCCAAAGACGACACGCTGGAAATTCCAGTGCAGATTAACGGCAAAGTGCGCGATCGCATTCGCGTTCCGGCGGAGGCGGGCGAGGAGCAAATTCGGGCCGCCGCGTTGGCTTCAGAAATCGTCCAAAAATATTTGGAAGGCAAAGAGCCGCGCAAGGTGATTGTCGCCAAAGGAAAAATGGTCAGCGTGGTGCTTTAGCCGCAAACCAGAAAACTCGTAGAGCGCAAACTTTACGAGTTTTTTATTTCCGAATCAGATACAATTGTCACACTTTAGCGCAGAGGAATTATGCCCCCCAAAAACAAAAAGACCCACCAACCGTTCGATTCAGAAATTGACGCGCCGGCCATTGAATCTGCCGTTTTGCACATGCTCAAAGCCTTTGGCGAAAACCCCAAACGCGAAGGCTTGCAAAACACGCCCAAACGCGTGGCCCGCATGTATGCTGAATTATTAGGCGGCTATCGGGAAGACCCGGTCAAACTGATTAACAACGCTTTATTTACCGTGGATTACGACGATATGGTCATCGTCCGCGATATTGAATTTTACAGTTTATGCGAACATCACATGCTCCCGTTTATCGGGCGGGCGCACGTCGCCTATATTCCGCGCGGCAAAGTCATCGGCCTGTCCAAAATTCCCCGCATTGTAGACCTCTTTGCCCGCCGTTTACAAGTTCAGGAACGGATGACGCGCCAGATTGCCGATTTTATTAATGACTTGCTCAAACCGCAAGGCGTGGCGGTGGTAATGGAAGGTTTGCACATGTGTTCGATGATGCGCGGCGTAAAAAAGCACGACGCGCGCATGACCACCGCCACCATGCTCGGCTCGTTCCGTAATCGCGCCGCCACCCGTCAGGAATTTTTAGACAACATCAGCCGTGGCGCAGGGCCGCTGAAGATTTAAACGGCATTCGATCCCAATCAAAATTACATTTCAAAAATCCAGCCCACGGTAGAATCCTGTCCATGTTCAATTCAATCAAATCCATCTTGTTAGCGCTTTGTCTCGGCTCCATTTCTTTTTTATCGGCTTGTTCCACTGTTGCGCCGGAACCAACCGCCACCGCCACCTTAACTCAACCGCCCACCGCCACCTTCACGCCGCTTGCTACCATCACCTTCACGCCGTCGCCCACGCCCATCCCCGCGCCGGAGCGGGCCGCGTACACGCTCAACACAACGATTGACTACGACGCACACACCGTCACAGTGGACGAAACCATCCTTTATCCCAACCACACCGGCGAGCGCCTCAATGCGCTGGTTCTGGCCGTGGAGCCCAATTTATGGGCGGGTGGGTTTAACCTCTCCAGCCTTGCCATTGATGGGACTCCGCTTACGACGTATTCGTTAACCGATCAGCGACTGGAGATTGCCCTCGCCGCGTTTCTCCAGCCGGAGCAGGTTGTCACGCTCCAACTCCAGTACACGCTGACGCTTCCCTTTGCCGAACAAGCTGATCCCAACGATTCGCGCCCGCGCATTTACGGCTACACCAAAAGCCAGTTAAACCTCACCAACTGGTATCCGTTCGTTGTGCCGTACCTCAACGGCGCGTGGGTTTTACATGACCCGTGGTATTACGGCGAGCATTTGGTGTACGATGCCGCAGATTACACCGTCAACCTCAAGTTTGCCGACCCAGCTTCCGCGCCGATTGTTGCGGCCAGCGGCTTCCCCGAACCGCAAGCGGACTTCACTCGCTACACCATCACCGCGGCGCGCGCCTTTGCCCTTTCAATGAGCCGCGATTTCCAAGTCTCTTCCACACAAGTAGGCGACGTCACCCTTTCCAGTTATTATTCTCCATTAAGTGAGGTGGGCGGTAAAGCCGCATTAAAAGCCAGCGCCGAAGCCCTGCAAGTGTACAGCCAGCGCTACGGTCCTTACACCCATAAAACTTTAGCCATCGTCATGGGCGACTTCAACGACGGCATGGAATACTCCGCGTTCTTTTATCTCTCGCGCGATTTTTACGGCGGCTTATACGACGGCACGCCCGCCAATTATTTAACCTTCGTGGCCGCGCATGAAACCTCGCATCAATGGTGGTTTGAGCAGGTGGGCAACGATCAGGCCCAGCAACCCTGGCTGGATGAAACCCTGGCCACCTATTCCGAACGTGTCTATTACGAAGCCTTATATCCCGACCTGCTTTCGTGGTGGTGGACGTATCGCATTGACTACTATCATCCGCAAGGCTTCACGGACATTCCCATTTATGACGGTCAGGGCTTTCGCCCCTACACCAACGCCGCCTATTTTCAAGGCGCGCATTTTCTCGAAGCCCTGCGCGGCCGCATCGGCGACGAAGCCTTCTTTGCCTTTATACAGGATTATCTCGCGCAAGGCCGCGGAAAAATCGTCAGCGCCGACGATTTCTTCCGCATCCTCAAAACGCACACCTCCACAGATTATTCAGATTTGGTCAGGCAATACTTTCAAAACATCTATCAATGAAATTGACGACTCGCGCCTTGCGCCTCACGTTGTGGATTGCGCTCCTGCTCTCGGCCTGCGCCGCCCCGCCTGAATCCGCGCCGTCCTTCCCGACCTTTGTGCTGGTGACTCGAGACCCGCAGGCTTTGCCTACGCCCACGCCTTTTCAGCCTTCTTCCAATCTATCCACGTCCATTCCTTCCTACACGCCCGCGCCGCTCACCACCGATACGCTCACCCCAAACGCTACGCCACAACCCAGCCCAACTTTTACATCCCAACCCACTTTCACCGCTCAACCAGCAGTCAATACCGCCGCGCCGCAAACGCCCTCCGCCAATGCGCGCACAAACTACATCTTCTACGCCACGCTGGATTTCACCAAGCATACGCTCGCCGTAGATGAAACCATCCGCTATTACAACACCACCGGCGCGGCCCTCACGGATCTTCTGCTCTCGGTGCAACCGAATCGCTA
This sequence comes from Anaerolineales bacterium, assembly GCA_020851785.1. Classification (GTDB taxonomy): domain Bacteria; phylum Chloroflexota; class Anaerolineae; order Anaerolineales; family Villigracilaceae; genus Villigracilis. The sequence continues at coordinate 11,369 of JADZCC010000051.1, forward strand.
TGGCGGTTCGGTCTTTGTGTTGAATTCCATTTCACAGGATTCGGTTGCATTAGATTCATACAGCCTGAATGGGCAAAGCCTAACGCTGACGTTGCCACAACCCCTGCAACCCAACGCCGCGACAACGCTCACCCTGAACTTCAACCTGAACCTGCCCTCCAAATCTGCAGAGGGCTTGTTCGGCTACGATTTCAATCAAATCAACCTGGTGGATTGGTATCCCTTTGTTGTGCCTTACAACAAAGGCTGGATTTTGCACGACCCCATGCCGTTTGGCGAACACCTCGTTTATGACGCATCCGACATTGAAGTGAATCTCAAAACCGACGCGAATGTGGTCGTGGCGGCCAGCGCGCCCGCCGAATCAAACGGCGAATGGACGCGCTACCGTTTATATGGAGCGCGGACGTTTACGCTTTCAGCCAGCGACGAGTTTCTCGTTAGCGAATCAGCCGTCGGCGCGGTGCAGATCCGTTCTTATTATTTTGACGGCTACAAAGCCGCAGGCGAATCCATCTTATATTCGGCCGTGCAGGCCGTCAGCCTGTATTCCGCCAAGTTTGCGGATTATCCTTATCAAACGCTGGCGATTGTGCAGGCGGACATTCACGATGGGCAGGAATATGACGGGCTGATTTTTTTGGCTTCAGATTTTTACAGCCAGTATGGCGGCGGGGCGCGAAATAACCTGACGACCATTGGCGTGCATGAGATCGCGCATCAGTGGTGGTTTGGGTTGGTGGGCGACGATCAGGCGCTGGAACCCTGGCTGGATGAAGCGCTCTCCGCTTATACGGAACGGATTTTTTACGAATATAACTATCCGCGTTATGGCGATTGGTGGTGGCAGTATCGCGTGGATTATTTTGGCGCGCAAGGCTATGTGGATTCTTCAATTTATGATTGGGGTTCGCAAAGGGCGTATGTGAATGCGGTCTATCTAAACGGCGCGCACTTCATGGAAGATCTGCGCGTGCGCATGGGCGACGACGCCTTCTTCCGCTTTTTGAAAGCCTATGCCGCGCAATACGCGCATCAACGCGCCAGCGGAGCGGATTTTTTTGCGCTGGCGCGCGCCAACACCAGCGCCGACCTAAGCGATTTGATCGCTAAATATTTTGCGGGTTCGTATTGAGGACGGATATTCTCTCGCGCATGGCGCGTCATGCAACAGACATGGATTAAGCGTTACCGCCCGGCAGGCGATAATTGGAGATGAAGAGCTCGCTCCCCTTACCGGCTTTGGATTGTTTGTAGTTGTTCATCCCGTATTGTAATTCCCACTTTTGAATTTCACTGGCAAATGAAAAATTATCCCAAATTTCCGGGGTATCATCGTAGGTGATGAGCCAGAAATGGCGACAGGCTTGGACATCCTCCGCGAATTTGGCGTGATTGAAGTTAGCATGCAAGTCGCCTTTTTTTCCATACAGTTTTGATTTAGTCGCTTTTAAATAAGGCGGGTCGAGGAAGGTAAAGGTGTCTTTTCCGCCGCCTTGTAAGACTTCTTTGTATTCTTTATTCGTAATTTTTACGCCCGCCAGAAGCGGACCTAAACCTACAAGGCGTTGGATGGACGAATCGGTAAAGCGGGTTTGATAGGCTTGGCTGGAGAAGCCGCCCGAATCGACCGTCCCAGAAAAGGTGATGCGGTTCAAAACAAAAAAGCGGACGGCCCGATCCATGTCTGGCCATTGTTCTAAGTTTATAGAGACTAACTCTTCAAAGAGTTGCCGGCCATCTTGAGTTTGTTTCTTGATTTTTGCCACTTCGTTCGCCAATGTATAGGCGTCGGCTTGGGCGTATTTCCAGAATAAGTATAAATCTCTGTTCAAATCATTGATCCAGAATTTTAGGTCTGGGCGTTTTTGTTTGAGATAAATAAAGACCGAGCCGCCGCCAACAAACGGCTCTCGATATTCGGTAAAGTCTTGGGGGAGTAGGGCTTCAATCCGCTGAACAGCGCGGGATTTTCCGCCGGGGTAACGCAGGGGGCTTTTGATCTCAGACATATTAAACAGCGGCTGGATTATATATTAAAAGCGCCGTTTTTAAATTATACTCATGCGGTTGCGAGACTGACCATGCCAATTTTTGCGTTATTCCTTTTGTTCTTTTCCGCCGCCATGCACGCCACCTGGAATTTTCTACTGAAAAGCGCGGAAGAAAAATATGTCGCCATGGGTTGGCAGGTGATTCTGAGTGGAATCTTCTCTTTAGGGGCGCTCCTCTGTACCGGACTTCCGCCGCGTTCGATGTGGTTCTTTGTCATCCTCAGCGCAGGTTTGGAAGCCCTGTACTTCATTTTGCTATGTGTGGCCTACAGCGACCACGACTTTTCATTGGTTTATCCAATTGCGCGCGGGGCCGCGCCCGCTTTGCTGGTTCTATGGACGATGCTGTTTTTACATGAGCCATTAACTACTGGCGGATATGTGGGGCTGGCGCTCATCACAGGCGGCATTGCCTTAAACGGCGCAACGGCGCTGTTTAATAATAACTCTGGTTGGCCGCACCTGCGGGGAATTCTAACCGCCCTTGCTGTGGCCCTTGTGATTTCAATCTATACGGTTGTGGATGGGAGTGCGGTTAAAAACGGACCAGCCCTGCCGTATGGGTTGCTCATGTTTGTCCTGGTTCCTTTGATCACCACGCCATACATTGCCCGGCGTTATGGCTGGGCCTCCTTTAAGCAGACCTGGAAGCAAAGCAAAACCTATCTGTTGATTGGCGGAATTTTAGGATCGATTGCCTATTTATTGGCCTTGTTCGCTTATACCATTGCCCCCTTAAGCTACTCCGGCGCAATTCGGGAGGTGAGTGCGGTGATGGGGGCTTTTCTTGGCTGGAAATTTTTGAAAGAGGGGTTGGGCAGTGTGCGTGTGACAAGCGCCGTAATTGTTTTTGTTGGCGTGATGGCGATTGCAATTTTTGGATAAACGAGGAAGCGAAGATGAGCGAACAGGTTTTTCCCGAACCAACAGTAGGCGTTTTTATTTTTAATCCGGCAGGCAAGTTGCTCTTGCTGGAGAGTCATAAATGGCCTGGAAAATATGTTGTTCCGGGTGGGCACGTGGAATTGGGCGAACGGCTTGAGGCGGCCGCAATCCGTGAGGCGCAAGAGGAAACCGGGCTGGATATTTACGATCTGCAATTCATTAATTTTCAGGAATTTATTTACGACCCTACGTTTTGGAAAAAACGCCACTTTATTTTTTTTGATTACGCCTGTCGGACGGATTCGCTTGAAGTGAGGTTAAATGCCGAAGCTGAAGCGTATGTTTGGGTCGAGTTGAAAGCGGCTCTGCGCCTGCCGGTGGATACCTACACACGGACTTCGCTTGAAAAAATCCAGCTGAGCCGTTCATCAAACCCTTGACCCTGAGCCTTCAAGCGCGTATAATCCAGCCATTGGATGTGAAAAACGAGCAAAAACACAAGCAAGCGCTTAAGGTAAACCCTTAGAGCGCTTGCATTTGTTTGTCTCTGGTGTGTGCCGACTATACGCTACACAGAGCCGGTTCGTTGAACTTTATTTTTTTAGGAGAGTACCCGTGGAAACTAAAGGACTGACTGCGCTTCGTATCAGCCTCGCATCGCCGCAAACGATCATGTCTTGGTCGTACGGCGAGGTGCTCAAACCCGAAACCATTAACTATCGCCGTTTACGGCCGGAAAAAGATGGCTTGTTCTGCGAGGCCATTTTTGGGCCCACGCGCGATTGGCAATGTTATTGCGGTAAATATAAAAACCCCCGTTATAAAGGCATTATTTGCGATAAGTGCGGCGTGGAAGTAACCCGCGCCGCCGTGCGTCGCGAGCGGATGGGGCATATTGCCCTGGCTACGCCGGTGGCCCACATTTGGTACACGCGCCGCATCCCTTCGCAAATGGGCATGTTGCTAGACGTTTCGCGCCGCAACCTGGATCGCGTGTTGTACTTCGCGCAATACATCGTCACCTATGTAGATGAAGAAGCCCGCCAAAAAGCGTTGAAACGTTTGGAGGATGAAATCTCCGTTTCGGACCGCGAACAGGCCGACGATATTAACTCCAAGATTGCTGAAATCAAGATCAAACGTGACCAGCAGATTAACGAGTTGAAGCAAAAGCAGGCGACGCTCGAACAAAGCTACGATGAAAGCATCGCCGAACAGTTGGACCCGATCATCAAAGAAGGGCAAAAGCTGGAGAAACTGCTTCAAGAGCAAATGGGCGAAGCGGCCAAAAAGGCCTTCGTCTTCGAATCCACTGGCGAGAAGGTGATTGACGCTGGCGATAAAATTGCCGGTAAGCACATCACCCAAGTTCAAAAGAGCGTGCAAAAGAAGTTGGAAGCGCTTGAGAACGAATTGAAAGACAAGAAACAACGCGAGTTGGATGAAATTAAAACTCAGACCGCTTCGATTAAAGCCAAAGCGGACTTGGAAATGGAAGCCCTGCGAAGCGACTTGGAGAATCAGACCTCCGCTTCTTCGAATCAAAGCTCGCGCCTGCGCGATGAACTTTTGGAACTGCGCCCCTTCACCTTCCTGAGCGAAATTCGCTATCGCGAGTTGAAGCAACGCTGGGGGCAGGTCTTCCGCGCCGACATGGGCGCCGAAGCCTTTTACGACATCCTTGAACGCCTCGATTTAGATAAACTCTCCGAAGAACTCTGGCATGAAGTTCGCACCACCAAGAGCAAGCAAAAACGCAAAAAATCCACCACGCGCTTAAAAGTTGTGGAGGCTTTCCGTCGCTCTGGCAACAGCCCGGCCTGGATGATCCTCACCGTGTTGCCGGTCATCCCGCCAGACCTGCGCCCCATGGTGCAGTTGGACGGCGGCCGCTTTGCCACCTCGGACTTGAACGACTTATATCGCCGCGTGATTAACCGCAACAACCGCTTGAAGCGCCTGCTCGAACTGGGCGCGCCGGATGTGATTATTCGCAACGAAAAGCGCATGTTGCAAGAAGCGGTGGATAGTTTGATTGACAACTCGCAACGCGGCAAGGCTTTATCGCGCCGTGGCCGCCGCGAGCTTAAATCTTTGAGCGATATGCTCAAAGGTAAAAAAGGCCGCTTCCGCCGCAACCTGCTCGGTAAGCGCGTGGACTATTCCGGCCGCTCGGTGATCGTGGTGGGCCCGACTCTGAAATTAAATCAGTGCGGTTTGCCCAAGAGCATGGCGCTTGAGTTATATCGCCCGTTTGTGATTGCGCGCCTGGTGCAAAACGGATATGCCGCAAACGTGAAAGGCGCCCGCCGGTTAATTGAGCGCAACCGTCCCGAAGTGTGGGAAGCGCTGGAAGGCGTAATCGGCGACCGTCCGGTGTTGTTAAATCGCGCTCCTACTCTGCATCGTTTGGGCATTCAAGCCTTTGAGCCAATTTTGATTGAAGGCTCGGCGATTCAATTACACCCGTTGGTGACCACCGCTTTCAACGCGGACTTTGACGGCGACCAAATGGCGGTGCATGTGCCGCTTTCGCAAAAGGCCGTCACCGAAGCGCGGACATTGATGCTCGCTTCCAGAAACCTGCTCAAGCCGGCGGATGGCGAACCGATCATTTCTCCATCGAAAGACATGGTTTTGGGCGTGTATTACCTGACCATGCAACAAAAGGCCGAACATCGCGGCGATGGGCGCGTCTTCTCCAGCGCCGATGAAGTTGAGTTGGCGTATTCGCTCGACCATCTGGATATTCATTCCGAAATTAAACTGCTGGCGAAAACCTGGTACGCTGAAAATGGCGACCGCCTGCCGGAAGCCGTCACCCGCATCATTGAAACCACAGTTGGGCGCGTGCTATTTAATCGCGTCCTGCCGGAAGAAGTTCAATTTGTGAACGAAAAATTGGACAAAGGCGGCGTGAAAGATTTGATCGCCGAAGTCTATGAATTGTGCGGGCAGGAAATCACCACCCAGGTGGCCGACCGCGTGAAGAGCATTGGCTTTGAATACGCCATGAAATCCGGCACCACGCTGGCGGTTGCGGATATTTCCATCCCGCCGGAACGTAAACCAATTATTGACGAGGCCTTGAAGGCTGTGGAAGTTGTCCTGCGGGATTTCCGCCGCGGTTTGTTAACCGAACAGGAAAAGAACGAACGCGAAATTGAAATCTGGCAGGGTACGACTGATAAAGTCGCCGACGCGGTGAAGAAGTATATGGACCCGGATGGCAACTTGTCCACCATGGCTACCTCCGGCGCGACCAAAGGCGGTTTTTCCACCATTTCCCAGTTAGCGGGGATGCGTGGTTTGATGGCTGACCCGTCTGGTCGTATTATCCCCATGCCGATTCGCTCCAACTTCCGCGAAGGTCTCACCGCGCAGGAGTATTTCATCTCCACGCATGGCGCGCGCAAAGGTCTGGCGGATACCGCCCTCCGCACGGCGGACGCGGGTTACTTAACGCGCCGTCTGGTGGATATTGCCCAGGACATCATTATCAATGAATACGATTGCGGCACGCACGATGGCGTGATCCTCCGCAAGTCTGACGATATTGCCGGACAAACCTTGGCCAACCGCATGTTTAGCCGCCTAATCGCCGAGCGCGTGGTTCACCCCAAAACCGGCGAAGTGTTGGCCGAATATAACGACGTGATTTCACACGAACTGGCCCGTAAAATTGTTTCGGCGGGCATTACCGAAGTCAAAGTTCGCTCCCCGCACACCTGCGAATTAAAGCACGGCATCTGCTCCAAGTGTTATGGCTTGGACCTCGGACGCGGCGCGATGGTGGAACTCGGCTCGGCCGTGGGCATTGTGGCCGCGCAGTCCATCGGCGAACCGGGCACGCAGTTGACGCTCCGCACCTTCCATACGGGCGGTGTGGCCTCTTCGGGCGGCGCTTCGGACATTACGACGGGTCTCCCGCGCGTGGAAGAATTATTTGAAGCGCGCAAGCAACCTAAAGGCGAAGCGCTCGTCGCTGAAATTGCCGGCGTGATTCGCATTACCCAGTCGGAAAAATACGCCGACATGCGCGAACTGCACATTGAACACGCGGAAATGATTCACGACGAATACGTCATTCCAGAAGATTGGAAATTCATCGTCAAAGATGAAGCCGAAGTGCAAGTGGGCGAGACTTTGGCCTCCAAAGAGAAAGCCACCATCGTGGCGCAACATGCCGGACGCGTGGCGGTTGAGAAGAAAGATCATAAAGTCATCGTCTCTTACGAACAACGCGAAGAGATTTTGGAAGAGATTCCCAACACGGCCCGCCTGCTGGTGAAAGACGGCGCGCATGTGGAAGCTGGCCAGCCGTTGACCGAAGGCTCGCTTAACCCGCATCGCGTGTTGAAGATTCAAGGGCGCGAAGCCTGTCAGTTGTACCTGTTGAGCGAAGTCCAAAAGGTGTATCGCTCACAGGGTCAAAACATTCACGACAAACACTTTGAAGTTATCATTCGCAAGATGATGAGCAAAGTGCAGGTGACCCGCCCCGGCGACACCAAGTTCCTGCCTGGCGACCCGGTGGATCGTTTGGAGATTCGCAGAATCAACGAACAGTTGTTGGCGGAAGGCAAAACCCCGGCGCGCTTTAGCGAAGTTCTGCTCGGCGTCACCAAAGGCTCGCTCAGCACCGATTCGTTCCTCTCGGCCTCCTCCTTCCAGCACACCATCAAGGTGTTGGCCAGCGCCGCAATTGGCTCCACGGTGGACCCGCTCTTCGGCTTGAAGGAAAATGTAATCATCGGTAAGTTGATTCCCGCCGGAACCGGCTTCATTCACGGCAAATTTGCCGAAGTTGACGCCGAAGGCTCCAGCGCTGAAGCGGAAGAACTTCCCGACCCCACCGCCGGCGATTAGGATTTCCCAACCGACAACCCCCGAAGAAATTCTTCGGGGGTTGTTTATTTTATATTCCTTTTATAATCAACGGGATGTTGAAGCCCACCACGAAAAAACCGATTGGACAACCGACGCGCGGGAAGACGGCCGCGAATCGTTTACGCCGCGTGGATAACTTTATCTTGTTGTATGAACCTGCGCTTCTCACGCGGACCGATGGCCTGTTTGCCGATTCGATCTTCATTGACCTTGGCTACGGCTTTGACCCGCGCACCACGCTCGAAAGCGCCCAGCGCTTTCGACGCTTGAATCCAAATTTGAAAATCCTCGGCGTGGAAATTGACAAAGAGCGCGTCGCCGCCGCATTGCCCCATGCGGATGAAAAGACCTTTTTTCGGCTGGGCGGGTTCAACCTGCCTGTGCGGTCCGCTGAACAGGTGCGCTTGATTCGCGCGTTCAACGTCTTGCGGCAATATGAAGAACGGGATTTTATCCCCGCGTATGAACGCTTGAGCGCGACGCTGTTGCCCGGCGGCTTGCTGATTGAAGGCACGTCCAACCCGTTTGGCAGTTTGTGGGCGGCGAATCTGTTTCGGAAACAGGATTCGCAATCCGGGCGGATGGAGGCGTTGGTCTTTAGTCTGAATTTCAAACTTGATTTTGAGGTGGGCGAATTTCAAACCATCCTGCCCAAAAATTACATCCACCGCATGACGCAAGGGGAGCGGATTTATGATTTCTTTGAAGCCTGGAAGCAAGCCGCGGCGGAAACCGCGCATACAAAAATCTTTGGTCAGCGCCAGTGGTTTGGCGCTGCCTGCGAAAAATTAGCGGGTTATGGGTTTGAGGTTTCAACCAAAAATAAATGGCTTTCTAAAGGATATTTAATCTGGAACAATCCCTAGCCGGTCAGCGTCTGTAGCTTTGATGAAGGAGCATGTATGCGCAAGTTTAAATTGACTCAATTTCCCCTTTTTATTTTATTAAGCGCTTCTTTGGCTTGTAGTAACGCCACGCCTGTGCCCGCGCCGCAACTTCCAGACCTCGGAACGGTGATTGCCGAAACCGCGGCGGTGGCGTTGTCTCAAACGGCGTTGGCCCAGCCGCCGCTTCCATCCAGTACTGTTACTTCGCAAGCCACGTTCACTGCCACCGCTGTGCCCACGCAAACCCTGACGCCCACGTTGGCGTTTACGCCAACTTCGCAAATCGCCCTGATCGCCGTTTCCGTGGCGACGAATTGCCGCAACGGGCCGGGTAAAGTTTATGACTATGAAGGCGCGTTGTTGGTTGGCGAGGTGGCGCAAGTTTATGCGCGCGATCCCAGCGGGGAATTTTGGTATGTGCGTAACCCCGATTCTTCGGGGGATGAATTTTGCTGGCTGTGGGGCAAATACGCGGCGCTGATTGGCGACCTTTCGGCTTTGCCCATGTACACGCCTCCGCCCACGCCGACGGCTACCAACACGCCTTTGCCGACCGCCACCGGAACAGTTTTCCCTTCGTTTGTCGCGACTTATTCCGGGTTGGATACCTGCTCTGGAAATTGGTGGCTGGATTTGAAACTCCGCAACAATGGTCAACTGACCTTTAAATCCATTGACGTGGTGGTGCGGGATATGACCACCGGTATTACGCTGGAGGATTTGGCGAACGGGTTTAAGGATAAGGATGGTTGTAGTACAACCAAAACCAAAGACGTCTTGGCCGTGGGCGACCTGCTGATCATTAGCGCGCCGCAGTTTGCTTACAACCCCAGCGGACATAAAATCAAAATCAACCTGACGTTATGCTCCGAGCCGAATCAAAAGGGAGTTTGCGCCAAACAAAATCTTGAGTTGGATCTCTGATTAAAATCGTTCCGAAGGTTGAAGGTTGCGATTAATTTGTCTTCTTCTTGCGGATTAAGATAAACGGTAAAAGCATTAATGGGATGGAAATTACAATCCCAATCAGCCCGCCGATGCCCAGCGTTCCGCCAATCGCGGCCACGGCAAATTGACCGTTGTTAATCGTTGAAGTCGAACCGTCCGCATAGTAGCAGGTGATTTCAACGGTATGGCCATGTGTGCCGCTTGGGCTGGACGTGGTGGGAACGGAAGCGCCTTCTTGCGTGGACGAACTTTCCGCCTGCGGACAAAACATGGCCAGGGCCAGTTTTTCGCTCAAATTGGGGATCACGAACAGCGACGGACCGAGGATGAAGGTGGTGGCGAAGAGAATGCCCACTGAAACGCCGCCCAAAATCACCCACGCAATGATGCGCCCAATCCAGACTTCTTTGGTTGTATTTAATTTCATGGTTCACCTCGTGAGCGTAGCGTATCACAATTTTCTGCGAACGCTTAATCGCCTAAAAGTAGGATGAGATCGCCCACTTGACGCATCTCCTCTTTCCCCGTAAGATAAGAGCCGCAAATAGAACATTCTTTCGCCAAAACGACGGCGAATCAAAGGTGATGTATGGAACTTGGCGTTGTAAAAAAAGTGGATATTGACGATGAAATGCAACAGGCGTATCTCGATTATGCGATGAGCGTCATCGTTTCGCGGGCCCTGCCCGATGCGCGCGACGGCATGAAGCCCGTGCAAAGGCGCATTTTATATGCGATGTACGACATGGGCATTCGCGCCGATACGGCTTATAAAAAATCCGCGCGTATCGTCGGCGAAGTCTTGGGCAAATATCATCCGCATGGCGATTCTTCCGTCTATGAAGCCATGGCGCGTCTCGCGCAGGATTTTTCCATGCGGACGATGCTGGTGGATGGTCAGGGGAACTTTGGCTCGGTAGATGGCGACCCGCCTGCGGCGATGCGTTACACCGAAGCGCGTTTGGCCAGCGCCGCCGTGGACATGCTCAACGACATCAATAAAAACACGGTTAACTTCAAAGCCAACTTTGACGACACCCTGCAAGAGCCGGATGTTTTACCCGCCGCGCTTCCCAACCTGTTGGTCAACGGCGCCACCGGCATTGCCGTCGGCATGGCCACTTCCATTCCGCCGCACAACCTCGGCGAAATTGTGGACGCCATCATCTACATGCTCGAACGCTGGGAAAAACTCGACGATATTAACGTCGAACAGTTGATGAAGTTTGTGCAAGGCCCGGATTTTCCCACCGGCGGCTTGATCGTGCAGGAGAAGGGCGAAGAGGGGATTGAACACGCCTACGGCACGGGGCGCGGCCGCATTACCGTGCAGGCCAAAGCGCACGTCGAAGAAATGGAAAGAGGCAAGAGCCGCATTATCGTCTCTGAATTGCCGTATGCGGTTAACAAAGCCAGCCTGATTGAACGTATCGCCGAACTGGCCCGCGATGGCCACCTTGAAGGCCTCTCCGACTTGCGCGATGAATCGGATCGTCAGGGCATGCGCATTGTCCTTGAACTGACCAAGAACGCCAACCCGGAAATTGTCCTGCGCGATTTGTACAAACGCACGCCCATGCAAACCACCTTTAGCATCAATCTGCTGGCGCTGGTGGATGGTGAGCCGCGCACGCTCACGCTCAAACAGGCCTTGCGCGTTTATATTGAACATCGCTTAACCATCGTCAAACGCCGCGCCGAATTTGATTTGGAAAAGGCCAAAGCCCGCGCACATATTTTAGAGGGCTATCTGGTTGCCTTAAAAAACCTGGATGAGTTGATTAATATCATCCGCTCCGCGCCAGACGTGGAAACTGCCCGGGCCAAACTGATGAAGCGCTACAAGCTGACGGAATTGCAGGCCAACGCCATCCTCGACATGCAGTTGAGAAGGTTGGCCGCCCTCGAACGCAAGAAGATTGAAACCGAATATAAAGAAGTCACTGCGACCATCAAAGAATTAACCGCGCTTTTGAAATCTCCAAAACTGATGCGCGGCGTGGTGGCCGACGAACTGAGCCAGGTCAAAGCCGCGTATGGCGACCGCCGCCGCACGCAAATTGTCAATTTAAAAGAAGGCGCCAAAAATACAAGAGCTTTAACCACAACAGACTTGATGCCCGAACAAGTTATCTGGGTTGGCGTTACTGACGATGGTTTAGTTTCCAGAACTCATGACGACAAACAACCGAAACACTCTGGTAACGATGCGCCAAGATTCTTAGTCAAAGCCAGCACAACGGATACCGTTTACTTCGTCAGCAAGTTGGGCAAAGCCGCCGCCGTGGCCGCCCATTTAATTCCTGAAACCAGTAAATTGAGTCAGGGCTCGATGTATTCAAAAGTTTCGCCGCTGACTGAAAATGATTCATTGGCGGCGGTCTTTGCATTGCCTGCCAAAAAGAGTAACTTCCCGGAAGAAACCTGCGTGCTCACAGTTACCCGCTTTGGGATGGTCAAGAAGACGCTCATTACCGAATTGCCCGGGCCTTCTGCTCAGACCTTTAACTTAGTCCGCGTAAACGAAGGCGACCGTTTGGGTTGGGTGGGCCTCACCGACGGCAAGAAAAAAGAAATTTTATTAGCCACGTCCGACGGCATGGCCATTCGCTTCAAGGAAGATGACGTGCGCCCAATGGGCTTGGTGGCCGCGGGCGTGAACGGGATTAAGCTCGACGACAAGGTTGAAGTGGTGGGCATGGAAGTTCTGCCCGCCGACGGAGAAATTTTCCTGTTGGCCAGCGACGGCAAAGCCAAACGTGTGGATCAAAAAGAATTTCCGGCGCAAGGCCGGTATGGCAAAGGCGTGGTGGCCTGGGATTTGCCGGGGAAAACTGCGTTGGTTTTCGCCGCCAGCGGGAAACCAAACGAGACGCTGACGGTTCACTTTGAGAAGGGGGCCGCCAAGTCGGTGAAACTGGACCAGGTTACAGTTCGGAAAAGGGCCGCATCCAAAGGCGATGTCGTGGTGGAGACGAAGCCCGGCGAGGCGCTTACTGGCCTCGCCGTGGCCTGGGCGGTTGAGCGCTTTATCAAACCGGCGAAAGCGGAAGCGCCCAAACCAAAGAAATCCGCTCCGGTTAAGGCGAAGAAACCCGCTAAAAAAGCCGCGCCTAAAAAGCCCAAGCCCGCCAAAAAGAAGAAGAAATAAACATAAAATGTCCAAAGTTTGCGTAAACTTTGGACATTTTTGTAACTCAGCGGCAAGGTCAATGTATTGAAAATCGGGCATAGTTATTGTATAGTAATAGCAGACAGGTAGGAAATTTATGATATTTAAAGCCCTTCAACCCGAACCGAGCGAGCCGTCCCAACCCACCCCGCCTCAGCTACCTCAGCCAGCTATGCCCGAAGAACAGCCAGAAGCGCAGGCGAGCCCGCCTGCCGCGGAAGTTATCATTCCGCAAAATGCGTTTCTGATCATGGCCGGGACGCAGGCGATCCCTTTAGATAAGGCCCTGATTACGATTGGGCGCAGTCACGACAACACGATCGTCTTGGACGATCCGCGCGTTTCGCGCAAGCATTTGGAAATTCGCGTGGTGCGCGATCATTTTGTTTTGTTCGACCTCAACTCCTCCGGCGGGACGTATGTGAACCGGCAGAAAGTGACGCAGGGGATTTTATACTCTGGCGATGTGGTTTCGCTGGCGGGCGTGACGTTTGTCTTCACGCAGGATAGCAGTTTGCGTAGCCCGGGCACAGATCCGTTATCTGCCCAAAGCGCGGGAGACCGTCATACGGCCATCTTCAATTCATCGCTGGATGCGCTGAATAAGAAGAAAAAGGGTTGGTGGTAGTTTTTTGAGTTGAAGGCCTTCCGAATAATTTCAATAGGCCTTATCTCGCAACCTGGCAGTTTCAAAATTGGACGCGGACGAGCGCTGATGGACGCGGAAAAAATAATTGAAAGCTTGGAGATATCCGCGTTTTCCGCGTAAATCCGCGTCCCATTAAAGCCTTGAAGATTACTTTAGATATTCAATAAGTTTCTTGCACAAGCCCCCTCTCCCGTCGGAGAGGGGACTCAAATTTTCGCTTTTGGTATAGGATTTATGACCACAGTTTACACGTTCGTCCCTTCGCGTTCGCATCAATTTCCAGAGCATCCCGAAAGGCCGGCCCGGCTCGATGCGGTTGAGCCTCAGCTTGGTTTATGCGATGCAGAAAAAATAGAGTCAAAACGAGCCACACAAGAACAAGTTGCGCGCGTTCACGCCCCCAAGTTGATTCAGACGATTGCGGAAGTTTGCAAACGCGGCGCGAGCGTCATTGATTCGGCGCCCACGTATGTCGCCGCGACTTCGTATGACGATGCCTTGCTGGCGGCGGGCGGCGCCATTCAATGCACCCAAGCCGTTTTAAATGGCGAAGCGATAAACGCTTTTGCGATTGTGCGCCCACCTGGTCATCATGCCGAGCCGCAACGCGCCATGGGGTTTTGTCTTTTCAACAATGTGGCCATCGCCGTGCAAGAAGCGCTAGCAAATGGATTGGAACGGGCGTTGGTCATTGATTATGACGCGCATCACGGCAACGGCACGCAACAAGCTTGTTTACATGATGAACGATTCGGATTCATCTCGACGCATCAATGGGGGATTTACCCCGGCACGGGCTGGATGAATGACGCGCCGCACGCTACGGGACGGCTGGTCAATGTGCCTTTGCATTCACGCGCCGGAGACAAAACCTTCAGCCGCATTCATGCCGAAATCTTTGAGCCATTGGCCCGGAAGTTTAAACCGCAGATGCTCTTCATCTCCGCCGGGTTCGACGCGCATTGGACGGACCCGCTCACAAAGTTGGGCGTTTCGACGCAGGGCTTTTATGCAATCTCTCAACGCTTGGTGGCGCTGGCTGAAGAACTTTGCGGCGGAAGAATCGTCTTCGTTTTGGAGGGCGGCTACGACCTGCAAAACGTCGCTCACGGCGTGGACGCTGTCTTCGGCGCGCTGACCCACTCTCCGCTTAAGTTTGAAGCGCGGGATTTGAGTCCACATCCTGAGCCGGATTGCTCCGCGTGGCTGGGGGAGATTCGCGCGCTTCATCAACTGGCCTAGGAAATTTGGGGTTTTACAATTTGGGGCCCTTTGTAATACACTAGCGCGATGGATTCAAAGAGTCAAAGGAGACCCTGTGAAAAAACTTATTGGACTGACGATCTTGCTTGTTTTGAGCCTGGCTTGCGCGACGCTTCAAGCTCCGTTTCAACCTGCAACCCCAACGCTGGAAGTTCCGCCCACTGCGGAGGCGCCCACCCAGCCGGTGAACGCGGCTGTGGATATGAAAGCCAAGCTGGCGGAATTGGGCGGCGTTCCCTGCGAAGAGCAGACCGACTTAACTTGCGTTACGTTGAAAGTTCCGCTCAATCAATTTGACTCGTCCAGCGCGGAAACGCTTGACGTGGTTTTTGGCGTATTGCCTGCCAGCGGCGAACGTTATGGCATGTTCATTCAAGCCTACCCCGGCGGGCCGGGCGGCGAAGGCATTAGCTCCGCGTATTGGGATTATTTTGACCCGAGCGTTCTGGAACATTACGACATTGTTTATTACGACCAGCGCGGCATTGGGCTATCTTCTCCGTTGGCCTGCCCGAATGCATACGCCAAAGACTTCCTCGCTTCGATGACCGAATATGATACGGCCGGGCTGGAAGGCGCCGATACGCCCGAAGAACAAAAAGAATTAGTGGACGATACAAAAGCCTACGTTGAATCCTGTGTGGCCGAAATGGGCATTGACCCGGCTAAACTGGCTTTCTACGGCACGGATGCAGTCGCTGAGGATTTGGATGATTTTCGCGCCGCCATTGGCGATGAAAAAATTTGGATCTATGGCGTGAGCTACGGCACGGCCGTGGCGCAAACCTATGCTTACGCCCACCCAGATCGGCTGGCGGGCGTGGTTTTAGACGGCACGATTGATATGACCGTTTCCGGCGAGCAGGGGTCGCTTAATCAGGAAAAGGCTTTTGATAAAGTTTTGGTCGCCGTCTTGAACGCCTGTAATGACGACGAACTGTGCGCCGCAGATATGGATGGCAAAGATGCGGTTAAGGTATATGACGACCTGGCCGCGCAGGTTTCTAAAAAACCGATGGACTATGTCTTCCCCCTGCCAGACGATAAAACGGTCAAGGGCATTTTCACGTTCAATGAGTTGGAATATACCGCGGCCTATCAAATGTATTCGCTGACCGGGCGCATGTTGTTCTTGAAGGCCTTGGCCGCCGCCCATCACGGCGACTTAACGCCCATGTTGCGTTTGATGTACAACAACGCCACGATTGACCCAGCCACCTTTACCTACCTCGGCGACCCATCTTTTTCAGATACGATGTTCCTCGACGTGCTGTGCACCGACGATACCTTTTTCAGCGGCACGCCGGAGGAACGGATTGAACAATCCATTCAAGCGGGACAAGCCTCAAATGGCACTGTGCCGCGCATTGACGGGAGCGTTTATACCGGCGTCTCTTGCGCCTTTTGGCCTTCTTCGCCGAAGGAAACCGTCAAACGCGAGTCGTTGGTTCTCAAGGGTGTGCCGGTCTTTGTCCTAAACGCCAAGTTGGATCCCGCCACTCCGTTTGAGGACGGCAAAGCGGTTTTTGAACATTTGGATAACGGCTATCATCTCTACGGCGAAGGCGGCATTCATTCCATCTTTGGCTGGGGCAACGCCTGCCCGGATAATTACGTCACCGACTTTTTGGTGAATGGAACGTTGCCGAATCAAAGAGAAATTGTCTGCGAAGAATGGGCGGATGTGACTACCGCATACGCGCCCAATCCGCCGCAGACGATGGGCGATGTGGACAATTTGATGGACGCCTTCACCGCGATGGATGACAACTTTTTTTATCTGCCCGATTTTTATTACAGCGATAACAGCGAAGAAATCTCGGTCGGCTGTAATTTGGGCGGCACGTTCACCTTTGGCCCGGGCGCGGATGAGCGGGTCGTCGCCACCAACTACGATCAGTGTTCGCTGATTAAGGGACTGACCATCACCGGAACCGGCTCCTTTAACCTGGATACCGGCTTGATGACCATGGATGTGTCAGCCAGCGGCGATAAAACCGGCAAACTGCTCTACACTTATAATTATGCCACCGGCGAATCCTCGCTCTCTGGCGACTACGGCGGCGAGACGGTTGATTACTAATCGTCCGCGCTGAAGCGCTCAAGCGGAAGTTTTCAAAAGCCCTTAAGTCTAAAACTTAAGGGCTTTTGCATTCGTAGGTTAAAAGTACTCTTTTGTTCAATTCAATTTTGTTGTAGACTTAAGCGAAGTACTTTTAGGAGCAAAAAATGCAAAGCGAAGAACCAAGAAAATTTATCGAGTTGGAATGGGTTTGCCCCAATTGTGAAAGCCGCAATAAAGGTTCAAAGAAAACCTGCGAAAACTGCGGCGCCCCCCAGCCGGAAAACGTCAAGTTTGAACGGGCCGCGGCCGAAACAATCATCACCGACGAAACCGCGATCAAAGCCGCCAGCGCCGGGGCCGATATTCATTGCGGGTTTTGCGGCACGCGCAACCCGGCCACGGCCGTTACTTGCTCGCAATGCGGCGGCGACCTCAAAGAAGGGCAGAAGCGCCAGGCTGGGCAATTACTGCAAGCCGCTCCGCCGCCTCCGCAAAACATCCGTTGTTCAAATTGTAATTTTGAAAACCAAGGCGCACAGACAACCTGTCAACAATGCGGCGCGCCTTTGCCCAAACAAACCGTCGGCGTGGCGAATGCTCCCAAGCCGCAACCCGCCATCGCCCCGGCCCAGAAGCGTAAAAATCCCAATTGGTTTTTATGGGGCGGGCTGGGCGCGTTTTTGTTGTTGTGTTGCGTCGCCATGGTCGCTTTATTTTTCTTCCCTTCCAAATCCGTGCGCGGAACCGTAACCGATGTGCATTGGCAAACCTCCGTGCCCGTGCAGGAAGTGCGCGCAGTGGATTACTCCAACGAACCCGGAAGCCCGCCTTCCGACGCCTATAACGTTTCCTGTCATACGGAAAGCCAGCAGGTGTGCGAAGATAAAACGGTGGATCAAGGCAACGGCTACGCCGAAGTGGTGAAAGATTGTCACGATGAAAGCCAGGATTATTGCAGTTATACGGTGGATGAATGGCAGACGATTCAAACCTATGACTTGAACGGTTCGGATCTTAATCCCCAGTATGATCAGCCGACGATTTACAACGGTCAACGCCTCGGCGACTCCACCGATCAATTTACCGTCACCTTCAGCACATCGAATGGGACGGAAACCTACTCGCCAGACTCGGTGAGCGAATTTCAACAATTTCAAATTGGCAGTACCTGGACGATTAAGTTGAACCTGGTCGGCGGCGTAGTGGGCGTGGAGTAGGCTCGGAAACATGCCTGCTTGAATTAAAAACGAAGAGCGGCGGCTATGTTTTAGCCGCCGCTCTTCTGCTGTATGGAAACAAGCGGTCGCTTACTGAATCGGCGTCTCACATTGATTGAATGAATCCGTCCCTAGGCCGCCAATGCACACATCTGTGTCCACGCCGCCAAAGATGCTATCGTTGCCGCCGCCGCCAACCACGCAGTCGTCGCCGCCCATTGCAAAGATCCAGTCTCCGCTACCGCCGCTGAGAATCAAGTCATTACCGGCTGTGCCGAAGACAAGCCCTGAACTTGTGACCAGATTCGTAAGACCGAGTCCGGCGCAAGCTGAAGGCGCCAGGTCGTCCAGCGTCAGCGTAAAACTTTGGTCGTCCAGGCGAGTCACCGGAACCGTGTTCCCGGCCGCCAGCACGCTAAAGGCGCTCATCAAGGCCAGCGCGATCAAGGTAATCACAAGCAGGCGTGGGAGTAATCTTTTCATCAGGCTTTATCTCCAGATTCGGTTTCAGAGAACTGCGGCTCGGCTTCTCGAACCGAAAGCGTGAAGCGATAGGTAGTTCCTTCACCCTGTACATAGTAGACATGCGTCTGATTGCGTTCGGCGTGCAGGAGCGGCGCATTGAATTTTTCCGCTAATTTGCTTAAGTCGTCAATAGAGGAAACGTCAAGCGCCGATTTGGAATCAAGCGCCTTTGCGTTTTGAACGTTAATGGCGATGGAGCCGAACCGGATGCGGTTGAGTTGAACCGGGTCGTTTTGAGAAATCGTTCGTAACCGCTTTCCAAGAAACGCCAGCCCGCTCAGCGAAACGATTAATCCCAAAATCGCAATCAATCGCAGGGCGGGTACGGCAAACTCCAGGTTGAAGACTTTGATGGTGTTCGCTTCCAGCTGTGGGGCGCTCAATGCGCCGGTTTCTACGGTGTGCAGTAGGTTGACTTCCTTATCCTCTTCCTCTTCGTTGACGAGATAGAACTGCTGGCGATCGTATCGAAATTCAAGCCCGGGGTTGAAGGCGCTATCCAGTTCGTGATCGGCAATCCGCCCTTTGACTTTGATGTTCGGCGAAACGGTTAATGTGTATGAACCGGGGTGAACCTCTGCGTCTTGTTCAAGCGCTTGCGTTAGTTTTTCAATTTTGCATAGATCCAGCTTGGCGTTGGCGCTCACGGAACTTCCGCTGAAGGCCATCTCTTTTTGCAGTTCGACGACCCTTTGCCAGCCGCTCACGGGTTCGGCGACGGTGGCGGTAAGTTGAATCGTTCCGGTTATTTTTTCTGCCTGTTGCGCAATGAGTAGGTATTGAAATTGCATATCCACGATGCAGGTTAATTTGGGAAAGATGGGGTCGCCGCTTTGAAGCGTATTGGCGTCATAGACGGAGGCGGAAGCGGAAGCCGTATAAATGAAAGACCCCAACTGCTCGTATCCCACTTCATTTTTTACCGTACGGGTTGCCGGTCTGGAAAAAGCGACCAGCCCAATCAGCAAGGACGCAAAGGCGATACATCCCAGCCCAAAAGTAAGCGCTTCGAGGTGCGGCTCCAGGCTTGAATTCGGAAGTTGCGCATCGCCCAATTTTGCAGGGAGTTCTCTAAGTTTTTGTTTAAGCGTCAGGAGCCAGTCTCGATTCATGGATTTCCTACCTTTCGACTTGCTTTTAAAAAAGCCGCTGGCCAGCACCCCTCCAAGGATTCCTGCAATTCCCGCCATAATGTAGGGATTTCGGATTTTTTCGACCGCTCTTCCGCCCTTGGGAATATGTAACCACAGTTTCCCGCGGACTTCCTCTTTGGATGGTTGGTAAGTGTCCACCCACGAATTATGATCTCCCTGGAGCGTGAAGCGCCCAAGTTTTTGAGCAATGATGCGATGAAAGACGAAATTTCCCAGTTCGAGATTGCTGTAGACCACGGCATCCCCGACTTGATATTCCGCTTCTTCATGGACGATGACCAAATCCCCGATGTGGAAGTTGGGTTCCATGCTGTTGCCAACTACAAGGATGTACGAAGCCAGGCCGCCGGCCTGTGTGGGGGCAAAAGCCAGCCAAAGCCCAATCATTACGATCAGCCAAATCCCGGAAGCCAGATTTGAAGAAAGTCTCTTGACCATAAGCGTCTTCAGTGGAGATTATACAGCCAGACAACAAAGGACCTGCACATCGTTTGAGAATATGCAGGTCCTTTATTTTGTTTAGGGCCTCGCCCTGCACATCAATTACTGGGTGGCGATGACGCGTAATTCGTCTGCGGCAGAGACGGTGACCTGCGGGGCGGTGGTGGCGCAACTCCAGTTGAAGCCGGAGGTGTTGGTGCAGGCATAGTAGGAACCGGTGGTGACGAGGCGGATTTTGACGTTGCTGGCGGCGGCGTTCAGCGTAAAGGTGACGCTGTCAATGTTGGAGGCGGTGGTGGCGTTCAGGTTGTACACCACGTTGGTGACGTTGTAGCCGCTGGTGGCGCTGGCGCCTTCACCCGCGTAGCTGGCTGGGACGGTGTTGGTTGCGGCGAACGCAAAAGCCGCAGTGGCGAAAACCAGAACCATCAAGACGACGAACATTTTGGAAGAACGAAACTTGAACATGAAAAACTCCTTTTGAATAATAAGATTGATTGACAATACTTTATCTTAAATCCTAGAAATTTCACCTTACAGGCGTGTTAGCTGACAAAAATGCAATTGGTTTTTTGCATTTTTGTTAGCCCGCCTTCCATGAAAAAAGAGCTGGTCACAATGCCTGTGACCAGCTCTTAAACAGGTTTAAACCAGTTCAGATTAATGGATTAAAGCCCCAATTGCCTTTTCCACTTCTTCTAAAATCTCGCCAGATTTGACCAACGCCTTCATCTTGTTATGGTCGTTGTACAGCGGGCGATCCACTTCCAGATGCGCGACGTGTTTGCGGATGACTTCGCGGGCTTTCAAAGAACCTTTGCCCGCCGTAAATTCTCTAAAGTCCAGGGCTTGGGCCGCGGCCATAAACTCAATGCCTAAAACGCCATAGGCGTTATCTAAAATCTGGCCGTTCTTCAGGGCGGTGTTCATGCCCATTGAAACGAAATCCTCCTGATCGGCCGCGGCCGGGATGGATTGAATCGAAGCGGGCGCGGAGAGGATTCTTTGTTCCACAATCAAGTGATCGGCGGTGTATTGCGAAAGCATCAAGCCGGAATAAAAGCCAGGTTGGTGGGCCAGAAAATCTGGCAGGCCTTGTGAAAGCGCCGGGTTGGTTAGACGATTCAACCTTCTTTCAGATAACACGCAGACCATCGTGATCGCCGCGCCCGCCATATCCATGGGCAGGGCCACTGGCGAGCCTTGAAAGTTTGCGCCGGTCAGCGTTAATTTATCTTCAGGGATGAAGATCGGGTTGTCGCCCACGCCGTTCAATTCAATTTCCACTTGCGATTTGGCATAGGCGATTGCATCGCGCGCGGCCCCGATGACTTGCGGCGTGGAGCGCATCGAGTAGGCGTCCTGCACTTTGGTCTTCATCTTGCCGGTCGCCAAATCCGAACCTTCGATTAATTTGGCGATGTTCTTGGCCGAAGCGATCGCTCCGGTAAAGCCGCGTAGTTCGTGCAGTTTGGTATTGTAGGGTTTCATGTTGCCAAGCAGAGCTTCAATGGACATGGCCGCCGCAATCTCGGCTTGTTTCAAAAAACGCTCCATGTCGTAAATGTGAAGCGCGGAGATGGCTGTCAGCACGTTGGAGCCGTTGATCGCCGCAAGTCCGTCGCGCGCCTGCAAGCCCGGAATCGGAATTCCGGCCTTTTGCATGGCTTCCGCTCCGCTGAGGCGCGCGCCTTGATAAAAGGCCTCGCCTTCGCCCATCAAGAGGAGCATGGCTTGCGCCATGGGCGCCAAATCTCCGCTGGCGCCAACCGAGCCTTTGGTGCAGACCACGGGCGTGACGCCTTTGTTAAGCAGTTCGATCAGCGTGAGCGTAATTTCGGGTCGGCAGGCCGAGTTTCCGTGCGCGTGAACGTTGATGCGCCCGGCCAAGGCGCCGCGCACATATTCAACTGGCAGGGGTTCTCCAATCCCGGCCGCGTGGTTGTAGATCAAATATTTTTGAAATTCTTTGACCTGTTCGTCGTTGAGCATGGTTTCGGAAAATTCCCCAATGCCGGTGTTGGTGCCGTACATCACTTCTTTGTTGGCCAGTTTTTCTTCGAGCATGGCGCGGCAAATTTTGATGCGTTCCAGCGCCTGCGGGTCAAGCGCGACTGGCTCGTGATTGCGCGCAATGGCCACGAGTTTTTCGACGGTGAGATCAGAACCGGTGAGCAGGATGGTCATAGAGGGAACTCCTTGAAGTAAGATGCGTGGATTGTACTCCAAAGCCGCGCCGTCTTTTTTGGTTGAATTAAGTAAAAAAGAAAGTTACAATTTGCGCCATGCCTACTAAAAAAGAATATCTTCCCAAACGCGCGATGAGCATTCACGCGCACCCCGACGATCAGGAATTTGGCGTGGCCGGGACGTTGGCTAAATGGGCCAACGCCGGTTGCGAAATTGTTTCCGTGACGATCACCAGCGGCGACGCCGGTTCCAATGACCCGACCAAAGGCGCGGAATATAAGCCGGAATTGGCCCGCCTGCGCGAGGCGGAGCAATTGCGCGCCAACCAAATCATTGGCGTTAAACGCTCCATCTTCCTGCGCTATGCCGACGGCGAGTTGGAGCCGACGCTTGCGTTACGCAAAGAACTGACGAAGTTGATTCGCCAATACAAGCCAGACGCAGTGGTGATCGGCGATCCGCAGGGCGTGTTTTATGGCAATGGTTACATCAATCACCCCGACCATCGCGCCGCCGCGCAGGCCGCCTTGTACGCGGTGTTTCCATCCGCCGAGACGCGCCTCATTTTCACCGACTTGCTCTCAGCGGGGTATGAACCGCATAAAGTCAAACGGGTGTATGTGCATGGCGCCGAAAAGCCGGATACCTGGGTGGATATTTCCAAAACGATTCATCTCAAAGTTGAAGCCTTGCAACAACACGCCAGTCAGTTGGGCGATTGGAACGTGGCCAAAGAACTTAAAGCCTGGGCTCGAGCCGACGGTAAAAAGAAGAACCTCAAATACGCCGAAGTGTACAAGGTGATGATTAACGCGCGCGAGGAAAATGAATAGCGCATGGCCTTTACCAGCTATGAGTTTATTGTTTTCTTCTTAATCGTCTTTGTTTGCTATTGGGCGGTTGGCCAAACCCGCTGGCAGAATTTAATTTTACTGATCGCCAGTTATTATTTTTATGGTTCGCTTCAGGTTGGGTACGCGGTCTTGCTCGGCGTTTCCACGGTGGGGGATTTTTGGCTGGCCAAACGCATGGAGCAAAACCCAAGCCGCAAGAAACTTTACGTTGGGCTGAGTCTCCTGCTCAACGTGGGCGTTTTGGCCTTCTTCAAATATGCCGACTTTTTCATGGGCGATGTCGTTTCGTTTTTCGCTTCCATCGGCTGGGCCTCCAACGAGTTGACTTTGCGAATCCTTCTACCGATGGGCTTATCTTTCTTCACGCTGAAAAAGATGAGCTACATCCTGGACGTTTCGCGCGGCACGTTTAAGCCTGTCCATTCGTTTGTGGAATTTGCCCTCTACGTGGCCTTCTTCCCGCAGTTGGCGGCGGGGCCAATTGAGCGCATTCAAAAACTTTTGCCGCAACTACAAGCCGCGCGCGTTTGGAAAGCCGAGTTCTTTTATCAGGCCTGGCCGCTTTTGGCGTTGGGTTTTTTCAAAAAGATCGTCATCGCCAACAGCGTGCAGATTTTGGTAAATCGCGTGTTTGGGTTTAACGATCCCTCCGGCTTTTTAGTCTTAAGCGGTGCATTGGGATACACGTTGCAAATTCTCGCGGATTTTTCAGCCTATACCGACCTCTCGCGTGGCTTTGCGTTTTTACTCGGCTTCAACACTTCCGAAAATTTCAACCAGCCCTATCTTTCGCTGACCCCCACAGACTTTTGGAATCGCTGGCACATTACGCTTTCCACCTGGCTCAGAGATTACGTCTTCTTCCCAACTCGCCGTTTTTTATTGCGCCACAAAGCGAACGAAACGTTGGCCACCCTGCTTCCGCCTGTATTGGCCATGTTGGTCAGCGGGTTTTGGCATGGCGCGGGTTGGAACTTTGTCGTCTGGGGCTTGTATTATGGCGCGCTCATCGCCGCCTATCAACTGCTCGGCATTCATGGCGGTTGGAAGCCGCAAACCAATCTCACGGCGTTTTGCGCGTGGCTAAGCATGTTTGCCTTCATCGTCTTTGGCTGGGCCATCTTCCGCGCGCCTTCTTTAAGTTGGCTCGCGCATACCTTAACTTCGCCGTTCTTTCCAAACCAAAACGAATTCATCCTGGCCGTCATCACCATCACCCTCACATTCGTCTACGCCCTGCCGCTGTGGATTCACGCCAGCCTCGAACGCTTTGCCAAAGGCGGATGGTTACAAGCCGGTTTCTATGCCTGCGCCGTCGCGTTGATTGTGATTTACCTCAACTCCGCCAATTCAGATTTTATCTACTTTCAATTTTAGAGTCAGACCATGCGCTTCTTCCTTAAATTCAGCCTGCTCCTCGCCCTGATCATTTTTACCAGCTCAATCATCCTCCCGCGTCGTTATGGTTTCGCTATTCCCCGTCCGCCCGGCCCCGCGCTGGATAAACAAATCCGTTTCAATTACCTGGAAGACGTGGAAACCCTGCGTCCCGAAATTGTGTTGATGGGCGACTCCACGCTTGGCGCAAGTACAAATGTGGACGAACTTGCCAGACAAACCGGCCAATCCATGTATCAAATTGGCATTCCGGGTTCGGCTTCTGCGTTGTGGTATCTAATTTTGAAAAACGATCTGGCTCCGGCGACCTATCACCCCAAATATCTGATCGTCGTCTTTCGGAATTCCCTGCTCACCGCGCCTGGGTATCGCGTGCATGGCAGTTACTTCGACTTGCTGGACGAATACGCCGACCGTGAAGAACCGCTCCTGCTCCAAAACTCATATCTCAATTTTATGAATCCGCTGGAAGTTTTAGCCGAAGAATATCTCCCGCTGTACGTAGCGCGCTCCAACGTGCGCCAGGCGATTGACCGGCATGTACGCTATTTTTCCCCGGCGCTGTTTGGATGCAATCAAAATTGCACTGACCTCGCCTTGGCCGAACTCTTTCAAGGCGCAGATTTTGAACCGCAAGCCCTCACCGACGCAATTGGCGCGGCTGAATCTTATCTCTACACGCCCGAACGGCTGGACTTCGCCGATCAAGTAGGGAAGTCCTACCTGCCGGAGATGATTCGCATGGCGCAGGAAAATAACATTCAGTTAATCTTTGTGCGCGTCAAAGTTAAAACCAACGCGGACGATCCGCGTGTGGCCGCTTATGTGAACGATCTCGCAGATTACCTAAGCCAAAATCACGCCATCCTGTTGGATTATGGCGCAGATGCGCGGCTGACTTCAGATTTATTCCTCGATGCGATTCATTTGAACGCCAAAGGTCGGGAGGTCTTTACGCCCATCCTCGCGCAAGACTTGAAAATCTTACTTGCCGGGGAATAACCAAGCGTATAACGTCAAATCGCCAAGAATTGATTTTCACTTTGCGCCTTTGCGTTGAGTTTCCGGATTAGAAGAACGCCAAGCCAACCAACGCGCAAGTCAGCGGCAGGGTGAGGTTATCAATATCAGGATACGGCAGGGATTCAACCAACATGCCCACGACGGCCATGCTGGCCATCGGCAGGAGATAATTTACAAACGTCCCCGCAAAGCGCCCCATGCTGACGTAAATAAAAACAATCAGCGCGGCCAAAATCCATCCGCCGAGCAGGACTGCCAGCGAACCCGCCACCGATTTCTGCGGACTCCACGGCAGTTTTGCAGATTTGAACTTTCGCCCGACGAGGTCGGCAATGCCATCGCCGCCGCATAACATCATCAAGGCGATGATTCCAATCGGCGAGTCCTTCCAGAAGATCAGCGTCAGCGCCACGAACGCAATGCCGTAATACAACGGGCCGCGTAAAATTTCTTTTGGGTCGCCTGTGCGCGACATGGCCTTGACTGAGGCTTCGTCTTTCAAAACTCCCAACCCAATCAAGGCAAATTGAATCGTAATCATAAACGGAACCAAAGCCGCCAGCCAACGAGCTTCGGGCGCGTCGTTGAACAACAGCCAGCACAGCACAAAAATGGGGCCAGTGCCAATGTGAATGATTTTGCGGCTAAGCTTGCTGTCCATCCACCCACGATGGGCGATGAAATCCATCGAGCGTAGGAAGATCAGGGAAATGGCAAAGGTGATGATCAGCGCAAGGTAATTGTTCAAAGGGAACTCCTCAAGGTTAAATGAACCGTCCCGGCTTCTTCAAGCAAATCAAAGGAGAAAGTTCAACCTTCGGGACGATGTATCTGATGATCTCTTTAACCCAAAAAGCTAGCTGAGGATTTCCGCAATTGCATTTTGCCAGCCTTCAGCGTGAAAGATGCCTGCATTGGCAAAAGCGGAGGCTTTCTCTACGCTTCCGGATGTGATGCCAATTGGCTTGAAGTTCACTTCAAAACCGGCTTGTTGCAAAACCGCGCGCGCGCCTTGCGCCGAGCGGATTCCGCCGAGCGTATCCTCCACGACGATTAATTCAAATTGTTTGGGCAGGCGTTGAAATTCCGGGCTGAGTTTTCCGCTGACGCGCCAGTGATTGGCGGCTTGGAGGGCCAGCCATTCGTCTTTTGCCCAGGCCGCGAGAACGCCAGCCAGCGCCTGAAAAGGCGCGGGCTTCATCAAGGTCGCCGGGTCCAGTTGATGTTGGGCGGCGAGATATTGCAATTTGCCGAAAGCCATTAGCGGAATATCTGACAAACCGCATAACGTCAGCCCATACTCCGCTTCGGGCGCATACCCGTGAATTGAACCTTCAACTTCGCGCGGAACGGCCGACGGGCGGGCAGTGAAACCAACCAGCGGATGTTGTAAAAGCGAATTGCGAATTTCAGCGCTGAGGTTGGGCGCGTCATATTTTAGCAACAATGAATCAGTTTGAAATAGGGCGGGCTGGCCGTACGTCTCTGCGAAGGACTGGCTTCCGAGCGTAAAATTTTGAAAGACGCGAAAGGTCTCTGAAGATTGAATGTCGCGGGTGTGGGTTAATAATTTTTGGCGGAGTTTGATTGGCACGGCGGAAAAACAACCCGCTAAAAAGGCCGCCTCGGCCGGGTAGCAATTTGGGCGCAATTCAAAGGGCGGGATGGAAAGTTCAAGCGGCGAAGACGGCTGGAGTTCCTGTAGGCGCTGAACGGCGGCGGAAAAATTACCGGGGAGATTCTGCTTGGGGCGTTTGAGCAGGCTCAAGTTCCAGTACGCGGCGATGATTAAGGGAGTCATATCCCATTCGCTGGAGACTCCGCGTTCTTCCAAAGCGACGATTAACCGTTCATCCACCTGGAAATTTGGGCCGAGAAAATATTTCAGCGTGCAGTTAAGCGCGGCGCGATAGCCGCCTTGCCGAACGAGGACGCCGTCAATATCCAGCAAAATGATCTTGTTCATTTGCGGCGCTTTTCCAACTCATTGCGGATTTGTTCTAAAGTGAGTCCGCGCGCGGATGCCAGCACGAGCGCGTGAAAGGCGAGGTCGGCAAGTTCTTCGATCAGGCGTTGGTCGTCTTGCGCGAGCGCGGCGATAACTACCTCCACGCCTTCTTCGCCAACCTTTTGGGCAATTTTTGGCAGGCCGCTCTGCAAGAGACTCGCGGTGTAGGAATTTTCGACGGGATTATTTTTGCGGCTTTCAATGATGGTAAATAAAGTTTCAAGGTCCATGGGTTACTCCTGAATGGCGCGATAGAAACAACTGGTCTGTCCGGTGTGGCAGGCCGCACCTTTTGGCTCCACGAGAATTAAGAGCGTATCGGCGTCGCAATCTATTTTAATTTCAATCACCTTTTGGAAATTTCCAGAGGTGGCGCCTTTATGCCAAAGTTCGGCGCGGCTTCGAGACCAGAAGATCGTCTCTTGTTTTTCAAGCGTAAGCCTTAATGATTCTTGATTCATGTAGGCCAGCATCAAGACTTGTCTTGTATTTACATCTTGAACGATGGCTGGAACTAATCCGTTTGAATCAAATTTGATTATTTCAATAAAATTGTTTTCCAGCATATAAATTATCCGTTTATCCGCTTGCCAAAGGCAATCCGCTACTCAATTCTCATAGGGACATCCAGCGCCTGCAACGCCCTTTTCAATTCTGCGATCTTCAACTTGCCGTCATGGAACAACGACGCGGCCAGCGCCGCGTCCGCTTTGCCGTGGGTGAGGACTTCGGCAAAGTGTTGCGGTTTCCCCGCGCCGCCAGAAGCGATGACCGGCACAGAGACCACTTCTGCAATTGTGCGAGTCAACTCAATATCATACCCTGCCAGCGTGCCGTCGGCGTTCATGCTGGTTAATAAAATTTCGCCTGCGCCCAAGTCCACTGCGCGACGCGCCCATTCAATGGCGTCCAATCCGGTTGCGGTTCTGCCGCCGTTTACATAGACCTCCCAATGCGAAGGATGCTTCCGAACGTCCATGGCCAAGACAATACACTGCGCCCCAAAACGCGAGGCGCCTGCTGATAATAAAGTTGGTTCTTTTACCGCCGCCGAATTAAGGCTCACTTTATCCGCTCCGGCCAATAACAGGTTACGCATATCGTCCACCGTGCGGATTCCGCCGCCCACCGTGAGCGGCATGAAGACCTTCTCCGCCACGCGGCTGACCAATTCCAAAGTGGTTTTGCGGCCCTCGTGGGTGGCCGAAATATCGAGGAAGACTAATTCGTCCGCGCCTTGTTCGTCGTACAGGCGGGCTTGCTCCACGGGGTCTCCGGCGTCGCGCAAGTTAATGAAGTTGACGCCTTTGACCACGCGCCCATCTTTAATATCCAAACACGGGATGATGCGTTTTGCCAGCATGATTATTCCTCAAACTCCAGCGCTGATTTCAAATCCAGCGCGCCTTCGTATAAGGCGCGGCCGACGATCGCGCCCACCAGCCCGGCTTCTTTCGCCGCGCGGATGTCCGCTAAAGTCTGTGCGCCGCCGGAAGCGATCACGTTTAAGCCGCTCAGTTCTGCCAACTCACAAGTGGCTTGGATGTTTAGCCCACTGCCCAACCCATCCCGACGAATATCGGTAAAAAGGATGGTCTTCACGCCCAACTCCCGCATTTGCAACGCAAGCTCGGTAGATGAAATTAAACTGTCTTTCTTCCAACCGCGCACGCTCACCAATCCGTCACGCGCGTCAATTCCCACGGCAATTTTTTCAGCGCCAAATTTTTGCACGGCCTGCCGGACGATTTCTGGTTGTTCAATCGCCAGCGTGCCGAGGATGATGCGGCTGACGCCCAACTCCAGCGCTTGGGCAACGGATTCTAATGAACGCAATCCGCCGCCAAATTGAACCTGCGCCCCCAGCCGCAAAATGGATTTCAAAGCCAGTTGATTCGTCGCGTCGTCTTCGCCAAACGCGCCGTCCAAATTCACCACGTGCAGGCAACTCGCGCCCGTGCCCAGCCAGCGCGCGGCCGTTTCGGCTGGGTCGGCGCCATACGTCGTCTGTTGGTTGGGGTCGCCGGTTTTCAAACGCACCACCTGCCCGGCTCGCAAATCAAGCGCCGGATAAATTGTAAAGCTCATGTTAACTCCAAAAAGTTTTTCAAAATTTGCAAACCCGCGCGCTGACTTTTCTCCGGGTGAAATTGCACGCCGAAAATATTTTCCTGTTGAACGGCGCTGGCATAGGTCAGCCCGTGTTCGGTTGTGGCAATTATGCTTGATGAATTTTGCGGCTGACAATAATACGCATGATTGAAATAGACGTACGCCCCGGCCGCAACCTGATCAAAGAGCGCCGCCTCTGGCTTAACTGCAAGCTGGTTCCAACCCGTCTGCGGAATCTTCAGCCCGGGCATGTGCGGAAAGGCCGTTACCTTCCCGGCCAATAATCCCAGCCCGGCATGGCGGCCCATTTCTTCGCCGCTTTCAAAGAGGGCCTGCATCCCAACACAAATGCCCAAGAGCGGAATCTTTTCGTTGGCAATCTGCTGGATGGCTTCCATCAAGTTCCTCTCGTGTAGGCCGCGCATAAACTCGCCAAACGCGCCCACGCCCGGCAAGAGCGCTTTTTTGGCCCGCAAAACTTTTTGCGGGTCATTCGTCACCTCAACGTTTGCGCCCACGCTTTCCAGCGCTTTTTGAACAGAGTGCAGGTTGCCAGAGCCTGTGTCTATGACGGTCAGTAAATTCATTTTATAAACTGCCTTTTGTGGAAGGTACGCTCCCAATGCGGCGCGCGTCAATTTGCGTCGCTGTATCCAACGTGCGGGCCAACGCTTTGAACAACGCCTCAGCCTGATGATGATCGTCGCGCCCGTATAAGACGCGGGCATGTAAGTTACATCGCGCTGTAACCGCGAACGATTCTAAAAAATGCGGGAATAAACTTGTGGGAATATTCCCCACCGCTGGCGAATGCCATTCGGCTTGAATTACAGCGTAGGGCCGGCCGGATAAATCCAGCGCGACGTGCGCGAGGGTTTCATCCATCGGGGCGAAGCAGTCGCCCATGCGGAAGATTCCGCTTCGGTCGCCGAGCGCCCGGTCAAAGGCCTGGCCTAAAACCAAGGCCACATCTTCCACGGTGTGGTGAATGTCCACGTGCAAATCTCCCTGCGCTTGCACGGCCAAGTCAAAGAGGCCATGCACGGCCAGGTGGGTGAGCATGTGATCCAGAAAGCCAACTCCAGTGGCGATCTCGGGCCTGCCGCTTCCATCCAGATTTAATTTAATTTCAACCCGCGTTTCGTTCGTCTGACGAATGATTTCTGCAATTCTCATAAGGTCTCCTTGATAACGGACTTTTATAAACGGACTTGGTCACGGACTCACGGACGAAAACGGACTTTGTCACGAACTTATGGACTCACGGATTAGAACGGACTTGTCCGTTTCCATTCGTTAATCCGTTTTAGAGTCCGCTTACAGCTTTGATTAAAGAATTTGTATCTTCCGATTTACCCACGCTAATGCGAATGTGGTCGTTTAGTTTGGGCTGGTTGAAATAGCGGACGAAGATGCCGCGTTCGCTGGCCAGCCTGACCTTTAGTTCGGAAGCGTCCCGATTCAGAACCTGACAGAGGATGAAATTGGCGCGGGTGGGATAAGGTTTGAGGAATGGAATTTGTTGTAATTGATTAAACAGCCGCTCCCGCTCCGCGATCAGCGTTTGCACAATTCCCTGCAACGCTTCAACTTGTTTCAGTGAAACTTGCGCGGCCACGCTGGCCGCCACGTTGACGTTATATGGCTGTTTGGCTTTCCACAAAGTGGGCATTAACCATTTTGGAAACGCGCCATAGCCAACGCGCAGGCCGGCCAGCCCCGCCCATTTGCTGAACGTCCGCAGGACGATGAGATTCTCCCGTTGCGAAACCTCCTGAATGCGGCTTAGCCTTGCGCCGAGAACGTCGTCCGCAAACTCGATGTAGGCTTCGTCTAAAACGATTAAGCAGGGGAGTTTGAGCAATTCGTCTAATGCGGCGGATGAAAGCAGGGAGCCATCCGGGTTGTTGGGCGAAGCGATGAAAAGCAGTTTGGGCGCGTGGGCTGAAACCGCTTTGCAAATGGCGGGGAGGTCTAAGGAAAAATCTGCGCGGCGCGGAACTTCAATCACGCGGGCCGCATTTAAGCGCGCATCGAAAGCGTACATGCCAAAGGTGGGTGGGCAGGTGAGGATGCAATCGTTTGGCTCCAGGATGACGCGCATTAGCAAGTCCAGCAGTTCGTCTGCGCCTGCTCCGGCTAGTAAATATTCGGCTGGCGCGCCGGTAAATTTTTCCAGCGCTTCGCGCAGGGCGCGGCTTTCGGGGTCGGGATAAATGTGCGGAAAGTTTAATTGGCCGAGGGCCTCGCGCACGGCGGGCAAAGGCCCGTAGGGATTTTCGTTTGCATCCATTTTGACGATTTGGTCTGGCGCCCTTCCAATGCGCGCGGATAAGACTTCAAAGGGTTCGATGGGCGTGTAAGGCGGCAAGGTTTGCAGGTGGGGGCGAATGTTCATGGGCGGCTCCTGTTCTTCGAGACTGAATCAAACATCCGTTATGGAAGCGGTGTGGATTTTAAGTCGGCCAACATTGCGGTGTAGCGGGGCGGCTCTTCTTCAAAAATGTAGTTGACCGGCGAGACGACGATTCCGCTCCCGCCGATGGAGCGTAATTCGCCAATCGCCTGGGGCAGGCGATCGCGGCGGACGACGATGGTGATTGAATGCCAGTCGGCGTTTGAGTCGCGTGTGATGATGGGGCTGATGGTGGGCCCCTGTAAACCGCCAAGCGAAGTTTGCCCGAAGAGTTTTTCCGCGAGGGCTTGTGGGTTGGCCCCGCGTAGGTTGGCAATGACTAAAAGGTTTTCCTGCGCCCGCAAATGCGCTTCGATGTATTCCAGCAGGCGTCGCGCCATTTCCAACGCTTGCGGATTAGTTTGCAAGGCGTTGCGGTTGGCGATTAATGCGGCCTGTGATTTTTGGATGAGCGCGTCGGGCAGGGCGCGCAAACGGTTGTCTCTTAACGTTTGACCGGATGAAACGAGATCGGCGATGAGGTCGGCGTAGCCAATGGTGGGCGCGGTTTCGAGCGTGCCTTCGGCGGCGATTAAGCTGTGCGGAATGGCGTGTTGTGTTAAGAAGCGCTCGGTTAGGGTTGGAAATTTCGTCGCCACGCGTAACGGGCGTTTTAGCGCGACGCCGTATTCTTTGAGCGTGGCCAAGTCTGCGACTTGGCTCCAACTTTCCGGGACGGCCAGCATTAACGCGCAGTGACCAAAGCCCAGCGCTTCGTGCAGGGTGATGATCTTGCCGTTTGGGCCGCGCTTCTCTTCCAGCGTGTCCAGCCCGACGAGTCCAAAATCCATGCTTCCTTCGCGGACGCTGACAACGATGTCGCCGGGCCGTTGGAAGATGACGTTTAGTTCGGGCAGGGCGGGGAGTTGGGCCTCGTATTGGCGCGGGTTGGGTTTGAGGATGGCGAGTCCGGCCGCGTTGAGGAAGCGCAGGGCTTCCTCCTGCAGGCGGCCTTTGGAGGGGAGCGAGAGCCTTAAGCGTTGAGTGGTTTGCATAAAAAATCCTTTTCTGAAAATCGTTAAACAAAAATCCCCGACCAGGGGTCGGGGATAAATGAGGCGTGAGACGAATTTACCTAATGGTAGGCAAGCGCGCGCAAACAAACCTCCCGACCGGGCGGGGGTTGGAAATGATGATGATGGCTTTGCGCGAAGAAACGGTTCATGTTGGGCGGCAGTATATCAATGGGCTGGGAATTTGGCAAGGCGGAAAATGAGAAAATAAATGCAGAATGGAAATGGGGGAATTTACGAGTTTGTTAGCTTACTAAAATGTGGGGTTGGGCCGGGGTTTTCGGCTTTAGAATGCTGGTCATTGTCAACTTTTGTTTTTATAAGGAGAACGTATTATGTTTTTCAAACGAGCGATTTTTGTTTTAGTGGCCCTCAGCCTAAGCCTGGCGGGTTGCGGGGAAGCGAAACCCAAAACCTACACGGTGGGCGTGATTATGGAACTGGCCTGGCTGTCGCCCACGTTGGACGGCTTCAAAGCCTCGATGACCGAACTGGGTTACGTGGAAGGTCAGAACATCACTTATCTGTATAACGAATCCGTGACCGACGGCGATCAGGCGGCCTTCGACGCGGAAGCCAAGCGTCTGGTGGAGCAAAAGGTGGACCTGATCTTTGCGATTGGCACGAACCCGGCCAAAGCCGCCAAAGCCGCCGTGGAAGGCACGGACATTGCGGTGGTCTTCGACCCGGTGATTAATCCGTTGGCGGAAGGCCTGGTGCAAAGCATCGCGGCCCCGGGCGGCAACGTTACCGGCATTCAAATCATCAGCCAGACGGACAAAGCCCTTGAGTGGGCGTTAAAAATCATGCCGGAGACTCAATATGTTTACAGCCCGCATAACCCGGAGGATGCGTTCATCAGCGGATTGATGCAGGAGTTTTACGACAACATCCCCAGCCAGGGCGTGGAGTTATTGCCCGAAAGCGCAGTGACCACGCCGGAGCAAATGGCCGCGGCGGTTGAAACCCTGCCCGAACATACCATCATCTTTTTCGGTTTACTTTCAGGCAACCTCGAAGCCGGGCTGGATCAACTCGTGGCGCAAGCCGACCAATACAACGTGCCGATCTTCGCAACCGGACGCGGCGGCGCCACCACCTTCCCGGTGATGGATTACACCACCACCTTTAGCGGTCAGGCCGCGCAAGGCGCAAACATGGCAGACCGCATCCTCAAAGGCGCCAAGCCCGCCAACACGCCGGTGGAAACCGCCGAATATTACCTGTTCCTCAACCTCAAAGCCGCCCAAACCTACGGTGTGGAAATTTCAAACGATATTTTACAGCAGGCCTTTCAAGTGACGCGCTAGACGTTAACCCAGCGCCTCAAACCCAGCCGATGGTTGCTCCCCACAAGGGGGCTGTGTCTAACCATCGGCTTTTTGTTTGAGTTGAGTTGTGATGCGTTACAGAGAACGTTGGCATAAATTACTTGACGATGCCCCTGTCGTCCAAAAACTCTACGGGGTCTTGACCCTTGCCGTGTTCCCACATCAGGGAAAAAAAACAAATGGCGCTTTCGCCAATCCAGAAGTCAGCGGGGGTGAAAGTCATGTTTGAATCCAGGGGGCGTTTGTCGCTTTCGGGCGTGTATTCCGCCTGCCAGCCGAAGATTTCGCCTTGCCAATGTTTGCCCAATGAATGCAGGTGATTCGCAAAGGCTTTGACTTCCTTCAAGTCGGGAACAGCCAACGGGAGAATCGGTTCATAATCTGCGTGAGGCGCGGGACGGGATGCCAAGTCAATGGTCGTGCCGCGACCAGATTTCTCTGCCCCCATTTATTTTGTCAGCTTCATAAATTCATCGCGTTCGATTTCACAGTCGCGCAAGATTTTCAGCATCAACCCTGGTCCGATAATTTCACCGCGATGCACAGGCACAACGGTTCGTCTGCCGTCTGTATGCCCCAGAAAATGATGACTTCCTTTGACACGCAAAACATCAAACCCCGCTTTCTTCAACGCGGCGATAACCTCCTGCCCTGTCAGCCGCGCTATTTTCGCCATCATACTTCAACAGCAATCCTTTGCACACCGATAAACTCATTCGAGACGAAATCCCCTTCCATTTCGAGACACAGTTCAATCGCCTCACGGATTCGCTCCATCAGTTTATCCAATGATTTGGCTTGCGTGTGGCATCCCTGCAATTCAGGGACACTGGCAACGTAATAACCTTCCTCGTCTCGTTCGATTACAACGTTGAATTCCTTTGTCATTTTCATCCTTTCGAATATTAACGGTATTATACCTCTCATACCAAATGAACGCGCGAAGAATTACGTGACTCGATATTTTTTCTTATCCGTCATTTTTGGGTTGGAACTTACCCTGACTGACTCTGGCTGATGGCGGGGATGAATCTCCAAGTCAACGGGTGGGTTGGCTGGAGAGACGGGAGAGGGCTTTTTGTTTGGGGAAAGTTAGCGCTTCTTCACCGTCAACGCCTGCTTGTGGCTGAATTTGGAATATTCATATAAATAATGGGGTATTATAGGATTTAATTTTGACTTTCCGTAAAAATATCGAATTTCCATTGAAATTGAGGTCTGAATATGATAAAAAATTCCAAGAACATGGCGCTGGATGCTGTAGATAAATCCCTTCTGCGGGCGTTGCAAGCCGACGGGCGTTTGAGCAATGTCCAACTGGCGAAAAAGGTCAGTTTGTCGCCGCCCGCCACCCATTCCCGTTTGAGGCGGTTGGAAAAAGGCGGCTACGTCCGCCAGTACACCGCCGTCGTAGATCGTGAAAAGGCTGGCTACGATCTGCTGTGCTTCATCCACATCAGTTTGCAAATGCACAAAGTGGAGCAAGTGGAAAAATTCCGCGAGGCGGCGCGGCGCATGCCCGAAGTGCTGGAGTGTCATCACATCACGGGCGAACACGATTATTTGTTGAAGGTCGTGCTGAAAAATCGGAAAGACCTGGAGCGTTTCGTGGTGGATAAGATCACCCCGATTCCCGGCGTGGCGCGGATTCAAACCAGCCTCGTCCTCACTGAAGTGAAAGCCACGATGGCGCTCCCGTTGGAATAGCTTTTCAACCGCGAAGGAAAAACTGCAATCCTTTGCGGTCAATAAAAAACAAGGAGTAGATTGCATGACCGATTCAACGCCAAAGACCATGGGACAACAGTTCGGGCGCCGCTCGTGGGCGGAACCTTGGAAGATCAAGATGGTCGAACCGCTCACCGTCACCACCCGCGAAGAACGCGAGAAGGCGCTGACCGAAGCGGGCTACAACACCTTCCTGCTCAAATCGAAGGACGTGTACATTGACTTGTTGACCGACAGTGGCACGGGCGCGATGAGCGACCGTCAGTGGGCGGGTATGATGTTGGGCGACGAAGCCTACGCGGGCAGTCGCAACTTCTATCATCTCGAAGAAGCGATTCAAAAATACTACGGCTACAAATACATCGTCCCCACGCATCAAGGGCGCGGCGCGGAACATCTCATCAGTCAGACGGTCATCAAAAAAGGACAAATCGTGCCTGGCAATATGTATTTCACCACCACGCGTTTGCATCAGGAACTGGCGGGCGGAATATTCTACGATGTGATTGTTGACGAAGCGCATGACCCCGCGAATTTGAATCCGTTCAAGGGCAACATTGACCTCAACAAAGTGCAGGCGCTGATTGACAAACACGGCGCGGACAACATTGCTTATATCAGCGTGGCTGGCACGGTCAACATGGCGGGCGGTCAACCCGTGAGCATGGAAAACGTCAAAGCCCTGCGCGCCCTGTGCGATAAGCATGGCATGAAAATTTATCTCGACGCGACGCGCATGATGGAAAACGCCTACTTCATTCAACAACGCGAAGAAGGTTACGCCAATAAAACCATCGCGCAAATTCTCAAAGAGTTTTGCAGTTACACCGACGCGGCATGGATGAGCGCCAAAAAAGATAACCTCGTCAACATCGGCGGCTGGCTGGCGATCAACGATTATGAAATCTTTGAAGAACTTCGCAATCTCGTTGTCGTGTATGAAGGCTTGCACACCTACGGCGGGCTGGCGGGACGCGACCTCGAAGCGCTCGCCATCGGCATCGAAGAGTCGGTCAAAGA
>JADZCC010000052.1 GCA_020851785.1 Anaerolineales bacterium
TCCAATTGACTCCATAGTCGTTGGCGTCGTTCGTCCATGCGCCGGATTCGCGCAAGCGCTTCACAACATCTTCCGAGAGCGTTAGCCAATATCCGGCGGTCTGTAATTGAACTGGGGGTAAATCCAATTCTTCTTGACCTAAATTTTCATTGGTGAACCATCTCAATTTCTTAAAGCCGATGACTTGCGTGGTGACTTGAATTTCGCCATAGCCTTTTTCGCCGATTGCTTTCTCGTCTACATCTTTCGGTCTTTCTTCTCTCTTTACATTCGTAGCGGTCAATGATTCGTTTTGATTTACAGCTAATATTTCAATTTCAGATTTTTTTTGCGCTTCGGTGTAGTAATCTAAACCAACCGGCACAAGTTGAGCGGTATGTTTCTCAAGATCTAATGCTTGCACAAAATATTGCTGGGCTTCGTGCATGTAAATTGCGCCGGCATGAATCATCCAGTGCGCCGATTCGCCATCCACTGTCCCTATCGTCAATGGTCTATCGTCTTCGGTCAGGGTTTGCAAAACAAAGCTTTGCGGCGAAGCGGAGCGCAAGGAAATATTGGCGGCGGGATATTGATCTTTCATCCAATAATATTTTTCATTGGAGAGATGTGATTCTTGATTTGAAACCAGGAATTGCAAATATTCTTCGATCAATTCCCAAGAGAGCGAGCCAAAAGATTCTTGCGTTTGAAACGGTAATTCAAACATGGCGCAACGTAAATGTTCTAATAAAATCAACAAATGATTTGGGTTGACCAAAGCCCGTTCAGGGGAACGCTTAAAAAAATATTCAGGGTGATGCGCGAGAAATTGATCCAGCGGGCTGGGAGAAGCGACCAAAATTGAAACTGCGGGATCGTCTCCGCGCCCGGCTCTGCCGGCTTGTTGTCTCGCGCTGGCAATTGTCCCCGGGTAGCCCACTAATAGCGCCGCGCCGAGTCCGCCGATATCAATGCCTAATTCAAGCGCTGTGGTTGCCACAACCGCTTTGACGCTTCCAGCGCGTAAGCCTTGTTCGATTTCACGGCGTTGCGTTGGAAGGTAGCCAGAGCGATAGCCGCGAATTTGGGAACTCGTAAATCGTAAATCGTGATTAGTGACTAGCGATTGGAGATTAGTTAGTAGAATTTCTACGGTTCTTCTGGTTCTGGCAAAAACAACAGATTGAATATTATGTTTGAGTAAATCGGTTGTTAATCTCACGCTTTCGAGAATGGCGCTTTTTCGTAAACCCAAACTTGCGTCTATGACCGGCGGGTTATAAACCATGAAATGACGCTCGCCTTTGGATGAGCCGTCATTATCAATCAGTTCAACGGGATGTTCGATTAATTTCTCGGCTAATTCTTTGGGATTGCCAATGGTAGCGGAAGCTAAAATAAATTGCGGATTTGCCTCATAAAATTTTGCGACCCGTTTGAGTCTACGAATTACATTGGCGACGTGCGAACCAAAGACTCCGCGATAGGTATGGGCTTCGTCAATGACGATGAATTTTAGGTTGCTGAAAAAATCAATCCAGTTGGCATGATGCGGCAGAATGCCCGTGTGGAGCATATCCGGGTTGGATAAAACGATGTTGGCGTTTTTGCGAATTGCGGGGCGCTGGGTTTGCGGCGTATCGCCATCGTAGATGGCTGGTTTCAGGTTGAAGGTTTCAGGTTGAAAGTTTTGGAGCGTAGCTAACTGGTCTTGCGCCAAGGCTTTGGTGGGGAATAGATATAAGGCGCGGGCTTGAGGGTTGTTGATGATTGAAGCTAAAACCGGCAAGTTGTAAGCTAAGGTTTTTCCGCTGGCGGTGCTGGTGGAGAGGATGATATGTTTATTTTGCTGAGCGTGCGTCCATGCGGCGTGTTGGTGGTCGTAGAGCGAATCAATTCCCAGCGAGGATAATGCCGTTCGGAGCGAAACAGGCAAATCGGTCGGGAAGGGGCGGGTTTGCGCGGGGCGCGGCGGCGTCTTCTGCCAGGCTGAAAAATTCGGGGCAGTTTGCTCATCCCCCTGCCAAAAATCTAAAAGCGTTTGAAGCGTGTTCAAAGGCGCTTAACTTCAGTTTCCGCATGTAGCGAGCGGAATGCCCAAGCGCCCACCCCCAGCGGAATCCAAAACGTAACCGCGCGATAAGCGAGCGTGATGACAATGGCTTGACTCCAGTTGACGCCTAAAGAGGATAAGGCGATAGGCATTAAGCCTTCGACAATGCCGATGCCGGAAGGCGTGGGCGAAACAATTAAGAAGAGGTAGGTTAATGAAAAACCGGCGACGATGATATCCGCAGTGAAGGGGACTTCAAAAGCTAAAAAAGAAAAGACGAGCACGATCATCAATAAAGTTTTATCAAGAATGCCCCATAAAATTGGGCGCACGAGGCTTGATTTTTTTTCGGTGATGCCCGAGAAGCCTTCCGCCACTTCGCGCGCGAATTCATGGGCGCGGGTTTCGCTGAGGTAATCATCTTTGCGAAAAAAGCGAAAGAAGCGGTTGAGCAGGCGCGCGATGCGCGCGAGTAAATTTCCGAGTTTTTGTTCGGAGCGATAACCGAGATAAAGAATAAAGGCGTAAGAGATCGCAATGATCAAGAGAAACACAGAAGCCGAGATTTCGCCCGGGTTGAGATCGTTGCGTCCGGCGAGGATGATCAAGCCAATGGAAAGGACGACTAAAAACGAGGCTTGATCCAGCAATAAAAACAGCGCGGCGGCGACAGTGACTTTGCCGACGGCATGTCCGCGTTTGCGGGCTTCGCTGGCGAACAAAGCCACGCCGCCCACGCCCGCCGTTGGCGCGACAATGTTGATAAAAGTCGCGGCGGTGGCGATGCGGCTCAATTCCAGGACGGTATCGTGAATCCCGAGCAAATGAAAAATGGATTGGTACATTCTGCCGGAACTGATAAACCAGACGCACTGAATCAAAACGGCGAGGAGGAGGAATCCGAGATGCGCGCGTTGAAGCGTTTTGAGAATGGTCTCCAATTCGCTGAAGCTTAAGACGATGATAACAATCAATAAAAAGAAAACAAAAGCGACAAAAAATTTCTTCATTGCAAGAATTATACCTAAGTAGTCGGTCGGAATAAATTTTACAAACCAGCTCTCAAGGCGGCTTGAGCAGGGATTTGTGTTCTAAATACTTACGATCGAATACCTAGAGCGAGGCGTATCCGCTCGAAATAAAAGAGCAGGCAGAACCTGCTCTCTTATTGTAAATACGGTCAACTTCTGCGTCTGCCGCCCACGATGGAGGCGTAATAAAGCAACTGGAGAACTGCAGTCAGTAAACCGGCAACGTATGTGAGCGCGGCGGCGTTTAGCACGGTGTTCACGCCGCGTTGTTCTTCGTCCGTTTGGATGATGCCCGTTTGATACAGCAAGCGCTTGGCGCGGGCTGAGGCGTTCAATTCCACTGGCAAGGTGGCTAAAGCAAATAATGCGCCGCCGGCAAAGACCAACACGCCCAGCCAAGCCAGCCCCGTCCAACGGAGGAGAAGTCCAGCCATGATCAAAATCCAGCCGAGGTTAGAGCCAATATTCACCACAGGCACGAGCGCCGAGCGTACGCGCATCGGGAAGTAGCCTTCCGCATCCTGCATGGCGTGACCTAATTCATGTGCGGCAACTGCCACCGCCGCAACTGAATTTCCGTTACCCACGCTGGGCGAGAGATACAGCGTTTTATCGCGCGGATCGTAATGATCGCTCAATTGACCGCCGACGCCCTGCACTTGGACGCCAACCAAACCGCCGCTGGAAATTAACCGTTGCGCGGCTTGCGCTCCGGTGAGCCGGCTACTGGCTGGGACTTGACTCCATTTGTTGTAGGCATGTTTTACATACCATGAGGCCAGTCCCATCAAAATAAAAGCGGGGATCATGTAAATCAAATAATCGAGACTAAAAAACATAATTTTCTCCTTCTGCCCTACTAGGATTATTAGACTTTATCGGTAATAAGGAAAAACGTCCCGAAGGTTGGTATTTTTTCCTTGATTTTCTTAAAAAAACCTTCGGGACGGTTATTTCAGATAATGTCTATTGTTTGATCATATCCATTAGAACTTCAATGGCTTTATCCAATTGCGGGTCAAGTTTATTGGCGTAATCTTCATCCGTCATCTTCACTTCCACGTCAGGCGTTAACCCAATCTCGTGGATCGTGCGTTCTTTGGGCGTGAGCCATTTGGCGATGGTGATGCGCACTGCGCCGTTATCGCCGCTCAATGGTATCCACTTTTGCACGGAGCCTTTGCCGTAAGAAGTAACGCCCACCAATTTGGCGCGACCATAATCTTGTAAAGCGCCCGCCACAATTTCGGAGGCGGAAGCCGAACCTTCATTAATCAGCACTACCATTGGCAGGCTTTCATCTATCGCCAAGCCGTCGGGAATGGCGTCGTAACTCTCGCGCGAGCCATCGCCAAATTTTTCATATACGATCACGCCTTTGCCGACAAATTGAGAAGCGACTTCAATCGCCGTTTGTAAATAACCGCCGACGTTATTTCTCAAATCCAAAATAATACCTTTTGGCTTTTGATCCATCAGTTCTTTCAGCGTGGCGAGCAATTCGGCAGTGGTATTATCGCTAAAGGTGGTCACTTGAATATAGGCGATGTCGCCTTCCAGCATTTTGCCAGAAACGGAAGGGACTGTGACCTTTTGGCGCACCACATCGAACTCTAACAAGTCCTTTTCACCTTCGCGCAAAACCGTGAGGTGAACGGTTGTGCCAGCCGGTCCGAGGACTTTGAAGCGCGCCGCGCCCGCGTCTATACTGGTCATATCTTCGCCGTCAATTTTTACGATCTGGTCGCCGGGTTTTAGCCCCGCTTTTTCGGCTGGGGAATCCGGCATCGGGCTGGTAATGGTGAGATATTTCGTAGTCGTATCCACATACGCGCCA
>JADZCC010000053.1 GCA_020851785.1 Anaerolineales bacterium
CGGCGCCAAACCGGAAGAACTCGTCACCGACCCGAACAAACGGAGCGAGACCGCGCCCGAATGGGTGCAACAAGCCTCGGCGGCGCAGGAAGCGAATCCAACCCCACAACCCCCGGCCAACATCGAAAGTTTGGGCGCATCCGCACAGGAACAAGATGATGCCGTCGCCTGGCTCGAATCTTTGGCCGCCAAACACGGCGCCAAGCCGGAAGAACTCGTCACCGACCCGAACAAACGGAGCGAGACCGCGCCCGAATGGGTGCAACAAGCCTCGGCGGCGAACGAAGCGAAAGCCGATCCGCAACCTGAAACCGCAAAGGTGGAAATCTCCGAAAGCGCCAAAAATATCGGCGAGCAATTCTTTGCCGAATTTGAAGAAGCCGCCACCGCGCAACCTGCGGCTGAAGACCCAGCCGCATGGCTAAAAGATTTGGATGCAGAACCAGCTCAACCGGCGCAGGAAGCGAAACTGCCGGACTGGATGGGCGACGCCGCTCAACCCACCGCGGACGATCATTTTATTTCGCAAAACCTCTCGCAGGACGATCTCGCCAACTGGCTGGATAATTTGGACGACGGCGAAAAGCAACCCGCGCCGCAATTTGTCGCGCCGGAAAAAGACGACCTGCCCAACTGGTTGAGCGGAATCGATTCAGACGAGACGCCTCAGCCAAACGCGGAACCTGAAAAAACCGCCTCAACCGCGCCCGAGCCTGCTCCTGCTTCAGAAACAGGGGACAACATCCCAGCCTGGTTGCAAGGCGTGGACGAACCCTCCGCCGCGCAGGAACTGGACGATGACGACGCGCCGCCGTGGTTGCGCCGTGAATCCTGGGAAGCTGAAGAAAAGACCACCGCGCCTAAACCGGTCACTTCCGCCGATTGGCATCCTATGGAGGCGGCCAGCCAGACCCCGCCCAAAGAAGTCGCCAAGCCCGTCGCGCAAGCGCCCAAAGTGGCGCAACCTGTTGCTTCTCCCAAGCCTCAGCCCGCCCAAAAGCAACCTAAAAAGGCGGCTGAGAAGCGCGAGCCGCAAACCGCTTCGGCGGCTTTGAGCCAGGCCAAAGGCGAGTTGGATCGCGGCGACATCCCCGCCGCTTTGGAACATTATGAAAAGCTGATTAAACGCGGAAAGCATTTGGAAGAGACGATTCGGGATTTGACCGAATCCATCTATCGCTACCCGGTGGAAGTGGGCATTTGGCAAACGCTCGGCGACGCGTATATGCGGGCCAACCGCTTGAAGGAAGCGCTGGAAGCCTATAACAAGGCCGAAGAATTAATTCGCTAATTTAGCCTCAAGCGGTTTGAAAACGTTTGACGCTTTATAATAAATTTTTGTTTTGGAGGAATTTGTGGAAAGAACGCTTGTATTAGTAAAACCGGATGGCGTGCAACGCGGCCTGATTGGAGAAGTGATTGCCCGTTTTGAACGTCGCGGACTTCGTTTGGTGGCGGCGAAGTTTATTCAAGTCAGCCAGGCTCTGGCTGAAACGCATTACGCCGAACACAAGGGCAAACCCTTTTACGACGGCCTGATTGCATACATCACTTCCGCGCCGGTGATGGCCATGGTTTGGGAAGGACCCAACGCAGTGGCGGCCATCCGCCAAACCGTCGGTTCCACCAAACCCGTGGAAGCCGCTCCCGGCACGATTCGTCACGATTTCGCGCTGGAGGTGGGCCGTAACCTCATCCACGCTTCGGACAAGCCCGAAACGGGCGAACGTGAAGTGGCGCTCTGGTTCAAGAAAGACGAACTGGTTGAATGGAAGCGGGAAGTTGACCAGTGGGTGTTTGAGAAATAGAAATTAGAACTTGGGAAATAAAAAATCCGCGGGCTGTACAGCCCGCGGATTTTTGTATCAGAACGGATTATGCGCTTGGCGACGTTCATCTTGAAAACCGGATATTTTTTTCTAATATCTAATATCTCTTCTTCACTTCAACCGCAACAGCACTTTCCCATCCTGCCACAACTCTTCGAGCTGGTAAAACTCGCGCTGATCCGGGGCTAGCAAGTGGACGACCACATCGCCGTAATCCACCACCACCCAGCCGTTTTGGGCCAGTCCCTGCTTTTTTACCTTCCTTTTGAATTTGACGCGCACGTCGTCCACCACGGCGTTGGCCAGCGCGTCGAGCATTCGGTCGCTGGTGCCGGTGCAAACGACGAAGTAATCTGTAAAGGAAGCGATGCCTTGCAGGTCGAGGAGGACAATATCTTCGCCTTTTTTATCTTCCAGGGAGTTGACAATTTCACGAGCAAGTTCGAGTGCGTTCAGAATTCACCTCTTTTGGGTTAAATGGGGTTTTTGAAATCGGCTGAAAACAATTTTGTGTAAACCGAGCCGGTCGGGCGCAGATCGCTTTGAAACAGGCAGATGGAGTTTACTCTGGCGGCGCCAATTGCGCCAAGTTGAAAGCTTTGCAGGAAGTCGCGTACTTGTACCGTTTCTGTTTGGCTGGCGGTTGGTTTGATGCGCCCAATGGTTAGGTGAG
Source organism: Anaerolineales bacterium (assembly GCA_020851785.1). Taxonomy (GTDB): domain Bacteria; phylum Chloroflexota; class Anaerolineae; order Anaerolineales; family Villigracilaceae; genus Villigracilis. The sequence goes on from JADZCC010000053.1 coordinate 2,503, forward strand.
GGGCAAAGGCGCGAATCTCCGCTTTGTAGCCTAATTTAACAAGGGCGGTCTCAAGCGCCTGAGACAGGGCCGTCAGCGTGGCCGGGGCGTGAACTCCGGCCCAGAGGACGCGTGGCAGTTTTGAGGTCGGGAAAGAACCGAGGTGCGTCAGGCGCAAATCAAAAGGCTGGGCGGCGTTGGCGACGCGGGTGAGGGCTTGTTTCAGAAAATCCAGATGGGCGGAGGGAATATCCCCGATGAATTTCAAAGTCAGATGCAGGTTTTCTGCGGAAACCCAACGAACGGCTTCTGCTCCCAAATTTTGACGCAGGCGCGCCGTTTGATTCCAAACCTCGGCGCGCGTTGTTTCGGGAAGTTCCGCGGCGATGAAGGCGCGAAGCATACTCATGCGTCTTGGGTGAATTTCTCCACAGCTTGTTTGAGTTCCAGAAAGCCAACCGGTTTGGTCAGGTACATGGAGGCTCCGGCGTCCAACCCGGTTTTGATGTCGCTGGGCATACTTTTGGCGGAAACGATGATGACCGGAATGGCCGCCAGGTTGGGGTCGCGGCGCATGTAACGCAGAACTTCCAGCCCGGAAATGTCGGGCATCATCACGTCTAAAATGATCAGGTCTGGTTTTTCCTGCGAGATGAGCGAAATGGCGGGCGCGCTGGAGAACATTTTGATGACGCGGTAGCCGTTGACGCGCATCATCTCTCCAAACATTTCCGCGGCGTCGGTTTCGTCTTCAATGATCATTACGGTCTTTTGGGTCATAGCGTTTGCCTCTGGCTAAAAATAGCATACTCGCCCTGAATTGGCAAGGGCTTGCCGCCTTTGCCATGTATTCGTAAGAAAAGCGGGCTTGCTTTGTTCTAAGTAGTACTAAAAACAAGGAGCATCACATGAGCGAGCTTGATAATTTTCGCGCGGAGAAGGATGAGTTCTTTAGGAATCATCCGCAAAGCCCATTGACGGGCGAACAAAAAAAGGATTTTCAGGGACTACGCTATTTCCCTGAAAATGAGGCTTTGCGCCTGGAAGTGAAAGTGGAGGAATTCCCAAACAAGGAGAAGTTCGCCATGCAAACTTCCACGGGCGGCGCGCAAACCTACTCCCGTTTTGGGAAGTTTGCGTTCACGGTGGAAGGGACGACGGTGGAATTGACGATTTATCAAAGCGAAAACGGATTTTTCCTGCCGTTTGTGGACGCTTTGGCGGGCAAGGAAACCTACCCGGCTGGACGGTATTTGGAGCCGGAGGTTTTGCCCGGTAATCGTTTTTTTGTGGACTTTAATTTAGCCTATAACCCCTATTGCGCCTATAACGAGATGTGGTCTTGCCCAATTACCCCGCCTGAAAACCGCGTCAAGGCGGCCATTCGCGCGGGGGAGAGGCTGTTTCACGAATAGATTTTTACGGAAAACGCCTCACCGTGCGGCTTTCTTTTTGATCGGCTTCGGCTTGGCGACGGGCTTCGCCGCTTCTTTCTTCCCTGCGGCTGGTTTTTTGGCCACCGGTTTTTTACCCGTTGACGGAGTTTTCCGCTTAACCGCTTTTTTCACAGGCTTTGATTTTATAACGGCTTTCTTCTTCGGCTTTCCGGGTTGAAGGGCATCTTTTGCTCCCAGGTTTATCGGCTCAGACCCAAACAATTCCTCCCACTTCTTTTGCATGGATGGCACGCTGAAGCCGTTCAGCGTTTTGCACAGGGTTTCCCAATCCGCGCCGCTGACGAAGCGAAAATCCATAAACACGGCGCATTGATACGCGCCAAGTTCTACATATAAACCGCGCTCGTGCAGTTCGCGGCAGGAGCGAATGTATTCCTGATGCGTTACGTAATCTTTGAAGATGACCAACCCGGAGCGGGGGAGCGCCAGCGCCGAAGCAAACTCTTTGACCCAGCCGCGCGTATCTGCAAATTTGTTGTGATAGAGCGTTACCCCGCGCTCTTCGCCGAAGCCATTGGAATAGGCAAAGACGTTTTCGTCTACGCCGTATTCGGTCTGCAGGTCAAAGAGGGTAAAGCGCTCCACGTCTGCAAACAGGTAACGGCGGTGGAGGAGCGGGAAGATGCGCCAGGCATGGCCGCGCAGTAAGCCATCGTCCGGGCGTTCGTCCAGTTTGGGCGCGCGATATTCCATGCCGTATTTTTCGGTGAAGCCTTCAATTTGTCCATGCCCAAACATGGGCAGGCCGGGCAGGGTGGCCAGCAGGGTACACACGCCGAAATATTTATCGCCATTGCCAAATTGCTCAATCGCAGTTTTTTCGTCCGGGTTGTTCATAAAGTTGACGTAGCGCTTGAGAATCTGTGGGTCAAATTTCAGCGTTTGTTTGATCGCCGAGCGATATTTGGCGTTGTCTTCGTCGCGGAGCATGTGCATAAACGCAGAGTTGTACACGCGGTGCATCCCCAACGCGCGGACAAAATATCCTTCCATCAGCCAGAAGGCTTCGGCCAGCAGTAACGTGTCGGGAACTTCTGCCGCAACGCGATCCACCACTTCGCGCCAAAATTCATGCGGCACAAGCGCGTCAAACTCGGCTTTGGTCAGGCCAAATTGCGCGCGCGAGGGAATCGCGCCGCCCGCGCCTGGTTCTGGAAACCACAGGCGTTGAATGTGTTTTTTGGCGAGCGTCATGGCCGCGTCAAAGCGAATGATCGGGAAATTTCGGGCCACATGCAAAATGGTTTGAATGATCGCTTCGCGCACGTCCGCCTTTGTGTAATCCAACTGCGCCGTATCGTTCCACGGGAAGGCTGTGCCGTCGTTGCCATGATAGATATAGGTTAAGTCGCCGGTTTGATGGTCGCGCCGTTGAAAGACCACCGCCGCGTCGCTATGATCGTAATAATGATCTTCCAGGTAAATCCCCACGCGCAAATCGTCTGAAAGGTTTTCGGATTTAAACGAATACGAAGGGTATGGCGCGGAAGACAAGGACAAAAACCAATCCGGGTGTTCCACCACCCACGTTGAATCAATACCCATGTGGTTCGGAACCATATCCGCCGAAAGGCGAATGCCGCGCTCTATAGCCCGCTGACGTAAATTTTGCAAAGCGTCCCAGCCGCCCAAATCCGCCGCAATGTCGTAGGAGAATAAAGAATACGCCGAAGCCACTGCCTCTGGTTGGCCCATGCGTTGTTTAATTTTTTGTGAAGCGCGGCTACGCTCCCAAAGGCCAATTAGCCACAAGCCGGTAAAGCCGCGTTTGGCCAGCAGATCCAATTCTTCATCAGGGATTTGATCCAGCGTGCGAATCGCATATTGATATTTTTTGGATAACTGATGAAGCCAGACATGGGAATTCTTGGCGATTAAAACGAGACGCGGCATCCAGTCTTGATCTAGGCTGAAGCGCTGGCCTTCGGCATAGTCTTGCGCGTGAAAAATTGGAACTTGCGCTTCGCCCTTAACGGAAGCCTGCTGGCCCGCCCGATGCTTCGCCTCCTCTTGAATAAAATCCAGCCCGCGTAACACGCGCGTGGAAAAAATTTCGCCGAGGATGCGCCCCCACTTTTCGATCATAAAACGCAATTGGCCTTCAATCGAATCGGGGTGGGCCCGGATGGGAGCCAGAAGCAATTCGGTCAGCGATTCTTCAAACTCAGTTGTGGCCCGCCCACCCAACGAAGGCTGGGACGTGAAGAAGGCGAACAATTTCTCCACAAACTCTGGATAGGCGGAGCCCTGCATGGCGGCATCGTCAAACAGATCGCGATAGCTTTGCACGGCCGGGTTGCGGTTGGCGTTTTGAATGAGCAGAATTTCTTCCAGCGTGGCGGCGCGTACCCCGCGGCTGAGGTCGCCAAAACGCGGGACTTGCGTGGCCAAATACACTCCGGCGGTTTGCTCGCCGCGAAACACGGCCAATGGCGGAAACTCTTCGGTAAATTTCACCAGCGTGGCTTCGTAATTGGAACTGAGCGCGGCTTGTAAACTGCCCATGGCGCGGGCCATGATCCCTGAGTGGCGGCTGGAGTAATGCCTGAGAATCAGGTGGTAGGCTTCATCCAGCAGGGAAAGCGCATAGAGGTCAGTAGCCAGCGCAGGCGTGGCGCGAAGCGCGGAAATTTGGTCTGCCATTCTGCGCGCGGCGGCTAAATCTTTTAAGTGAATGTGACCGTCCGGGTCGTAAAAATCCAGCGGCAGGGCATATTGATTGCGGGCGCTTCGGGCGGTTAACATGTCAACAATGATAACCGATTATCTTTTGTTTTCGAGTAAAATTTGAAGGCGTATGAACTACTCGCTGATTAACTTCGTCGTCACTTTGTCGCTCGCGCTGATGTACTTGCCGCTGATCTTTTTTGTCATTCAGCGGCGCGAGGAGGAGCAAAACCTGCCGCTATGGCTGGTGATTGCCTACGCTTCGCTGGCGATGATTTTGAATTTCACCGAAGCGTTGTGGAAGAACAACGCCGGGGATGCGCAAGGGTTTCAAGCCCTGCAACATTACGGCATCCTCACCTTGACTGTGATGATGATTCTGACGGTTAAGTTTTTTGTGAAGCAAGCAAACTGGTGGAATTGGGTGGGACTGTGGGCCTTTTGGGTCTTTGGGTTGGCGTTACTGCAAACCAACGCTTTTGATTTCCCGGAAACCTATGCGCTTGGGAAAATTACCTTGCACAGCGCGCGCCTGGCCCCGGCCTGGGCCACATTGGGCTGGTCTATTTTTGTAATGAGTCTGGCGCTGACGATTGCCAGCGCCAGTAAAACCGCCCGTCAGCAATTGTTTCGCAACCGCTTAAATTATTGGTGGCCGGTTTTCGTTTTGATCTTTTTGAACGACCTTTTATTTTTTGCAAATCATCCGCTGACGGGCAATCCGCTGCGCTTTCTGGCGGCCGTGTTTATGAGTTATGTAGTCGTGACGCATAACCTGCCGGATGTGCGGCTGATGTTGCGGCGCGCCTTTACGTATGGATTAATTGCTCTGCTGATGGTGGGGCTGTACGCGGCGGGCTTTCTCTTAATTGAAGCCATTTTTGGAGACGAACAAAACTTTAATCCGTTATTGGCCGGGGCGGTCATTTCATTGATCTTGGCCCTGCTCTTCGCGCCGTTACTGAACACAATCAGGCGGGCGGTCAACGCCTGGCTCAAAGCGGATCAATACGACCCCAACCGCACCATTCACCAATACAGCGAAAACATCAGCAACATTTTGGACATGGAGCGGCTGGCCAGCATTGCGGTGGGTATCATCAAGGAAGCCATGCAGGTTCAAGTTGGCTTTTTATTTTTGGTCGATTCAGATCGCGAGGCGGACGGTAGAAAAATTTACCGGCTTCGCCCGGCCACCGAGGAGCGATCAATCCCGCTGATGGATTTGGAGGAAAACGGGTCAATTGCCGCATATTTTTTGCGCGAACAAAAACCGCTCCTGCAATACGACCTGGACCTGCTCCCGATTTTTAGAAATTCCTCCGCCGCGGCCAGAGACTGGTTCAATCAACTCCAAACCGAAGTGTACATTCCCATCTTTGCCAAACGCCAATGGATTGGCTTGCTGGCTTTTGGCGGAAAAACCAGCGGCAACCGCTACAGCCATGAAGATCTGGTCACCCTAAGCGCGCATGCCAACCAGACCGCCGTGGCGCTGGAAAACGCCCGCCTCGTGGATAATTTGATGCGCCTGAACAACGAACTACGCGGCGCGCGGCGCCAGTTGGAGAAAAACAATCACGACCTGGAACGCATTGACCAGGCTAAATCCGACTTCATCAGCATTGCTTCGCACGAACTCCGCACGCCGTTGACGGTGATTAAAGGCTATACTGAAATGTTGATGGAAGATGGGCGGATTGACGAGAACGTTCAGTTGAGCATGAAGAAGATTCACGAAGGTACGCTTCGACTTCACGAAGTGATGGACTCGATGTTTGACATCGCGCAAATTGACGCGCGCTCTTTGAAACCGCACCTGCAATTGACGGCTTTAGGAAGCCTGATTAAGGAAACCATGCTGGAGCAAACGCGCGCCATCAAGGAGCGCGGACAATCCATTGCGCTGGAACTGCCAGCCCTGCCGTACGTCAAAGTGGACCCGAACCTCTTAATTAAATTATTTCATCACCTGATTCGCAATGCGATTAAATTTACGCCCAATGGCGGCAAAATTACCATTAGCGGACACGCCATCCCGGCCATTATGGATTTGCCGAACGGCGGCGTAGAAATCATCTTCAGCGATACCGGCGTGGGCGTGGACCCAAACTATCGGGAAATCATCTTTACCAAATTTTATCAACCGAGCGAATTGGGCAAACACTCCACCAGCAAAACGCGCTTCAAAGGCGGCGGCTCTGGCCTGGGGTTGGCGCTTTCCAAAGGCATCGTTGAAGCCCACAGCGGCAAGATTTACGTTGAAAGCCCTGGCTACGACGAAGTGAATTTCCCGGGCAGTCACTTCCATGTGATTTTGCCGTTGAGCAAATTGGAGCCAAATGAAATTCCGCAGACCAGCCAGCCGATCAAGTTTGAAATTGCGGCCTGAAAACTTTCTACTTCAGCGTTTTGCGATAAACGCGATTGTTTTTGTACTCCACGCCGTTCAGGTTTTTCAGATCGGCGCGCATTTGTTCGGTCGTCTCTGCCACCTGCGTCATCTCCACGTTTTTGAACTGCTGAAACTCCAGGAGCGTTTTCCCCATCGCATAATACAAGAGCGCGTTGCCGCCATGCCCCTGATATTCCGGCAAAATTCCCATGCCGTTCACAGAGACAGTTTGCGTGCGGCGCATCTCCAATAAAATATCAATCAATCCAAACGGAAATAACTTTCCTCTGGCGCGTTGCATGGCCGCAGATACGTCATGGAAGGCAAAGAGAAAACCGACGATTGCTTCGCCATGCGTAATGACTTTAATCAGGCGGTAATCCGCAATCGTCATAATGTTTTCAACGACAAAATCAATTTCCCGCGCAGTGAGCGGATAGTACTCCCAATTCCTGACGAAAGCCTCATTGTAGGCTTTGCCAATCCGATCTGCCCAACTGAGCAATTCCTTTTTGTTTTTGAAGTTCTTGACGCGCAAGTTGCCGCGTTGCATCACGCGTTCGGCAATTTTTTCCACCCGCTCAGGGATTTTGAATTGATCGGCGGGCAAATAACAAGAGACGAAATCCACCTCTTTTTCAAATCCTTGCGCCTCGACCAAATTTTGATAATACGCGTGATTGTAGGTCAGCATGGTCATGGTTTGACGGTGTTCCTGCCCCAGCGTTTGAAGCCCGTAGCCATCCAGCGGGCCGAGCCCTTTCGGACCGACGACCGTATCCAGCCCCCGGGCATGCGACCACTCGAAGACCGCGTTAAACAAAGCGGTGGCGGCCTCCGGGTCATCCTCACATTCGAAGAAGTAAAAATCTGCAGTTTTTTCGCGGTGATATGCATTAAAAGGTTTGTTCTCAATCGCCGCGATTCGCCCTACATCTCGCCCATCGCGCACAGCCAGGAAGAACTCCACATCTGAATGCTCGTAAAATGGATGTTTTTTTCTGTTCAATTGATTGTAGGCGTCAATATTTAACGGGGGAACCCACTGCGGGCAGTTGGCGTAAATCCGAAAGGGAAGTTCCACAAACCGCCTGACCTGCCGCTTGTTTTCCGTATCCAACTTTTCAATAACGAGCATGAAATCCTCCGCGAAGATAAGAATCATGTATATATACCCCAATCAGGCGCAATCGTCACAGGTTGAAAGGATGAACCATATTCGACGCGGGCGTTAAAGGAGGATTGATATCGAGGTCTAGGTTTCGTTGACTGGTGTAGGCGAATTCTTATAGTGTCTAAATTTCCTTGTCCACTATAGTCCACAGAATACCATGTAAAGTTCGATTAAATTTTCTGCGCCGCTAGAATCAGCCAAGTCAATGTCAAAGGTAAAATTAGAATAATCTGTAACAACCTAATTAATAGGTTTGACGCCAGTCGCATGGCCGTTAGCATCATAAACAGTAATGTATCCTGCCCAATCATTTGTACCATAAATTAAATCTATTGGATGAAGGTCTTTGTTTCCCAAGCATTTATTGAAACATGTAATATCTTCAATTATAGGGGGCGGCGCTGGACAATTAACAATTCCACCTGCCCCACATTGTCCTCCATCAATTCCTGTTTCATCGTGCTGTATACCCATAATCTGTCTGTGTGATGCTTCCTATATTTTCTCTTGCTCCACTGAAAAGCGCAAAAAAACTCCTCAGGCTGGTTTATAAGCCGCATTCTGTCCAAAGGCTTGCGCCCTCTGGGCAATCATCTCTCTGGGCGGCGCGTTGCCGCGCCGCTCGTTGCGGCCTACCCGGAACTGGCTTCCCCCGCACAAGGGGGAAGCGCGTGTGGAGACGAGCAGTCTCCCATCGTCCACGGACGATTTCGTCCCTGCTTGGCCTTGCTCCCGACGGGGGTTACCTAGCCATTTGCATTACGGCAAATGCTGGTGGTCTCTTACGCCGCCTTTTCACCATCACCGCAAATCTGCGGCTGTCTGTTTCTGTGGCCCTGTTCCGGCGGGTATTCCCCGCCCCGGATGTTATCCGACGTCGCGCTCTCTGGAGTGCGGACTTTCCTCGATCCCGTCAACGCAGAACCGCGATTGCCCAACCAGCCTGAGGATTTTCATCATACACGAGCCCTGCAGACCCGTCAACGCTTAACCGTAGACATTTAGCAAAAAGACATTAAAATAGAGAAGTCTCTGTTCTTCATTCAAAGCTCTAAAAGGACTGCTTGTGAGTACCTGGCCCGGAAAATTTGTAATTGGTTTAACTGGAAATATTGCCACCGGAAAAAGCGTGGTTCGACGCATGGCCGAGCATCTTGGCGCGTACACCATTGACGCCGACGCGTTGGCGCATCGCACGTATGCCAAAGGCGCGCCCGGGTATCAACAGGTGTTGGATAAGTTTGGGAAGTGGCTGACGACCAAAGACGGCGAAATTGATCGGGTTAAGTTGGGGAATTTGGTCTTCTCCGACGCGGAAGCGCTTGCTCAATTGGAAGCCATCGTTCACCCGTTGGTGCGTCAGGCGACGGAAATGCTGATTAAGCGAGCCAGCCAACCCGTGGTCATGATCGAAGCGATCAAATTACTGGAAGGCGATTTACGCAAAGTCTGCGATTCAATTTGGGTTGCCAACGCGCCGGAAGAAATCCAGGTGGAGCGCCTGGTGAGCAAACGTGGGCTGAGCAGGGAAAAGGCTTTGGAGCGCATCCGCGCGCAATCGGCGCAGAGCGCCAAAGTGGCGATGGCCAACATCGTGTTGACCAATACCGGCTCATACGATAATTTATGGAAGCAGGTGAGCGAAGCCTGGAAGGAAATCGTCCCGGGCGCAGGCGAAGAACCGGCGGGCGCGACTACGCCCGAGCCTGCGGCAACAACCTCCGGCGCTTCAGCCCCGCCCAAGCCGGGTGGCGAATTTTCCGTGCAACGCGGGCGGCCCAAGAACTCTGGCGCCATTGCAGAATTTATCACCCGCGCCAGCAAAGGTCAACGTGCCATGAGCGCCGATGACGTCATGGCGGAATTTGGCGACAAGGCCTACATGCTCTTGTATTTGGATGGAACGCTGGTTGGGCTGGCAGGCTGGCAGGTGGAAAATTTGGTGACGCGCACGACGGATATTTTCATTGAAAAGCAGGTGGATCTGGAAAAAGGTTTTGAAACGCTAATTAAAGAAGTGGAAAAAGCCTCTGGCGATTTGCAAAGCGAAGCCTCTTTGATTTTCGCGTTGAACGACCTGATTGCCCATGCGGATTTATGGAAGCAATTGGGGTATGAAAGGCGCACGCCAGAAACTTTGGGCGTGCAAGCCTGGCAGGATTCTGCCAAAGAAGCCATGCGCGAGGGGAGCGCGTTATTCTTCAAACAACTCAGACAAGATCGCGTCCTGCGCCCCATCTAGGGTTTGGGCGGCGACTGTGGGCTGGTAGATTTTTAACGCCAGCCCAACGGCAGAAAACTCAAACCTGATGACCCTTTTATCGTGACTGAATTTCTCAACAACCTCCTTTTTATCTTTCAACGCATTAGTTGGCTGAGCGTTCTCGATATTTTGCTCGTCACGCTAATCTTTTTTGGCTTGCTCTATTCCCTGCGCGACACGCAAGCCATGGCCTTGCTCCGTGGCGTCATTCTGCTGGTGGTCTTTGTCATTTTGCTAACCAGCCTGGTGGATTTACCGGCCTTCTCCTGGTTGATTCAAAATGCCCTGCCCGCCCTTTTGCTGGCCATTCCGGTGATCTTTGCGCCAGAGATTAGAAGGACGTTGGAGCGCCTGGGGCGCGCCGGAAACGTATGGCCACTTACGCTGAAAACTGAAGCCGCCCCCATGGAGCAAACCATCCGCGCAGTGGTTAGCGCGGCGGCGCGGCTCTCTGCCCGTCAGCATGGCGCGCTGATCGTCATTCAGCGGCTGGACAATTTGGAAGAGTTCGTGCAAACCGGCGTGAAGTTAAACGCGCGCGTTACGCCGGAACTTTTATTGCAAATTTTTTATCCCAATACGCCTCTGCACGACGGCGGCGTAGTAATCTCCGGCTCGCAAGTGATTGCGGCGGCTTGCGTTTTACCGCTTTCCGCCAGCGGAATTTTGAACCGCACGCCGGAACGTCAAATGGGTTTGCGGCATCGCGCGGCTTTGGGAACTTCCGAGGCCAGCGACGCGATTGTCCTGGTGGTCTCGGAAGAGAACGGCTCCATTTCCATCTCTCATGCCGGACGCATGTTAAAGAAACTGGAACCCGACCGACTGGAAAATATTTTGTTCGCTTTTTTTAACACTCAGAATCAAATGAAACAAACCTGGCTCGAAAAACTTTTGCCGGGGCTGTTTCGCAGAAAAGACGACTAACCATGCTTCGCTGGATTTCTGAAAATTTTAGGACGTTTCTGTGGGCCCTGGCTCTGGCGATTGCAGTTTGGATTGCCGCCGTGACCGGCGCCGACCCGGATCGAACGCGCCTCCTTTCCAAGCCGGTGCCGCTTCAAATCATCGGGCAGGATCCCAGCCTGATCATTAACTCCGGCCTCCCCAAAGAAGTGACGATTTCCCTGCGCGCGCCAACTTCCGTTTGGCGGATTCTGGACGACAACCCCAGCCTGGTGCGAGCCGTGTTGGACCTTTCTGGTTTGAGTAGCGGCGAACATACCGCCAACTTACAAATTCAAGTGAATGCGCGTCCGGTGCAAATTATTTCCGTGACCCCGGCCACGCTGGAGTTCTCGCTCGAAGAGATTGCCACGCGCTCGCTGTCGGTGGACGTCACTCTTACCGGCGAAGCCGCAGTCGGCTATCAGATTGGAAAAATGACCATCGAGCCGCTTAAAGTCCTCGTCGCCGGGGCCCAGTCTCAGGTCCAAAAAGTGGCGCGAGTTCGCATCATCGTACGTCTGGACGGCGTGCGCGAGAACATTGATCGCACCATCAAGGTGGAGGCGTTGGATAGCTCCGGCCAGCCGGTGGAGAACATCAAGGTTTCGCCCGATTCGATTCGCGTCTCTTTGCCGGTCAGTCAGCAGGGCGGCTATCGGGATGTGGCGGTTAAAGTGGTCACGACGGGACGCGTGGCCAGCGGCTATCGCCTGACGGATATTTCCGTCTTCCCGCCGATTGTGACGGTCTTCGCGGCCGACCCGGATTTGGTGAGTAGCCTGCCCGGCGTGGTGGAAACCGCGCCGCTGGATTTGCAAAATGCGGAAGATACGATTAACACGCGCCTGATGCTGAATTTGCCGGAAGGCGTTTCCATCGTGGGCGATCAAACGGTGGCGATTCAGGCGGGCGTTTCGGCCATCGAAAGTAGCGTGACGCTCGCGGATGAAAAGGTTGAAGTGATTGGGCTGGGAAGCGGCCTGACGGCAGTGGTTTCGCCTTTAACGGTGGATGTCATCGCCTCGGGCCCGCTCCCGCTGTTGGATACGCTGACACGCCAGGACGTGCGCGTGACGGTGGACTTAACCGGGCTGGACGTGGGCACGCATCAGGTGACGCCCAAAGTGGAAATTCTGCTGTCCAAAGCGGTTGTCGAATCCATATTACCGAATACAATAGAGGTGGTAATTTCCAAAGGCGGGGTTCCCACCATCTCCATTACACCCACCCCTTAAGCGGCGCAGAACCGCGCCGGATGCATTGAACCGATTAAAAGAAAACTGGAAACAAATTTGAAATGAAGCCGATTGTAGCCCTTGTAGGAAGACCCAATGTTGGAAAGTCAACTTTATTTAATCGCCTGGCGGGCGAACGAATCGCGATTGTGGACGATACGCCCGGCACCACTCGCGACCGTTTGTTTGGCGAAGCGCTGTGGAATGGACGCTCATTCAACATCATAGACACCGGCGGCATAGACCCCACGCATGGCGGCAAAGCGCCGCTTTCAATTGGCTCCGCCGATTTTATTGACGACATCCGCAAGCAGGCCCAAGTGGCAATCAAAGAAGCCGACGCTGTACTGTTCATCAACGATGGGCAATCCGGCATCACTGCGCCGGACCGTGAAGTGGCGGAAATTTTGCGCCGTTCGCAAACGAAACTGCCCAACGGCGATTTTTGGCCGCCAATCTTTGTGGTGGTCAATAAATGCGAAGCGCAGGGCGCACGCGAATCCGCCAGCGAGTTTTACGAGTTGGGCCTGGGCGAGCCGTATCCAATCTCGGCCGTACACGGCACCGATACCGGCGACCTGCTGGATGCGCTGGTAGCTTCCTTTTCTGCGGATGTAAAAGAAGCGGAAGATGAAAGCATCAAGATTGCGTTGGTCGGCAAGCCGAACGCCGGGAAATCCAGCTTGCTCAACCTTTTAGCTGGGGAGGAGCGCGTCATCGTCAGCCCGATTGCCGGAACCACCCGCGACGCAATTGACAGCAAAATCACTTATGATGGCATTGACATTACGCTGATTGATACCGCCGGTATTCGCAGGCGTGGAAAAATTGAGCAGGGCGTGGAGCAGTATAGCGTGATCCGCTCCTTCAAATCCATTGAACGCGCGGACGTGGCCTTGCTGATGATTGACGCGACCACCAACATCACCGCCCAGGATACGCACATTGCCGGCTTCATCCTGGAAGAGTGGAAATCCTGCGTGGTTCTGGTCAACAAGTGGGATGCAATTGAAAAGAACAACGAAACGATGGAAGAATATACTGCCCGAATTCGGCGCGAACTGAACTTTATGGATTACGTGCCGATCCTGTTCATCTCCTGCAAGACCAAACAGCGCGTGGAGCAGGTGCTTCCCATGGCCTTGCGCGTGCAGGAGGAACGTCTGGCGCGCCTCACCACCTCGACGATTAATCAAATCATCCATAACGCGCAGGACTTACACCCGCACCCCACGCACGCCGGGCGCGCGCTCAAAATGTATTATGGCACGCAAGTGCGGAGCGATCCGCCCACGTTTATGATTTACGTCAACGAGCCCAAGCTGATGCACTTCACCTATTTGCGCTATCTTGAAAACCAAATTCGCAAGGAATACGGCTTTCTCGGCACGCCGATTCGGATTGTGACCAAGGGCAGAAGAGAGTAGCGGACTTTTCCCTGTAATCCTCTAAAACAACTTCAAGACAACGGCTGTTTTAAAACGGGCAAACTTTGACTTAAGAAGCAAAGTTTGCCCGTTCTTTAATTGGAAGCGTGGTTGATTATTTTCTACCTGATGTAATTTGACCTGCCCAACCGCTAACTTCGCGGATGTGTTCCGGCGTGGTGCGGCAACAACCGCCGAGGAGCGTGGCCCCGCTTTGAAGCCAGACCTGCGCTTGTAAACCGAAATCGGTGTGCGAGGTTTCGCCATACCAGGCATTTGTGTTTGGGTCGTACACTTCTCCAGAATTTGGGTAAACCACAATCGGCTTGGCGCTCGCCTTTTTGATTTCGCCAATTAAAGAGGGGATGTGCGCTGGGGCGGTGCAGTTAACGCCGATGGCCGCAACCTGCGGGGATGAATTGAGCAGGTGGGCGCATTCTGCAATTGACTCGCCGTGACAAATCCGCTGGCCGTCTTTGGCGCTAAAGGCGAACCAGGCGGAAATCTCTGGAAATTCGCCGAGGAGGGTTAACAAGGCCTGGGCTTCGCTTAAGCACGGGATGGTCTCGCAGGCCAAAAGGTCGGCCCCAGCGGCGATTAAGGCTGACATGCGCGGGCGATGAAAATCCATCAATGCCTGTTGGCTTAAAGCGTAATCGCCGCGATATTCCGACCCATCCGCCAGATAGGCGCCATACGGCCCGACAGACCCAGCCACCAATGGCATCCATCCGTTTATCCGTTTCAATCCGCTTTGCACATACTCATCGCGCGCATCTTTTGCAATCCGCACAGATTTTTTGATTAATTCAAGCGCCTGATTTTTATTCAACCCGCGTTGGGCAAAGCCTTCCACCGTGGCCTGGTAGCTGGCGGTGATGGCAATATCGGCTCCGGCGTTGAAATAATCCAAATGCACTTGCTGAATTAATTCAGGTTGTTCCAGCAATACTTTGGCCGACCATAACGGATCGTTTAAGTCACAGCCGCGCTTTTCCAGTTCGGTGGCCAGCGCGCCGTCTAAAACGATCAAGGACTGATTTTGCAAGAGCCGTTCAATTGGATTCATTTAATCATTCCAGGGTAATTGCTTCAAATCTACGTTGCCACCGCTCAGAATGACGCCCACTTTCAAGCCGCGTAAATCAATTTTCTTTTCCCACAATACGCCGGGCGCCACCGCCGCCGAAGGCTCAATGAGGAGTTTGGCGCGTTCCCAAATAAAACGCATTGCTTCAATGATTCCCGCTTCGCTCACAGTCACAATTTGTTCCACATGCTGTTGAATGATCGGAAAAGTCAGCGACCCCAGCGAACTTAAGAGTCCATCCGCAATGGATTTTGGATTCACGGACGGAACGATTTCGCCGGTTTGCAGGGAGCGGAACGCATCATCCGCCATTTCCGGTTCGCCGCCAATGACGCGAATTCCTTTTTTGATCCCGTGCGCGGCGAGCGCCGTGCCGCTGATCAGCCCGCCGCCGCCAATCGGCGCGAGGACTACATCCAGATCGGAGACTTCCGCCAACAATTCCAAAGTTGCCGTTCCCTGACCAGCGATTACTTTTGTATGGTTATAGGGATGAACGACGGTCGCGCCCGTCTCCAGCCTGATTCTGTCCAATGAGCTTTCCCTCGCCGCCTGAGTTGCTTCGCAAAAGGTGATTCGCCCGCCATACCCGGCCACTGCGTCCTTCTTCACTTGCGGAGCGGAGTGCGGCATGACGATGTACGCCGGAATGCCGCGCAGTTTTGCGGCCAAAGCAATGGCTTGCGCGTGATTGCCGGATGAGTGCGTGCAAACGCCATGTCGGGCTTCTTCGTCTGTCAATGAAAAAATGGCGTTACACGCCCCGCGAAATTTAAACGCGCCAACTTTTTGAAAATTTTCGCATTTGAAAAAGACCTGAGCGCCAACCCGCTCATTGAAACTGGCGTTGGTGAAGACGGGCGTGCGGTGAATGTATGGATGGATTCGCTCTGCCGCTTCTTCAATCGCGCTAAATGAAATTGTCATAATTCAACCTTCAACCTGTGACCTTCAACTTTCAACCTGCAACTTGTAACCTTCGCACCTGCCCCTCAATACCCTCTTTCAAAATCCACCTGATATTTTAGCGGTTGGCCCGTGTTGAAGCGTTGATAATTTTCAACGAAGACTCTGGTGATGCTTTCCGGAAAACTCATCGCGGAGGTATGGAACGTCATCAATAAATTTGGCGCCGTCCAAAATGGGTGAATGGGCGACAGGGGTTCCTGTTCAAACACATCTAAAACTGCGCCGGCCAATTTGTTTTGATTGAGCGCTTCGAGCAAGGCGGCTTCATCCACTGCGTTGCCGCGCCCAACGTTGATTAATAAAGCGTGCGGCGGGAGTTGGCTCAACAAATCGGCGTTGATGATTTTGTCGGTGGCGTGCGTCTTCGGGAGGATGGACACCAAATAGTCCAGCCCGGCGGCGAATTGGGGGAGTGTATCCCCGTGAAAATATTGATCTACGTGCGGGCTGTCTTCGCTGGATTTTGTATATCCGTGTACGCGCAGGTTAAAGGCTTTGGCCATGCGCGCCACCTCCGCGCCGATGGAGCCAACGCCCAGCAGGCCGAGCGCCTTGCCGTATAACACGCCCGGCACGGAGCCGTCCCAGCGTTTGGCTTGTTGGTGCGCGTGGCGGGCGAGGATCCTTTTTTCGTGAGCGAGCAAATAGCCGAAGACGTATTCGCTCATCAATTGGCCGAAGACGTTTCTGGCGTTGGTGAGCGTGTAATCGCGGCGGAGCGTGGAATCCATCAGGAGGTCCACCCCGGCTGTGGTAGTCTGCACCCAGGCTAGGGCGGGGAGCGAAGCGAAGGCCGGTTTAATCAGCCCAGTCTCGCCGAGGACGATGTTCGTCTCTGGCGTGGGCGTTGTCTCAATCGTCAAGTTGGGCAGGTTCGCTTTTTTTATCAAAGCGTGATATTCTTTTGCAGAGTTGGAGAGGATCAGTAATTTGTTCATGGGTTGATATATTTTGCGTTTGCCAGGATTATAAAATGGAGAAGCCTGATGAAAAAAATCCTTTTGATCGAAGATGTGGAAGATACGGTTGAACTGGTTGAAAAAGTTTTGACCGCGCGCGGCTATGATTTTCTTCACGCGCCAGACGCCGAAAGCGGTTTGCAGTTGGCTTTGGAATGTTTGCCCGACCTGATTCTGCTGGATTTGGGACTGCCCGACCACGATGGACAAACTTTGGCGGGCTGGATTCAAGCGGAGCAATCTTTGCTTTCCATTCCATTAATTGCGTTTACCGCCTGGCCCGAAGAAACCGCCAGACAAATGGTAAGTAGTTATGGTTTTAAAGGATACATTGGCAAACCGATTATAAATGTAAATGCGTTTTCTGAAAGCGTGGCCTCGTTTTTAAAATGAATACGCCTTTGGACCTGAAAATAAAATTACTTCCCGCCAGCGATTTTACGCTGGCAGAATTAACCGCCATTTATAACCAAACTCGCGTGGACTATTTGGTGCCCATGCCGATGAATGCGGCGCGTTTGGCGGATTATATCTCCACGTATGACGTGAGCCTGAAGCGCTCGTTGGTAGCCATGCAGGGAGATCAACTGCGCGGCGTGGCCATGTTGGGCGCGCGCCCAGACCGCGCCTGGGTGACTCGCCTGGGCGTGATTCCCACCACGCGCCGCACGGGCGTGGGCGAAGCGCTGACTGTGGGATTGTTGGAACAGGCCGAGAAATTAAAGATTAACTTTGATATGCTGGAAGTAATCAAAAATAACACGCCCGCGCATACGTTGTTTCGTAAATTAGGATTTTATGAAGTGGGGGAGTTGTTGGTTCTGCGGCGTTCGCCCATTTTGCCGCCAGACCCGGTAGTGGCGGAAGCCGAGCGCCTCGACCGCGCCGAGGCGCTGATTTTAGTGGGGCGGAATCGCGGCACGCAACCCTGGACGAATCAATCCGAATCGCTGTTCAATGCGCAGGAAGTTTCCGGCCTGCATGTAACGCTCGTGGATGGGAGTCGCGGCTGGCTGGTGTATCAGCGCCAGAAATTTACGTTGACGCGCTTCATCTACAAAACCGAAGTGGGCGACCCGGTCAAGGTGGCGTATGCATTCCTTTCGCATTTGCATCAGCAATATCCCCGGCTGGATACGCAGATTGAGAACATCCAATTGAACGACCCGCATTTACCCGCATTTTATAAAATGGGTTACGTTGAATCTTTTCGCAGAATTGAAATGTGGCGCGGCGCCCCGCCGGAAAGTTTGCAGGCTGGCTAGCTTGCGCTACTGCGGTTTGATTCTATCTTCAATTCTGCGGTCGGGAATTAACCACATGATGGGAACGCCAACGTATAAAAGCATGGCGGCGATTGGCGATACAAAAGCGAGAGCGATTGCGGCGAGATAAATATAAACAGACCACAGCCCTTTGGTATCTTTACCA
>JADZCC010000054.1 GCA_020851785.1 Anaerolineales bacterium
ATGTTAATGCCCGGCGGCGGCTTTGACGTGGCGCCCTCGGATTGCCTGGCGATGTATGCGGCGCAGAAATTGCCCTCCGCAAAAAAACTGGAGCTTTATATTGCAACTGTCGGGAGCGGCGTTTCGCGCGGCACGGCCCGCTCGGCGATTGAAAACATGAATCGGCAGGGACGGATCCGGCTGGATGGAAAAATTGTCAATGTGCCAAACGCCTGGCGCACAAAGTATGTGGATTTTGGACGCGGGCCAAAGCCATTAACTTCGGTTGGCTGGGGCGACGTAAGTACGGCTTTTTATAGCACGCAAATTCCCAATATTGAAACCTATATGGCCCTGCCAAAAGCGGCCGTGAATATGATGAAACTCACGCGCTATTTGAGCGCGATTGTTTATACGCGACCGATTAAAAATTTTCTCAAATGGATCATTGGCAGAGCCTTGCCAGAGGGTCCGTCTAAAGCCAGAAATCAAACCGGCTTTTGTTTCATCATTGCCGAAGTAACCGATGGCAGGCAAACCGTACGCGCAAAGTTAAAAACGCCCGAAGCCTATTATTTGACTTCATTAACTGCCATTGAAATTATGAAAAGGATCATGAATGGAAATTTCAAAGCGGGCTTTCAAACCCCAAGCCTGGCTTATGGCGCAGATTTTATTTTAGGCTTTGACGGCGTAACGCGCGAAGATTTATGAACGCGCATCCACGCTGGGCGGGCTTTTGCCACTTTTCGAAAGATGGGGCAGGCTTCGGTATGTGCGCCGCTTAAATAGCCGGTGGACATGAGGAATTCGCTGACGATTTCTCCGCCGGTGAAAACAAACGTTTTCTTGAACAACTTCACCCACTCGTCTTTGGAGAGCGGGTGATTTTTATCCAGCCAGTTTTTGAAAGAACCGTGTTCTTTCTTTAATTCCAAAATCTTTTGCGCGTTCACAATCGCCGCATTAATCTTCAAACGATTGCGGATAATGCCCGCGTCGTTCAATAATCGGTTTCGATCTTCTTCCGTATAGTTCGCCACTTTTTTGATATTGAATTTATCAAACGCTTTGCGAAAATTCTTTGCGCGTTTCAGAATCAAAATCCATGAAAGCCCGGCTTGGTTGATTTCCAGCACGAGGCGCTCGAACAACTCGTGATCATCTTCAATCGGAAAGCCATATTGTGTGTCGTGATAAGTTTTATTGAATGTGTCTTCGGGATGAGCGTTACAGTAATCGCAATAAGTTTGGCTCATATTTTAATTTCCATAATTGGCAAAGTGCGCGTCTCATCCAGCAAAGTGGAATGATATTCGGCAATTTGTTTCGCGCCCATTTTCTCATAAAAAACTTGGGCATTAGGGTCTGCATAAATTTTCAAGACAGAAACATGGAGAAGTTTACAGCGTTCCAGCAAATGATTGAACAATTGTTTACCAATGCCCTTGCCCATATATTCTGGCAAAACCCATAAATGTTCCAGTTCAGCGTCCTCTTCATTTTGAGTCAGAGCATAAAATGCAATTGGCTTTATCTCATCTCTCATCATCCAGACTTCATTGGCGGAGATATATTCCGCTGAAATGGTTAACTGTGGAAGCCAGGCTTGAATCCAAGCTTCGGGGTAGTTCCAATGCCGTTTGGCTGAAACCGCAATCTCGGTCAAGTTGGAGGCGTGTTCAGGTTGTGCGCGGACGATTTGCAAAGTCATTTCAACAAATCAGCCAACCGCCCGAATCTCTCGCGGCAGATCAGATAAACTTTCCGCGCCATTTTCAGTAATCACCAAATTATCTTCAATCCGCACGCCGTTGCGATTGGTTAAGTAAATTCCCGGCTCCACAGTAAAGGCCATGCCAACTTCCAGCGTTTGCAGGTTATCGCCGCGCATGTACGGGTCTTCATGCGCTTCCATGCCAATGCCGTGACCGGTGCGATGCGTAAAATATTTTCCATACCCGGCGGCTTCAATGACATCCCGCGCGGCTTGATCCACATTGGCGCACGGCGCTCCGGGCTTTGCCGCGGCGCGCCCGGCCGCATTGGCCGCTTGCACAATCTGGTGAATCTTTTTGCATTCGTCATCCACTTCGCCCACTGCAAAGGTGCGAGTCAAATCAGAAATATAGCCGTTATATCTGGCGCCCCAATCCACCACCAACAAATCGCCAGCTTGAATTTTTCTTTCAGATGGAGAAGCATGGGGGTTTGCAGAGTTGGGGCCCGCAGAAACGATCGGCGGGAATGGAAATTCTGGATCAGAGCCATGTTTCAGCAACTGCAGAACCAACTCGGCGGATAGTTCTTTTTCGGTCATGCCAATTTTGATTAAGGGAATGGTCGCCGTCAATGCGTCTTGCGCGATCTTCACGGCTTGTCGCATCGCGTCAATTTCAGCTTGATCTTTTTTCAAACGCAAGCTCGCTAAAACATCCGACGCGTCGGGATAATCTGCCTCAGGCGCGCCCATTTTTACATGACCAAATTCCAGCAGGCGCATCTGACGCGGCTCAACGCCAATCCGCTTCCCATCCAGACCGAGCGCCTGCGTGGCCTGACGAAAGACATTCCCCCACTCGGAGGGATTCTCGCCATACGCAAAGGCCTGAATTTTATATGGAAACAAACCCACTTTGGGCAATTCCAGTTCGGGCAAAACGAGAACCGGGTCTTTATCTGGAGCGACCAACAACACGACGGGGCGTTCCATCAAATGAAATTCAACGCCGGTGAGATACGTCAGCGTGGGACCCGGGTTGAGGGCCACGGCAGACAGGCCCGAGCTTTGCAATGAGGCGGTCAACTTTTCAAGACGATTGATAGTCATATTTTTTTCCTTTGTAGCAATTATAATCTCATCCATGCATGGTAATCCGACAAAAAAAATATCAGGAATTGCGCTCTTTCTATTGTGGTGCGCTTTTATCCTTTCCGCGTTTTACATTACGCAACGTCCGCTTTTCTTTCAGGCGGCGGGGGCGCTGGCTACCGCCTGGACGATTGGGTTGTCCGCTTTGCTGGTCTTCAATTCGGCGGGAATTGGCATTTTTATTTTCAAGCGTTTTTTTATATCGTCAAACGCGCACGAACGCTTAATTCTGGGAACCGGACTGGGGCTGGGAACGTTCGGCTTGCTCGGGTACGCGCTGGCGGCTGGCGGGTTGGCCCATCCGCTTCTTCTACTTGCCACGCTCCTTGGAATTTCAGGCTGGGTCTATGCTTCTGGGGTGAGTCGTGATTTTTTTTCCAGCCTGAAGTCTTTTATCTCTTCTTTCCAAACTCACCTCAGTCAAATTCCGAGTTGGTTGCCTTACGTAATCCTATTCAGTCTGGGGCTTGGTTTTGGCTTTGCATTACTGCCGCCAGCTGAAGGTTTTGACGGGCTGTTCTATCACCTTGCCTTACCAGAGCGCCTGCTGGCGGATGGAAAAATCCTGCCCTATGCAATTCCGCAATTCTGGTTTCCGGGATTGATGGAAGGCGACTTCATCTGGGCTTTGGGCTTGGGGAGCGACCGCACGGCGCAACTTTTACACTGGGCTTTTGCGGTCTTAACCATCGCGCTCATTTGGGAATGGGGGCGAACCAGCTTAAGTTCGCAAGCCGCATGGTGGGCTCTGGCGTTGGTTGTGTCCATGCCTTCCCTGGCCTGGCTGTCCGCCTGGGCGTACAACGATTTCACCCTCGTATTCTATGAACTCGCCGGTTTGTATGCCTTTTGGAAATGGCGCGAAACAAAATTAAATTCCTGGCTTTTCGCTAGCGCGGTCTGCGCCGGGTTGGCCATGAGCGTCAAATACACCAGCGCCATTCTGCCGCTTTTTTGCGTTGGCGCCCTGCTCCTTTATGCGGAAAAACCAAAACGCCTACAATCTATTTTCTACTTCTCGCTCATCAGTTTATCCATCGCTTCGCCCTGGTACCTTAGAAACTGGGCAGTCATGGGAAATCCCATTTATCCATTTTTCTTTTCAGGAAGAAGTTGGGACGCGTTTGAAGCGGCCGCCTATGCGGGGAATGGGACTGGCATCGGTTGGAATTTCCCGGAACTTATTTCGCTTCCGCTCACGCTGACGCTTGGGCATCGCGACCAAAATTTTTACGACGGACGGATTGGTCCTTTATTTCTGCTCTTTCTACCCACCCTAATTTGGGCGCTCTCAAAAAAGCGCCGCGCCGCGCCAGCCGAGCCGAATCCGCTGGGCTTGTTAGCCTTTTTCTCCTTAATCAACTATCTAATTTGGGTCTATGGCGTCATGCAAACCAGCCATCTTTGGCAGGCGCGCCTGCTTTTACCGGGTCTCATTCCATTGACCTTACCGCTGGGTTTGGGCATTACGCTTCTTCACAATCTCAATCTGCCGCGCCTACGGGTTAGTTTAATGGCCTCTTTAATCGTCGGGCTGGTCCTCTGCATCACATTATTAGACAATACGCTTTTACTTCTCGTCCGTCGCCCGCTTCAATCTGCATTCGGTCTTGAAACGCGCGCGGCCTATTTTGAAAGAATTCAGCCACAATACTCCGAAGCGCTGACCCTGGTGAACGGCCTGCCAAAAGATGCGTTTACTTATTTCCTCTTTGAGCCGCGCAGTTACGCCATGCGCGGCAAGACTCAACCTGATCCAATCAATGTTAATTTAACGCGGGATTATTATCTATATGGAACGCCGGAAAAAATCCTTCGGCATTGGAAAACGCTTGGTTATACTCATACACTGACGCTGGCCGCTTCCCGCCCAGACGTACAAAGCCAGATCGGGCTATTGCGCCAATTAACCAACCGCTTGATTCTTGTCAAAAAAACCGAAAGTTACGAGCTGTACTTAATCCCCTAAACGCTTATTGATGTTTTAATTTTGAAAAGATGTAACTGATCCAATCCACCAGGCTGGGGAAAAGGGCCTCCAGGATGGCGATCAGCCGGAACCACCAGGGGATGATTAAACTGCGGCGCGGGCGCTTGGCCACAGCCACCACACGCTTCGCCACATATTCCGAAGTCATGCGCAAATTGAAGATGGAACGCACAGAAGCATAGGCTTCGCTTTTGCCAACATGCTGACCAAATTCGGTGGTTGCGGGGCCCGGGTAAATTCCGCTGACTTGAATGCCCAACGGGGCAACTTCACGGCGCAGTGCATCGGTGAAGGCGCGCGCGCCCGCCTTACTGGCCGAATAGGTGGAAATAAGCGGAGCGGAAATTAACCCCGCCACCGAAACCATGTTGATGATATGTCCCTGACGGCGCGCCAACATGTGCGGAAGCGTCATCCGCGTCACCTGCATTAACCCAACCAGATTCACGCGAACCAGCGTCTCAATATCGCGCTCCACAGACATGTTCTCAAACCAATCGGTGCGCCCAATGCCGGCGTTATTAAAAAGGATGTCAATATGGCTGTACAGATCCAGCGTGGTCTCAATCATGTTATTGATATCGGCGCGATTGAGGATATCCATCGGAATCGCCATCGCTTCGCCGCCTGCGTCTTGAATCCTTGCGGCCAAATCCTGCAGGCGATCCATTCGCCGCGCCGCCAGGACGACCTTACAGCCTTCCTGGGCAAAGAGCAAGGCGGCGTCTTCTCCAAAGCCGGAGGACGCGCCAGTAATGAGGACAACTTTGTCTTTTAAGGCAGGCATATTTTTTCCATTTACCGATTATCCATTTGGCAGGACAACGCTGATTTTATCATCTTCAACGTAAAGAATATCAGAAGCGGGGATTAAGTCAACGTTGAAAATTTGGAAATTATTACAATAATGCAAACCACCCTCCGCGTTGAGAAACTGGAGGGTGGTTGGTTTTCTCAGGCTTAATTCCGCCTGCGCCTCAAGCTGAGTTATTTCATCGAATCGAGAACTTCAAACTCCACCGGCCAGGGGCCAAATGCCTTGTAATAGACTTTATCCACGGCAAGTTCAATCAGATCCTGCGGAATTTTTGAAAAAGTAAGCAGAACTGAAAAGCGGCCCTTGCCGGTTTCGCTGGCTTGGCTCCCCGTGACAAACGTACTCTTCACATCAATACCCGTTAGATTATTCGCGGTAAAAAAATCGAGGCGAATTTGTGTGTCTGAAATCTTCTCCGTATTCATGAGATAAAAAAGAAAATCTCCGGCGTAAATTTCCTGGTTCATCTCAACCGTCGTGTCAGATTTAAACAGAGTCGGGTCAAAAATAAAACCGTTATATTCCTGCGACGTATCGCGCGCCAACGAGAGCCCTTCTGGCGCGTTTAGGTTTAGGGTAAAGGTTTTCCCTTTGGGCAAGGCCGTTGTGCGGTAAATATGCTCCGTGTTCGACGCAGAATTTTGTTCATCTACCCGAGTCAGCAGATAGCGCTGACCCTGATCATCTTTCAACTCCACGTCCCAAGCCTGCGCCGAAACATTTGAATAGTCAAACATCAGGGAGGTTTGGAGCATGGTCTCCTGCCCGGAAATTTGAATATCGTCCACGCGCAGGGTCACGCCATCATAATTGGGGCTGATTAAATTTTGCCAGCCGCGAAACGCGACAACGACATTTCCCGTCTGGTCGTCCCAAAATTTAATCGTTGGCGAGCGATTTTCCATGTAAGAAGTTTCCAGCGTGGCCAGCGTATGCGCGTCAATCCATTTCAGGCGCGTGTAATTAACCTTCGGGGAGTATCCAAAAGCGGATTCTTCCTTTCCCGTCTTTGCGTCCCAAACCCGAATCGCGCCGCTGGAAGTGGCAATTTGCCTGCTATCTGGCGACCAATCCAACCCGTCCACCGAGTTGGCGTGCGCGATGATAAATCCTTCACACTGATTGTTGCTTGCGTTCCAGATACACACCGTGCCGCCGCCATGTCCGGAGGCGATGTATTTTCCATTGGGCGACCAGGCTACCCGCGCGGCCGGTTGCGATTCAGGGTCATATAAACGCACCCAATCCCGCGTATCCAGCCGCACGCGCCGCAAGCCCAAACCCGGCTCGGTCAGAACAATTCTGGAACCATCCGGCGACCAGTCAAAATCGCCGTAGGCAAAGGTAAATTCAGGAGCGGACTCAAGTTTGGAAAGGCCACTGTCAGGATTCCAACTCATCAGCCCTTGCTCCGGTATGGCAAAAGCGATGCGCTGGCTGTCCGGATTCCACTTCAACCAAGTCCAATCCGGATACAAGTATGCGGGCTGGCTGTTGCGATACGTATATAAAGTTTCCCATGAGGTTGTATCCAAAATCAATAAAGAAACGACCCCATACCCGAGCCCGGGCGTGTCTTTTTCCAACAGCGCCAGTTTTGCGCCGTCTGGCGAAAAGGCCAACGCATAAACGCCGTTCACCACCGGAAGTTCCTGAATCAACTGCAATGACTTCAAATCATACATGCTGATTCCTTTGGAGGTGGCGATGGCGATCTGCGTATGCTCCGCATTGACGTCAAAACTTTGGATCGTGCCTGAAACTTCAACGACGGTTTTCGGCAATTCAGTCGCCGCTTTTTGAGGAAGCGGATAGACCGTGTAAGAGGTTGAAAATTTAGCATGTGGGGAGGAAGAGCGAAAATAATACGAAGCGCCCCAAGCGACAGCGGCGGCGATGATTAACAGACTTAAAATCAGGAACAGCCTTTTGGGCGAAACAATCTTCATTTAAAATCTCCTTGCCCACATCTTACAATATAAAAATTAGATTCAACCTACGCCTGATTAACGATTGCCCTACTTTTGCCCGATTGACTCGGCCCTTTTATAAAAAAAGACGCTGGCGCTATGAATAAAAAATTCTCCAGGTTTTTGAACTGGAGAATTTCTTATTTTCAATCTTCGGCCCCGTCTTCTTTTCTTTTCTTCGGCTTGGGCGGTTTAATCGTCGCCTGTTTGGACAAAGCAATCTCTAACACGTCGTCCATGTGTTTGACCGGGATGATCTTCAATTCAGATTTCGCGCTTTTGGGCAGGTCCACCAAATCTTTGAGATTTTTTTCGGGGAGGATGACCGTCTTCAGTCCGGCGCGATGCGCGGCCAGGACTTTCTCACGCACGCCGCCAATTGGCAAAACGCGACCGCGTAACGTAATCTCACCGGTCATGCCGACATGTTTCAAAACCGGGCGGCCGGTCAATGCGGAAATGATGGCCGTGGCCATCGTAATCCCCGCGGAAGGGCCGTCTTTGGGAATGCCGCCTTCAGGCATGTGAACGTGAATGTCGAAGCGCTCAAAGATGTCCATGTCAATTTTCAACACGGCCACTCGAGACTTGATATACGTCAGCGCGGCCTGACCGGATTCTTGCATCACCTCGCCCATTTGACCGGTCATCTGCATCCCGCCTTTGCCTTCAATGATGGCGACTTCCACGGCCATAATCTCGCCGCCGTTTTCAGTCCAGGCCAGGCCGGTGGCTACGCCCACTTCGTCGTTACGCTCCGCCTCCGGTTGAAAGGTCTGTTGCGGGCCGAGCAATTTCTCCAGCCCGTCGGCAACAATCGCCGTGGGATATTTCTTGCCTTCCGCTTTCATGCGCGCCACCTTACGACTGGCCCGCCCAATTTCGCGTTCCAAATTTCGCACTCCGGCTTCGTACGTGTATTCGCGGACAATTTTACGCACGGCATCTTCTTCAAACTTGACGCCCAACGTTTCAATGCCATTTTCCTCCAACTGGCGCGGGATTAAATAGCGATTCGCAATCTCCACTTTTTCTTCTTCCAGATAACCGGAGAATTCAATAATTTCCATGCGATCCAACAACGGGTATGGGATGGTGGAAAGCGAATTGGCCGTGGTGACAAACATCACCTTGGATAAATCGAAGGGCAGTTCGAGATAATGATCGCTAAAGCTGGAGTTCTGCTCCGGGTCGAGGACTTCCAACATCGCCGAAGCGGGGTCGCCGCGAAAGTCGGAATAGAGCTTGTCAATTTCATCCAACATAAAGAGCGGATTGGCCGTGCCAGCCCGCTTCATCGTTTGAATAATTCGCCCGGGCAGGGCGCCAATGTACGTGCGCCGATGGCCGCGAATCTCGGCTTCGTCGCGCACGCCGCCCAGCGAAACGCGCACAAACTTGCGCCCCAGCGCATCTGCAATCGAACGTCCCAGCGAGGTTTTGCCCACGCCTGGCGGGCCGTAAAAACACAGGATCGGCTGGCGTTCTTTTTTGGGTTTCAACGAACGCACGGCAATATATTCCAAAATTCTTTCTTTGGCTTTCCGCAAGCCGTAATGATCGCGCTCCAAAATCTTGGCGGCGTTTTTCACGTCCAAATTATCGGGCGTCACGTTCTTCCACGGCAGGTCCACCAACCAGTCCAGATACGTGCGAATCACGCCCACTTCAGGCGCCATCGGCGGCATCTGATTCAAGCGCTCCACTTCTTTGAGCGCCACGCGCCGGGCCTCTTCCGGCAGGTCGGCCGCTTCCACCCGTTTTTTTACATCGCCCATATCGCGCGCAAAAATATCGCCTTCGCCCAACTCGGTTTGAATCTGCTTCATCTGTTCGCGCAAATAAAACTCACGTTGGGTTTTATCCACTTCATTTTGCACGCGCGAGTGAATTTCATCTTCCAATTCCAGCACGTCCACTTCCTGCGCCAGCAGGGCGTTCAACTGACCGAGCCGCGCTTTCGGGTCCAAAATCAAAAGCAAACGCAACTTGGCCTCATAATTCAAAGACAGCGAAGTGGCGATCATATCCGCCAGCCAGCCCGGCTCGGCGATGTTCAACGCATACAAATGCGCTTCCTCAGGGATCGAACGATCCAATTGCACGCACCGCTCAAACAAATCCAGCGCCGAGCGCATCAACGCCTGCAAACTGCGGTCGGCCTGTTGCGGCTCCACAATCACCCGCGCCCGCACTTTCAAATACGGCTTCACATGCACAAACTCAACAATCTCAACGCGTCTGCGCCCCTGCACCAAAGCGGAATACGAGCCGTCTGGCGTGTTCAACAAGCGCCCCACCGCCATCTCCACCCCAATCGGCAGAAAATCCTCCACGCCCGGCTCTTCCACGTCCGGGTCGCGTTGCGTCAGCCCAATCACCGGCTGTCCTTTTTTCTGCGCTTCCTGCACCGCCAGCAGAGAGGCCTCACGCCCCACAAAAATGGGCGAAACCATGCGCGGGAAAATCACCAGGTCGCGCAGGGGCAGAACCGCCGCCTCAATCAGCCCGGACGAATCCGGCTCCAGGTTGGCCACGCGGTACAACTCTTCCGTACGCTGGGAAAGCGTCTGGTCAAAATTATCTTCTTCTTCATTCCAATACGGTTGACTCATTGATAAACTTCCATTCTTTCATCACTTCCGCGGTCACAAACATCGAACCGGCGGATAAAACAATGCTACCATCTTTTGCGGACAATTCCAGCGCCCGCGCCAAAGCAGACTTAACGGGAGTTGCCGCCTCCGCCTCCGCCCCGGCCTGCTCGGCCAACCTGACAATTTTTTCCACTTCCAAAGCCCGCGGATGATCCGCCCGTGTGGCTATCACCTTCTTCAACTTTGATTTCAGCGCCGCAAACATACTCAAGATGTTTTTATCTTCCGATGCGCCGAAAATTAAATACGCTTGTTTATCTGGGAAATATTCTTCGAGAGTCAAACTCAGCCTTTCGAAAGAATCCTGATTGTGAGCAGAATCAAATATCAGCGGCGGGTCGAGACGGGCAATTTCAAACCGAGCGCGCCATTGTACTTCAGAAAATCCTTTTTGAATCTGCGCGTCCGTCATTTCAAGTCCGCTTTTTTTGAGCGCGGCATAGGCCGTCGCGGCGTTCTCAATTTGATACTTTCCAAGTAGCGGAGTGCTGAATGCTAAATGCTGAATGCTGAATTTTTGTCCATCTAAAGAAGATTCAATAAATTCAGCTTTGATGTCTCTGCCAACCAAAGTGAAATCACAATTCTTTTCCTTTGCCCTTTGTTCTAAAACCTGCAAGGCTTCAGCCTTTTGCGGCGAAGAAACCACCGGAACGTTTTGCTTAATAATGCCCGCCTTCTCGCCCGCAATCAGCGTGAGCGTATTGCCCAGCACGGCCGTGTGATCATAGGATAGCGAAGTAATCACCGAAACTTTCGGAGTCAAGACATTGGTCGCATCCAGCCTGCCGCCCAGCCCCACCTCAAACACGGCGGCCGTCGCTCCATATTTTGCAAAGGCCATAAAGGCCAAGGCGGTCGTAATTTCAAAAGTGGTGAGTTTTGCAACCTTGGCCACCTGCGGTTTAATTTCTTCAACCAACTCGTTCAATTGCGCGTGTGAAATCGGCGCGCCATCAATTTGAATCCGCTCGCAAAAATCCAGCAAATGCGGCGAAGTATATAAACCGGTTTTATATCCCGCCGCCTTTAACGCCGAAGCGCACAACGCCGAAACCGAACCTTTGCCCTTCGTGCCCGCCACATGGATAATCGGATATTGATTTTGCGGGTTGCCCAGCGCCTCCATCAAAGCCAACATACGCTCCAAATTAAAATCCGCCTTGGCCAGTTCGGAGGAATGTTTCAGGCTATAATCCACAAAGGAATAAAGATAATCTAAAGTTTGGTTATATTGAGTTTCGATATTCGTCATGGGAAAATTGTAAATCCAAACAAGTAAATTGTCATGCTCGCCACGCTCACCATCCACCTGCACCTCCCGGCTTGCGCTTCTCTCAAAGAAAAACGCGGACAAATCAAACCGCTAATCTCGCGCTTGCATCGTGAGTTCAACGTCTCCGTCGCCGAAATGGGCTTGCAAGACAAATGGGCAGAAAGCCTCATTGTCTGCGCCATGGTCAATTCAGACAATGTCATTCTTCAACAATCACTACAAGCTATCGCCAAATGGGTGGAGGGCAATTGGCGCGATGGCGACGTAATTGATTTGAAGATTGAATTATTTTGAGTTGAGAGTTCAAAGCTGAAGGTTACAGGTTTTCAACCTTAAATTTTCAACTTGCAACCTTCAGCTTTTGTTTTAAATGCGTTCTCAACTTGGACTGCTTAATGCCGCTCACATCCACCTTCTTCGCGTTCAACATCTTCGCAAAACGAGTCAAGCCGTTTGCAAACGCTTCTGCAAAAGCAGAATCCAGCGTGGTATCTTTCTCCAACCAAAAACCGAGAATCTGAAACGTCTGCGTCGCGCGATCAAACTTCGAGTCAAAGCGCGCCACCAAATCATCGCCATACAAAACCGGCAGGACGTAATATCCCCAACGCCGTTTGGGCGCAGGCGTGTACACTTCCCAAATATATTCAAAGTCAAACAATTTTTTTGCCCGCCCGCGCGCGCTGACAATATCCAACGGCGAAAGAAAGGTCATTTCTTCCAACGTGTTTGTTTCTTTGGGATTCCAACCTTTGGGGACTCTACCCTTTTCCAGCGACTCCAACGCCGAAAGGTCTTCTGCCAAAACAAGATAGACATCGCGTCCGCCCTCGACCTGAACCTGCGCAAACCGCCCAGACTCCTTCCACGCCCCCAGCAGATTCTCAACCTCCGCTTTGGAAAAATCCCGCTGAATGGAATATTGCCATTCAGCCTTCATACTCCCCTCGCGCTTCAAGCCCACAAAAGAAACTGCTTTACGCGCAAAAAATTCAATCGCTTCTTTTTCCGTAGCCACATAATCATACTTTTTTGGCGCAATCTTTTCACGAAAATCATAAAAGCGCTCAAAACCTTCGCGGTGATGAATCATCAACTCGCCGCATAACCACATATCAAACAGGGCCACGGCAGTTTCCTTCCGTCCGCGATAGCTGTGCGTTTTGAGACGCTGGCCGTCAAAATCACGGTTGCCCATGGGACCATTTTTTCTCAACTCCGCCCGCACCTGCTCCAAAACTTTTTGATGTTCCGGCACAAAATATTTCACATATTCATTTTGCAAACGCCGTTCCTGATGAAAACGCCAATACGGCAAATCCGCCATCGGATACATGGCCAGCCAGCCGCCGTAATCAAAAAACTCGCGGTCTGCATACGCCGCCTGATACAAATACTGCGGCTGATAATTAATCACGCGGCTGTGCAAAACAATGTCCTGACTGCGCGCAATCATGGTCAACGGGTCCAGTTGCACGGCCTCACAGGCGCGAATCGCCTCGGCCGCGCCCGCTTTGCCTTTCCATCTTCGTCCGGGCCATAACCCTTGCTTGCCAAGCACAAAACGCCTGGCGGTTTGTTGCGAAATATTAATTGGCTTCATCTTTCAATTCTAGTTCATTTGTTCTAGTTTGTAAATTCTTAAAATAAAACCGAGACGCATCGTCTCGGTCTATTGTCCATCGTCTATGGTCTGCGATCTAATCGTCATTCAGCGCGGCAATGGCGCGAAGCAAGCCAAAGACCAGCACGCCCAACTTCATGCCTTCGCCAGCGGTGATCGCCGTTTCGCGTTCGTTGCGTTCCGCGCGACGCGAAATCAACAGCGCGGCAATTAATCCGGTAATTGCGCCAATCAGGGCGCCGCCTAAAATAATACGGCTTTTGTTCATGGAGTCATCCTTCCGATAAATTCTTTGAGGTTTTCAAGCCAGGCATTCAGCCCAATCACCGGCTTCACCAACGCATCCGCCCCGCGCACAATATAACCGCGCGCGATGTATACGTAATCCTGCGCGAGGCCGGTATAGTGTGGCAGGCGGGCCAGCGCGAGCGCCAACAGGTAAATCACGCCAATCAAAAGCGCCAGCGCAATGATGCCCGCAATCATCACGGGGATTAAAATCCACATCGTGGAAATCGCCGCCCAACGACCCACGTCCCCGCCCGCGTTGAAGGTTGCAAGACAAATCAAAACAATCAAGCCGATTATCAATAAAGTCGCAATAACCACCGGCAGGATGATTTTCCGCATCACCTGTTTACGATGTTGGGTATAGGAATAACGTTCAACTTGCGGAATTTGGGCCTTCATGGGAAGTATTTTAGCATGAAATAAAAAAGAGACAGGCGCTTTGGAAGCGCCTGTCTCTTTTTAGTTATTCCAGTTATCTTCGATTTCTCAAAAACGTCGGGACGTCCAGGTCGTCGCTGTGAATGCTGGGAGGCGGAGCAGATTTTTGCTCGCCAGCGGAGGGTTTGAATTCAGCCGTCACGTTGACCGATTCGGTCGCGCGGGGAAAGGTCACTGGAATTGAAGCAGGCTTCTCGTTGGTGCGCGGGAGGCGTTCCAACGCGCGGCGCGGAATGCCGCTCCGCTCAAAGCCGGTGGCGATCACGGTGACGCGAATCTCGTCGCCCATTTCAGGATCCACCACCGCGCCGAAGATCATGTTCACATCCGGGTGGGCCGTTTCGCGGATGATCGCGGCGGCCTGATTGACTTCAAAGAGGGTCATGTTGGAGCCGCCCGTGACGTTAAAGAGCACGCCGCGCGCGCCGTCAATTGTGATGTCGAGCAGTTGGCTGGAGATGGCTTGCTCGGCCGCAGTTTTGGCGCGGTCGTCGCCCGAGCCGCGTCCTACGGCCATCAAGGCCGCGCCGCCTTCAGACATGATGGTTTTTACGTCGGCAAAATCCAGGTTGATTAAACCGGGGATGGTGATTAACTCGGAGATGCCTTGAATGCCTTGATGCAAAACTTCGTCTGCCATGCGGAAGGCGTCTTGCAGGGACGATTTTTTATCCGCCAGTTGAAGCAGGCGGTCGTTGGGAATGGAAATTAACGTGTGCGCGTGTTCTTTCATTTTGGCCACGCCCGCCTCGGCGGATTGCGAACGCTTGCCGCCTTCAAAAGTAAACGGACGAGTGACCACGCCAATCGTCAACGCGCCGCATTCTTTGGCGACTTGCGAAATGACTGGAGCCGCGCCCGTGCCAGTGCCGCCGCCCATGCCCGCAGTGACGAAAACCATATCCGCGCCTTTGAGCACGTTGTACAGTTCGTCGGCGGATTCTTCGGCGGCTTTGCGCCCAATTTCAGGGTCGCCGCCCGCGCCCAAGCCGCGCGTGAGTTTATCGCCGAGGCGCACGCGCACGGGCGCGCGCGAAAGCGTCAGCGCTTGCGCGTCGGTATTTGCGGAAATAAATTCCACGCCTTGAATGCCTTCTTCCATCATGCGGTTGACGGCATTTTGACCCGCTCCGCCCACGCCAATTACTTTAATGCGGGCAAAGGCTTCGGATGTTTGAGGTTTTCTAATTTGATCCATTGGTTCCTCCTGGCAAGGAATATTTGCCAATCTTAAACGAAAATGTCTTTTTTTTAAAGGGTAAATAATAGGGCAATTTCATATCATTACTACGTATAAATACGCCCTATGCGACTATGGAAGGATGCGCCTGAATAAATTTTTAAGAGTATCCATATTTAGATTGCCGTCTCCTTTCGATTTACGACGCTTCTTTCCGCCGATGATTGGCGCTTCATGCTCGTGCATGGTCAACGCCCAACGCAACAACCCTACGCTGGTTGAATACGAAGGCGAATTTAACTTGTCTATCAGGCCGGTTAAATTTTCCGGTTGCGCGGTGCGAACGGGCATTCCCAAAATTTCGCTGGCCACGGTTTTGATGCCGGGCAAAGCGGCGGTGCCGCCGGTTAACACCACCCCGGCCGGGAGCAAACCATCATAGCCGGAGCGTTTAATCTCCTGATAAATCAAACGGAAGGTTTCATCCACGCGGGCTTCAATGATGTGCGCCAAATCCTGGCGGTTGATGCGCGTGTCGCGGTCTTCGCCAAACGGCCGAATGGTGAAGTATTCTTCCGCGCCAATTTCAGAGCGAATGGCATAGCCTTGTTGCTTTTTCACTTCTTCGGCTTGCGCCAACGGCAAACGCAAACCATGCGCCACGTCCTGCGTGATGTGATTGCCGCCCACCGCCAGCACCATCGTATGCCAGACGTTGCCATCCACATAAATCGCCAAATCAGTTGTGCCGCCGCCAATATCGCAAACAGCCACGCCCATCTGACGTTCCTCTTCAGTTAAGACGACTTCTGCCGAAGCCAGCGGATTCAAAACAAATTGTTGCACATTAACGCCAGCGGAACTGACGCACTGGCGCAGGTTATCAATGGTGGCCGTGGCGGCGGTGATGATGTGCGTCTCGACTTCCAGTTTGAAGCCGTGCATACCAATCGGCGTTTTGATGCCTTCCTGCCCGTCCACAGAAATGCCGCGTTGAATGACGTGAATGATTTCGCGGTCGTGTGGGATGGCCACGGCCTGAGCCTGCTCTAAAGCGCGGGCCAGGTCGAAGGCGTCCACAATTCCGCCGGGGACGCCCGCGGCGCCGCGACTGTTAACCGAGGAGACGTGCGCGCCCGCCAAACTCACCAACGCGGTGGTAATTTCCAGCCCAGAGGTGCGCTCCGCTTTTTCCACAGATCGTTTAATGGCTTGCGAGGCGGCGGCCAAATCTACGATCATCCCTTTGCGAATCCCGTCCGAAGGCTCAAGGCCCACGCCCAGAATCCGCACCGTCTGCGCGTCTTCCACGCGCCCAACGAGGGTGCAGATTTTTGTCGTGCCTACGTCAATGCCAACTACGATCTCTTCCATAATCTTATTGTTCGCTTTCGTCAGTTGTTTCTGAGGTGGCGGTCTCCGGACTCGCAGTTTGAATCATCCGATAATAGGGCGCGTCTGGAAAGGCCACGTTAATATATTCTGGAATCTTATTGCGACTCAGCAAGGAATCCACAAGAGCTTGATAGATGCGGGCTTTGAGCGGCATTTCCAGGGCGCCGCTACCAAAGGCCGCCTTCCAACCGCGTGGGTCGGTCCAGCCCAAACCGTCAGCGGCGTCATAGGTTAGGGTAGCGCCAGCCGGTACGGACGGGGCCAGCGCGAGAATCGCGTCCACCAATTCTTTTTGCATGTAAGGCGGCGGACTCAACGGGTTGCTGAGGTCGGCAATTCCAGCCGGGGGCGTGGACAAAATCAAAACTGGAACTAACGCGTCGGCCGCGCCACGCGGACGAAACGCCACGCCAGACGCATCCACCCAGGTGAAGCCTTCGCCTTGTTGCAAGAGAATCACGGGCTGTCTTTCGGTAACTGTAACATACACATAGTTCGGCAGATACACTTCCACTTTGGCGGAGGATAATTCCGGGTAGTTCAATCTTAACCGCATTTCAAGCTCTGCGGGCTGAACTAGAAAAATGGATTGGCCTTGCACGCCTAAAGCGGCGTTGATTTCGTCGCGGGTAAGCCGATTGTTGCCCAAGACCGTGGCCTGTGGAATATGGAAGTAAGGAAGCGTCCACGCGAGGTAAAGCAAAACGCCGAACACGAGCGCCAAAAACGTGGACGTCGTGCGCCAGCTTAGTTTGGGTTTGGTAAATTGCGGCAAACGTAATTTGGGTTTGTGCAGGGTAATGCTGGGCAGGTCGGCCAACGAAGTATTGAAGCGGCGCATCTTTTTCAGGTTGACGGCTTTGAGCGGAGCGGAAGCCACCGGCGGGCTGTTTCGCGCAACCACCGGCCGGGTCTGCGGTTTAACGGCGCGTTGCGCGGCTTGTTGCATTTCCTTGGCGGAACGAAGCGCGCGGCGGGCGCGAACTTGTTCTGCGCGGGTGGTTTCGCGTTTGCTCATACAGTTCTCCGATATTCCGTGTGGTCGCGTTGGTTTTTTCTTTCGAGAGCCAGTTCAATCAGGCGATCCACGAGTTGGGGGTAGGTCAAGCCGCTAGCTTGCCATAATTTGGGGTACATGCTAATCGAAGTAAAACCGGGCAGGGTGTTGAGTTCGTTCAAATAAATTTTGTGGGTCTCTTTCTCCACAAAGAAATCCGCGCGGGCCATCCCAGCGCAATCTATGGCTTGATATGCGCGCAGGGCGTACGCTCGAATTTGGTTCGCCACATCTTCAGGCAATTGCGCAGGGATGATTAACCCCGAAGCGCCATCTACGTATTTGGCTTCGTAGGAATAAAACTCGCGGCTGGGAAGCACTTCGCCGCAGACCGAAGTTTGCGGGTCTTCATTGCCCAACACGCTGACTTCAATTTCGCGTACATTGCCTGCGCCTTTTTCCACGATCACGCGGCGATCATAGCGCGCGGCTTCCAACAGGCCTTCGCTTAAGTCGGCGCGGGAATTGCATTTGCTGATTCCGACCGACGAGCCGAGGTTGGCCGGTTTGGTAAAGAGCGGATACCCGCCGATTTCATTTTCAATCTTTATAATCACCGCCGCCAGGTCTCTTTCAATTTCCGTTCGCAAGATCAACGCCGAGGCGACGATTGGAATTTGATGGGCGCGCATCACGTCTTTGAAGACGCCCTTATCCATACCCACCGCCGAGCCTGCCACGCCCGCGCCGACATACGCGACGTTGGCCAATTCAAACAGCCCTTGCATCGCGCCGTCTTCGCCGAAGGGCCCGTGCAAAACGGGGAAGAAGACATCCACCTCAGCAATTCTCTGCAGAGTCTCTGCGTGATTCGTACTTCGTAATTCGTAAAGCGCGGGGCTGGATGGTTGCGTTGGAGGAATGACGCGCTTCAAATTTTGGAAATCTTTCTTCTCAAACGCTTCGATTACATTGGTACCGGTCAGCCAATCTCCGTCCAACGTGATTCCAATTTGGAGGGTTTCATAACGGGCGGCGTCTAATGCGTTTAAAACCGAGCGCGCAGACATCAGCGAAACGTCATGTTCGCCCGAACGACCGCCAAATAAAACTGCCACGCGAAGTTTTTTCATATCAGTTCAATTTCCAATTCCAATTGCACGCCCAATTTTGCAAAGACCGTCTCCTGAGTCAAACGAATCAACGCCAGAATGTCGCTGGCTTTGGTTTCGCCATGGTTGATAAAAAAATTGCCATGCACGGCGCTCACTTCGGCGTTGCCAATCCGCGTGCCTTTCAAACCCGCCGCTTCAATCAACCGTCCGGCATAATCGCCGGTTGGATTTTTAAACATCGAACCCATGCTCGCGCCGGGCGGTTGCGTACTTTTTCGATACGTCCTAAACTGATCCATTTTAGCAGAGGCTTCCGCTTTGGTTGAATTCTTTAACGACAACTCCGCCGCAAGGACCACCGCCTTCAACTCATGGCGTTTCAAAATGCTTGTGCGATAGCCATAACCCATTTGCGCGGCGGAAAATTTCTCGCGCCCGTGCGCCGTGAGCAATTCCGCCCAGATTAAGTTCATGGACGTCTCGCCGCCAAACGCTCCGGCATTGCCAAAGACCGCGCCGCCAAGCGTGCCGGGGACGGCCGCGCCCCATTCCAAACCGCCCAAACCTTTCGAGGCGCACCGATTGGCGAGGTTGCTAAAGATCACGCCCGCTTCACACCAGACCGAAGGCTGGTCGCCGCTTACGAAGCGCGTTGCCTTCGCCTTATTCAAAATCACCACGCCGCGAAAGCCCGCGTCGCTCACCAAAACATTGGAGCCGCCGCCCAAGACATAATAGGGCAGGTCATGCTCCCAAACGAATTGAACCGCTTTGGCCAACTCGTCCGCTGATTTGACCGTGACCAAAACGTCCGCCGGGCCGCCAATGCGCGCAGACGTGTACGGCGCAAGCGTAACCTGCTCCTGCGCGGCGGCGCCAAACTCGGCGCGGATCAAATCCAACGGCGCGGTTTTCGCAATCATTTACGCGTTCAAGCCTTTCAAAACGTTCGCGCTAATCTGCTCGGCATCGCCCGCAGAAAGGACGATCAGCGCGTCGTTTTTTCCGAGGTTCTTCAACAGATCTTCGGTCGTCGCTTCCAGCGAGCCGGTAAAACGCGCGGCCGAGTGCGGCATGGAACTGACCACTTCCGCAGATGAATACGCCTGCTTCGATTCGCGCGAAGCGTAAATTTCAGTCACCAGGACTTCGTCCGCGTCTGCAAAGGCGCGCGAAAATTCCAACGCCAGCATTTGCGTGCGGGAATAGGTGTGCGGTTGCCAGACGGCCCAAATTTTTTTCTGCGGATAACGCGCGCGGGCCGCGGCCAAAGTGGCCTTGATTTCTGTCGGATGATGGGCGTAATCGTCAATGACCAAGACGCCGCGCGCTTCGCCGCGAATTTCAAAGCGGCGGCCCGTTCCGGTGAATTCGCCAAGCGCGTCGGCCGCGGCCTGCAAGGGAATGCCCAAACTGGCCGCAACGGACAAGGTAGCCAAGGCATTCCGCACATTATGCTCGCCGGGGACTTGTAAAGAGACTTCCGCCAACGTTGCGGATTCCGTCCCCACGTTCGTCGCCGCCGAAAAATCATAGCCGCCGCGCGCGTTCACTTTGGAAGCACGGGCTTGCATCCATTGCGGGCTATTAATCGTCAAATCTGACAGCAGGCTGTAGGAAATGACGCTTAAGCCTTTTTTACGCGCATGGGTCAACAACGTCACGGCATTTGCATCGTCGGCGCAGGCGATTAAAACGCCATCGGCCGGGAGCAGGTTCACAAACGCTTCAAAGGCGGCGTACAAATCGTCAAACGTGGGATAACAATCGGGGTGGTCGTGTTCGAGGTTGGTGATAATTTCAATTTGCGGCTTCAAGCCGAGGAACATGCGATCGTATTCATCCGCTTCAATTACAAAGGCGCTCCCCTGCCCGGCATGGGCGTTGACTTTGAGATTGTTCAACGCGCTCCCCACAATGAACGAAGGGTCGCGTTTCAGCGCGGATAACATCCAGGCGATCATGGCGGTGGTGGTGGTTTTGCCGTGCGTTCCGGCAATCGCAATGCCGATTTTTGATTCCATCAGCCGCCCCAGAAAATCCGCGCGTTTGTAAACCGGCAATTTGGCCTGCAAGGCGGCCTGAACTTCCACATTGTCATCCGCAATGGCGGAAGAGCGCACCACCCAATCGGCGCCGGTCAGGTTGCGCGGATGATGCCCCACACAGACCGGAATGCCCAAACTTTGCAGGTTTTCCGCATAAGGCGAAAGCGTTTGATCGGAGCCGCTCACTTCGTAGCCGCTTTCTTTAAGCAGGCGCGCAATGGCAGACAGCCCCGTGCCGCCAATGCCAATGAAGTGAACGTGTGTCGTCATGCCGAATAAGCTTTCCGTTTAGATATAAACCACAATGATAAAAATCAAAATGATGATGACCGCAAAGTAAATGCCCGGTTCGCCAAGCAGACGCGGCGGCATATACTGCATCATCCGGTCAATCGTGGCGATCATGGTTGGGTCGGTGGCCGGGGTAATCACATTGCGATAGGGATATTCGGCCACGTGGTTGTAGAACAAAATTGAACCGGCGATAAAGTAACCGTTGAGTCCGCCCACCACCGCCCCAAACAAGGCGTCTTGCAGGCGCTCGCGCGCCGCTTTGGAAGCCAGCCGCGGCGCGAGGTTGATGGTTTGATATCCAAAATAAACCAGGGCCAGCAAAATCAGCGTGCGCGTCCAAAAGACGGAACTGCTGTTATCGGGCAGGTCGCGCACCAGCGGAATGTATTTATCCATCAACAGGTTAACCGCCAGCGCGGTGATGGAACTGAAGATGACCAATAACTCTTTCGCCCAACCGCGCATGGCGCCGATCACGGCAAAAAGAAGCACGTACATCCAAAAGAGATAAAGCAGACTCATCATAGGGAATGTTCTCCTGCCGCCTGCCAAAGTTGACCGGCAATTTGTTCAGCCGCAGAGGGCTGGGATAAGGATTGCATGGCCGCGCTCATCGTGTTTAGCTTGTCGGCGTTGGCAAGCAGTTCTTTCAACACGGCTAAAAGTTTATCTTCCAAAAGTTCATCTGGCAATAGGACTGCCGCGTTCCGCCTTACAAGATAGTCAGCATTGACCTTTTGATAGCGCCAGGCGTACGGGTATGGAACCAACACAGCGGGCAAACCAAAGCGCGGATATTCGCCCAAGGCCGAAGCGCCCGCTCTGGATAAAACCAGATTCGCGGCGGCCAGGGCCGCGCCCATTTCGTGTAAATAGGGCAGGGCGTGATAATCCTTTTTTAACTCGGCGGGCAATGAATCGGCCTTCTGTTGCACGGTTGGCCAATCCAAATTTCCGGCGACGTGAATCACTTGCGCGCTTTCAAGCAGTTCGTTTAGATGTTTCAACACGGCCTGATTAATGGAGCGCGCGCCTTTGCTTCCGCCGGTGATCAGCAATACGGGTTTATCCGCAGAAAGCCCAAAGTGAGCGAATGCTTTTTCGCGGGACCAGGCCGCGAGGTCCGCGCGAAGCGGATAGCCGGTGACGACGATTCTGTTTGAGCGTGAAAAATAGCTCCGCGAGTCGTCGGCCGTCACAGCGCTGACATCTGCAAAATGAGCCAGAAATTTTAAGGCCAGCCCGGGTTCAATATCGGGCACGTACAAGACGATTGGAGTCTTTCTGCCAGCCAGGGCCATGGGCGCGGCCACATACCCGCCGGTGAAGAATAGAACGTCCGGCTTGAACTCGGCCAAAATGCGGCGCGAAGCCGAAACGCCTTTGGCCAGTTTGGCGAGGTTGCCGGGCAAGGCGCGCAGGCCCACGCCATGCACGCCCGCGGCGGGAATGGCTTGAAAAGGAATGCCCGCGCGCTTCACGAGTTCCTCTTCCATACCGCCTGCGCCGCCCACCCAAAGGGTTTCCAGGTTAAAAGGTTTGAAGGTTGAAGGAGGAAGGTTTGAACCTGCGTCATGCAACTTTTCAACTTTCAACTTTAGCGCTTCGTGAACGGCGAGCGCCGGATACACTCCGCCGCCGGTTCCACCCGCGCAAATCAACAATCGCACTGTACGACCTCCATTCTTCATCTGAAATTGTGCCTTCGCCGGTTTGTCTGGAAATATTGAAGACAATGCCCAGCGCGGCCAACGTGGTCACCAGGTTGGAGCCGCCCGCGCTGATGAACGGCAAGGCGTTTCCGGCGAAAGGCAATAAGCCCACCATCACGGCGATATTAATGAGCGCTTCCATGCCGATCCATAACACCAGTCCGGACGCTAAAATTGTGCCGAGCATATCTGGCGCACGGCGCGCAATGACCATGCCGCGCCAAACCAGCGCGCTATACAAGCCAAGCAAGGCCACCGAGCCAACCAGTCCAAGTTCTTCTGCCACCACTGCAAAAACGCTATCCGTGGGCGGCACGGGCAAGCCGGTGAGTTTGGCTTGCGAATTGCCAATGCCCACGCCAAACCAGCCGCCGTTGACAATCGCTTCAAACGAACGGC
Source organism: Anaerolineales bacterium (assembly GCA_020851785.1). Taxonomy (GTDB): domain Bacteria; phylum Chloroflexota; class Anaerolineae; order Anaerolineales; family Villigracilaceae; genus Villigracilis. The sequence goes on from JADZCC010000054.1 coordinate 23,055, forward strand.
GCACATGATACGAAGCCTGAAGTGGGTCTTTGATTCCGGCGATAAAATCGCCGACGCGCTGTTGGCCGGTGGCGCTAATGGAAGCCACCACCCACGCCGCCGCCGTGGCGATCAGCAAGAGCGCGCCAATTTGCTTCAAGTCGCCGCCCGCCAAAAAGAAGAGTAGGCCGCCCAACATCAGCACGGTGGCCGCGGCGCTTAAATCCGGCTGTTGATAGATCAAGCCGCCGACGATTCCCAAAATCACGCCGAGGGGGATCAAGCCCAGCGAAATATCATGCAACTGCTGGCGCTTGGCATATAACCACACGCTCAAATACATAATCGAAACCAGTTTGGCCAACTCGGAAGGTTGCACTGAACCGCCAAACAAAGTGCGTATGGCGTTGAAGCGCACCTGACTCAAAACCAGCACGGCAATCAACAACGCAATCGCAACGGCCATGGCCGCCACCACATACTTGCGCCAGATGTGATAATCCATAAACGCCAAAATCAGCGCCGCCGTGAGCCCCAGCCCCAGCCATTTCAACTGATTGCGGAACATGTACATTTCATCGTCATAGGCGCTGAAGGAAAAATCCCAAGAGGAAGAATACAACATCAACAAGCCAAACGAAATCAACGCAAAGACCACCACGGCCAACGGCACGTCGAACCCGCGCAAAAACGCAGGCAGGTTAAAGGTTTTATTTTTCACGAAAGTTCCTGTACCCATTTTTGAAACGCCGCTCCTCTCTCTGCAAAATCAATAAACTCGTCAAAACTTGTGCCGCCCGGCGAAAACAAAACGACATCGCCTGCACGGGCCACCTTCGCGGCTTGATGCACGGCCGCCTGCACGTTCTCCACACGATGTACTTCCACGCGGCTGGCCCCGCCCAAGCCTGCCACGGCTTTCTGAATCATCTCCCCCGCCTCGCCAAAGACCACCACACGCGAGACGCGCCGATGAATCAACTTGGCGATCTCATCCCAGGGCAGGTTTTTATCGCGCCCGCCCAGCAAAAGCACAATCGGTTCGTCAAAGGCCAGGATCGCGGCCATGCTTCTCTCTGGCGCGGTGGCGATTGAATCGTTGTACCACTGCACGCCCTGCCATTCGCGGATGAATTCCAAACGGTGCGGCACGCCGCGAAAATTCTCCACCGCCGCGCACATGGCTTCAACGTTGAAGCCCGCCGCATGGCCAATCAGCAACGCGGCCAAGACATTACTGACATTATGCGCGCCGCGCAATTGAATCTTTTCGCGCGGAAGGACTCGTTGCGAATGCGCTCCAGCGCGTACATTCAACCAGCCATTTTGGATATACGCGCCATTCAAATGCTCGTCCAATTCCTGCAAGCTAAACGCCAGCAATTGACCTTTAACCTGATCGCGTAAATTCCAGGCGCCAGCGTCGTCACGACTTAAGATGGCCACATCGCTTGGATGTTGAAACTCAAGAATGCGCGCTTTGGCCTGCGTGTACGCTTCCATCGTGCCATGCCGATCCAAATGGTTTGGCGTAATATTTAACACCGCGGCCACATTTGGCGCAATGGTCATTTGTTCCAGTTGAAAAGAGGACAATTCAAGGATGGCCAAATCCTCTTTTTGCATCTCATCTACGTACTTAATCAACGGGTCGCCAATGTTGCCGCCCACAAAAACGGAAGCTGTCTTTGGCATGGCGCGTTTGGCCATCTCGCCCACCAGCGTGGTGGTGGTGGTCTTCCCGGCCGAGCCGGTAATGCCAATCGTTTTGCAGGGAACGGCTTCCATAAAAATTTGCGAATCGTTTGAAAGCGGAATTCCGCGCTTCAAGGCTTCCTGCACGATGGGCAAAGTTAGCGGCACGCCGCCGGAAATGCAAAGCAGGTCGGTGGCGTTCAATAACTCCAGCGGATGGCCGCCCACCGCCCATTGGACGTTAACCTCTGCAAGGGCGGCCCGGGCGGAGGCTAACGCTTCCAGTGGGCGCGAATCGCTCAACGTCACGCGCGCGGCGCGACGTGCCAGCCAGCGCGCCAGGGCCAAGCCCTGCCGCGCGGCTCCCAGGATGAGGACTCGTTTTCCGCTCCACTCAGTCATCTTAGACCTGCGACAATCCAATGCCGATTAAGGCGGCCATGAGGCCAATTAACCAAAAGCGTTGCACCACTTGCATTTCGCTCCAGCCGATTAATTCAAAATGTAAATGAATCGGCGCCATTTTGAAAAAGCGCTTGCCTTTCGTCCATTTGAAGTAGAGGATTTGAATCACGTCGCTGACCATTTCCGCCAGCGGAATAATGCCAATGATTAACAACATGGGCCATTGGCCAGTCATCAGCGCGACGACGGCCAAGACCGCGCCCAAAGGGAGCGAGCCGGTATCGCCCATGAACAATTCAGCAGGGTGGACGTTGAACCACAGGAAGCCAAACAACGCGCCAACCAAAATGAAGCAGAAGCGCGCCAGGAAAATTTGTTCCTGCATGAGCGCGATGCCGCCAAACGCGGCAATGGCTGTGGCGGCGATTAAACCCGCCAGCCCGTCGAGTCCGTCCGTAAAATTAATCGCGTTGGATTCGGCGACGATGATGAAGGCGGCAATCGGCACGTACCACGCGCCCAATTCAATTTCAAAATACAGGCCGGGGACGTATAAATCCGGCACGTTCATCATATATTTCAAAACGTACGCCGTGCCTAAAGCCAGGACCACCTGCGCCATGAATTTCGTGCGGGCGCGCATCCCGTCGCCTTTACGCTTTCCATGAATGCCTTCCCAATCATCCACTGCGCCGAGGATGGCATAGGCAATCATCACGAGCATCGGCAGGAGCACCGAACTGCCCGTGCCGCTATCCACGCCGATCAGGGCCACGGCGTTTAACACGCCATTGAACAACAGCACCGGCAAAATAAACAGCACGCCGCCCATGGTGGGCGTGCCCATCTTAACGCTGTGATGGCCTGGCTCTTCCACGCGGATGATTTTGCCAATTTTGTAATGGCGTAAAATCCGTAATAACGGGCCGCCCCAAATGGCGGTCATCACAAAAGCCAGCCCGGCCAGGCTGAGGGAAAGGGCGATCTGTCTCACGAGCGAACCTCCAAAGCGGCGGTGATGCGCTCCATGTGCAAGCCATGCGAACCTTTGATTAAAACGGAATCGTTCGCGACGAGGTTGTGGTCAAGCCATTCAATCACGGGCTGTAGTTCTTCAAACTCCAAAACGGCGGAAGATTTCATACCCACGCGCCTGGCGGATTCGGCGATGATGTGGGCGCGGGTTCCATACGTGAGCAAAAGTTTGCTCACCTGCGAAGCGCGCATACCCACCATTTCGTGCCCTTGTCTTTCATACGGGCCGAGTTCCAGCATGTCGCCCAGTACGGCGATCTTACGACCGTCCAGTTCATCCAGTAAATTCAAAGCGGCCAGCATGGATTCCGGCGAGGCGTTGTAAGTATCGTCCAAAATCAATGCGCCGGTTTTGCTTCGCACCACCACCAGCCGTAATTGCGAAGTCCCTTGTGAGAGGCCATCCACAATTTGTTCCCAATCCAGTCCGTCATTTAAGCCAACCGAAGCGGCGCGTAAAGCGGTATGCACGGAGTGGCGGCCAATCATCGGCACATGGACATGAATCGACTCGCGTTTGTGATGCAGTTGAAAGCGCACGCCGTCCAGCCCCAGCCCTTCAATTTGGTCGGCCCATAAATCGGCTTCGGGAGACAGCCCATAAAAGAACACGCGGGCTTTGGATTTTTCTTCCATCTTGCGAACCCAGGGGTCGTCAAAGTTCAGGATGGCAACGCCGTCGGCGGGCAGGGCCTGAACCAACTCGCTTTTTCCACGGGCAATCGCCTCTTGCGAGCCAGCCCGTTCCGCATGAACGGTGCCGACGTTGCTGACCACGCCAATTTTTGGCTGGGCAATTTCGCACAGGAATTGAATTTCGCCGGGGACGTAGAAGCCCATCTCCAGCACGGCGCGCTCATAGCCGGGGCCTAATTTCAGCAGGGTGAGCGGAAGCCCAATTTCGTTGTTCAAATTTCCCGGGCTTCGCAAGGTGTGATATTTCACGCCGAGCAGATCGGCGACCGCTTCCTTGGTGGTGGATTTGCCGACGCTTCCGGTAATGCCCACCACCGTCAAATCCAGTTTGCGGCGCCAAAAGCGGGCAATTTGTTGCAAGGCGGAGACGGTGTTCTCCACGCGCAAACAGAGCGGAGAAGAAAGTTCCAGCGGCGACTCTGCCGATAGACCGGCGCGCAGGTCGAGGGTACGGAGCGAAGCGTCCACCTCGCGTTGGATTAAAGCAAAAGAAGCTCCCCGCTTAAAGGCTTCGGCGATGAAGTCGTGCCCGTCCACTTTCTCGCCGGGGATGGCGATAAAAAGCGAAGCCGGAATCGTCTGACGCGAGTCGATGACGCCTTCCGTAATAATCGCTGACGCGTTCGGAGGGCGATACCCAGTGAGCGCTTCGAGGACATCCGCTATGGTTAACATTTTATTGATTGGCCAATCGCTGACGCACTGCGTCGGGAGGAATATCCAACAGGAGGATGGTCTTTTGGGCCACTTCGGCAAAGACGGGCGCGGCAGTTTCAGAGCCCCAAATGGAGGCGCTGGGGCGTTCGAGCCAGACGTAAATCATAAACTGCGGCTGATCCACCGGCCCCCAACCGATGAAGGAAGCGTTGGTGTGGGTGGCATCGTAAAATCCATTGACCGGAATTTGGGCCGTGCCGGTTTTTCCGGCAATGCGGTATCCGGGAACCAAAGCCAGCGAGCCTTCGCTTTCCAGCGAAACCGCCAGCATGTTGGAGAGCGTGACGGCGGTGGCTTCGGAAATGGGCGTTCCGGCAAATTGGGCGGGGACGCTATATTGGCGGCCGTCGCGCACCATGGCGTTCAGAACGTGCGGCAAGACCATTTTGCCATGATTGGCGATGGAAGAAGCCGCCGCCATAATTTGAATCGGCGTGGCGGTGACGCCCTGACCGAAAGCGTTCGTAGCTAAATCCACAGGATACCAATCCGCATCGCCCGGGAACTTGAGCCGGCCAGCCGCTTCCCCGGCCAAATCTATGTTGGTGAGATGGCCCAGCCCAAATTTATCCATGTAGCTATAAAAGTTGGTCGGCCCCATCGTGGTGGAGAGCATGGCCATACACACGTTTAGCGAGTGTTGCAAACAGCCGGTCATGTCCTGCAGGCCCCAGGGGTTTTGATCCCAGTTTTGAATCGTCGCTCCGCCCACCAAAATGGAGCCGGTATCCAAATAGGTGGTGCCGGGCACAGCCGCGCCGCTATCCAGCGCGGCCGCCATTGTCAAAATTTTGATCACCGAGCCGGGTTCGTAGGGTGTGGAGATCGGCGGATTGAAATCGCTGGCTGTGTTGTAAATGGAGCCATAATTCCAGAACTGATTCAAATCCATGCGCGTGGAGGTGGCCATTGCAAAAATTTCGCCATTGCGCGGGTCCATCACCACAATCGAGCCGCTCGGCGCGCCATAATCAATCAGCGCCTGATCGAGGATTTTCTCAGTCGCGGCCTGCAAATCGCGGTGGATGGTCAAGACCAGCGTCGTGCCGTTGGGCACGCGTGGAATTTCAAACGCCTTGTTTGGGTCGGTTGGCACCAAAGCCTGCACCGGAGCGCCCGCCAGCACAGCGTCATAATTCTCTTCCACGCCGTAATAGCCGCGCCCTTCGCGGTTGACAAACCCGAGGAGGTTGGAAGCCAGCGACTTCTCCGGATAGCTCCGATACGGGTGCGGCTTAAACTCCAGACCCACCAACCCGCCCACGCCTGCATCCCCGGCCAGATTGTTTAACCCCAACTTGAGGTTGCGCAGATAATTGGCATCCTCCACCGCCACATAATCCGCCAGGACCACGTATGAAATGCCCTCGCCCGGATTCTGAATTGCATCCACAATCGAGTCGTAACTCAAGCCGAGTCGCTCGCGACTGCTCACGGCCGTGGCAATCGCATGCACGTCTCTGACTGCGCCCAAGTCCACGCCAATTTCATAAACGATGGTATTGCCCGCCAGCAAATGCCCGTTGCGATCATAAATTTCGCCGCGGTCGGGATAAAAGGTCTTCAATTCATACGCATAGTTGGAGGCGTTTTGACGAAAAATAGCCGCTTCCGGGCTATTTTGAATTCGCACAATCTGCACCACAATCGCCAGCGCGGCCACCCCCATCGCGACAATCAGCACCCGTGCGCGACGCGCGTACTGCTGTCTCATTACCGAAGCCCTCGCGCCGGCATGGTGATTTTCTGGTCCAGCCATTCCAGCAGAGATTCGTTATATTCGTGCGGCACAGTCGGCGCGCTCATTTGCGGCAATTCCGCAGAGGCTAAAATGGCCGGCGCGCGGCGCGCATACCCGGGCACCACCAGGTATTCCACGTCTTGCGCGAGCGCCGGCTCAAAACCCAACGCCACAGCCCGTTCAGACATGGCGCTGGCGGAAGTTAAAGTAGCCGCCTGCATTTGCAAGTCGGTATTCACCTGCTGACTGGAAACCATCGCCGCATTCAGGTTTTGAATTTCGCGTCCGGCCACCGCCGTGCGCGAAGAGACGTACAGAAACAGCGAAGCCACCATCGTCGCCGCCAGCACCGCCAACGAAACAGAACCCGCCCAACGGATCTGAATCCGCCAGGGGGCTACTTTGTAAGCGTGGATATAATGGGTTACGTTCGGTACATTCATAGTTTCTCTACTATTCTCAACTTGGCGCTACGCGCGCGCGGGTTTTCCTGATTTTCTTCATCGGTCGGCGTAATCGGTTTTTTATTGATCAATTTCACAACCGCCGGACGTTCCTGCGCATAAATCTTTTCATACGGCGGGTTGACCAAATCCTTGCTCTGCTCTCGAAAATACTCTTTGACGATGCGATCTTCCAGCGAATGAAACGAGATCACCGCGCACCGCCCACCCGGCTTTAGGCTGGCCACCGCTTGCGGAAGCGTTTGCTCCACTGCGGCCAATTCGTCGTTGACGAAGATACGCAAAGCCTGAAACGTCTGCGTGGCGGGGTTCAGCCGGTCGCCTCTGCGAGGCGAGGCCTTCTCAATGACAGCCGCCAGTTCCCGGGTCGTACTCAGCGGCCGATTCTGCACAATCGCTTTGGCAATCTTCCTTGAGTCGCGGTCTTCGCCATATTTGAAAATAATCTCAGCCAATTCTTTTTCGTCATACCTGTTGACGACTTCTTCAGCCGTCAGCTTGGCGTTGATTCCGAATCGCATATCCAGCGGGCCATCTTGCATGAAGGAAAAACCGCGTTCGGGGTTGTCAAACTGCATGGATGAGGCGCCCAAATCCAAAACGATTCCGTCAATCGAGTCCCAATTCACTTTTTGCAATTGCTGGCTCAAGGTGACGTGCGAAGCTTGCGCGAGATGAATGCGACCTTCGTAAGGAGCCAAGGTCTCACGAGCAATCGCCAAGGCCTTTGCATCCACATCGAGTCCGAGCAAATGCCCATCTGGCGCGCAAGCCTCTAAAATTCCGCGAGCGTGCCCGCCCGCGCCGAGTGTGCCATCCACATAGCGGCCGCCGTTTCGAGGTTGCAGAGCGTGTATAATTTCTTGGTAAAGTACAGGTTTGTGCATGGTGGTGGGCTAGTTTTCTAGTTGGCTAGTTAACCGGCTTCTTCGACAAGTCCAACGTGGAGAAGCGCGCGTTGTTGGCTTCGGCGTTTTGGAGTTCGGCCATTTGCTTGCTCCACAGCGCGGGAGTCCACACTTCAAAGTATTCGCCCTGCCCCGCCACAGTCAGTTCGCCGCTTTCCACTCCCAGAAAAGCGCGTAAGTTTTGCGGAACCAGGATGCGCCCCACCTTATCCGCTTCAACCGGATAAGCGTTGGATAAAATCAAGCGGCGTAGTAAGCGGGCAGTCGGGTCGGCCAGGTTCATGGCTTCGATACGTTCATAAACCTGCGTAAAATAGGCTTCGGTCATCACCATGAGACATTGATCGAACCCTTGCGTAATGAACGCGCCGCCTGCCAACAAATCACGAAAGCGCGCCGGAATCATCAAGCGCCCTTTATCATCGAGATTGTGTTGGAAACTGCCTAAGAACATTTGTGCTATTTGTCCTTTTAACGAACGAACGCCGAAAGCCTCGGCGCTCACTTACCACTTTCTACCACTTTTTCCCACATTATACGCCTAAAAAGCGAAAAATCAAGGTGGGAAGTGGAGATTGTCCACTTTTTGCAACTTACAGATTGGTCATTTATGCCGACATTCCCCTTCTCTCTGCTTGAAAACGCTCACTGGAAAGATTACGAACTGCTCGATTCGGGCGACGGCCAAAAATTGGAGCGCTTTGGACGCTACATTTTCTCCCGCCCAGAATCCCAGGCCATGTGGAGCCGCGCATTAAATGCGTCCGCGTGGCAAAATGCCCATGCCGTGTTCCAACCTTCCGGCGAAGAAAGCGGCGGGCATTGGGACTTCAAAAAAAGAATCGAAGAAAAATGGGCCATGGAATATGGCGACTTAAAATTCTGGGCGATGACCACGCCCGGGCGGCATTTGGGAGTCTTCCCCGAAGTCGCCTCACACTGGGACTTTATGGCGGATTCCGTCCGAAAGGCCAAACGCCAGCCAAACATCCTCAACCTATTTGGCTACACCGGACTGGCTTCGCTGGCGGCGGCCTCCGCTGGCGCAACCGTCACGCATGTGGATGCTTCTAAAAAATCTGTAGCGTGGGCGCGGGAGAATCAGACGCTCTCTGGTTTAAATGAGAAGCCAATTCGCTGGGTGGTGGAAGATGCGGTGAAATACGTGCAACGCGAAGCCAAACGCGGCGTGAAATACGACGGCATCATCCTGGACCCGCCCAAGTTTGGGCGCGGCCCGAAAGGCGAAATTTGGGAAGTCTATAAATCCCTGCCCAGCTTGCTGGAGATGTGCCGCCAATGCCTGAGCGCCAATCCCCTCTTTTTAATCGTCACCGTCTATGCCGTCCGCGCCTCGGCGATTCACGTCGCCCAGGCGGTGGATGAGATGATGAAAAAATATCACGGCGAAATGGACAGCGGCGAATTGGTGACCAGAGAAACCAGCGCCAACCGCCTGCTCTCACAGGCGGTCTATGCGCGCTGGAGGGCCAAAGCCTAGCCTGTAATGAACAAAGCCCTGCACAAACTTCGCGCAAACTTATTGAACCTCGCCAATCGTATATCGCGCGGCTGGGGGCTGATCTTTTGGAACGCCCTGCAACACACCTTCCGGCCGGAAACTTCCGTCAAAGCCTCGGCGATTGCCTACTTCGCGCTCTTTTCGCTGTTCCCTTTAATTTTATTAAGCATTGCCATCGCCAGCGTGCGCTTTGGCCAAAATATTGATCAACACATCATCATGCGTCAAATGGAGTTCCTCGCTCCAGCATTGAGTCAGCTTTTGGGCGACAACATAGATCAGATCATTCAGGCGCGACGCACCGTCAGCGGCGTGGCCGCGCTGGGGTTGGTCTGGTCGGCCTCGTCAGTTTTTTACACGCTCACGCATACGCTCAATGAAATTTGGCATCGGGAAAAAAAACGCGCCACCTGGAAGGCGCGCGGACTGGCCATTCTGGTTGTGCTGGCTTTTATTGGCCCGGCGCTTTTCCTCATCACTTTGGCCGGGAGCGTGCTGGCCAATTTACACTTTTGGATTCCAGATCAAATTTTGCCTTTGCAAAGTAGCATCAGTTTTGGCCTCACCATTTTGCTGGATATGGTTCTATTCATGGCTTTGTATCGCCTCCTGCCGCACGGAACTTCCACCTGGCGCGAAACGCTCCCCGGAGCAATTGGCGGCGGCGCGCTCTGGGAACTGGCCAAAAAACTTTTTCTGGCGTTCGTCTCCACCTATATTTCCATTTCCAACCTGGTGTATGGCGCAGTGGCGGTCATCATCGCCTTCTTAATTTGGGCCTACCTGAGCAGTTTAATCTTCCTCTTTGGGGCCTATCTCAATTTGGCGTACTGCCAGTCTCACGACCGTTCCACTTCAGCCTGACCGTATTTTTTAAGTTGCGCGTCCAGTGGATTCTTGAACATGCGTGCTATAATTTTAGTTAGCTAGTTGTTCAGTTGGCTAGTTTGCTAGTTTGCAATCACCCTTCATTCATTCAAACGCCCAACATGTCTTTCGCCCACTTACACGTTCATACTGAATATTCCATGCTGGATGGTTTCTCCAACATCAAAAAGTTGGTGAAGCGCGTCAAAGAGATGGAAATGTCCGCCGTGGCCATTACCGATCACGGCACCATGCATGGGGTGATTGATTTTTACAAAGCCGCGCAAGCCGAAGGCGTCAAACCGATCATTGGGGTGGAAGCATACATGGCGGCGCGCGGCATGAAAGATAAAGATTCAAAGCTCGACCGCTCTTCCTTTCACCTGCTCCTGCTCGCGGAAAATGAAACCGGCTACAAAAACCTGCTGAAGATTTCGTCCGCCGCGCAATTGGAAGGCTTCTATTATTACCCGCGCATTGATCACGAATTTCTCGCCGCCCACGCCGAAGGGCTGATCTGCACCACCGGCTGTATGTCCGCTGAAATTCCGCGCGCCTTACTGCGCGAAAATCCCGAAGAAGCCGTTCGTAAATTGAATTGGTATTACGAAGTTTTCGGCCGCGAAAACTTCTTCTTTGAACTGCAACAACATAACATCCCGGAAATTGTCGGCTTAAACAAACAACTGCTGGAATTGGGCGCGCGCTACGAGGCCCAATATATCGCCACCAACGACGTGCATTACATCAATCAGGAAGATGCGCGCCTGCAGGATATTCTGCTGGCCATTCAAACCAACTCCACCTACAACGACCCGGAACGCATGCGCATGAGCGACGATTCATACTTCCTGCGTTCGCCCGCGGAAATGAATCGCCTCTTCGCCGAAGTTCCCGCCGCGCTTTCCAACACCCTGCTCATCGCCGAACGGTGCAACGTGGATTTGAGCGTTAAGGGCTACCACCTGCCCGAATTTCCCGTCCCCGCCGGAGAGACCGCCGAAACCTACCTGCGCGCCTTGTGCGAGGCCGGGGCGCAGAAAAGATATCAAGAAGACGCAACCAGCCAAAAAGTCAAGGAAAGACTCGCTTACGAACTAAGCGTCGTCCACGCCATGGGCTTCGACGCCTACTTCCTAATCGTCTGGGATTTGTGTCGCTTCGCCCGCGAAAACGGAATTTGGTACAACGCGCGCGGCTCGGCGGCCGGTTCGATCATCGCCTACACGCTCGAAATCACGATGGTGGACCCGCTGGAACACGCGCTGATCTTTGAGCGCTTTTTGAACCCCGGCCGCATCTCCATGCCGGATATTGATTTGGACTTTCGAGACGACCGCCGCTCCGAAATGCTGGAATACTGCGCCAAACAATATGGCGACGATAAAGTCGCCCAAATCATCACCTTTGGCACGATGGGCACCAAAGCCGCCATCCGCGACGTGGCCCGCGTGATGGAAATTCCCCTGCCAGAAGTGGATCGCGTCGCCAAACTTGTGCCGTTCGTTTCGGGCCGTTCCACAACGATGAAAGACGCGTTTGAAATCCCCGATTTCAAAAAGATTTATAACGAAAACAAAAGCCTCAAAGAAGTCATTGACATTGCTGAAAAGATGGAAGGCACGGTGCGCAACGCCGGAACGCACGCCGCCGGTGTGGTCATTTCGGATAAGCCAATCATTGAATATTTGCCGCTTCACCGCCCCACCTCCGGCTCCGAAGAAACGCCGATCAAATCGGTCACTCAATTTGAAATGGGCATCCTCGATTCGCTCGGAATGCTCAAAGTGGATTTTCTGGGGCTGAGCACGTTAACCGTCATGGCCCGCGCCTGCGACCTGATTTACAAACGGCATGGCGTCAAGTTTGATTTAAGCAACATCCCGCTCAACGATTCCAAATCATTTGAATTAATGGGCGCGGGGCAAACCGCTGGGCTATTCCAGGTGGAAGGTTGCTTAAGTGGCGACACCTACATTGGTCATCGAACCATCAAGGAGCTATATGCCGATTTCAAAGCGCGTGAAAAAGCAGGCTCCCTTGGCGGGCGTGAACTGCTCCGCACATACTCTTGCTATGTTGATGAAGGCCGATTTATTCCCAATGTTATAAACAAGGTTGTTTACAGCGGCATTAAACCCGTCTATCGTCTGCTTGCCGACAATAACACCTGGATTAAGGCGACTGCCGACCATCGCTTCTTTACTCGGCGCGGTTGGGTGACGCTTGGAGAACTCGACCCTGAGGTGGACGCCTTGCTTTTCAAAAGCAATACCAGCCGTTCTGGCAGGGTCTGCATTGAATGCGGCGCTCCGCTAAAAACGGCCGTCAGGCACTCCCAGCATTGTAAAAGTTGTTCAGCTCGCATTTCTTCCAACCCAAGCAAACCCGAGGTGCGCGAACGAATCTCGCAAAGCCGCATGGGTGGGCCTGCGTGGAACAAGGGACTGACTGCAGAAACAGCCAAAGATACGCTCTGGATTAAGAACCTCAGCATCTATAATGCCGCACAAAAAGGCATCTCTCTGGAAGCGCGGCATGGAATTGAACGCGCCGCAGAAATTCGCGCAAAGCTTTCGGCGCGGTTTTCTGGCAGAAACAATCCCATGTATGGACGTCCGCCCAAGGCGACCAAAACCTATACAAAATCCGGCTATCGTGAAGATTTGGGACATTATGTCCGTTCTTCATGGGAAGCGGATATGGCGCGAGTATTCCGCCATCTTGGTTGGAAATATCAATACGAATCCCAGACCTTTGAACTGGTCAAAGATAATGGAATTACCATCACGTACACGCCTGATTTCTATGTGCCTGAACAAAACACATTTTATGAGATCAAAGGCTGGATGGATGACGTCAGCGCGGAAAAGATCGCCTTATTCAACGAACAATACCCTCAACACGCATTGGTGGTCGTAGATAAAACGCTGTTCGCTGAATTTCAAGTCAAGTATGCCAGTCTTGTGGAATGGGAATGTCCTCAATTCCCGAATGATAGCGAATGGGTTAGCATCAAAAGCATTGAATTGGTTGGGGAGGAAGACACCTACGACCTGCAAATGCAAGCGCCCGGGAACAACTTTGTTGCCAATGGCTTTATCGTTCACAATAGCGGAATGACGCGTTGGATCATGCAGATGAAGCCCCAAAACCTCGACAACATCATCGCGATGGTGGCCCTCTATCGCCCGGGGCCGATGGCCTTCATCCCGGACTACATCGCGCGGATGCATGGCGAAGCGGAAGTGGAATATCGCCACCCGGACATGGTCCCCATCTTTCGGGATACCTACGGCATTCCGGTCTATCAGGAACAACTGATGCGCGCCGCCGTGGAACTGGCCGGGTACACGCCCTCCGAATCCGACGAACTGCGCAAAGCCATCTCCAAAAAGAAAAAAGAAGACATTGACAAACACCGCGCCAAATTCGTCAAAGGCGCCGTGGAAAAAGGCATGGAGCAAGCCACCGCCGACGCCATCTACTCAGACTGGGAAGAGTTTGCCAGGTATGGATTTAATAAGTCTCACGCCGCCGATTACGGCGTGCTGGCCGTGCAAACCGCCTACCTCAAAGCCCACTACACGGCGGAATTTATGGCCGCGCTCATGTCCGCCTCGGCCAGCGAAATGGAAAAAGTGGCCTGGTACGCGGCCGACGCGCGCAGTTTGGGCGTGCCGGTCCTCCCGCCCAACATCAACGCCTCTTTATGGGACTTCGCCATTGAAGACGCCAACGCCGCCCCCAGCATTCGCTTCGGCTTGGGCGCCGTCAAAAACGTCAGCGCCAACGCCGTCGAACTGATCGTCACTGCGCGGCAAAGCGGAGCCTTCGCCGACCTCGACGACTTCTCCCGCCGCGTAGATTTACGCGCCGTCGGCAAACGCTCGCTCGAATGCCTGATCAAAGTGGGCGCGTTAGATTCCTTCGGCAACCGCGCCTCCCTCCTCGCCGCCCTAGATCGCATCGTCGCCATCTCCAACAACCACTTCCTCGCCGCCAACGCCGGGCAAATGAGTCTCTTTGGCGCCGCCACCGGCATCGTCGAAGAAATTCACCTGCCCGAAGTCAAAGACGTGGAAAAAAGGGACATGCTCAACTGGGAGCGCGAACTCATCGGGTTGTATATTTCCGACCACCCGCTCAACGAATTTCAAAACCAACTCGCGCAAATCGTCAGCTATTTCTCCGGCCAACTCGGCGAAGCCGCGCACGAAGAAAAAGTCCGCATGGCCGGGCTGGTCAACAGCGTGCGCCCCTACACCACCAAAACCGGCAAAGCCATGGGCTTCGTCGCCATCGAAGACATTCAAGGCAGTCTCGAACTGGTCGTCTTCCCAAAAAACTGGGAAAAATACAAAGACATCCTCACCGTCGGCCAAATCGTCATCGTCGAAGGCAAGGTGGATCAGGGCAACACGCCGCCCAAAATTTTAGTGGATGCGATTCACACCGAAATCAAAATGATCATCTCCGCCGATCAGGCGGATGCCTCTCCGAAGCCCCTGCTCCCTCGTGACCCGACCAACTCTCCGCGCAGGCCGGAAGCGCAACCTTCCGCGCCCAAGCCTGCTCCTGTTCAAAAGCAGACTTCCACTCCCCAGTCGCCTGCTCCTAAACTCGTCCCACAAATTGCGGAACCGGAAATGGACTACGCGCTGACAGACGACACGCCGCCCCCGCCAGAAAACTTCCCCGACGGCTGGGATAATGAATGGCAACCTTCGTTTGAAGAAGCGGCCCTCGCGGCCAAACCAGAACCAAAATTTAAGAAGCATGAAGCGATCACGCCGCCAGTGGCCACGCGCGTCGCTGAAGCGCTTTCCGCCAACGAAACTCCCACCGAAGATTCGCGCGAAGCGCTCTTACCTTCGCTGTATATGCCGCTCGCCCAGGAAAACAAAGATAAAGATCATCCGCCCAGGCAGATTACCATTACCTTGCGCTCCACCGGCGACCGTGAACGCGACCGACGCCGCATCAAAACGTTATATGGCACATTAATCTCGTATCACGGGCGCGATAAATTTAGCTTTCAAATTTTTGAAAACGGCAAAGGCCATCTGATTGATTTCCCCAGCGATAGCACGCGCATCTGCCCCGAGTTATTGGGACGCCTCAAAAAAGTGCTGGAAGCAGAAACCTGGCGCGTGGAAGAAATTACGCTTCTCTAACCCATTGTTTCGTGATCCATAAAGCGACTGTCGCTTTGATTTACCCAAACCGCACGGCGTTACAGCGTTCGCAATCCGCGCGCGCGCATAACAAAGCAAAGGGGTTTTCCCGGATCTTCCGCGTAACGACCTCCAGCAAGCTGGGCAGGTGAATGGCTTGCACCGTTGCGCCGCCCACCTCTACGCGCCGCGTATATTTTTCCGCATCAATCGCAATCGCGTTGAAGCCGTCCGAATCGCCGGGGAAGCCCGCGCATTCCACCACCTTATCTTTGGTCAACGCCCAGCGGATGAATTGCATCCGTCCGGCTAATTTTTCTCCGTAGTGAATGCTGGTATTCACCGTGTGATCCACGCCGAGGAGTAAAACCCAGCCATCCTGTTCGGCCAACATGCGAATCGGCGCCAGCGGTTCAAAGATGGTTTGCGCGTTGAGCGGAGCCTCCGCGTTGACGCCCACAAAGGATTGAATGGGATGCAGGGAGCGTTTGGCTTTCGGGTGTTTTCGCAACACTTCCGGCAGAACGCCCATCATCGAGTCCACTGGCATGTCCGGGTCAAATGGCTCGGCTAGTTTGTTCAAGTCCGCTTGGCGGCCGTAGGCAATTCCGTTGTGCGGCGGGCCCACTTCTGGGTTGAGCATGGTCTTGTAGGTGAAGGCGGGCATGATCAGCCCGCGTGTGGATTCGAGGAGCGCTTCCAACAAGGCGTTGGCATCCACCGCGCCAAAGGCGCGCAAGGAAGCATGGGCAATGACCGGGCGTTTGCTTAAGCCCAATTTGGAAAACGCAGTTTTGAGGTCGGTTAGAGAAGCGGGCATGACGGTTACAAGTCAGACGGTTATTTCCCAGTCCAGTTGGGTTTGCGCTTTTCGATGAAGGCCTGCATCCCTTCTTTTTGGTCGTCTGTTGAAAAGAGCGGATAAAAATTGCGCTTTTCAGTTTTCAGGCCTTCGGTCAGCGTGGTTTCAAACGCGGCATTGACCGAATCCTTCGCCATGCGAATGGCCAATGGCGCGCGCGCGGCAATTTCTGCGGCCAGTTTGAGGGCCTCGTTTAAATATTCTGCCACGGGCGTCAGGCGGTTGATCATGCCAAACTGAAGCGCTTCCTGCGCGGTGAGCGTGCGACTGTTGAGAATCATTTCCATGGCCAGCGGTTTGCCGAGCAAGCGCGCCAGGCGTTGCGTGCCGCCGCCGCCGGGGATGATACCAATGGTGATTTCTGGCTGGCCGAACTTGGCGGTTTCCGAAGCGACGATTAAATCGCAGGAAAGCGCGAACTCACACCCGCCGCCCAACGCCCAGCCAGAAACGGCGGCGATGACGGGCTTTTTCAAATTGCGAACCCGATCCCATAATTCCACGCGCCCCTGCTGAATCATTTGAAAGGGCGTGGCTTCGGCCATTTCTTTAATATCGGCTCCGGCGGCGAAGGCTTTTTCATTGCCCGTCACCACCATTGCGCCAATGGCCGGGTTTGCGTCAAACTCGGTTAACGCTTCAAACAACTCGGTTAACATGAGGGTATTAAAAGCGTTCATGGCTTGCGGGCGGTTCAAAGTAACCAGCCCCACGCGCTCGCGAACTTCAGTCAAAATTGTTGTGTATGCCATGCTTCCTCCATTTTTCCGGCGATTATACATTCTATAAGGGATGAACTGTCATATTTCCCACCGCTCCCACAGCCGCCATTTGTGACCGCGCTGGGTATAATTATCGAAATTGGCTTTGGTGCATAAAAGGATTGACAAAGAAGGGCGAGACCGTGTAATTTTGGTTTATGCCTAAACAAAAGAAAACACGATCACACCCAAAGCCATTATACCGTGTCAAAAATTGGTCAGACTATG
>JADZCC010000055.1 GCA_020851785.1 Anaerolineales bacterium
CCTTCCCAACCGTGCTATACTCCATTTCAAGATCCTCCTCGGCTTTTTGCTTGTCCTCACTTGCAATTCTACCGAGAAGGATCTTATTTTCTACCTTTTGTCAAGCGACTTTGCAAAAACCATACGGGTTTTATTATGACTTTCTCGAAACCAGAGAACTACCAGACTTCGGCTTCTGCCCGCATTCAGTTTTTTTCCATACACAGGAAAACTGATTTAAATGTTAATAGCTCTCATCGGGGCAATGGCATCCAGCGCATCTCTCGCCATCGAAGAAAGCATTGGCACGCCTCTTACGGCTCAAAAGGGATGATATGAATCAGCATGGGTTCCGCCCATTTTTCGCGCCAGCCGGAATAGACGATTGTCTTCAGCAAAGCGTCTTTGGGCATTCCAAAAAGTCGTTTGAACTCGGGATATTTCCACGTTTTCTGCGCCTGTATTTTTAATGACATAAGTCACTGAAAAAGGCGAGAGGACTGGTATCGTATCCAAAGGGAGGTCGGCGCTAACTTCAAGGGATTCCGGCTCGCGCGTAACCCATGAATACACCGGCACAAACAGCGCCGTCGCCAGGCAACAACCGGCAACGACTATGACCAGGCTGAGCAGGCAACTTTTGCGTAATGCCTGCGTGGAACGCGCCGTCAGTTCCGCGTCAATGCGAAGCGCATCCCGATTCTCAAAATAGACATACAAAAGCCAACTAAACAAGAAACTCAACGCCAATAAGGCCTGCGCCCAAACAACCAGCGGCGCTAACCAATAGGAAGGGACGGGTAACAGCCCCATCCAGTCCAACGCCAACACAATTCGAGCAAACGGCAGGACGTTCGGCAGGGTCAGCCACCAAACAAACCGATAAGAGCGCGAATTTTTGAGTTTTTGCGTTTTCGCGAAATAAGTTCCACCCCCCAGAGCGGCCTTTATAAATTCAATCAGCGATTGCGGCCGCATTGCCAGAATGGCGCTTCGATAAAGCGGCAAGTGGCGCACAAACGCCGCCCACAGAGCGCAAGCGATGACGGTCAGCAGAAGTTGGGCAAGGGCTCCTGTGAAATATTGAAGTTCCAGCGGAAAACCATTTTCACGCAAGAAGATAATAATCGCATTCCCTTCAATCTTCATATCCGGCGTGTAGTAGACCGTTGCCAGGACATCGCTCCAAATTCCAAACGCAATGATCCCCATGCCGCCCCAAACTAGAATTTTTGAATACTTTTCTTCTCCGCGTTGCGCCAGCAAAACCGCCGAAACGCCCAGCGCAATTTCAAGACAGATGGCAAAGCCAAGCCAGCCCAATACAAGCCCTGCATGATTTTCAGAGAATCCTTTTTGAGCAAGCGGCATGGAAACAAAGTAAGCCAATATGCCGCCAACGATGATTCTCGTCAGCGGCTGGCTTTTACGGATGGATTGTAGAATTTCGTCAGCAGAATCTAAACGCATGTAAGGCGCAACATCCGATATTTTCTATTCTTCTTTCTTCGCTTCCATTTCTTTCTTATGCGCTTCAATAATCGGGCCCGCTACATGACCTGGAACGGTGTCGTAGTGATCAAATTCCATCGTGAAGTAGCCGCGTCCGCCGGTGATGGAGCGGATTTGCGTCGTATAGCGCGTCATCTCCGCCATGGGTACATGCGCGATCACGGTGGCGTTGCCGTGTTCAGTTTCTGTGCCTTGCACGCGTCCGCGCCGCGTATTCAAATCGCTCATCACGTCGCCCATGTTGGCATCCGGCACGGTGACGCGCACAGTCATAATCGGCTCAAACAAAACCGGGCCGGCCTCATGCACGGCCAATTTGAAGGCCTCGCGTCCGGCAATTTCAAAGGCCACCGGTTTTGAATCGACTTCGTGTTCCTTGCCGTCAAAGACAATCACGCGGACGTTGTTCATGGGATATCCGGCAAACGCGCCTCTTTCCATCGTCGCCTTAATGGATTTTTCAATCGGCGGCAGATAGGAGCGCGAAAGGTTCATGCCCACCAACTCATCCACAAATTCAAAATCGCCTTCGGGATATGGTTCGATGCGCAAATGCACTTCGCCAAATTGCCCCGCCCCGCCGGATTGTTTCTTATGGCGATATTGCGCGGAAGCCTTGCGCGAGATGCCCTCGCGGTAGGGAATCTTCGGTTCGTGCGTCACCAGCCCAACCTGAAATTTGGTCTGCGCGCGATGGAGCGCCACGTCAATTTGCTGATCGCCCATGCCCTGCAAAACCGTTTCATGCGTTACCGGATCATTTTGCCAGGTGAGCGTCAAGTCTTCTTCGCACAGGCGCGTTAAAGTCGGCGATATTTTTGCGGCGTCGGCCTGCGTCTTGGGCGTCACCGCCACGCGATACAAAGCCGCCGGGAACTTTGGCGCTTGAAGCGTCAGCGGATGATTCTTATCGCAGAACGTGTCGCCCGTGGCCGTGGCATTTAACTTGGAGACGGAGGCTATATCTCCGGCATGGATGGTTTTTACGGGAAGCGCCTCTTTGCCGCGCTGAAAATGCAAGCCAGACATGCGCTCATCCGCCCCTTTGGATTGATTCCAAACGTGCGCGTCGGCTTGAATGGAACCGGAAAACACGCGGAAGTACGTCATCTTGCCCACAAATGGGTCGGCAGTGGTCTTCCAGACATACGCCGCCAAAGGCTCCGAATCCACCGGCTTTAATTCTTCGTCGCCAGCCTTGCCCTGCGCCAAGCGCTTGGGCGCGTTTTGCGGCGCGGGGATTAAATCAATGATGTCGTTCAGCAGGGCAATTGCGCCAATTTCGCGCCCACCCGCCGCGCAAAAGACTGGCACAAATTCTCCGGCGTAGACCACATCTTCCAGCCCACGCACCATTTCCGCGTCCGAGAGCGAACCGTTCTCCAGATACTTTTCCATCAGTTCGTCTTCGCCTTCGGCCGCCGCTTCCACCATCAGAAAGTGAGCTTTCTCCGCCGCTTCCTTTAACTCAGCGGGAATCTCGCCCGTCGTTTTCCCGTCCCCCAAATAAGCTTTCATCCCAATAATATCCACCACGCCTTTGAAGTCGTTTTTCGTCCCAATCGGCAGGTGAACTTTGATGGCGCGTTTGCCGTGCGCGTGGACGAATTCATCCAGCGCTTGATAGGTTTTCTCAAAGTCGGCGTTTTCGCGATCCAATTTGTTAATTACAAAAAAACGCGGCAGGTTAAATTCATCCGCATAACGCCAGGCAATTTCCGTGCCTACTTCAATCCCGGCCACGGCGTCCACCAAAATAATTGCGCCGTCCGCCACACTTAAGGCGGAAATCGTCTCGCCGATAAAATCGGTGTAGCCCGGCGCATCAATGACGTTAATTTTGTGATCGCGATGCTCAATGGGAATGACGCTGGAATAGATGGAAATTTTTCTGCGATGTTCTTCGTCGTCATAATCTGAAACGGTGGTCCCGTCTTCCACCTTCCCCAAACGGGTCGTTCCCCCCGTAGCGTGCAAAAACGCTTCAGCCAGCATGGTCTTGCCCGCGCCTCCATGTGAAACCAGCGCGACGTTCCGTAAAAACTCGGTGGTATACTCTTTCATGGAATCAGCCCTTCCTAAATCAAATAGGTTAACAAGCCAGTTCCATGATTGTAAAAGAACTTAAATGAATTGTCAAAGCGAACAGCGCAAAATAAATTTTACGAGGTAAATTCGCTTGGGTACTTTTATTAACTACTACTCCTTTCTCCTGGTCAGCGTGGGCGTCGTCGGCTTGGCCGCGCTCATTCTCCTCACCCACAAACCCAAAAACAAAGACTATCTTTCATTTGGACTGATTGCCTTCGGCGTTCTGCTTGCCTGGGTAATTTTACATCCGCGCCAAACCCCGCTGATGGATGATTCCAAAACCGTGTTGAACATGATCGGTTCCGGTACGCCGGTTCTCCTGGAATTTCAATCGCCGTATTGCATCAGTTGCACACAAATCAAACCGGTGGTGGACGAACTGGAGCGCGAACTTTCCGCGCAAGTGAGCATTGGCCCGCAACTGCACATCATTCGCGTCAACGTGCAAAATCAAATTGGCAAGGACCTCGGCTCGGTCTATGGGTTTCAAGCCACGCCCACGTTCATTTTTTTTGACGCAAGCGGAAAAGAAGTCTGGCGACAAATTGGCAATTTTGATCCGCAAAAAGTGCGCGACTCTTTGAAGTAAATTCCGCGCCGCCTCCCCGCCGAAGTTTGGTCGGCCACAAGCGGCAGGCCCGCCCTCCGAACATTTTCCATGAAACTCCTCTTCCTTTTTTTAGACGGCATTGGGCTGGGCGCAAACGACCCGCAAATCAATCCCTTCGTCCGCGCCCGCACGCCCCATCTGGATTCTCTGCTTGGCAATCAAAAGTTGATTCAAAGTTCCGCGCCATTTCAAAGCGAAGAAGTTACGCTTCTGGCTGTGGACCCCAACCTCGGCGTAAAGGGTTTACCACAATCCGCCACCGGACAAGCCGTGTTACTCACCGGCATTAACGTTCCCAAAGAACTTGGCTATCACTATGGGCCCAAACCCAACCCCGAAACCGCCCAATATTTGGAAGCCGATACGCTCTTTCACAAAGTCTTTCAGGCGCATAAAAAAGCGGCTCTGCTCAATGCGTATCCGCCGGGATATTTCGACGGCATCGAATCGGGCAAGCGCTTGTATTCCTCCATTCCGCTGGCCTTCACCAACGCGGGCGGCGCGCTCTTCACCCACGAAGATTATTACGCGGGCCGGGCGCTCTCGGCCGATTTCACCGGCCAAGGCTGGCGGACGTTCCTCAACTTTCCCGATGCGCCCGTGTACGACCCATATTCCGCTGGAGTCAAACTGGCGGAATTGGCAATGGATTACGACTTTGCCTTCTTTGAATATTGGGCCAGCGATTATGCCGGTCACAAACAGGATATGGAAGCGGCGGTGAATCAGCTGGAGAATTTTGATGAAATGCTGGCAGGCTTACGGTCCGCCTGGCGCGGCACGGAAGGATTGATCCTGCTCACTTCCGATCACGGCAACATGGAAGATTTATCCACAAGGAAGCACACTTCCGCCAGCGTGCCCCTGCTCTTGATTGGCGAAAAAACAGCCCGCGAAAAATTCGGGCAGGTTTCTCAACTCACCGAGATTGCCCCGCGTATTGCAGACTTGCTGGAAGTTTAATAAAAAATTCCCCGCAGTTCTGCGGGGAATTTGCTTCGCCAGTAGAAAAATAAATTAAAGGCCTTTAACCAACAAGCCCAGCGCGAGCAGGGCAAAGCCCGCAAAAACCAACCAGAAGGCGTAGGCGCCGAGGGCGCTGATTACGCCGATACCAGCAAGCAAACCGAGTAAACCGAGCACAACCGAAATCCAAAAAACAACAGTAGTAGGGGGGGTAAGTTTCATCTCATTCTCCTCAAAAGTAGATAAAAACTGGCGAATTTATCCAGTTATAGCACAAGTGAGGTTAATGTCAATATTTTTATCCGCCTATTTCGATATAAATGAAACGGGCATTTTTTTCTCTGATATAATCGCGGGTTGGGTCGGGAATATCACACCGTTGGCACGGCTTGGGTGTTACATTTTCCGGCATTGCTTAATTGATATGCGTTTCGACGCACTACTACACAGTATTGGAGTTCCCAAATAATGAAGAAAGAACAGCAATTAGATTTGTATTACCAGATGGTTCTCATTCGCTACGCGGAAGAACGCGGCGCCGAGTTGTACCAGGCTGGCAAAATTGGCGGCTTCATGCACCTGTACATTGGGCAGGAAGCCGTTTCTACCGGGCTGATCGCGGCGCGCGAACCGAGGGATCGCGTGATCACCGCCTATCGCGATCACGGGGTGGCCATCAATTGCGGCGTTTCCGTCAACGAGATGATGGCGGAATTGCTGGGCAAAGTAACCGGCACCTCCAAAGGCAAGGGCGGTTCGATGCACATGGCCAGCGTGGAGCATAACTTTTGGGGCGGCCACGCGATTGTGGGCGGACATTTGCCGGTTGCGGCCGGGCTGGCGATTGGCGACCAATACGCCGAGAACGACAACGTGACGATCTGCATGTTTGGAGACGGCGCGACCAACATTGGCTACTTCCACGAAGCGCTGAACATCTCCAAAGCCTGGGGCTTGCGCGTGCTGTGGGTTTGTGAAAACAATCAATACGGCATGGGCACCGCCGTGGAGCGCGCTTCGGCCGTTTCAGACATTCGTCAAAAAGCGGATGGCTACGCCATGAAGAGCGCCGAAGTAGACGGCATGGATGTGATGAAAGTGTACGAAGCCTCCAAAGAAGCGATCGCCTACGTGCGCAAAGAAGGTCAGCCGTACTTCCTGGAGTTGGATACCTATCGCTTCCGCGGCCACTCAATGGGCGACCCGGAACGTTACCGCAAAGCGGAAGAAGTGAAAAAATGGCAGGCGGAAGACCCGATTGGCATTTACAACAAATACCTGTTGGAGAAAAAGATCGCCACGCGCAAACAGTTGGATGAAATTGAAGCGCGCGCCACGGAAGACGTGCAGAAGGCTGTTGAATTTTCCGAATCCAGCCCTGAGCCGACAATGGAAGACCTATTCAAAAATATTTACGCCGATTAATCGTCTGCGAACACGAGGATACACATGGCAAAAATTACAATGCGCGAGGCCATCTCGCAAGCGCTCATGGAAGAAATGGATCGAGACCCCGCGGTCTTCATCATGGGAGAAGAAGTGGGCGTCTGGGGCGGCTCGTACGCCGTCACCAAAGGATTCTACGATAAATACGGCCCCAAACGGGTGAAAGACACGCCCATCTCAGAAAACGCCATCGTCGGCGGCGCGATTGGCGCGGCCATGGTTGGCCAGCGTCCGGTGGCCGAGTTGATGACCATCAACTTCGCCTTTTCAGCGATGGATTACATCGTCAACCAGGCCGCCAAACTACACTATATGTTCGGCGGGCAATTCACCCTGCCGATGGTCATTCGCACCGTGGGCGGCGGCGGGCGGCAATTAGGAGCCACCCACTCCCAGACGCCAGACGCGATCTTCGCGCACTTCCCCGGCCTGAAAGTCGTCAGCCCCGGCACGCCGGAAGACGCGAAAGGCCTGCTCAAATCTTCCATTCGCTCCAACGACCCAATCCTCTTCATCGAACACGCTACCATGTATCAGGTACGTGGCGAAGTTCCCGAAGGCGAATACCTCACGCCGATCGGCAAATCCAAAGTCCAGCGCGAAGGCAAAGACCTAACCATCGTCACCTACTGCAAAGGCCTGGAGCTATCCATGAAAGCGGCAGACGAACTCGCCAAAGAAGGCATCTCAGCTGAAATTGTGGATTTACGCACCCTGCGCCCGTTGGACATGGACCCCGTTTTAGAATCGTTCAAGAAAACCAACCGCGCCATTGTCGTCGAAGAAGGCTGGAAGTCCTACGGCGTGGGCAGTGAAATCGTCAGCCGCATCTACGAAGAAGCCTTCGACTACGTGGACGCGCCCATCATCCGCGTGGCCCAAAAAGAAGTGCCGCTCCCCTACAACCGCACGCTCGAACAAGCCGCGCTCCCGCAAATTCCAGACATCATCTCCGCCGCAAAGGAGGTTTTGAAATAATGGCAGAAACCATCAACATGCCCAAACTCGGCTTCGACATGGCGGAAGGCACGCTGATTCGCTGGGTGAAGCAAGTGGGCGAAACCATTCACAAAGGCGACGTGCTGGCCGAAATCGAAACCGATAAGGCCACCGTCGAAGTCGAATCTCCCACAGGCGGCGTGGTGCTACAACTGATCGTCAACCAGGGCGATGTCGTCCCCGTCAATGCGGCGATTGCCATCGTCGGCGCGGCGGGCGAAAAAGTGGAAGCGCCCGCCAAAACCGAAAGCCCCAAACCGGCGGATGAGAAAACGCCTGCGCCGCAGACTCAGCCCAAAGCGGATTCAGTCCCGTCGGCAGTGACGCCGTCTGAATCCGGCCCGATCAAGGCCTCGCCGCTCGCCAAAAAAATTGCCAAAGACAACAACGTCAATCTCTCTGCCCTGCAAGGCTCCGGCCCCAACGGTAGAATCGTCAAGAAAGACGTTGAATCGGCGTTATCCAGTGGGCAGTCAGCAGTGAGCAGTAAACAGTCCGCGCAACCAGTTACCAATTACCAATTGCCAATCTCTCTGGAAGACAAAATCATCCCTACCACCAAACTTCGTCAGGCCATTGGGCGCAGACTGGTTGAATCCAAGACGACCATCCCACATTTCTATGTGACGCACGAATTCAAAATGGAAGCGCTGGCGGAACTACGCAAGCAGATTAACGCAGCCCTGCCAGACAATGAAAAAATTTCAGTCAATGACTTTATTGTCAAAGCCACCGCGCTGGCCTTGCGCCAATTCCCCAACTTGAACGCCACGCTCAAAGGCAATGAAATCATCCAGTTTGGGCATGTCAACGTCGGCGTGGCCGTCACCGTCCCTGGCGGGTTGATGACCGTCGTGGTCAAAGATACAGATCAGAAACCCCTGCGTCAAATCTCCTCCGAAATCAAAACCATGGCCGGGCGCGCCCGCGAAGGCAAGGTCAAGCCGGAGGATGTGGACGGCTCGACGTTCTCCACCTCCAACCTCGGCATGTACGACGTGGAAGAATTCATCGCCATCGTCAACCCACCGGAAGCTGGGATTCTGGCCATCGGCTCCGCCAAAGAAACGCCGGTGGTGGAGAACGGCCAAATCAAAATCGGCTCGCGGATGAAAGCCACCATCTCGGTGGATCATCGCGTGAGCGACGGCGCCGAAGCCGCGCAATTTATGCAAAAGCTGGCCGAGTTTTTGGAAAACCCTGTGCGCATGTTGGTCTAAATCCATAGACTTCCCCCTCACCCTAGCCCTCTCCCGGTGGAGAGGGGACACAGAGAAGGGTTGGGGATGAGGGAAAAAAATCAGCAAAAAAGCGCCGAGTTCATCAATGAACCCGGCGCTTTTTCCATACCTTTCTACGGCACGTAATATTCAATTCGCAAGTGCGGGCGATTCAGCAACTCGTCCGCATCGCCGCTGAAGAAGTTGAGATAGTCGTCGCGGAAGTCGTTATTATCGTCCAATTGGAAGGCCAGCCGCAATTGCGTAATGCCTTGCAAATTAATCAGACGGTTGGCGTCGCCATTGAGCAAAGCCCAATACACGTCGCCCACCGGATTATTTTGGATGAAACCAACGGCGTCCAACGTGGAAGGCGCTTGAAAATCCAGGGCTTGCAAGGCGTAACTGCCCAGATAGCTATCGAACCCAAAATTTCCTTTGACCAAATCAATTTGAATGTTTTGATGCGTACTAAACGGATTGATTCCCGTTACGCTTTGTTTTTTGATGGTTAGAATCACCTGCGTAATCACCGCGTTATCGGGCAGGCTTTGCGTGGGGAAATGTAAAATGGCGCGATATTGCGCGTTGTTTCGGTCATCGCCCAGCCGCAAAACTGGGGCAGTGGCGTTGGCCGAGCCGCCCACCGAAGTGTTCTCGCCCGATTCCAAAACCCAGCCATCGTTCGAGCCGCTGGAGCGGAACGTCACCGTGGAATACGTGACGGAAGTTTTAGCGATGGTATACGTCTCGCCTGAAAAACTGCCGTTCGCCGCGCCGCCCAAAGGCAGGCTGGCCGAATTGAGGATTGAGTCGTTGTCCGCCAAATCCAAACGCAAGGAGCCGTTTCCACTCCCCGTCGCGATGGAGACTGTATAAGTATCGCCAGACCCGCCCACCGCGCCGAGCGAAGCGCCCATCAGTCCGCTGGCAAAGAGGCTAAAGTCGCCTGCATCTACGCCGGTTACCGCTTCAGAAAACGTCACGCGATAACTCACGCTGGCCGCAGAAGATGGGTTCGCATCCAGCCGCGTGATGGATTTCACCGTCGGCGGCGCGTTGCGCTCAATGGCATAAACTTCGCCCGCCGTAAAACTTCCACTCAGCGGAACAGAAGCGGCGCTGAGAATACTATGATTATCCACCAGGTCGAGTCGCAGGGTTCCGCTTCCCGCGCCGGTGTTGACCGTCACGGTATAGCTTGCGTCCGCGCCGGAAACTCCCGCCACACTTAAGCCGCTCAACGAGCCGGTGGAAGCAAGGGCAAAGTCGCCCGCATCTACGCCGCTGACGGGCATAGAGAAGTTGACCGCAAAACGCACGCTCGCTTGCGCGTTAGGGTTTGCGTCCAAGCGCAGGATGGAAACGACAGCCGGAGCGGTTTTGGCAACCACATATTCTTCGCCGCTATTGAAATTCCCATTGCCCGCGCCTGCCCCGCCCAATGGTTTGGAAGCCCCATCTTTGACGCTATCGTCATCCACGACATCCAGACGAAGCGTACCATCGCCAGAGCCGGTATTCACCGTGACGTCGTACACGCTTCCCGCCCCGCTGACGCCTGAGATGGCCGCCCCGGAAATTCCCCCGCTGATAGAAAGGGCAAAGTCGCTTGCGTCCACGCCGGTAACTGGTTCGGAAAACGTCACTTGAAAGTGAATGATCTGATCCGCCGCGGAGCCGCAGGCTTGCGGGCAAAAATGATTCACCGAAACGACGGTGGGCGCAGGATTCACCGGACTGGCAAACTCCTTCACGAAAATATCGCGCACGCCGTTGGTATCGCCCGCCACCAACGAACTGGAACCGGAAGCGAAAGCGATGACGCTACCGTTGCCTGAAATGGAAGGGAGGATCGGGTTGCCTTCGCCACTATCGCTGGAGCCGCCGCCAACCAGCATCACGGTTGTGCTTTCGACTCGATCGTGAACGTAAATCCAGCGCGTGGGCAGTCCGTCGCCGCGATCGTCATACGAAAAAGCGATATAACGCCCATCGGCGGAAATGACCGAATCGTTTGAATGCCCGTACATGGGATAGCCATTTTGAAAGGACGCCAAATCCGTCGCGCCGGTTACGAAGTCATGGACATACACATATTCAAAGCCAAGGGTATCCTGCGCCAATAAGTTTTCAGAATAGGAAGAAAAGGTGACATAGCGGCCGTCGCCAGAGATGGACGGCTCGTTGGCGCCTTTGTTGGCCAAGGCGCCGCTGGAGTTGACCGAAGCGACAACCACCTGCCCGGTTTGAACAGCGTACACAAAAACGTCTGTCTTGCCGTTGGTATCATTTGCAACCAGATTATTGGCCGCAGAAACAAAGACGACAAAGCGCCCATCCAGCGAAATGGAGGGATGAAACGATGCGGCGTTGGCATTTGCAAAAACGCGCACCGTCGTTCCAGTTTGGTTGTCGTGGACGAAAATATCGGCCACTCCGTTGGTGTCATCCGCAACCAGATTGCTCGCGTCGGAAACAAACGCCACATAGCGTCCATCTCCCGAAATGGAAGGCTCTGAAGAATCGTTGGCGCTTTGAGCGCCGCTGGAATCCACGCTGACTCTGGCGACTGCGCCGGTTTGCATGTCCTTGATGAAAATATCCGTAAAATTATTGGTGTCTCCGCCGACCAAATTGCTGGCGCCAGATTCAAAGGCCACAAACCGGCCATCCGCAGAGATGGCCGGGGCGCCGCCGCTGGCTTGCCCGCCGCTGGCATCCACCGAGACGCGCGTCGTCAAATTCAACTGCCGGTCGCGCACAAACACATCGCCCAACCCGTTGGTATCTCCAGCGATCAAATTGCCCGCTTCGGATTCAAAGGCCACGAAGCGCCCGTTGGCGGAAATCACGCCCGAATAGGTAATCGCGTCGGCCTGCTCCCCACTGGAACTGACCGAAACGCGCGTTACGTCTCCCGGAGCCGCCGACACGGGCAAAACTCCCAAAGACGTAGAAAGTAAAATCAGCGCCGCCCATGCGGATCCATGCTTTCGTAATTGCCTCAATGTAGCCGATTTCATGATAACTCCTTTACAGCATAGTCTTCCTCTTTAATGATATGCCGCCAGCGCGCAGAAGCGAGTATTAAAAGCATAATAAAAGCCCCTGCCAGATCAGCAGGGGCCTGAAACATTGGCGGTAACGGCGGGCAGTTACCGGCGCTCAACAACGTTCAAACGGTAATGCGCGGCCTTGAAATATTCCAGCGCAAATCTGGCCGCATCTTCAGGGTCGTAAGGCGCACAGCTAAAAACGTCCAGATAAATGGCGCGGCTGGCGTCGGCAAAATGCGCGGAGATGAGCGAAGTTTCAATTAACTGCGTCATGCTAAAGCCTTGCACGCGCGGTTCGTCGCCAAAAAATACCACCTGCGTTTCTCCATAGCGGCGCATTTTAATCCGTTCGCAGAGGGCTTTGACAAAATCCCGAATCGCATCCGCATCCTGCATCCGCGCCAGGTCGCAATCGTACAAGTCAATGTTCGCCGAAATCCCCCAACAGGCTTCGGTCGCTTCTTGTTGGAGTTCAGCCTCTTGATTAAAAATCTGGTTCATGAAGACAAGTCTCTCCTAAAAAATTCCGGCAGGGCAAAGGCGGCTTCATGCACAGCCGGATTGATATATTGATTGACGCCCGGCGGGTAAGGCTTGTTCAAACCATTATGCCAAGGGACGTTGGAAACGTACATGAAGCCAATCCCGCCGCCCGGATAGGTGGGGATGTTGGCGTAATAATAGGCGGGATTCTGCGTCAAAGCCCGCGCGGATTGGTAAATGGTCTTAATCAGTTGCGTATCAAAGAAGGGCTGTTCGCATTGAGTGGCGGCGGCTCCATTTGGCTTGAGGGCCCGCACCATCAGCTTGTAAAATTCATCTGAGAACAGCCGCTCCGCCATGCCAATTGGGTCGGTCGTATCCGAGATGATCACGTCAAACTGGCCGGGGTTTTCTTCAAGATAGCCAAACGCGTCCCGCACGAGTAGCTCGGCGCGCTTGTTCGCCCAGGGGTCGCCAAATGCAGAGAAGTGTTCGCGGGATAGTTCAACGACGCGCGCATCCAACTCACAGACAACGGCCTGTTCCACCGTTGGGTAGCGCAAAACCTGTTGCAAAGAGCCGCCATCGCCGCCGCCGACAATCAGGACCCGTTTAGGCGCTTCAACTGCCAACATCGGCACATGCGCGATCATTTCATGGTAGCCCATGTTATCGCGTTCGGTCAGTTGAATAATGCCGTCCAAAATCATGGTCTTGCCGAAAAACTCAGCTTCCACAATTTGCAAACGCTGAAATTGCGTTTGCTCGTCGGCTAAAATTTTCTTAACTTGAATCCCTTTGCGATAATAAGGGTGTAATTCTTCCGTGTACCAAACTCCCATTGAATCAACTCCTAAATCGCCACCGGCAATTGGGTTTCAATCGAAGCTTCGCGATCCAGCTTCCGCATTGAAAAATCGTCGGCTTCAAACGCATTTTTGATCCGCATCAGCAGGGGCATCATGTCCTTGCCAATCGCGCAGGTGAAGAGGTCGATGGCGCAATAGCCATATTCCGGCCAGGCGTGCAAACTCGCATGGGATTCTGCCAGCAGTAAAAAGCAGGTAAACCCATGCGGACTAAATTTATAAAAACCTTCATCCACAACCGTCAGGCCGCTTTCCTTAACTGCCTGTGAAAATAACGAATACGATCGTTCGCTGTCTTTCAAAATTTCCGGGTTGCAGTCGGAGAGGTCAAAAATAAAATGCTCTCCCAATTTCAAGTTTGCGTTCACTCACACCTCCGAGGGTTAAAAATGAAAGAACCCATCCGAAAACCATTTTCCGCACGATCCGCAGGATGTATCCCTGCGTAACGGGCAGAACCATTTTCAGACAGACTCTTGTACGGCATTTATACTATGCTTTGGCGGAGCGTCAATCTTTTAAGCGGCTGAATATTTTTTATACAAAATCCGAGTTGGGGTCATAATCCGCATTACAGATATTTCGCAGGTCATATTCGTTATTCAAATAAATCCCGCGCTACTCGTTCTGAAAAATCCAAAATGTGGTTAAATCATTGCATGGCTCAAACGTCCCTCTATGTTCACATTCCATTTTGCAAACACCGGTGCGCCTATTGCGACTTTAACACCTACGCTCATCAGGAAAGTTTAATTCCGGCCTACGTGCAGGCGCTAATTAAGGAAATTGAATTTGTCGGCGAGCAAGCTCCGCCAGACGTTTCCGTTCACACGATTTTTTTTGGAGGCGGCACGCCTTCGCTCCTTTCCGCGCCCCAGTTTGATTCAATCCTACAGGCCTTCGCTTCCGCCTTTGCATTTTCGCCCAACCCCGAAATCAGCATCGAAGCCAACCCAGGCGCCACCTCGCCGGAGCAATTGGCCGCCATCCGCAAGGCGGGCGTGAACCGCCTCAGCTTTGGCGTTCAGTCCGCAAACGCGGAGGAGTTGAAAATGCTCGAGCGCGAGCATTCCTTCTTCGACGTAATCGAAGCGGTGACTTCGGCCCGCAAAGCCGGTTTTGACAATTTAAATCTCGACCTGATTTACGGCCTCCCCGAACAATCCCTTTCTAGCTGGCAGACCACCGCCAAGCGCATACTGGATTTACATCCCGAACATATTTCCGCCTACGCGCTCACGCTGGAGCATGGCACGCCCTTTGGCAGATGGGCCAACAAAGGCCTGCTCCCCCTCCCCAACCCGGATTTGGCCGCCGAAATGTACGAATGGACTTGCGATTTTCTCGAAGCGCACGGATATGCCCACTATGAAATTTCAAATTGGGCGCGCGATGGCAAAGACGCAGACGGCCACCCATGGTGGGCCTGCCAGCACAATTTACAATATTGGCGTTCGCTTCCTTATCTGGCCTTTGGCGCGGGCGCGCATGGATATATCCATGAAACTCGCTATTCCAACGCCTTAAGAATCAAGACCTATATTGAACGACTTGCAGGTTCCGAATCACCCACCCATCATTTTCCTTTAACGCCGGCCACAGTCAATCATCACAAGCAAACGCCAGAGGATGAAATGTCTGATTATATGTTGAACAACCTCAGGTTGGTTCAAGCCGGGGTAGCCGAAGCAGATTTCAGATTAAGGTTTGAGCGCGGCCTGTTGGAAACTTATCCAAAAGAAATTGCGGAGTTAATCCAAAATGGTCTGTTGGAAAAAAAGATTTCCGAAGTCAATGCAACTTCGGAAATCTATCGCCTGACCAAACGCGGCCGGTTGTTGGGAAATCAGGTTTTTCTACGCTTTGTTGAATAACTACGGGTATGTGCAATAATAAATAACCGCAATCACCACGCCGCCATTTTGCCGCCAGGCGCAACCCGCGGCTTCACAACTGGCTTGGTCGCTATAGGAGCCGGGTTCGACACACGCCGACGATTGCGGGTTGTGCGGCGCGGGGGCAGTCCGCGGGCATAATTTTGGTTCATAGCCGCTAGGCGAAAACCCAAACGCTTCCTGACAAGTATTATCCACCGCATACAAAGCTTTCAAGGGATAATATTTTTTATCCTTGACCGGGGAACCAGCTTCCTCTTCAGTAAAACGATCCACATAGTCCAACTTGGCAACATCTTTCAAGCCAGCGTCGGCAAACACGCCCAGCATAAAGGTTTGGCCAGACCAGGATTTTTTGAACGCAAATTCAATTTGCGAATCGGGCGTGGTTCCCAGCCGCACCCAAGCCAGGTCTGGGTCGGCGTCGCCCACTCCGCCATGAAAGATTTGCGCGTCATAGCCATTTGTGCTGATTGGGGCGTCCGACTTTTCAGCGCGTACGCCAGCCGTATCGTGGTTGGTATCCTGATAAATATTGACGTTTGACGTTTCCCATGCGGCGGCGTAGGGCGGGTTGGCCACAATTGCATAGTCGCCAAAGCCGTCGTGATTTGTATCCAATTCAATGCCATAATTAATGCCGAGCGCATTATTGGGGTCCTTGCCAATCAATTTGACGGAAACGTAATACCATTGATCGTCTTCGCCGACGATAAAGCTGGCAATATCCAAATCGGAGACGTAGGTCATATCCGCCAAAAAGGGGCGTTCCAAGCGGTCAATGTCATACGAATCTCCATACGGCGCGCGCTTTTCCGGAGCAGTGCCAGAAGATTCAACGTCGTAGATTAACTTGCCGGTGGAAACCAGCGCCGGGCTGTTCACATGGACTACCGAGGCGGTGGCCGTGGCAATGGCGGCTGGAGGTTCAACGGTAACCAGGGGAGTAACGCCAACGCTTTCAGCAGGCTGGGATGTGGGGCTTTGCGCGGCAGAAGGCAAGTTGCAGGCTAGCAAAACGATGATCACGGGGACAAACAGCCATTGGCGGGCAGGTTTATTTTTCATGGGGCCTCTCCTTTAAAAGTCAATTGAGGTACGTAATCTTCAGCAATATTAACCCAAAAGAGACCCGGGCAAACACTGTTGGCGAGTCTCTTTGGTACTATTTATCTCTTTTGGATGTCGTTGCAGATGAATCAGTGTTTGGCTTGTTTGTGTTTTTGTTTGGCAGGGTTTTTCAACGCCGCATGCGCCGCCGCCAGCCGCGCAATTGGCACACGGAACGGCGAGCAGGAGACATAATCGGCGCCAATCAGGTGGCACCACTCAATCGAATTCGGGTCGCCGCCATGTTCGCCGCAAATGCCCACTTCCAGCGCGGGGCGGGTTGCGCGCCCGGCCTTAATCGTCCAATCCATTAACTGGCCCACGCCATCGCGGTCAATGGTCTGAAATGGGTTGCGTTCCAAAATCCCCAGTTCCTGATAGGCGTTTAGAAAATTCCGTTCGGCGTCGTCGCGTGAATACCCATAGGTCATTTGCGTCAGGTCGTTTGTGCCAAAGGAAAAGAACTGCGCTGTTTGGGCCATCTGCCCGGCGGTGACTGCGGCGCGCGGAACTTCGATCATCGTCCCGAATTTATATTTAAACTTAACTTTCTTTTCTTGCATCACAGCCTGACCCAGCGCTTCAAGGCGCGGTTGAAGCCACGCCAGTTCTTGCGCCGTGCCAGTCAGCGGAATCATAATCTCCGGCTTGGCGTTGATCCCGCGTTTGAAGCAATTTGCGGCGGCCTCAAAAATGGCGCGCGCCTGCATCTCCATAATTTCGGGCAAAACAATCGAAAGGCGCGCGCCGCGCAAACCCATCATCGGGTTGGATTCGCGCATGGCCTTAATCCTTCCCAGCAGGGTTTCTTTTTCAGCCAGACCTGCCTTTTTTCCAAGCGCGCGCATGGTCACGACCTCTTCAAAAAGCGCTTCCTCGTCTGGCATGAATTCGTGCAAAGGCGGATCAATCAAGCGAATGATGACGGGATAACCATCCATGGCTTCAAAGAGGCCCTCAAAATCCGCGCGCTGATACGGCAAAAGTTGATTGAGGCAGGCGGCCCGGTCTGTGGGATTGGTCGCAAGGATCATTTTTTGCACGATGGGCAGTCGTTCCGTCTCAAAGAACATATGCTCGGTGCGACACAAGCCAATGCCCACGGCGCCATAGGCGCGCGCGCGTTGCGCGTCTTTGGGATAGTCCGCATTCGCCCAAACCTGCAGGCCGCGCGTAGGGTAACCCTCGGCGTCCGCCGTGCGCGCATTTCTACGGGCGCAAATCTCATCCGCCCATTTGAGCAGAGTCATCAGTTCCTTTTGCTCTTCAAGCGCTGGCAGGGCGGTGGAAATTTGCGCGGCAAACACTTTGCCGCT
This sequence comes from Anaerolineales bacterium, assembly GCA_020851785.1. Classification (GTDB taxonomy): domain Bacteria; phylum Chloroflexota; class Anaerolineae; order Anaerolineales; family Villigracilaceae; genus Villigracilis. Next base: position 17,556 of record JADZCC010000055.1, read on the forward strand.
GGCGCCGTCAATTGAAATCCAATCGCCTTCCTTCAAAACCAAAGCCTCCACAGATAGCTCACGCGCGTCAAGGTCCAGCTTAAGCGCCGAAGCGCCCACAATGCACGGAATGCCAAACTGACGGGCCACCACGGCCGCGTGGGAGGTTGCCCCGCCCTCGGCAGTCAAGACGCCCTTTGCGGCGATCATGCCATGCACGTCGTCTGGCTTGGTGAACGGACGCACCATGATGACATCCTGTTTTTCTTCATGCGCCATCCGCTCGGCAGTATCCGCGTCAAAATAGATGCGCCCCACCGCCGCGCCCGGGGAAGCGTTTACGCCTTTGGCCAGATACTTCCCCGCCTGCTCCGCCAGTTTGATCGAAGCCTCGTCAAATTGCGGATGAAGCAAGGTATCCACATTTTCCGGCGTAACCCGCAGGACGGCCTGCTCTTTTGTAATCAACCCTTCCTTGGCCAAATCCACCGCTATTTTCACGGCGGCTTTGGCAGTGCGCTTTCCGTTGCGCGTTTGGAGCATCCACAGTTTGCCGCGCTCAATCGTAAATTCCACGTCTTGCAAATCGCGATAATGGCGCTCCAATTGCCCGGCGACGCGCTTAAACTGCCGATACACCGCAGGCATGGATTTCTGCAGGTTATGAATCGGATCGGTATTGCGAATCCCGGCCACCACATCTTCGCCTTGCGCATTAACCAGGTACTCGCCCAGCATCTTGCGTTCGCCCGTCGCCGGGTTGCGCGTAAAAGCCACACCTGTCGCCGAAGCCGCGTCCAGATTACCAAAGACCATCGCGCAAACCGTAACCGCCGTTCCCAGCGTATGCGGAATCCCCTCCTTGTTGCGATACGCCACCGCCCGCCGACTGTTCCAGGATTTAAAAACAGCTTCGGTGGCCAGCGCCAGTTGTTGATATGGGTCTTGTGGAAAATCTTCGGTGGTGTGTGTTTTGTAAATTTGCTTATAGACCCCCGTCATCGCTTGCCAATCTTCTGCCTGCATTTGCGTATCGAGTTGATATCGTTTTCTTGCTTTCAGTTCCGCCAACGGATGTTCGAACGCTTCATCCTCCATCTCCATCACGACCGTCCCGAACATTTTGATCAGTCGCCGGTAGGTATCCCAGACAAACTGCGGATTTTGCGTTGCCGCAAGCAACCCCTGAACCGCCTTGTCCGTCAAACCAATATTGAGGATTGTGTTCATCATCCCCGGCATGGAAAACCTTGCTCCTGAACGGCACGAAACCAATAAAGGGTTTTGCGGGTCGCCAAAGCGCTTGCCAGCCTTCCGTTCCAGCGCTTTCAAAGCGCTCAACTCCTGCTTCCACATCCCCGCTGGAAACTTCCCCGCTTTTTGATATTGCGTACATGCCTGCGTTGTGATTGTAAAAAATGGCGGAACTGGAACGCCAGCCCGCATCATATCCATTAACCCCGCTCCCTTGCCGCCGACCATGGCCTTCACCCCATCCCACGAGCCGCCAGCCAGCCTTTCAACTTCCTTCACCTCGTTATCCAGAAAAACCCATTTAACCATTTGATCCTCCAAATCCAAAAGTAATAGATTTCACGAACGATTGTGAAATATTTTACCAAAGAAATTGGATTAGACAAGTCCGAAAATTAAGGCTTTTCCAAATTCATTCCACGCCAAACCATTCCCCCGCCATTACGCGGTTTTTTCGTTTTATGCAAGCGAAAATAATTGTAAACTCATTGCAAAGTGGAAACTAGCACAATTGGGGCATAATGTGCAAACAGGAAAAAAACAAACATGACAACAAAAATTCTAGTTATCGACGACGATGCGGCAATCACAGAATTAATGAGCATGCTCCTTAAAACACACGGGTTCGAAGTCGCCACCTCCAACAGCGGCGCAGAGGGCGTTGAACTCGCCAAGACACAAAACTTCAGCGTCATTCTGCTTGACTTAATGATGCCAGATATAGACGGCTGGCAGGTTTGCAAAGCCATTCGCGCCAGCAACAATACTCCCATCCTGGTCCTTTCGGCGGTAAACGATCCGCGCATGGTGGCCAGCGTGTTGGATTCCGGCGCAGACGACTTCCTCGTTAAGCCCGTCCCCAGCGGCGTGCTTGTCGCGCACATCCGCAAAATGGTGCGACGCAACGACACGATTCCCGTGACCCCGCAAAAAAAAATTAACTTGAAGAATACCGCTCCGCTCCTTTCTTAACCCCAGCCTGATTCAATTTCAAAAAACATGCCCTGCGCCGATAAAGCGCAGGCATGTTTTTTTACTTTAACTGTTTCAACGCTTCGGCTGTTTTCTCAGGCGCTTCGAGCATGGGCATGTGACCCACCTCGGGCAGTTCCGTCAAATGCGCGGACGGATATAGGCGTTTAATTGCTCTGGCGCGTTCCAACGGAATCAGTTGATCGTCGTCGCCATGAATCAGCGCCACTGGAAACTTAATTGTCGCGAATAACGCGCTCGTATCTTCGCGCTCAGCCAACGCGCCAAGCGCGCCAACCACGCCCCTTTGGCTTTGCGCCGCAATCATCCTCCGCAGTTGATTTTGTAGCCCGCGTTTTTTTGTAAGTCCAGCGGCCGTGGGCTCTACGATAACGCTCACGCCCTTTTCCTCCACCGTTCTCACAGTTTCATATCTCCCGCGTTTGCGCTCCTCTGTATCCGCCAACGCCTGCGAAGCGACCAACGCCAGGCCGCGCACGCGGCCGGGATATTTTTTAGCGAACGCCAGAGCGATGTAGCCGCCCATCGAATGCCCGGCCACAAACGCTTGCTCAATTTTCAGCGCGTCCAACAGCGCGGCCAAATCATCCGCAAGATCGGCCATCGAATACGCCGCATCCACAGTTGAAGAGCCGCCAAAACCGCGCACGTCCGGCAGGATGATTTCAAATTCATCCGCAAGCAATCGCGCCGTTTCATTCCAAATGGAATGATCGAGCGGATAGCCGTGAATCAAAACCAACGGGCTTCCGCGCCCCATGCGCTCAAACGCAATTTGAATTTGATCAGTTTGAATTATTTCCACTTGACATTCACCTTGAGTTTACTGCCCAGTTTGGATTTATAAAAAATATAGCCCTGCTCGCGCCCAAACTCAAAGACGCGGCGCGTGATATCCACATCCGCTTTGCAATACTCGGCCACTTGATCCAGTTTGCCTTCTCGAAACCATTGCACAGACTGTACGCCATCAGCCGTCTTCGTGGCGCCCAGAGTAGCGCTGGCAATCGCATCCAGCGAAATACGAAAGCCAAGACTCTGCTGAAGGTCGAGGAGCAGGTCGAGGGTGGGGATGGCGGCGAAGCGTGTGGCGGGCGCGTACGGTTGCAGGACGCGATAATCAAAGCCTTTTAGATTGAAGCCAATCACCTTCGTCGCGGATTTTAATTCGGCAATTAAGGCGGGCACGTCTTTCTCCCAATACACTGAAAAATCGTTCTTCAGCGTGGACCAGGTGACGGCGCAAGCCACCAGCAATTTGTCGGCGTTATCGCGCCCGCCCACATCTTCAAACAGGTTTTGCGATTCGAGGTCGAAGAAAACGTAGTTCATGATTCACCGTTCGTCGCTTTGAGATATTCTTCGCGGGCCAGGGCCAGAGCCTGTTCCTTGTTTTGAATTTTCCCAATCGCCTGATTTTCACGAATCATTTCAAGCAATTCGCCGATTAACGGCCCGGCAGTCAGGTTGAGTTCGCGCATCAATTCGCGTCCATCCAGCAGGCGCGGCGGAGCGATGATTTCCTGCGGGCGTTCCCAATAACTTTCGAGGAGTTGATTCGCAATTTGCAAATAGGCTTGCCAGGTTTCTGGCGTTAAGGTCGCGCCATACGTTCCGCGCACGTCGGCCAAAGCCAGCAGGGTTAATTCCACGCCGGATGTGCGCGCGTCTCGAAAGAAGCGATAGATCGCCCTGCGCGAAGGCATTTGCCCATCCCGCGCGAACGCGCCATAGAATTGATGAATCCGCATGTGCTGTTTGACGATTAAAACCAAATGGGCGTTTTCATCATTGCTTAAGTTGAAGGCGCGCCCGCGTTCGGCGATAACTTCCGCGCCTTGTTGATCGTGATCAAAGAAGCGAATCCGTCCATCGGCTTCGATGGTTTTCGTATCCGGCTTGGAAATGTCGTGATAAAGCGCGGCGAAAAAAAGCAGGGCGCGTTGGGAGCGGTTTGGATTAAGTGAGTTTGAAAAATGCTCCGCAAATTGTTCTTTGTATTTGCCCAGCGTGGCGGATAGCGCTTCGCTCAAAGGGTTGGCTGGAAGCGAAGGTTCAAGGCTCAATGCGTCTAAAATTTCCTCCAACGCGGATAAGACTGCCAGCGTGTGTTTCCAAACGTCGTACACATGCGGCGAAGATTGCGTTACGCCTTTTAGCTTGGTCAACTCCGGCAAAATATATGGAAACGTATCGAGCATTTCCAACGCTTTGAATGCGGCTTCTGGTTTGGGGCCGTGCAGGATTTTGAAAATTTCATCGCGTTGTCGTTCGGGGGAAATGCGCGTCAATGCGCCGGAAAGGGAATGGCAGTGAGCGCGGGTTTCCGGGTCCAGGTGAAAATCAAAAGCGGCCGCCAGACGAATGGCGCGCAGAATGCGAACCGGGTCTTCTTCAATTGAAGTGGCCGAGCAGGCCCGAATGAGCTTTGCGGCGAGGTCTTTGCGTCCATCCAACGGGTCGAGGATTTCATTGGTTCGTAAATCATACGCCAGCGCGTTGATGGTGAAGTCGCGGGCGCGCAAGTCGGCTTCTAAACTGTCGCCGCCGCGATAGGTTGCAAAATCCAGAAAGAGTTGCGCGCCGTCTGGCTGGGTGAAGATCACGCGGCCGGTGTCGCGCTCCACATCCAGCGGCATAAAATCGGCGTGGAGTTGGTTGGCCATTTTTCGGGCGAAGGCGATGCCGTTCGCCGGCAGGGCAAAATCCAGGTCGGGAGAGCGGCGTTGAAGGAGTAAATCGCGCACGGCTCCGCCGACGAGGTAGAGTTCCTGATCAACGGGCAAATAATCCCGCTGGATGATTTCAATCAATGGATGAAGCGGATAGGGCATGTAGCTAACTTCCGGCTTTTCTTTGTAACGGCTTTGCTGACAGGCTTGCAAAGCTTCTTCGGCGGTTCTGCCTTGCGCGACGATTTTATCGCGGACTTTCGCCACCCAACGACCAGCATAGGAAGAAGGCTTTGCGGACATATCTTCTAGGCGGGCGGCTTGTACCGATCCAAATCTGCCACGCCGATGAAGGGCAGGTTGCGATAGTATTCGTCAATATCCAGCCCGTAGCCGAAGACGTATTTGTTCGGAACGGTGAAGCCGAGGTAGTGAATGGGAACTTCCGCTTCGCGCCGTTCGGGTTTATCGAGCAGGGCGCAGACTTTCAGGGTTTTGGGCTGGCGGGTTTCAAGCATTTGTAAAACGGCGGAAATGGTATGCCCGCTATCTACAATGTCTTCGACGAGAATCACGTTCATGCCTTGAATGTCGGTTTGCAAATCGAGCGTGACGCGCGCGGCGCGGCTGGATTCGCGGCGCCCAACGCCGTAGGAGGAGACGGCCATAAAATCAATCATGTGCGGGATGGAGATGCTGGCGCTTAAATCCACCATGAAGGGCACGCCCCCGCGCAGGATGCAAATCAGCAGGAGGTCGCCCGGGGCATATTCGGAACTGATCTTGCGCCCCAACTCCGCCACGCGGGCCTGGATGGCGGCTTCGTCTATTAAAATTTCTGCGAGAAAGTCTTGATAGTTTTGCATAAGTACGCCTAAAGATTAACGAGGGACTTCGCCCCGCTAGCGCGGGACTTCGTGATGTTGACGGCAACGGGCTTCGTATAATTCCGAAGCGCCGACAATGACGACGGGATCGTCGTAACGGGCGGGACGGCCATTGACAAGCCTTTGCGTGCGCGAGGCTTCGTCGCCGCAGGTCATGCAAATGGCATGGAGTTTGGAGACGCTCTCGGCTTTGGACATTAACTCCGGCATGGAACCAAAGGGTTCGCCGCGAAAGTCGGTATCCAACCCGGCGACAATCACGCGCACGCCGCGCCCGGCCAGTTCTTCGGCCACCTGGACGACTTCTGCGTCCATGAATTGGGCTTCGTCAATGCCCACCACGGTCGTTTCGGCTTCAAGGCGCTTGCGGATGTCTCCAGCTTTTTCAACGGGGGTGGCGTCGAAGTTCGCGCCCGCATGAGAAGTCACCTTCTCCGCCGCGTAGCGCACATCAATCGCCGGTTTGAAGACTTGCACTTTTTGTCTGGCAATGGTTGCGCGCACCAACCGGCGAATCAATTCGTCGGTCTTCCCGCTAAACATCGAACCGCAAACGACTTCAATCGAACCGTGGGTATGGCGCATGTCACCTCAATCTATATCTTTTTTGGATTGGCTCAAAAAAATAGGCAGACGTGAATACGTCTGCCTATAAGTTTACCTGAAAAAACTTTATTCAGTAGGAGCGGGCGCGGCGGGGGCTTCAGGGAGTTCAAAGCCAAGCGCGCGCAGTTTCTTTTTGGCGGTGGTCAAAGCGGATTGGGTGAAGCCGCCAATTTCCAGCACGGCGGAATCGCCTTCCGCCAGTTTCGCCAGGAATTGACCAATCGTCAGCACGCCGGCCTTCTTCAAGGCGTCGGTGGCGCGGGGCGAAACGCCCAAATCTTCCACGGCGCGGTCGGGAGAAGTCTTGCTTTCTTCGCGCGCTTTTTGAGTTTCCACATAGTCCTGGCGTGCGGAAAGCTTCTTGTAGAAGCGATCCACTTGGCCTTCCACGTCGAGCAAGCGGGCCGATTCGCCGGTGAAAAATGGATGGCACTTGGAACAAACGTCAATGCGTAATTCCTTGCGCGTGGAAATCGTCGTCCAGGTGTTTCCACAGGAAGCGCAAGTGACCTTGGCTTCGTACGTAGCGGGATGAATATCAGCTTGCATGTTATTCCACCTCGGCCGGGATCACATTGACGCGCTTGCGTCCATGCACCACATCAAAGAGCACCACGCCGTCCGCAATCGCAAACAACGTATCGTCTTTACCAACCAACACGTTCAGGCCCGGCTTAATCTTCGTGCCGCGCTGGCGCACCAACACATTGCCAGAGAGGACAAATTGACCGGCATAGCGTTTAACGCCCAAACGCTGGGAATTGCTATCTCGTCCGTTGCGGCTTGAACCGCCGCCTACTTTATGTGCCATTTTCTACCTCACTAAACTTTACTTCGCCGATTTCTTAGCGGCGGAAGGTTTCTTCTCAGAAGTCTTGGCGGCGGATTTGGGAGCCGCTTCTTTTTTCGCCTTGGCCGGTTTCTCCGCTTTGGGGGCTTCTTCCGCCTTGGCAGGTTCCACTTTGGCCGGTTTCTGCGCGACAGGCTTTTCAACCTTGCGTTCTTCGCCGGGCTTGCCGATGAAATCAATCATCAGGCGGGTGTACTGGTGACGATGACCGCCTTTGACGCGGATGCGTTTCTTCGGGCGATACTTAAAGGAAACGACCTTGGGGCCTTTGACGTGATCGGTCACTGTGGCGGAGACTTTGATGCCGTCCACTGTGGGCGCGCCCACGAGGACAGCGTCGCCGTCGGCCATGAGCATGACGCGCTCAAAATCAAAAGACTTCCCCACTTCATGGGGCAGGCGATCCACGTCAATGGTGGAGCCTTCAACAGCGCGGTATTGCTTGCCGCCGCTTTCAACGATTGCAAATCTCATTTTATTTTCTCCAGTCATCACTTCGCCGCTCAGTTTGCGGGGTCCTTACGCCCGACGCCTACTTTTGGGGGAAGCTGGTTAAGTTACAGACAACCACCCCGGTTTTCTTTCGCCGGGGCAGAAGCGGACGGTATTATACATGCGGTTGCGGCTTACTGTCAACGATTTTTGGCGCAGGATTTCACGCCCGCCGCTTTTCAAAGATTCTGGCGAAAATTTGCAGTTCGACCAACACAGCCAGCCCCACGCCCAGCACAGCCACGCCAACGTCAAACCCATCAAACCCGCCCCCCAGATAACGCCCAAGCGGGTAGGGAAATTTCTCGATGAAAAATCGAGCATAGAACCACTGGGCGAATTCAAAAAAGGTTGAAGCAAGGAAGGCGATCAGCGCCCGAATTTGCCAGGTTTTTAGCCAGCGTTCGCCCAGGCAAAGGAAAAAGTACAGCCCGAATGCGAAAAAGAAATCGTTGGCAAAACTCATCCAGAGCGTCCAGCCGGAACTTTGCGGCTCAAAGAACTTATAGATGGGAAAATCTGCCGCCAGCCAATACAAACCGCACAACATGGCCAGCAAAACGCCCGTCCTGGGCCAGCGCCGCTTTAGCGCATCTTTCTGGCCTGCGTTCAAAAGCATACGCGTCCTATTTGGGGAGCATGGCGGTGAGAGTCTTCGTCACGGCCTGCAATTTACCCGCATGTCCCTGAATTTTGTTCACATCGCCCGTGCGCAGTCCCGCTTGCACGTCGGTGATGGTCTTGGTGGTGGCGACTTCGTTATCAATAATTTTTTGGGTGATGGCTTCGAGGTTGGTCAGCAACTGCTTGACGTTGGCCGGGATGATCGGAAGCGGCTTAACGATCGGCAGAAGCACATCCAAAATTTGATTGGCAATGCGCGCATACTTAACCGTCAGCGTGTGAAGCGAGCCGATGGAATTGGTCAACTCCATCGCAATCTCCTGAATCGAATCAATCATCGTTTTATGTTGCTCGATGATCTTCGCAATATCGGTGATTGAACTTGTTAATTTATCCGAAAATTTAACGTAGGGGCCCGCGCTGGAACTGGCCACTGCGCCTCTCACTCCGGATGTGGTGGGTAATTTGCCTGGCATAAGAAATTCTCCTTGTTTTTTTATTTTGTCCACGCATGGACGTTTGGGCAACTATACTTTAATTTGCGCCTTGCAACAACCGCATTGACAAAGCTTTTTTTTGGGCGTATTCTATAAACACCGAAAAGGAGGACGACATGACCGACCTAACACAACTTGGAAGCGTAAACGGATATTTGGTCAAGCCCGCCAACCCCGGCCCCAGCGCGGCGGTGATCGTCATTCAAGAATGGTGGGGGCTGGACGCACAGACCAAATCCATCGCCGAGCGTTTTGCCAAAGAAGGTTATTTAACCTTCGCGCCGGATTTATATCACGGCGAAGCGGCCAAACTGGGCGACGGCGATGCCGCCATGAGCCTGATGCAAAAATATGCGCCGCGCGCGCCGCAAGCCCTGGCTTCCGTGTTCGACGCGCTCAAAAAAAGCCCGGACTGCAACGGCAAAATCGGAAGCGTGGGCTTTTGCTTTGGCGGTCACATGTCGCTCAGGTTAAGCACGCTGAGGTCGCTGGACGCAATTTGCACGTTTTACGGCGGCGGCATGCAACAAGTCTTCGACGAGCTACGCAAACATCTCAACGCGCCAGTCCTCGGCTTCTTCGGCGACGAAGACCTTTCCATCCCCGCCGGAACCATCGCGGAATTTGAGCGCCTTTTGGAGGAAGTCGGCGTGGAGCATGAAGTCATCACTTATCCAAATTCCGGCCACGCCTTCTTCCGCGCCAACGACCCCAGCGTGTACAAGCCCGAAGCCGCGCAGGACGCCTGGGAAAAGGCGAAGCATTTTTTCAAGAAACATTTAGATTAAGCGCTGATTGACAAATCCGCCCCTCTCCTGTATTCTCGCTCCATGCCGCCCCTGAGCCTGCTTCAACAACAACTGATCGAATCGCCGCTGAATCAAAAACTCTTCGTGCATGGCCCGGCCGGGGCCGGCAAAACCACCGTCGGCGTGGAAAGGTTGCGCTTCCTTTTAGCGCAGGGCATTCCGGCGGACGAAATCCTCATGCTTACCCCGCAGAGGACTCTGCAAGAACCCTATCTCGAATTGTTGGCCAGCCCAGAAAGGGCCGCCGGAGGCGAAGTGACCGCCGTCACCGTGGGCGGCCTGGCGCGACGCATGTGCGACTTGTTTTGGCCGCTTGCGGCCGAAGCCGCCGGTTTCAAAAACCCATCTCTCCCGCCGGTCTTTCTCACGCTGGAAACCGCGCAATATTACATGGCGCATTTGATGCGCCCATTGCTGGAAGAAAAAAAATATTTTCAGTCGCTGACGATCAACCGCAACCGTTTGTATTCGCAAATTATAGACAACCTAAATAAAGCCGCGGTGGTGGGGTTTCCGCATACGGAAATTGGCGCGCGGCTGGATGCGGCCTGGGTGGGCGACCCGGAGCAACGGCACATCTACGCCGACGCGCAAGCCTGCGCGAACTTATTCCGCGC
>JADZCC010000056.1 GCA_020851785.1 Anaerolineales bacterium
AATAAACCTTCTTACCACGAAGGACACGAAGGTCACAAAGGGCTTTTAAAACCTTCGTGCCCCTTTGTGACCTTTGTGGTAAATTTTTCCTCATGGAAATTGCACAACAACTCCGACGCGCATTGCGACCAGCCGGCAAAACCGCCGAATCCATCCTGCGATGGAAGCGGTTTTCGTTCGGCGACGCGCCGCCCATCTTCGGCAACTCCAAGCCCAAGAGCGGATCGCACCTGCTGTTGCAAATTCTCAACGGCTTTACACAAATCATGCCGTACAAGTACGTGGAAGCGGAGCCGATTCGCACGATCAGAAAAGACGGTGGACGACGGACAGCAGATGATATCCTTGCTGATTTGCTCCATTTGCCTCTTGGCGTGATCGGCTGGGGATATGTGGAAGCGACAAAAGAAAACGCCTCTTTCCTGACCTCAAGCGGGCGCGTCAACTACTTCATTTACCGCGACCCGCGCGACATGCTCGTCTCGCAAGTGTTTTTCGCAACAGACATGCAGGAAGAACACGGGATGCACGACTTCTACAACTCTCTCCCTGACTTCGGCGAGCGGCTCAAGGTTGCCATCACCGGCATTGACCGCGACGGACTCAAAATGGTCAGCGTTCAGCAGAGATACGAAGGCGTGTTCGAGTGGCTGAACACGCCCGGCGTGATGTGCCTCCGCTTTGAGGATCTGATCAACCACCGCGACTCGACTCTCGCGTCCATGCTCGATGAGGTGGAAAAGACCGGTTACCGAATCCCAACCCCGCGCGAGGAAGCGATTCCAATTTTGGTGGAGGCGATTCAGCCGAAGAAGAGTCACACCTTCCGTTCGGGGAAGACCGGCGGCTGGCGCGAGTTTTTCACTGCGGAGCATAAATCGTTATTCAAAGAAGTCGCGGGAGATTTGGTGGTGAGGCTGGGGTATGAAAAGTCGAATGATTGGTAAAAATCGACGATAGTTTGAGTAAAATTTAGAAATATTGGTTGTTACAATGTCAAAAGAAAAAAAGGACTTATTTGTTAGATTGAGTGAGAATGATAAAAAGGCTTTTGATCTTGCAGTGAAAAATGGCTACCTAACCCAAAAAGGTAGTAATTGGGGAAAACTCAAAAAGGCATACTATGAATGGTGCAATGATAACCAGCGCCCTTTCATTTGTATTGAACAAGGCAAGTTTACATCCACAATTTCGGTGGACGACTATACTCGCGGATTTGATGTCTCAATGTCAGAAATGGCTTATGAGCAATATGTTCAAATTGCAATGCAATATTTGGATCCTTATGGACCAGGTGATTTTTTGATGAATCTACGTCACGTTCCGAACCATGAAGTGGAGCAAACTGCTCAGAAAATCCTTGAAATTTTGGTTGAAGAATCTAATGAGGGTGAGAATGAACTACCATTTTCATATGATGCTATTGTTGAGAATGCCTTACCGAAAACGAAAAAATGGGCTAGGGTCAGTAGTAAAACAGGTAAAAAGATCCGAGACAAAGAGGTTGTTCTCGAAGTCCATAAACGATCTAACGGTGTTTGTGAGTTGTGTGGAAATAATGCGCCTTTCAAAGACTTGGCTGGCAAACCATACTTGGAAGTTCATCATATTGTTTGGTTATCTTGGGGAGGCGAAGACAGTATTGAAAATGCAGTCGCGTTATGCCCGAATTGTCATAGGAAGATGCATTTATTAAATCTAGCCGAAGACAGAAATTATCTTACTCAAATAGCCAAGACAAAATAGAAGAACTGGAATTAAACAGTGCTGCAAGAATTCCTCACCCAACGCCTCAAACGCGGACTCGTCCGCCGGTTCAACAACCTCAAGATCGCGCGCACAGCGAATCTCGTTTCTCGTAACTCGCCTCCCGCGCAGAGACAACCCGTCGTCTTCTTCAAAGCCTCTACCGGCATTGACGATCTCTCGTGGAACAGCGGATTTCACTTACTCGCCTCGTGGGCGCTGCGGTTGAAGGGAATCCCGGTCGCGTATTTTGCGTGCAACTCTGGAATGAGCAAGTGTGTGTTGGGAACGAATCGGGATGATCCGCACAAAGAGATGCCGTGCAAAACGTGCGTGAGTCAATCGCGGGCGTTGTATGTGGGAGTACCGTCGAAGGTTGAAGGTCAAAAGTCAAAAGTTGAGTGGTTTGGTTTCGAGCGTGACTCGTACCTTGTATCTCGTATCCAGAGTTTATCCGTCCCTCAACTTTCCACTTTCTACTTTCAAGATATTCCTCTAGGCGCACTCTGCCTCCCCGCCTTGCGTTGGGTTTTGCGAATCCATCACCTGAACGATGATGAAAATACGCGCTATCTTTTGCGCGAATATATTTTGTCCGCGTGGAATGTGGCGCAGAAGTTCTCGAAGTTTTTAGATGAGACAAACCCGCGCGCGGTGATCGTGTTCAACGGACAATTCTTCCCCGAAGCGACGGTGCGTTACGTGACGCAACGGCGCGGCATCCGCGTCATTACGCACGAGGTAGGACTTCAACCCGCCTCCGCGTTTTTCACCGACGGCGAAGCGACGGCGTACCCGATTCACATTCCCGATGAGTTTGAGTTGAACGAAGAACAAAACGTCAAACTTGATTCGTATCTAGCCAAACGCTTTCAAGGCGACTTCACGATGGCAGGCGTCAAATTCTGGGCAGAGATGAAGGGACTCGACGAGTCGTTCTTGCAAAAAGCCGCGCAGTTCAAGCAGATCGTCCCTGTGTTTACGAATGTCATCTTCGACACCAGTCAGCCGCACGCGAACACGGTCTTTGAAGATATGTTCGATTGGCTGGATATGACGTTGGAAGTC
>JADZCC010000057.1 GCA_020851785.1 Anaerolineales bacterium
ATTAGTTCGTTGTGCCGCTCTCAACAGCATGACGCATCTGGGTATGCCGCAAGCATACAAGGTTGTCTAACCAATCAACACAGACAGACGAATTGTGCCTGCCTCTCGATTTATGCACCAAAGCCCCTTTGAAGCTAAAATAAAATCTAGTCAGTTCTTTATCGCTCAAACCTAAATTATCTATTGTTTTCATCAATTCTTGATGTGCTTTTACTATTACTTCTTCATGTAAAAATTCCAGGCCTAAAATCCCAAATGTATCTAGCGTAACTGAAAGATGATAACCATTACCTTTGACAATAAATCGAGTTTTGTTAGAAAACTTTTTTCTTTCAGCCATTGAAAAATCACAATAGGCTCTCATTTCTTGTTCACCGAGTTCGGGGATTTCAAATTCAAGTCCAAATGAATTATATAAAGCCTTAAGGTTTTCAAGATTTATCGTTGCAACGAGCATGGTGTCGCCTGTAATTAATTCGTAACAACTTCTATGATCAAAAGGAAATATTCCGTATGGAGCAACTCTTGTTGTCGGTTTGTCAAATATCGATATGCTATCAAGCCTAGAAATAAATCTTACGCCATCAAACGGTCGCCCTGTTGGGAAGTAACCGTCATGTTTTTTTGTTGATATCGCCTCTATAGCTAAAACATCGCTAACATCTGTTCGAGAATAGCCAGCTTTTTTTGCATTCGCTATGGCGCTTGCAACGTCTGCGTGATATGTTTTTAGAGGAATGTCAACTTTGATAATATAATCTTTCCTTTTTTCTTTTATTCGAGTACTTGTATTTAAAAAATTTATCAAACCCTCTAAGCTTTTACGTTGCCTGTTTGAACGAGAATTATTCTTGCTAGAGTTTCCAAACTTATTTTCCATAATTGAAATGCTATTGTTGCCAATTATTGTTAAATCTCCATAACGAAGGATACTTGTTAGGTCATTAATTAATACAATGGAATTTTCCTTTTCGGTTATTTGCTGTGCTATAGTGAAATCACCATAAGCAGTGTTGTCTAAATGTCCTGTTTTTGAATGTTCTGAGAGTAATTGTATTAATACTCGATCAAAATTTAGCATTCTCCAGACGACTCCATCTGCTATGCGATTCAAAATCAATATTAATTTTTTTGTTACAGCAACCCCTATATCATTTCCTTCATTCTTGAACTCTGTTTTTTTTGTTTGAAAATCTATTAAAGTTTCGGCAAGTACTGCTTGAAAGCCTAAAATTTCTTTTGGATTTCTACCTATTTCTCGACTTAAGCGAAATAATTCAAAAAGAATTTCACATCTTTCTTGATATGCAGGTGAGGCTAAAACTTCAGCAATAAAATCTTTTTGCTGTTTTGGCTCAATGATTTTTTTGATTTTCTTCAAAATAAGCTCCCGGTGCGATTAGGTTTTGTAGATTCCAATTTACCCTACCATCAACTCATCCACAGCGCTCGCCAACTCTCTTAAATTCCCAACCTTCAACACATTATTACAAAGCGGAGCGTACTTGGGCATGTCGCTGTCACCGTGCCACAAGGCTGGGGGTTCAGGATTCAGCCAGATGGTGCGTGAGGCGCGGCGTGCCATCACAGAAAAAATGTCGAGGCGCGGGTCGTAATAATTATTGCGTCCATCCCCAACGATAATTAAAGTCGTTCCGCCGTTCAATGTATCCATGTATTCATTTTGAAAATCATTCAACGACCAACCGAGGTCGGTGTTGTAATGTCCGCTGGGCATACGCACTAAAACAGATGCAATGGCTTCATCGGCATTCGCGCCGCTGAAATCTTCCGAAATCGATTCAAGATGGTCAATGAACGCAAAGGCATGAGTTTTGCGAACCTGCCCTTGCAACGCAAACAAAAAACTTAGCATCAACTCTGAACAAAAACGCATAGATGTACTGATATCACAAATTACAACAATCTTCGGTTTTTTGATACGGTCTTTATGATGTATCTCCATCGGCGTTCCCTGATATTTTAAATTGGCGCGAATGGTCCTCTTGGGGTCTAACTGCCCGCTCTTCATTCTTTTTTGTCGCAATGCAATGCGTGTGCGTAATGCGGCGGCAAGTTTTTTTACTTCATGTCCCAACAATTTTTTATCCGCATCGGATAATGCTTGAAATGGACGATTCATCAAACTATCTACATGATCACCGCGCGGGCGGTCGCTTAAATTTTCGGCCAATCTCTGCCCGGCAAATTGATTGATCTGTTCTTGCATGGCTTGCATGTTTTGCCCAATCATATTTCGCATTTCAGCAATGCGCTCGCGGCTCATGCCCATTTGCGCGAGTTGCTCCATCAATTCTTTCAGCGCTTCACGCACTTCAGGAAACGCCAACGCACGCATCATTCTTTGAGCCATCCAATTTTGATAATTTAGATTATCTGCCTGATTCAATCCAACTAACTGACCCAACGCTTCAAGCTCTGACTTGGTTAATGGCTCGCCGTTCATCAGCCTTTGCATTCGCTGACGCAGATTCTCCGCAAACTGACGCATGGCATCAGCAAACATCTGCGCCTCTTCTGGCGTCATATCATCAGACGGATTTCCGCCCATCATTGGAGGAGCGCCTGTCCCAAAAAATAATGGAAACAATTTTTCAAACGTGGGAATATCTTTTACATCTTTAATTAAAGTTGCTCGCAGTGATAATTTGAATGTTTCCTTATCTTGAATCCCCATAATGTCCACAGCCGAAAACGACTCGGCTGATTCAGCCAACGAAACCCGAACCCCACTGGCTCTCAATGCCGCAATTAACTGTAAAATGCGAGATTCCATAATCGCTTATCTCCGTCATTGCGAGGCGCTGAAAGGAGCGAAGCAATCCCCAGCGTGATTACGAGACTGCTTCGTCGGGAAGAGCGCCCTCTTCGCAATGACATAAACAAATTAATTCCCAGAAAACCTTCCAAACTCATCGTAATTGTTTTTAGACTTCGGCTGTTGAGGGGGAGGCGGATTAATATATTGGCGCTTCGCTTTTTGCAAATCCGCTTCGTGTTTCAGTAAAACAGAAATGGTATCTTCCAAAGTCGCTTGATCTAAATTGCTGGCGTTCAATGCCACTAAAGCATTTGCCCAATCCAACGTCTCGCTGATGGACGGCGACTTTCGCATGTCCGCTTTGCGTAATCTCTGCACAAACTCTACGGCTTGTTGCGCCAACTTCGGATTCAAGTCCGGCACTTTGAGTCTCACCACTGCCAATTCTTCTTGCAGGGTTGGGTAATCAATAAATAAATATAAGCATCTGCGTTTCAACGCTTCGGATAATTCGCGTGTGTTGTTGGAGGTGAGAATTACAAGCGGTTTGTGTTTTGCTGTGAGCGTCCCCAACTCTGGAACGGAAATTTGAAAATCACTCAACACTTCCAGGAGAAACGCTTCAAACTCGGCATCGGCCCGGTCAATTTCATCAATCAACAGCACAGACGGCTGGTCGCTTAATATCGCTTTCAATAACGGACGTTTCAGCAAGAATCTTTCAGAGAAGAATACATCTTCTTCTTGTGCAAGTTTATCCGCCGCGCCGGCCAGCGAATCCGCTTTACCGAGCGTGTCATTTAACTTATCGCGTAGCAATTGTGTGTAAAGTAATTGCTTGGAATATTCCCACTCGTACAACGCTTTAGATTCGTCTAACCCTTCATAGCATTGCAGGCGAATCAACTCACGCCCTGTGGATTTGGCCAGCGCTTTGGCTAATTCCGTTTTGCCCACGCCCGCCGGGCCTTCGGTGAGAAGCGGTTTGCCCAATTTTTCTGCAAGATACACAATCGTCGCAATCTCATCCGAAGCGATGTAGCTTTGCTTGTTCAATTCTGCTTTTACGGTTGCGGTTGAGTCGAAAAGAGTCGTCATCTTGTACCTCTATCTACCTACATAAAATGCGGAGTGAAATTCAACTTTTCCTTTTGGAACATTGGCATAAAAGGGGAGCGCCATAAAATATTCAGGGGCGGGCGAACCTGCATAAAATAATTCTGGATAACTTTTGAATCCAAACTTTGGATAGTAGGCTGGGTCGCCTAGTAGCACGCAACCTTGAGCGCCTTGCATCTGAATCTGTTTCAAGCCTTCCTTGATTAACTTTGACCCAATTCCCTGTTTCTGAAAGGCTGGCGCCACAGAAATTGGACCAATTCCATACCAGCCTAAATCTTTTTCGTTGATACGAACTGATGAAAAAGCAATATGCCCAATCACGTTTTCGTTTACTTCGGCAACCAGCGAAAGCGTCAGCGCCCCGGCCTTTCGCAATTCATTCACAATCAAATGCTCGGTTTGGTTGCTGTAGGGCTTGCCTGTAAACGCGGCAAGCGTTATTTTTTCAATACCTTCAATGTCCGTCTGCATTTCAGACCGAATGAGCGCTTCCATGTTTACTTCTTAATCCATCTTGGCTGTGTCAACGCTTCGGGCTTAAGAATATCATCTAATTGTTCTTTGGTTAATAGACCTTTGGCTAGGACAATCTCTGCCACGCCTTTGCCGGTTTCGTAGGCTTCTTTCGCTACGGCGCTTGCGTTTTCATATCCAATAATTGGATTTAATGCTGTCACAATCCCAATCGATTTGTGTAGCATTTCAGATAGATGTTCTTTATTGGCAGTGATGCCTTTTACGCATTTTTCTGTCAACGTCAGGCAACCATTTTTCAAGTAAATTAAACTATCAAACAAACTGTGGGCAATAATCGGCTCAAAGGCATTCAGTTGTAATTGCCCGCCTTCTGCCGCAAACGAAACGGTCACGTCGTTGCCAATCACCAAAAATGCAATTTGATTGACCACTTCGGGAATCACCGGGTTTACTTTTCCAGGCATGATGCTGGACCCGGCTTGCACGGCGGGTAAGTTGATTTCGTTTAATCCAGTCCTTGGACCAGATGAAAGCAGACGCAGGTCGTTACAGATCTTTGATAATTTAACCGCCACGCGCTTCAACACCCCCGACAGTTGGACAAACGCCCCAACATCTTGCGTCGCTTCGACTAAGTTGCCAGCCGTGATGTACTCAATCCCCGTCACTGCGCTTAAATATTTTCGCGCTAAACCGGCGTATTCCGGGTGGGCGTTAATTCCCGTGCCAATGGCCGTGGCGCCGAGGTTCATTTCCTGGATGAGGAGCGCGCCTTCGCGCAGGCGTTGTTGATCTTCTTCCAGCATGACGGCGTAGGCGCTAAATTCCTGGCCGAGAGTCATCGGCACGGCGTCCTGTAGTTGCGTGCGCCCCATCTTCAAAATATCTTTGAACTCAAGCGCTTTGTCTGCAAATGCCAGACGCAGGATTTCCATGGCTTCAATTAGTTCGTCAATGTAAAAATGTAAGGCCGCCTTGACCGCCGTTGGGTACACGTCGTTGGTGCTTTGACTCATATTCACGTCTTCCAGCGGATGGAGCTTTTTGTAGTCGCCACGTTCAAAGCCCAATAGCTCCAGTCCGCGATTGGCGATCACTTCGTTGGCGTTCATGTTGGTGGAAGTTCCTGCGCCGCCCTGAATGACATCCACCACAAATTGGGCGTGTAACTTTCCGGCGATGATTTCTTTGCAGGCGGCGACGATTGCGTTGGATTTTTCACTTTCCAGCAAGCCCAGTTCATGGTTGGCCAATGCGCAGGCCTGCTTGACGCACGCCAAAGCCTTGATCAGATTTGGGTAAGTGTGAATGGGAATATTGCTGATTGGAAAATTTTCCAGCGCGCGTAATGTATGCACGCCATAATATACATCTGACGCTACTTTACGTTCGCCTAAAAGGTCATGTTCAAGTCGAGTTTTCACCAAGTATCTCCTCGGTTTTTTTGGATTATATTGCCTCAAAAATTTCAGTTTTATATGATGGCTAATCATTGAGGCTGTTTACTCAGAATTTGTAAATCTTCCTTTTCGTATTTATGATTTCCCGCTATCGTCTTTTTGTAATTCCAACATTTAATGCAATCTTTTTTTGTCAGGTTGGGATTATTCAAGAAAAAGTCTCTTGTGTATTGGTTGTATTTGAATTGTTTCCCAATTTCTTTTTTTTCGCCTTTCTTTTTCCTTTCATTTATTTCTTTCCATTTTTCAACCGCTTGTTTGTAGGTTTTTTTACCGCTGTTTTCCTTCATCCAGTTCATAAACTCTACGTTGTATTTGAAGGTAGCCCCAATGACATTTAAGAAAAAATCTCGATGGTTTTCGTCGTTTGAATAATTTTTGTCAATCAATAGATCCAAATGTAAAATTTTATGCTCTGATTTCTTTTTAGTTTCTTTCGGGTTGACTCGAACGCTTTTGCCGTCCATAAAATCTGAAATGTACTGAGAGAGTTGTCCTTTTGACCCAGTATGCGGTAAATTATAATTTTTACAAATTTCAACCAACTGTTCTTTCAAGAGATACATACTTCGAAATTCTTTACTGGATTTTGGTAATTGCATTTTTATCCTTTGTCGCCGAAAATGTTGTGATTTGTACAGCATTGTACAAATTTAATGTCAAATACCTAAATTATATACACGTCATCTGAAAAGCCACATTCAATTGAGTTTTCACTGTGCAACTCCTAGTCTTTTGTAAATAGCTAGATTGGCTTGCAATTCTTTTTCAAGCGTGAAGCGATTGATTATAGTTTCTCTGGCGGATTTTTGAATCGCCGCTTGGGGCCGATTCAGCGTTTCGAGGATTTTGTTGGACAGTTCATCTACTGCATTGACGTTCACGAAGTGGCCATTCTTTCCATCTTCGATTAAGTCTGGCGCGCCGCCGACGGGCGTGGCAATCACGGTTTTTTCGCAAGCCAGCGCTTCCAAAATGGCGTTGGGCATTCCATCGCGGAGCGAGGGATGAACGAAAACGTCAATCAGCGAATAATAGGCGGGTAAATCTTTGTGCGGGATGTAGCCCGTGACGATAATGGGGAATTGAGAGTGGGCCTTTTGGAATTCATCCAGGAATTTTTGGTCGTCGCCCTTGCGGACTTCTCCCACAATCAGCAGGGTTAGGGGCTGTCCTTTACTTGCTTGCGCGTAGGCATTGAGGAGCGTGCGGAGGCCTTTTTTTTTGCGTAATTCGCCGACGAAGCCGATGACTTTACTTTGGAGTCGTGGAATTTGCCCCACGTTATTCGACAGCAGGCTGTCTGATTCTATATTGATACCCAAAGCCTCGGCCAGGCGTTTGTTCTTCTCCAGCGGCTTGAAATGTTCCGCGTCCACGCCGTTTGGAATTAAGGTAATTTCCCGATCCACGAAGGCTTTTGCTTTTGCGGCCAACGCGCTGGCGTTGGTTGTGACGGCGCTTGCATTTTGTAACGCATACAACCCATGCGAAAATTTTCCCGGGTCGAATACGGCCCGCTCAATGTCGTTGCCGCGAATAGAGACAACGCTTGGCAGGTTTAGGAATTTCCCGGCATACGCCGCAACGAAACCTGCTTGTGGCAGAAAATAAGCCTGAATTAAATCAAACGGCTCTTTTTGATGTTCTTCCACGATTAATTCAAACCAATCCACCAGCGTATCGTCCACGCGCTTATGCGCGCCAAAGCGGGTAACGCTGACTCGGCCTTGGCGGCGAATCTGCTTCTCGGAGGCTGGCAGGCTTACGGTCGGGGCGAAGACGCGCACTTCAATTCCGGCTGAATCTAGCGACTGCCCCAAACGTCCCGCTGAGATTGCAAGTCCGCCGAGGTCTGGTGTATACTTTTCTGAAAGCAACGCAATTTTCATGAGGTGATTTGATGGCAGAAAAATGTGAAATGATTATTGGGTATCTTGTGCCGCATCGTTGCGAGAATCCGTCGCTGGGGACGTGCGCGAAGTGCGGGCGCGGCTTTTGCGACGAGCACACGAATCAGACGCGCGAAGGGCGGGTGTGCCTGGCGTGCGCGCAGGGGCTGGAAATGCCGGTGGCTTTGCCGATTTCTGCCGCGTTGTTTACGCCCGCCGATCTGGATACGTTTGATCGCGCCAGGCGCTTTGATGATTTGGATGATGATAGTGGGGATGTGTTTTCCGATTTGAGTTGACATGGCTTAATAAGGGCCAACCATTTCCCAAATTTTTTTATTTTCGACAATAAAGTCGTCACAGCGCTGACAGGGCTTGAGCGTGGGCGGGTGCATTTTCTGGCGGACGGCCTGATAGCGCGCGCCTTCCCAAATTTCTGTGAAGCTTTGTTTTTGGATGTTGCCCAGCGGGGCGATTTGCTCGCGCGTCATACAACACACATAAACGAAACCGTTGAAGTCAATCAGGCTGTGCGTCCACGGGGCATAGCATGGATATTTGTTGTAGTAGCCAAAGGCGTATCTTCCAGCCCGCCCCAAACGGACCTCGGACTCGTCCCGCCCAAAAGGGAATGCGTCTTCATCTATAATATTCAGCCCCAATTCGCTGGCGCGTTTTTCGATCTGCGGAGCAATTTCGGCGTTGAAAAGGGTAATATCTTTTTTGCGCATGGATAAATGCTCGCCACAATGATCGTCCACCGGGATGAGGTTGAGTCCATCCGCGCCGAGTTGATGGGCCAGGTCGGGCAAAGCGGCGAGGCTGAAATAATTATTTCGGCTGACGACTGTATTAATCCGCACAGTCAATTTGCCTTTGTGCGAATATTTATTGAAGAGTTCAATCGCTTTGGTCGTGAGTTTGAATGAACCTTCTACCCCACGAATTTTTTCATGCGTTTTACGGATGGGCGAATCAATTGAAACATTGACGCCACGTAAGCCTGCCTCAATCAGCGCTTTGGCCTTTTCTTTATTAATCAACGTGCCGTTGGTGGTGAGCGTGATGCGCATGCCCAGTTCGCTGGCGTAGCCGACAAGTTCCGGCAGTCTGGGCCGGAGCATGGGCTCCCCGCCGGAGAAGTGAATCTTCTTCGTGCCAAGTTCCGCCAACTCAGTCAGGACTTCCTTGAAGCGATCCATCGAGATCGGCGCTTCGCGGGTTTCCCGCCAGTGCTTGCACATCTCACATTTGAGATTACAGCCGTAATTGATTTTTATTTTGACGTAAAGCGGTTTGTAGGCTCGCGCATTGAGAACCGCTTTTTGAAATTCGGCGCTTTCGCTGGCGATGGTTTCAAGGCTATACATGGGACGATTGTATCACCGCGGGGCGGACGGGATTAAACAAAAAACGCCAGCCTTTTTTCAAAAGAGGCGTTTTTTATTGTGATTGGAATTTACTTATCCGTGCGTCCGTTGAAATTCCTGCATGAAGTCGCGCAAGGCTTTGGCGCTTTCGAGCGGCAGGGCGTTGTAAACTGAGGCGCGAATGCCACCCACGGAGCGATGACCTTTGAGGCCAATCAGGCGTTGTTTCGTGGCTTCTTTCGCAAAATCGGTTTCCAATTCTTCAGTGGGCAGACGGAAGGGAATGTTCATCAAGGAACGGGCGTTGGTCTGTGCATGGCCGCGATAGAAGCCGCCGCTTTCGTCAATGGTTTTGTAAACCAGCGCGGCTTTTTCCTGATTACGCTTATGAATTTCGGCCAGCCCGCCAAGTTTTTTAGCCCATTGAAAAACCAATCCGACAATGTAAATGGAATAGGAAGGCGGCGTGTTGTACAGCGATTGATTTTCAGCGAGCTTTCTGTAATCGAGCATGATCGGCAAATTGGCAGGCGTGCGCTCGAGCAGGTCTTCGCGGACAATGACAATGGTGACGCCGGAAGGCCCGGCGTTTTTCTGCGCGCCTGCATAAATGAGTCCATATTTGGAAACGTCAATGGGGCGGCTGATGAAATCTGAAGACGCGTCGCAAACCAGCGGCACGCCGCTGGGGGCCTCCGGTTCGCTGGTAAATTCCACGCCATGAATGGTTTCGTTTGAGGTGAAGTGCAGGTACGCGGCATTGGGGTCTGCGTCCAGCGTTGTGGGGAGCGAGGTGAAGCCGTCTTTTTCGGTATTGGCGGCGGCGCGCGCCGCGCCAAGTTTTTGGGCTTCTTTGAGCGCGGATTGACCCCACACGCCAGTCACCACATAGTCCGCCGAGCCGCTGGCGCGCAGGTTCATGGGGAGCATGGCAAATTGAAGCGTGGCTCCGCCTTGCAGGAATAAAATTTTGTAATTCGTGGGGATATTGAGCAGGTCACGCAGGTTGGTTTCGGCGGTTTGAATGACCGCTTCAAAATCCTTAGACCTGTGGCTGATCTCCATGATGGACATTCCCGTGCCGTTGAAATCCAGCATTTCCGCCTGAGCTTGTTGCAAGACTTCCAGCGGCAAGACGGCCGGGCCCGCGTTGAAATTATGAGCGCGTTTTACTTCAGACATTGAATGACTCCTCTTTGAATTTCCATACGACCAAAACGAATTTCGGCGAAGGTTTATTTTTAGAGGATTATATCTGTTCTTCCGCCACGCTCCTCAAACTTTAAGGAGCCGGTAAAGTTACTTTAAAGCGAATGGCATATAAGCGCATGAGAAAGATCGTCCCCGCCCCAAGGATGAAGGCGATTACCGAGTTGACCTTGCCCCAGGTGCAGAGGACAAAAATCCACGTGCCAATGAACGAACAGGTTGCGTAAAGTTCAGTCTTTTGACGAAACAAATTCGGCATTTGATTGCAGAGCAAATCCCGGAGTACGCCGCCAAACGCGCCGGTGATGACGCCCATTAATACGGTCACGATGGCCGAAGCCCCAATTTGCATGGCATAACTTGCGCCGAGGACGCTAAAGATGCCCAACCCAATTGCGTCTGGCACGTTTAGCCATTGGCTGGAAGGTAGGTCGAGCCAGTAAAAAGAAATCAGCGCGAGGACAAACGTAACCACAGAAAGAAAGGGGTCGGTGACCCAAAAAATAGGCGTGCGCCCCAAAAACAAGTCACGCATGGTGCCGCCGCCAAAGGCGGTGACAAAAGCGATGGTCGTCGCGCCGACGATGTCCATCTCATGTTTGCGGGCTTCCAACGCGCCGGAAATCGCCGAAGCGGAGACGGCGATATAAGTCAAGACAAGGAGGATGTTATCCATTGAGGCTGTGCGAAAAATAAGCGTGAAATTTATTCAGAGTCTGGGTATACCTGCCAGCCCAATTTGCGGAGGTTGGTCTGGTCAAAGCGGTCGGTTGGAACGTCCACGTTCATGGACGTTCCCTCGGCTAGTAGCTCGTTTGTTTCCGCGTCGTAAATTCCGCCCCAGGCTTCGGCGATCTTCCCTTTGCTCTTACCCGCCTTGCCAATGATTTTTAGCGCCCGGCCAATTGGCACATTTTTGCGATACTTAATTTCCAGCTTGCCGGTGAACATAAAGCGCGGATGTTCCGCGTCGCTTCCCATCAGCGCGCGGCCGCTAATCTCGTCAATGATCGCGGCGACCATGCCGCCATGCAAAACGCCCGGGTAGCCTTGAAAATGTTCGGGCGCGGTGTAGGCCGTCTCGACAACTCCGGGTTCAGTTTCGTAAATGTGCAAGTGTAAGCCAATAGGGTTTTCCAAGCCGCAAACCAGGCAGTGATGTGAGTTGGGTTGTTTAATTTTTGTCATGCGCGGGATTATACTCTGGGTCCCCATCGCGCATAAAAAAATAACTACTTGTCGTTCTCCGTGTGTTTGAGCACGTCCAGCAGGGCTTCGTATTCTTCGTGGCAATCTGAACAGCAATCCAGATGTTCCTGGATTAAGGGCATGAGTTTTGTGGCATCCTGGGCTTTCACTTCCCGCTCCACAAATTCGTCCAGTTGCGTGTACATTTTGTCGCAGGGGAGGTCTTCCTTGCGGACTTTTTCAAGCAGTTTGAAGAAGCGAACGACGACTTCGTCCTGTAAAGCTGGCGTAGGGTGAAAGCGTTGCTTGATTCTTTGAAAGATCGTTTTGATGTTCATGCTAAGGAGTTGACGGTTAATTTTAGGTTAATCTTACTTTTGTTCAAACGCCATGAGTAGATCTTGAGGCGTTAAGTCTTCGAGGGCGAGACGCCTTTTTAAGCGCAGGCGCGCGTCGTGGAGTAGCTTGTAGAGGGCGTTGCGGTTGGTCTTCATTTTTTTTGCGGCTTCCTCCATAGGCAGGTCTTGCAAGGCCAGCAGAGTTAGCGCCTCGCGTTGTTTTGCGGTTAATTCTTCTTCTAAAATGCGCGTGACGCGCGCCAGCATGTCGGCGCGCTCGATGGATCGTTCTGGCGATGCCTGGGGGTCAGCGAGCAGGCCGGGGGGCGGGGGGGCGTCTTCGTTTTCAGTGAGGTTATCCAGCGAAGTATCCCGCCAACGCTTGCGGCGCAGTTCGGTCAGGGCGATCCGAATGGCGATTTTATGTACCCAGGTGGTAAAGAGACTGCGCCCTTCAAAAGTTCGTAGCTGATCCAAAACACGGAGGAGGGTTTCCTGCGTGACTTCTTCCACGAGCGGTTGAAAGAGCGGATCTTCCGCGGAGAGCCAACGGGAGAGCGCGTAAGGCAGGCCTTTTTGAATAATTTCGCGCAGGTCGTTGAGGGCGTTTTCGCGGGGTTCGCCGCTGGCTTCCAAATCTATAATCCAAGTTTCGTTTGAACGCGTGACCATGATGCGGGAATTATAAAAGAGAAAGCGTCTTTATATTGGATTCATATAAAAGTATAAGATTGCCAGCCAGAAAATAAAAAGGGAATCCTGCTATTTAGGATTCCCTTTTGTGGGCGCGAAGCGGCGATCCAATATCGGCTGGAATACTCAAAGGGTAGGTGTAGTGAATTATAGCCTTTTTGTGGCTCAGTTCAATTTTGTGAATAAACTGGGCAAGTAATTTTTTGGCGGTTAATAAATCTCCAGTTTCTTTGGCGCATTTTATTTGACTGCGCCAGGTATCAAATATCAGGGCTAAGGCTTCGGGTGTGACTTCCGGCGTTTTTACTTCTTGTTCTAGTTTCAAGGATTTTAGCTTTTCTTTGTACTGCGCTTGTTGTCGCTTAAGCTCAATCAGGCGTTTTTGAATTTCTTCAATCTCGCCCAGCCCTTCAATCGCTTTGACTTGCCGCGCTATCCCTCTCTCTACTTCAACCAGGGCATTTGTTAGACTTGTAATTTCACGGGCGAGTTTATCGGTGTCCGCCAATTGATTTTGAACATCTCCAAGGATTTGATTTGCAAACTCAGCGGATAAAACCTTATTGAATAGACTTTCTAGAATAAGCGTTTCGATAACTCGCGCATTTACGCGCCGCGAATCGGGGCAATCTGCAAAGCCTTTTTTTCTGTCATGTCTTCCGCAAGCATAGCCCCTATAATCTCTGGATGTGTGAATGACCATCGCCGCGCCGCAATGGATACAAAACGCCAGCCCCGCCAGTAGGGAAGGGTATCTTGTCCGCCGGTAATGGAAAAGATTCTTTTGTTTCGTTTCAACCTTTTTCACGGCCTCCCAAAGTTCCTGGCTGATTAATGCTTCATGGTGATTCGGGATTCGCAGTTCGCCAGCTTTTCCAAAGCCGATATAACTTTCATTCCGAAAATGAGACACCCAGGCATTGATTGACGTGTAAACTTTTCCTTCAGTCGCTTTGGTAATTTCTGTGTAGCTTACGCCTTGGGCGCGAAGCTCCCAGGCGCGCTGAATCAGCGGATAAAGTTCTTGATCAATTACCCATTTGATTCCGGTTCGCTCCGCCCCGTTGCGCCGCACGCCTTGAAAGTCTCTAAAAATTCGGTAGCCCTTTGGCGGCGTTCCGCCATTGCTGTATCCGGCTTTGACTCGATCCGCTATGCCGCGCTTGATATGCTTTCCAAGTTGGATTGAATAATCCGCGTTGGTGTAGGCTTTTACAGAAAGCATAATTTGACCTGCGATTCCATCGGGGATTTGCTCGGTGAGTGAGTGAACGATTAAGCCTTTGCGTAATAAGCCGCTCAGAAAATAATTAAAGTCCAGAACGTCACGCGAGAATCTTGAATACGCCCATAAGATCAACCCATGCGGGCGGAGGGTGTCGGGGCAGGTCATTATGAAATTGAACATTTCTAAAAACTGTTCGCGGTTTTTTGTTTTTCTTCCGCTGGCAGTTTCGGAGTAAACACGACTTAACGCGAGTCCATATTTTTTACTGTATTCTAAAATAACTCTTTCCTGTTGCCCTATGCTTTCATCCTGAGCTGGGCCGCCGCTATCTCGTAGGTAGGCGATTACCACGCTCCCAGGTGGCAGGCTTGCAGGGGGCTGGTAAATATAATCATTCATGGCTTTATCCTTTGGGTTGGATTTTTTTGTCTTTGATTTCCAAGAGTCCGCATTCAAGCATTTGCCGGATTGTTTGAGCCAGGTCAAAAACAATGGCGAAGCGGGAAGCTTTACACGCTGAATCCAGGCTGTCAAACTTTTCGCCTGATAATTCTTCGAGCATGATTTTGGGTGATGTTCTTGCCATTGGTTGATTCCTATCTCTAAAAAACACGCTTAGAACGTGTGTTCTGTAAAAACCCGTAGCGTTTTTAGGGTACCCTGCCACGTGTTACGTGTTTCGGGTTTAAAACCCGAAACATGTAAACACGTGGCAAAGTGCAACGGGTTTTAAATGAACAAACGTTCATTTTGTAAAAACATGCGTTCAGCATGGAAAAATCCGTGCTGTCGCGGGTCCCCTGGTTCCCTTGATCTCTTTTTCAACCAAGATTCCATCCTGCAACAACTGGCTAAGTACCATGTCCAACTGGATTCGCTTTGAACCCGTTTGCATGTGAAGATCAATGGCAAGTTCTCTGCGGGAGTTGCGTGGCGAAGTTGTGAGACGCGCTATAACCTTTTCAGCCAGAATATCATCAGCGCTTTCAGTCGGGGCGCTTGCGTCTTCAATCACCCTGTGAAGGCTGGCTCTATATTCTTCCGTCATTTCCTGCGCTCGGTACCAGTGGATAGATTGAATCGTTAATGGATTGCCCTTTGCCATTTTTACCCAGTCGGCAGTGGCTAAAAGCATAGCGATCTTGATCGTTTTTTCATGTAGACGCCCATAACAGGCATGAAGCCTTTCAGGCACGTTCTTTTTGTTGATAAGGTCAAACATGGCGGCGTGGTAGTTATCCCAATGCTGTTTGACCTCCGGCGTTACTTTGGCTTCAACTGCGAGCGGTGGCGGCGTAGTGCCTAAGATGTTTTCTTTTGGTTGTTCAAGACGTTCAAAGGCAAGCTGATTCAGTTGCTTTGCCAGGGCGGGAGGAACAGGGAATGGGTCTGGAAAGAAAACGCGCACAGGCGCGGTGTCGGGCGAAACGAGCAGAAAACGCGCAAAGAGTCCGTTTGTCCAGTGTTCGTTGGTATTTAAATGCGCTCTTAACGCGGCGGGCGTTGTAGGTCCGCAAATGGTCAAATACGCATTGCGGACAGTCTCACGCCCGCGAATCTGGGTAGATACCCGAATCTTTGATTCGCAGTCGTAGAGCCTTAGCACAATCGGCAGAAGCTCTGCCAGGTGTTTCTGTTGGAATTGACTAAGCAGACGCGCGGCTTCGTCAATCCACCAAGCCCGCTGGCCTGCAAACGGCCTTTCACGCTCCCAGTCTTCTTTATCCTCTTTTGTCCAGTCTTTGTTATCGGGCGTCCGATTGGATAACTCTGTAATCAAACTTTGGGGCGTCACGCCGTCTGGTAAAAGCAAATGCGATAAGCCCACAGTCTCAAAAAGCTTCATTGCGGACTTATAGCCAGTTGTTTTAGTGTAAAGCGTGGAAGGCGCTGAAAGCATAATGTAGAGATTTGGGTAAATGGCGCCTGTGCCAACGTTGATATAAACGCGCCTTGCAATGGCGCTTGAAAGGATCGCCAGAGCGTAAGTTTGATGAAACAAAGGCGGCGACATCGGCGCGTCTTTCATTGCGTAACTCATATAATCGTCAATAAATTTCCCCGCTTTCCTACCTTGCTTGATTTGTGCTTCGCTTAACTGGGCGATCTTTGGCAGTTCCGGTATTGTGACTTGAAATGGTTTAGAAGGCGACTCTTCTTCTGTGAATTCATCTTCGGTATTAATTATGATGGGGGCAGGCTTGGATTTATTGCCATATTCAAAAGCATGAGGATTTGCCGGCGTCCGATTTTGGCTATAAGCGCTGGCAATGGTTGCTTTAGCTTCGCGCTCATCTTTGCTCATGCGTCCCCAAACCGATAAGAGCATCATTTCAACTTCGGATTGGGAATATCCGCAACCGCACAGATCGCAAGCCGCCAGAAAAAGGCGGTTGTTACGAGTATGCGGACCCGCGCCAAATTCAAGAAAATCCTTTGTTTGGCGGGATGGTTTTCCGCGTCCATTCTCGATAATTGCGGGCGGCGTGACGGTGATTGACTCCGCTTGCTTTTCTTTAGCCCATGTTTCACAGATGCGTATCAGGCGCTCGCCGCCAAATTCCATTGCGCCTGTCTTTGGATTAGTCAATTCATACTGTGCGCCCTTGGGGTGTCTGCTGGGCGGGATCACGCCCTGATTCCCCGTTGATAAAAACTCAAGATCAGCGCCATTCCATTTTTGGCTTTTTGGCAGGTCTCCAATAAGCTTCAGAATAATCTTGCCGCGATTTGGGGCGTCTTTACGTTGAATAATAGGCGCATCCTTCAACCCTGGAAAATATTCAAGAAACTCTTGTAAATGATCGTCAACGTCAAGCAGGCAAAGCCCGCCTGAAGGCTTTCCGCATAACAGGCCTACATTTTCGCCGCTCTTTACATGGGGCAAAATATCTTTCAGTTCGCGCGGTTTGGTTTGCCAGGCTTTTTCTATGGGTTGCTTCCCTGGAGAAGTGACTTTGGCGTTCCAGGTATGGACGCGCACGAAGCGCGCGCCCTGCGTAATGCATCAAGATAAAATGTTACTTTGGTAGTAACGTTGCATCAAGAAGGAATGTTACCGAGAAATTTTCCAAAGTTTGGCAGTTTTCTGGTCAATCCGACGCCGAAGTTCAGCGGGGTTGA
>JADZCC010000058.1 GCA_020851785.1 Anaerolineales bacterium
TCAATCCGCATGAGCAGGTCTTTGCTGGGTTCTTGATAGTCAATTTTCATCTGAAATCTCCTTGATGCGTTGAATTATACAACAAAATTCATTCACTGAATTTTGAATTGAAAAATCCCATGATAAAATTTGAGGCTGGAGTTGACATGGCGAATAAAATACAAACCGTTAAAGGCACGCGCGAATTTTATCCTGAACAAATGGCTCTGCGGACTTTCATCTATGGAAAGGTCCGCGCGGCCGCTCAGGCGTTTGGGTATCAGGAATATGACGGGCCCTTCATCGAAAGCATTGATTTATACGCCGCGAAATCCGGCGAGGAACTGGTGAAGAAGCAGTCCTTTACTTTTGAAGATCGCGGCGGCGACCTGGTGACTCTGCGCCCGGAACTCACGCCCAGCCTGGCGCGCATGATTGCCGCCAAACAAAATGAACTGACTTACCCCGTCCGCTGGTGGTCGTTTGGCCCATTTTGGAGATACGAACAGCCCCAGAAAGGCCGCGCGCGCGAGTTCTTTCAATGGAACATTGACATGCTCGGCGTCAACTCGCCGCAGGCGGACGCGGAGTTGGTTGCCGTAGCCGCAACTTTCCTTGCGTCTGTTGGTTTAACCCCGGACAAGGCGACAATTTACGTCAATAACCGCCGCTTGATGGATTCTGAATTTGATAAATTGCAAATCCCTGCCGAGAGACGCCTGGAAGTTTCAAATTTGGTGGATCGACGCTCCAAGATGGATGCCGCCAAGTGGGATGCCAACGCTTTTGAAATTGGCTTAAATCAAGTTCAATTGGATGGCTTGAAAAGCATCTTGTCTAATTTTGAGCTATGGAAGGAAAGCGACGAACTGACCAGTTTTTTCTCTGCCTTGGAAGCCCTGGGCGTAAGCGCATATGTCAAATACGACCCAAATATTATGCGCGGACTTTTGTATTACACCGGCACGGTGTTTGAAGCATTCGAGACGAGTGGCTCCTTAAAGCGTGCGATCCTTGGCGGTGGAAGATACGATAATCTACTGGCGGATGTTGGCGGGCAACCGCTATCTGGCGTTGGCTTTGCGATGGGCGATGTAGTTATCGGGATTATTTTGCAAGAGCAAGGTTTACTACCAAGCTTCAACCCGACGCCCGCCAACGTTCTGGTGACCTTGTTTGACGGTACTTTACTGTCTCAAGCGTTTGAATTGTGCGCGCAATTAAGAAAGGCCGGAATTAATACGCTGGTCTATCCTGAACCCGCCAAACTGCAAAAGCAATTTAAGTTTGCGGACAAAATGAAGGTGAAGCTTGCCCTGGTTTTAGGGCCAGACGAAGCGGAACAAGGCCTGGTTGTTATCAAAAACCTGGAGAGCGGCGAGCAAGTTCAGGTTAAGCGCGAAGCGGTTGTCACTGAAGTCCAGAAAATGCTCAGTTAGAATCGCGTCAAAATTCCGCGCGGTGTGGTAAAATTCTGCCCGCATTATGGAGCCTGTAGCTCAACGGCAGAGCGCCACACTGTGGATGTGGATGTTGTGGGTTCGAAACCCATCAGGCTCCCCAAACTAACCTCCGAGTTGCCAACTCGGAGGTTTTTAAAAGAGAGGTTCTTATGAAGTGTCATAAAGTTGAACCTAAAATGCCGGAAGGGATTGAAGCCAAATGTGCGTGGGGACTGACTAGAAGCTTCGATAAAATCTAAAAGACTAAATTATGCCTCAAACGATTAATGTGTTATTCCTTGCCGCCGAAGCGGACCCGTTTATCAAAGTGGGCGGGCTGGGCGACGTGGCCGGCTCGCTCCCGTTGGCCTTGCGCGCGCTTTCCGACGATGAATTGAAAGTGGATGTGCGACTGGTTTTGCCGTATCATCCGGCGGTGAGGGCTGAAAACCTCAAGCCGCTGGGAATCTTTTCGATTCCGCGTGGCGAGTCTGAGGTCCAGTTTGAGGCGTTTGAAACGAACGTCAATGGACTGCCAGTTTATCTGATCAACGGCGATCCGATTCGCGTCAGCGGTTCGGTGTATTCCCTCGATTCAAAATTGGACGCGGAAAAATACGCTTTTTTTTCTTTGGCGGCCAACGAACTTCCCAAGCATCTAAACTGGCAGGCCGATATCCTGCACGCCAACGACTGGCACACGGCTTTGAGTTTATACGTTGCGCTTTCCAAGCGCTGGGAGGAGAACGCGCGACATGTAGCCGGGGTGATTACCGTCCACAACCTGCCTTTTATGGGGCCAGACGTGAGCGAAATTTTGCAAAGCTACGGGATTAAACTGGCGCAAACCGATCTGCCAGATTGGGCCCGCGTCCTGCCTTTACCGCTGGGCTTGTGGGCTTCGGATGCAATTGTGGCGGTTTCGCCAACCTACGGGAACGAAATTCTGGAACCGG
Organism: Anaerolineales bacterium; assembly: GCA_020851785.1. Classification (GTDB taxonomy): domain Bacteria; phylum Chloroflexota; class Anaerolineae; order Anaerolineales; family Villigracilaceae; genus Villigracilis. The sequence continues at coordinate 2,378 of JADZCC010000058.1, forward strand.
AATTTGGGTGTGGACTGGATGAATTCCTAAAAACCCGCCGCGAAACCCTGAGCGGAATTTTGAACGGCATTGACGTGGATTCCTTCAATCCGCTGGAAGACCGCGCCCTGGGCGTAAATTTTGGCGCAACGTCTTTGGAGAAACGCGCCATCAACAAAAAACTGTTACAGGAAAAGCTGGGGCTGGCGCAGGAAGCGGAAATTCCTTTGCTCGCGCTCATCTCGCGGATGGACGTTCAAAAGGGAATTGACCTGGCCTTTACCGCGCTAAAAAGTATGAAGAAACTAAACTTTCAGGCGGTGATTTTAGGCGCAGGCGACCCCAAACTGGAAGAGGCCGCCGTCCATTTGCAAAATTTATTTTCCGATAAAATCAAAGCCGTCACGCGCTACGACGCGGGACTGGCCCGCCAAATTTATGCCGGGGCCGACATACTGCTGATGCCTTCGCGCTACGAACCGTGCGGGCTGGCTCAAATGATCGCCATGCGCTATGGGTGCGTGCCAGTCGTCCGCAAGGTGGGTGGGCTGAACGATACAGTGAAACCCAATGAAACCGGCTTTACGTTTGAGAAGGCGCACGCCATGTCCTTAACGGCGGCGATCAAAACCGCCCTCAAAACCTATGCCGACCGCGAAAAATGGCGCGCCTTGCAAATCGCCGGAATGAGTCAAAACTTCGCGTGGCTCAATTCCGCCAAAGAATACCTGGCGTTATATCAATCTCTGGTAAAAAAATAATTTGAACTTTCAGCGTTCTTCCGGCATCCTCCTGCATCCTTCCAGTTTGCCCGGCCCCTACGGCATTGGCGACCTCGGTTCGCAAGCCTTGCGCTTTGTGGATTGGCTGGCCGCGGCGGGTTGTAAGCTATGGCAAACGCTTCCGCTGGGCCCCACCGGCTATGGCGATTCGCCGTATCAATGTTTTTCAGCGTTTGCAGGCAACCCTTATCTAATCGCTCCCGACGAACTCTTTGCGGATGATTTACTGACGCAGGTTGATTTAGACGAAATGCGCGCGGCTTTTGAGTCTGATGATTCTTCCACGCGCCTCAAACTGGACTTTGGCAGGCTCATCCCCCAAAAGCTGAATCTTTTGCGAAAGGCATTTTCTACCTACCAATCCGCTCCCGAACGCTTGCGCGCACCCTTTGAAATTTTCTGCGCCGAAAACGCTCCCTGGCTGGAAGATTTCGCGCTCTTCATGGCGCTAAAAGAAGCGCACGGCGGCAACGCCTGGAGCGCTTGGCCCGAAGCCCTGCGCTCCCGCGAACCGGCGGCTTTGAGCGAGGCGAAAAAAGAACTTGCTGAAAGCGTTGAGCGATATTCCTTTTATCAATTTTTATTTTTCAAACAATGGGGCAAACTCCACGCCTATGCCAATGAACGCGGGATTCAAGTCATTGGCGATATTCCAATCTTTGTCGCCTACGATTCGGCGGACGTTTGGATCCACCCTGAATTATTCTTTTTAGACGAAGCCGGAACTCCAACGGTTGTGGCGGGCGTGCCGCCAGACGCTTTTTCGGCAACCGGGCAGTTGTGGGGCAATCCGCTCTACGATTGGTCAGCCCACAAAAAAGAAGGCTACGCCTGGTGGGTTGCGCGCATTCGAGCTTCTTTGAACCTGGTGGACATCCTGCGCCTTGACCATTTTCGCGGCTTTGCGGGTTACTACGAAATTCCCGCCGGTCAACCAACTGCCGAGCATGGCCGCTGGGTTCCCGGCCCGGGCGCGGATTTTTTCCGTGTGGTGGAGGAAACGCTGGGCCGTAAAGGTCACAGCCTGCCGATCATTGCCGAAGATTTGGGACTGATTACGCCGGATGTGATTGAACTGCTGAAGGCTTTGAATTTCCCAGGTATGAAGGTTTTGCAATTTGCCTTCTCTGGCCCGGATAATCCATTTTTGCCGCACAACTACATTTCAAATTGCGTGGCCTACACTGGCACACACGACAACGACACAGCGGCGGGGTGGTACGCCGCCGCTTCACAAACCGAAAAGGATTTTGCCCAGCGCTATCTCGGCGTGGATGGACACGACTTCGCCTGGGATCTGATTCGCGCCGTTTGGAAATCTGTGGCGGTCTTTGCCATTACGCCCTTGCAGGATGTGCTAGGTCTGGGAAGCGAAGCGCGTATGAACTTCCCCGGCAAACCCGGCGGCAATTGGGAATGGCGCATGTCTGAACCGGATTTTCGCGCAGACCTGGCCGCAGGCCTGCGCGACCTAAACTGGCTCTCAAACCGCTAGGGCGCCGCTAGCCACCAATCCTTTTCAAACAAAATTTCCTTGACGCATCCGCCGCCTGCCGCTATAATCCTCCCGCTTAGTTCATAACCAACAGACGGGCAGACCAGCCCGTCTGACGTTTGTAAAAGGAGAAAGTTCCATGACCCCACATCCCAAGCGCAAGCATTCCAAAGGCCGCCGCGACCGCCGTCGCGCGCAGGACGCTTTGGTGGCGCGAAACCTCACTTCCTGCTCCAACTGCGGCTCCATGCGTTTGCCGCACACGGTTTGCTCCAGTTGCGGTTTTTACGATGGTCGCGAGATCATTCAGGTCAAAAAAGAAAAGAAAGCCAGCGAATAAGCTCAACGGGTCGTGACAATCACGACCCGTTTGTGTTTTAATCGGCGTGGAGACTTTATGAAAATCAACTTATCAAATACCGCATTCGTTTTCCCCGGGCAAGGTTCGCAAGTCGTCGGCATGGGCAAAGACCTCGCCGAAGCTTATCCAATCGTGAAGCAAACCTTTGAAGAAGCCGACGAAATCCTTGGCTTTGCACTTTCCAAATTGATGACCGCAGGCGCGAGTGAAGAATTGAACGAGACGATTAACACCCAACCCGCGCTCTTTCTGCATTCGTTGGCCGCGTTTCGCGCCTTCGCGCATCTTCACCCGGACCTCAAGCCTGCTCTTGTGGCCGGGCATTCGCTTGGCGAATTATCCGCCCTCGCCGCCGCTGGAGCGCTTTCCTTCGCCGATGGCCTGCGCCTCGTCCGTAAACGTGGCGAGTTGATGAAGCGCGCCGGAGAGCTGGCTCCCGGCGGCATGGCCGCAATCTTGGGCGTGGACATTCCCATGTTAGATCAAGTCTGCGCCGCGGCCAGCGCCGAAAATGAATTAGTTCAAGTGGCCAATGATAACTGTCCGGGGCAGGTGGTCATCTCTGGAGCGAAACCCGCAGTGGAGCGGGCCATGGCAGGCGCAAAAGCGGCAGGCGCAAAACGCGCCGTGCCTTTGGCGGTTTCCATTGCCGCGCATTCGCCGTTGATGGATTCCATTCAAGCTGAATGGAATGACGCGGTTCAGCAAGCGAATTTTTCAGCGTTGCAAATTCCCGTCGTGGGCAATGTCCATGCCCGGCCGCTGGCCGATGCGTCTGCCGCGCGCGCCGACTTGATGGATCAAATGCAATCGCGCGTGCGCTGGACGGAATCCATTCAATATATTTCCGCGCAAGGCATCACTGCGTATGTGGAAGTTGGGACTGGCTCGGTGTTGGGCGGCTTGATTAAACGCATTGCGGATGGCGCGAGCGTCTATCCGCTGGGAACTCCCCAGGATTTTGCGAATTTAGAATAAACGGCTTTTGCGGTTATAGTTAACTTATGAAGCGCTTATTTCGCGTGGCGGTTGTGGCGATTGCGTTGGCTCTGGCTTCCTGCGGCCCCACGGATCAATTTATTACGCCTTACGCGCAACCCGTCACGCAGATTCCGTTTTACGTTACAGAAACGCCGCCGCCTTTCATTATCCCAATCACTGAAACGCCAACCAGCGTTCCGCCGATCACAGATACGCCGCTGGTCGTTACGCCGACAAGCGTCAGCGTGGAAATCCCTCCTACTGTTCCAGCGCCTGCAAAATGGTGGGATGTATATTTCACCGATCCGCTCGTAATTAATGATGAACGCAACCCGGCGGGTTCAATTGAAGAGAAATTGATTCAATTCATTGACGCGGCCCAAACCAGCATTCACATTGCTTCTTTTGAGTTCAACCTGACTCCGGTAGCCCAGGCATTGATCAACGCCAAGAATCGCGGCGTGGACGTCAAATGGCTGGCGGATGATAAGAACGGCTTGCAATACGACGCTCAGCTCGGGCGCGGGCAATTTGCCATGCTGGCCGGCGCGGGCATTGAGCTTAAGGACGACGGGCGAACTTCTTTAATGCACAACAAGTTTTGGATCTTCGATCAAAAACTTGTGTGGACTGGCTCCACCAACATCACGGTGAACGGCATTTTCAAGCAAAATAATAACGTGCTGGTCGTCCGTTCAACCGAGATTGCCTATATTTATGAGCGTGAATTTCAGGAAATGTGGAGCGGGCAATTTGGTCCGCGCGCGCCTTCCACGGTGAATACCCAATGGGCCATCCTGGAGGGCACGCCCATCCAAATTTTGTTTTCGGCGGAAGATCGCGCTGTGGATAAATTAATTGCCCTGGTGAAAGACGCAAAAACCAGCATCCGCTTTTTGGCGTTTAGCTTCACAGATTATCCGCTGGCGCAGGCGATGATTGATCGGGCTAAAGCGGGCGTGGACTTAAAAGGGATTTATGAGACCTTTGGCAGTAACAGTTCCGGCTCGGAGCTAAAGACCTTTATTTGCGCGGGGCTGAACGTGCGTCGCGACGGGAACGAGAGCAGTTTCCTGCACGATAAAATCATCATCATTGACAATTCGATTGTCGTCACCGGCTCGCTCAATTATTCCTCCAGCGCCGACGATGAGAACGATGAAAATGTGGTCATTTTGGACAATTCCGAAATCGCCGCCTTGTATCTGCAGGAATTCGAGAAAAACTGGCTTCTGGCAAAGGAAGTTCCGCCCGCCTCAGTTACCTGCGAGTAATTGAGAGCCTGCTTGTGTATAATTAACCCCATGAACCTGTTGATTGGTCAGCTAGGAACCCTTCGCTGTTTTCACAGGTCTACAGACGTATCTGGTCAAAATTCATGCCTGGCCGGATATTGTGTTTTAACCCCCAAATTTCGGAAATCAAAGGAGTATGTATGGCCCATTCTAAAAATTTAACACCCCAGCCCGCGGCAATAGCCCAGGCCCGCAAGGCAAATGATGACCTTACGAAAATAGGACTTTCAGAGGCGAACGCCTACTGGAATTTAACTACCGAAGCTCTGGTTGAGGAGGCGGTTCGCCGTGAGGAAGGGAATATTGTCCTCGGCGGCCCCTTGCTCGCTTATACCGGCAAGCACACCGGACGTAGCGCCAACGATAAGTTCATCGTCAAGCATGTTGATTCAGAAGGCAACATTTGGTGGGGACAAAACAAGCCGTTTGACGAAAAGAAGTTTGATGCGCTGTTTGAGAAAATGAAGGCCTTCGCCAAGGGGAAGGATGTCTTCGTGCAGGATGTCTACGCGGGTGCGGATTTAGCCTATCGTCTGCCGGTTCGCTTTGTCACTGAATACGCCTGGCACGCGCACTTTATTCGCAATATGTTTATTGAGCCGCAAACGCTGGAAGAATACCAGAACTTTGTCCCTGAATTTACCGTGGTGGATATTCCCTCCTTCCAGGCCTCGCCAGAGGCCGACGGCACGCGGAGCGAAACTTTCATCCTCCTGTCGTTTGAGAAAAAGCTGATCATTGTCGGTAATACACAATATGCGGGTGAAATGAAGAAATCCATCTTCAGCGTGATGAATTATCTTTTGCCGCTGAAGAACGTGGTCTCCATGCACTGCTCGGCCAACGTCAACCCCAACGACCGAAACGATGTCGCCTTGTTCTTTGGGTTGAGCGGCACCGGCAAAACCACGCTCTCCGCCGACCCAACCCGCCAATTGATCGGCGACGACGAACATGGCTGGGGACCGAACGGCGTTTTCAACATCGAAGGCGGGTGCTACGCCAAGACGATTGGCTTATCCGCTTCTGCCGAGCCGCAAATTTACGCCGCTTCACATCGCTTTGGCGCCATCCTTGAAAACATCCCCTTCGATCGAGTCACCCGTCAAATTGATTTAAACGACTCTTCCGTCACCGAAAACACCCGCTCTTCATACCCGCTGGAGTTTATTGACAACGCTGTTCCCGAAAGGCAAGCTGGGCATCCCAAAAACATTATCTTCCTCACCTGTGATGCAACCGGCGTCATGCCGCCAATTGCGCGTTTAAATACCAATCAGGCGTTGTACCAATTTATTTCGGGCTACACCTCCAAAGTGGCCGGGACGGAAGCTGGTTTGGGAAAAGAACCGCAGGCCACCTTCAGCGCCTGCTTTGGCGCGCCATTTATGATCCATCACCCTTCCAAATATGCGGAACTGCTTAAGCAGAACATCGAGAAGCACAACGTCGCTTGCTGGCTGGTGAATACCGGCTGGGTGGGCGGCGCCTACGGCGTTGGCAAACGCATTTCCATCAAGTACACCCGCGCGCTGTTAACCGCGGCCCTGAGCGGCGCTTTAAATAAGGCGGAGTTCAAAACGGACCCAATCTTTGGGTACGAAGTGCCAACCTCCTGTCCCGATGTGCCAAGCGAAGTTCTCGCCCCGTCTTCTTCATGGGCAGATAAATCCGCTTACGAAAAGAGCTACAAAGAACTGGCCAAGCGTTTTGTGGACAACTTCGCCAAATACGCCGAAGAATCTCCCAAAGAAATCCTCGAAGCGGGCCCCAAAATCTAGTTTCGTAATGATGGGAATAAAAAAAGCCTTGTGAATTTTCACAAGGCTTTTTTATACTTATTTGTAAAGCGACGTTACGACTTTTGCCCCAAACTTTTCAGCTTTGGTGGAACGCAAGGCTTTGGCAAAGGCTTTTTGCTCGGCCTTTTGCGCGTCAATCTTGCGTTGCACGTGCGGAGCAAAATACCCCGCATAGCGCTTTTGTAATTCCGGGCGCTTCCAGTCGTTCCCGCCGACCTGCCCGCGACAAGTGGGCGCGCCGCACAAACATTCAAATTCATCATACGCCATCGTATCGCTCATGGCGTAATCAAAACAAACTTCCTCGCCGATTTTGATGTCTCGCATGGCAACGAGTCCAATCTGGCCCGAAAGACCTGCATTCGGATTGCACGAGTGATTGACATAATCTCCCTCACCAATGGGGCGCGGCACCAAAAAGTGGCGATCTTCCACTTGGATGCACAACATACGCTCACGTTCGGGCAGGTGGATAAAGGTCTCCCATTCATACACAACTCCGCCAAAAACAGCCACCAACTCGCCTTTCAGAATCGGCTCAGTGGCAAAAATGCTGTTTCCGCTTTTGTCGGCTTTCAGGCGGCCTTCCACCTTAGAAGACAGATAAGAACTTGGTTGCTTGGACATTCATAAAACTTCCTTTCGCTACATGGATTAAAGATTAACAGCGCCTCCCGCGGTGGACGAGCCGCGAAAAACGCCATTGATGACTCCAATCATACATTAAAAAAACAGCCTGTAAAGGTTTTCAGAGGAACAGATTTTGAATGAAAATATGAAAAATCGGTATGAAACTTCCCCGCGTAAATCATAAAAAATAGATTTTGGATTTCACGCTACCAAATGTTCACCGCGCTTTTTTGCGCCTCAAGCCTAACTGAATGTTGCTTCGGCTTTCTGAATCAGAGTCTTTGTCCCATCATTCGATCCATGTTGCGCCCCAATCCGGTTCCGGGTTATTGGTTAATTGCGTCTGATTACTCCCGTCGGAACGCATGATGTACAAATCTGCCTGATTATCGTTCCGCAGGGAATTAAAGACGATATATTTGCCGTCTGGGGAGTAGGCCCCGCCAGCGTTGTTTCCGCCATCGGTGAGTTGGGTCACGGCCAGCGAATTTATGTCCAGCTTGAACAAATCTTTATCGTTGTAGGGGCCGGCGTAAATTAACAAATTTCTGCCGTCTGGCGCCCAATCAATGCTCCCGCCAATGCCTTGCAGTCCTTCCGAGACACGCGCGTGATTCTTGCCATTTGCGTCCATGACGAAGATTTCATATTCCTGCGCCACGCCAATCGACATGGCGTAGGCGATCTGCTCGCCATTTGGCGACCAGGCCACAGCGACAATTTCATCCACGCCGGTATAAACCAGATGCGGGTTTAGTCCATCGGCGTTGACCATCCAGATGGCGGTTTTACCTTCGCCGACTTTGTTGGCGAAGACGATTTGGCGGCCGTCGGGCGAGTAGCGGGGCGAAATTACATTGCCGATATTTTGCGTCAGTTGAATGAGTTGTTTGGCGGAAAATTGTAGGAGATACAAATCAAATGCGCCGTTGCGATTGGAGGAAAAAAGCAGAGAACTGCCGTCGGGCGTGAAAACCGGATAATAGTTGCTGGCTTCCATATCCGTGATTTGAACGGGGTTTGTGCCGTCGCGGTTGACCATGCAAATTTGATTGTAATCTCCACGCGTGCAGGTGTAGGCAATCCGTCCGCCATTTTCCAACGTCGGTCTGGGCGAAGGCGTCACGCTGGGTTCAACCGTGAAGACGGCCGTAAAGGGCGTAACTTGTATTGGCGTGGGCACGATCACCGGCGCGGGTTTGACAAACCAGAAGAGCGAAACAAATCCGGCGAGGAGCGCCAGCAGGAAAACAGGCGCGAATCCAATTTTGTTTTTCTTAGGTTTGGGTTCGCTGAGAGCGGCCAGCCGGTCGTGCAGGGGAGGCGCATCTTCGGCGACGAGGCTGGGCTTGGGTTCTGGTAGAAAATGCCAGTCGCGTAGAACTGCCCAGGTGACAGGAGTAGGCTGAGGCGCGATGCGAAGCGGAATTGAATCCAGTTGTGTTTGCGCGCCAAGCGCCAGCGATGAAAGAAATTCGAGCGTGGTCTTTAGGCGTTCATCTGGATTTTTACGCAACGCCCAGAGCGTCATGCGTGAGAAGTTATCGGGGAGTTCGGGGTTGAGGCTGGCCGGGGCAGGCGGAAGGCCCTCAAGGTGGGCTTTGCGAAGCGCTTCGCTGGTTTTGGGCGGCGCTTTGCCGTTGATCCACGTGCCCGTCGTGAGTTGATAAACAAGGACTGCGAGCGAATAAATGTCGGTGGCGGGGGAGAGCGCCTGCCCGGTGAATTGTTCGGGCGCGAGATAGAGGCGCGTGGATTTGTTGAAGGTTTTGAATTGGGTGGCGCCGCTGGGTTGGCAACCCATCAATCCGCTGAGAAAGATTTCGCCTTGCTTGTTGATATGCACGCACTCTGGAAGCAGGTTGAGGTACAGCAGGTGATGCTTGTGGAGCGTTTCTAAAACAGCGCAGAGAGCTTTGACATAAATTAATGTTTCATTGGCGCTGAGCGGGTTTTTATTTAATAGGTCTTGCAAGGTAGGGCCGTCAATCCACTCTTCCAGCAGGAAGGCCGATTGTGGCGTTTGAAAGACTCCGTAATAGGTTGCGCTGTGGGTGAGCGGAATGCTCCGCAGTTTGGAGGCGAGGGCATCGAGTTGTTTGAGCGTTTCGCTGTCGCTGGCGACGCTGGCTGGTAGGAGGGTTAGCCCTAAAAATTTGTTGCTTCGCAGGTCGGTGGCGCGATATAAATCGCCAAATGGCGTGGAGCTGATCAATTCATCCACGCGATATTGATTTAATAAAGTTTGACCCACAAAGGCGGAAGGCATGAAATAATTTTACCGCTGGTTGGATAAAGCGTCTGATAAGTTTGAAGCTACTTTAAATGTAAATTGAAGAACTCTATCGTCTTTTGCATGGCTGTGCTGAAATTTTTGGAGATGTTGTGGTTGTCCCCGTCGTAGATGTATAAGTCGGCAGTTTGACCAGCCGCACGGGCAAGTTCCGCCAGACGAATTGAAAATTCTACAGGCACGTCTTCGTCTGCGCTTCCATGATGGAGTTGTAGCGGCCCGGACAAATCCGCAAGGTACGAGGTCGCTGAAATGGAATCCCAAAAGGCTGGGTTTTGCTCTGGAGCGCCAAATTGTTCGAGCCAGGCTGTGCGCCAGCCCACGCCGCGCGAACTGGGCGAAGGGGTGAATGCCCCGGTCCGATTCCAGTTGTAGAGCAGGTCTGGGTACGAGGCGACGACGCCCGCCCAGATCACGCCAGCTTTAATGTCCTTTGAAATCACCATTGCGCGCAAGGTGAGATAGCCGCCCATCGAATGCCCCCATAGCCCAATTTTTTCGGGATTGACTTCAGGCAATTTTTTGATGGAGGCGATGGCGTTTAGTACGTCAACTTCGTAGCCCGGGTCGCCATACGCGCCGCTGGCTTCGCCTGCGGATTGATCGTGCCCGCGATAGTCAATGCGAAAGACCACATACCCGGCCTTGGCCAGTTCGTCCACATAGGCGACGTAGCGTTCGGTGGTGCGATATTCATTGGGCGGAATATATCCGTGATTGAAGACGATGGCGGGGAATCCGCCTTTGGGCGCTTCGCCATTGGGTATGGTGAGGAGCGCGTAAATTTTCAAGCCTTCTGAAAGATAGTAGGCGTAATAGCGGCGATAATTTGACCCCGACTCTAATTCCTTGACGATGGCGATTTCACTGCCTGGATACTTTCCATTTCGCAGGGCGGTGATGCTCATAGGGTGTGGAATGGGCGTAGCCGTGGGCGTGAGTTCGAGCGCTGAGGTTGGCGTAAACGTTGCAGTGGAGGAGTCAATCCGCGGCGTGGCCGGAGCGTTGGGTTGATCAAGGCCAAGCGGCGTGGCCGGAGCGCAGGAGGGTATCAGAAACGCTAAAGCTAAAAATACCGATAAAGTTTTTTTCATTCGATCAACTCTGTTTCAAATCTAACTGATCTATTTAGCCCTTTAAAAATCGTAGCGCAGTCTCCGCCAAAACGGCCGTTCCGATGGGCAGGGCGCGTTCATCCAAATCAAACTTGGGATGATGAAGTTCGTACACTTCGCGCCCTTCGATTTTTGTGCCGAGCATGTACATGGCGCCCGGCGCGTCTTTCAGGAATTCGGGGAAATCCTCTGCGCCGAGGGTCTTTTGCATTTCATGGACTTGCTCTTTGCCCAATAAATCCGCGCCGACTTGACCGATTGTGTTTGAAACATACCGATCGTTGATCAGCGGCATCCCGCCGAAGATAAAGCTCAATTCGTAATTTCCGCCCAGCGTTTTGGTGATTTCAAAAATCCGTCGCACTTCTTCGCGGATTTGCTTTTGCACTTCGAGCGAGGTGAAGCGAATGGTGCCTTTCATTTCAACTTTATCTGGAATGACGTTTTCCGCAAAGCCGCCGTTGATTACGCCAATGCTGATTGCGGCCGGGGCGTAGGGGTCCAACCGGCGGGAGATGATGGAGTTTAAGCCGGTGATGACTTGCGCCAACAACACGAACGGATCTACCGTGGTATGCGGATAAGCGCCATGCCCACCTTTGCCAAAAATCGTCGCAGACCAAGTATCCACGCCGCCGCCGCTGGGGCCTTCGGTGATGGCGATGGTTCCAAGCGCCTGAGTGGGGTCAACGTGTTGAGCGATGACGTAATCCACGCCTTCCACTGCGCCTTCGTTGTACATACGTTGCGCGCCGCTGAGGCCTTCGTCATCGCAGGTCTCTTCGCACGGTTGAAAGAGAAAGCGTACGCGCCCATTCAATTTTTCTTTTGCCAGAATTTTTGCCGCGCCCAGCGCCATGGCGGTATGCGAATCATGCCCGCAGGCGTGCATCTTCCCCGCGATTTGGGAGACGTACTCGGTTTCGTTTTGTTCGAGGATCGGAAGCGCGTCCATATCCGCGCGGATTGCGACAACTTTCCCGCCTTCGCCGATTTCCGCGACCACGCCGGTTTTGCCCACCCCGCGCCTGACTCGATATCCCAGCTTTTCCAATTCATCCGCGACGATTCCTGCCGTGCGTTGAACCTCAAAACCAACTTCGGGGTGCTGATGAAAATCGCGCCGCCATTCGATTAATTCTTCCGAGATTGCATGAGCTTGTTTAAGCATTTAATTCTCCTTTTATAACGCCTAACTGATAACTACTAACTATCAACTGATTTCACTTCTTCACCGTCTCTTTTTCCGCCGCCGCCAAAATCCGATCCAACTCCGCTTCTTGTTGCGGCTCCAAAGGCGGGACGACATGCTCGCGTAAGATTCTTTCGGATTCGTCCACTGCGTAGTCCGCCATTTGTTTGCGATTCAGTTTGTCTTCCCAGGTTTCCCACGAATTTCTTTCAGCTAACTTGGTGAGCGCCATTTCGCCTGCGCGCAAATGTTTGAGCGTGTGTTTGCTGGCCAGGTAATTTCGATTGGTGTTCATCACCGTTTTAATCACTTCCACGGCCAGGTGATCTGCGTCCGCAGACAGGCCCTGTCTTTGGCGGCGAACGCTTTTGGCGAGTTCGTTATCCAAAACCATTTGAGCGAACGAACCCATCACGCCTGCTTCCATTTCGCCAATGCCCGAGAGTTCGTCGGCTCCGGCCAGGGCGGGGAGCGAAGCGTTGAGTCCGCGTTCAAAAGCGTTTTGTGCGTCAAGCGTGTGCGCGTTCGTCGAGAATCCATAGACGTTGACTGAAAATCCGTAATAATGCCCAAGCTGAACCGTTGCGGCCGACGAGATGCCAAGTTCCACGCCGCCCCAAATTAAGCCGGTGCGCGGCTCCAACATCCCCAGCCTTCCGCAATAGACCACGCCGCACCCCGGGTGGATGATTTGGGCCAACACCAGCGGCGCCAATGACTCGGCGCTTTGTTGCACGACGCTTCCGGTGATGGTCATGGGCGAGGTGGCCCCGCCGGTAGGCGCAGGCAAATTGGCGTGAACGACCCCGGCTTTTGCCATGTCCATAATCGCCTGCGCGGCCACGTCGTGCATGGTCAACGGGCTGACCGGCGAAAGCGAGAGCGTGAGTTCGTGCGGCTGAATGCCAATCACCGCGGCCATTTCAGCGGCGTATTTCACTTCGTGTCCAAATTGAATGCCCGGCCCTTGCACGGGCTTGGCGGTGTTTGAAAGCGCGTGCCGATACATGTGCAGAGCCATCATTTCATTGGCCACGTCGGGCGGCGTAAAAAATGGCGTGATGTTGTTGCAGTTTGGCAGTGCGTCTAAAACGCGGATGGCGTTGGCGCAATCTTCCGTTGTGGCGGCGCGACGCGTTCCTGTTCGCGCATCAAACACGTCTCTGGCGCCGCCGAGGTTATGAAAGAATAATTCGCCGCTTCCCAGTTGATTAATCGTCCCGTTCCGCCCGCGAATCTCTGGCCGTTTGTTCGCTTTGGCAATCGAGTCCATGATTAAGTTTTCGGGCATACACACCCGATTGCCGTTCATGCGGCAACCGGCGCTCAGTAGAACATCCAAACTCGGCTGGTGCGTCCAAATAATCCCAACTTCGCCCATGACCCGCATGGTTGCATCGTGCATGGCTTGCACGTCTTCGTTGGATAGGAATTGCAAATAGTTCATATACTCCTCATTCACCGCAGACCATGAGAATCGTCTATCGTCTACTGCCCATCGTCAGAACTTTATTCAAAAACTCAACCCGCCTTGTTTCCGAATCAATGATATTTTCCATTTTCAGAAATGAATGGCCTTCGTCTGCGTATAACAGCAATTCTACTTCTTTTCCCAGTTCAATTAATTTGTCGCGCGCATCCAGCGAATCGGAAGCCGGACATCGTAGGTCGTTGCCGCCGCAGATTAATTGCACCGGCGCGTCCACCTGATCTAAAAAGAAATACGGCGAGCGCTTGAGCCACAATTCTCGATTGACTTCCGGGTCGCCCATGTTTTCAACGTTCCAGTGTTGTAAATCTTCCCGCGATTCGGAATGCGATTTAATCCAGTTCAAGAATGGCACAACCGCCGAACCGCCCGCAAACAACTTGGGATAATTGGTCAGGCAACACATGGTTAGAAAACCGCCATGACTATGCCCCGTAACTGCAAACTGGCTGGCGATTTTATTTTCAAGTAAATAGTTCACGCCCGCCGCACAGTCGTCCGCATCCACGCCGCCCATATCGTAACGGCTGGCGTTCTGCCAGCTTTTTCCATACCCGGTTGAGCCGCGATAATTCGGTTGCAAAACGCTCCAGCCGCGCGCCAACATTTCGCTCACAAACGGGTTCCACATATTTTGCATGTGCCAGTCCGGCCCGCCGTGAATGTCAATCACCGCATCGTCGCTTTTTCCACGAAACAACAAAGCCGGAACGTCTCCATAGAAGACTTCTTCTGGTTGAGGAAAATCAAAATCCACGTCGCTTGATTTGGTGAGTTGAAACGTCTCTCCGCTTTCCAAATTGATTTTCCATAAATCCGGCGGATGGTTGACGTCTTCGTAAATTAAAACAACCTCGTTGTAGATGATTTGTGGAAGCGAATGGATGCCAGTTCCAATGCTCACTTGATGAAGTTCGCCGCCGCGTTTCCTAAACTGAAAGCTGGTTCTCGACCCTTCACTGTGCGCCCAGCCGATTAATTCCCCGCTCCGCGAAAATGTGGGTTGCGTATCATCTCCAACGGAATCTGTTAGCCAGGTGATTTCCCGCGATTCAATATCAACCAATCCAATATTGTGCCATTCTCCATTTTCACAGGAAAAAGCCAGCGACCTTGAATCCGACGACCAGGCCGGGTGTTGGGCGTTGAGGAATTGGTCGGCGAGTTGTAATTGAAAGCAGAGCTTGGTTTCAACTGCAAGAATATAAAGCGCCCGATCGCTCGCTTTTGATTCCGCTTCAACTGCAAGATACTTTCCGTCCGGCGACCAGGCTACATCCCAAATGGGGCGGTGAACGTCGAGTAGTAGTTTTTTTTCTTGTGTTTCAAGTTCTAAAAGGTGTAAAGCAAAATTGCCGGTTTCGTCTGAGAGGATGGCGAGCGCCATGCCGTCCGGCGAAAAATCAAAGTTCGGTTGTTGCGCGTAGTCAGAATGAGGTGTGAGGTTGGTAATCGAATTATTTTGTAGATTATGAAGGATGATTTGGAAAGATTCGCTTCCATCAAAGTCAACTGCGTAAGCGATGTATTTTCCATCAGGCGAGCGCTTGGGCGAAAATTTTGAGCCATTAATATGTGAAGTCAAACAACTTGCGGGTTGACTTGCCAGCGCCCCACATTTCCACAACTCCCACGTTCCGCTTTTATTCCACGAAAAAATAATTTCTTTTCCATCTGGCGCAACGCTAAACCTTAAGCCATTGTCCACGCGTGGGATGCGCAGGAGGTGAGAGAGGGTGGACATGGATTAGGCTGGTTGAGATTCTTCGAGCGGCGGCAATTCCTCCACGCCGGCTTTTTTGGCAAGGTCCAGCATAAAGGCGTGGAGTTGAGTCGCTTGGGCAGAGTCAAGCTCGGGTCGGGTGTAAGAAGCGAGCAATTCCTCCACCAGGTTTCGGGCGCGCGAAAAAGTATCCA
>JADZCC010000059.1 GCA_020851785.1 Anaerolineales bacterium
CGCCTGCCCGTAAAGTTAAAAATTACGATCAACTTTTCCAAGCAGGATTTAATCTACGCGCCAGCCGAAGCGACGTGGATGAGCCGCCCGGGGAAATTACTCGTCGCGTCCATGAATGCGGGACACCAAGAAACGCTGGGGCTGATTGCCAACCCCGGACTGGTCGCTGGCAACAGCTACGAGGTCCGCGCTTTGATCGCCGCGCCCACCGTTGAAGATTTACGCAACGCCGGAAGCGCCTATCCGGACTGGGTGACAGCCAGATATTTACAAGTCCCTGAAAAACTAGAACCGCAGTTAAAGGCGCTGGCTGAAAAAATTACCGCCGCCTCCGCCACTCCCTTTGATCAGGCGCAGGCCATCACTGCGTATTTGCGCGAGACGATCGAATACCAAACCAACCTCGCTGAAGTTCCCTCAAGCGCTCAAGACCCTTTGCTCTGGGTGTTGTTCGATTATAAAAAAGGCTTCTGCGTCTATTACGCCAGCGCCGAAGTCTTACTCCTGCGCACGTTGGGGATTCCGGCCCGCATGGCCGTTGGCTTTGCCCAAGGCACGTATGACCCATCCAGAGGGCGCTACATCGTCACCCACTTAAACGCGCACGCCTGGCCCGAAGTGTATTTTCCGGGAATCGGTTGGGTGGAGTTTGAACCCACTGGCAATCAAGACCCCTTAACGCGCCCTTCCGCGCCACGCGATGCAGACTCTTCAACCTCAGGGTTGACCAACCCATCGTTAACGCAACGCGACGACGACTTGGACAACGCCGCCGGTTTTGAACCAGACGAAGACGCAACCCAAACCGAGACCACGCGCACAAGCGCCAATGGATGGATCAAATATCTTTACTTTGGGCTGGGGCTGGGGCTAATGGGCTTGCTCGTCTTCACTTCAAGGCGCTATGCGTTCACCCGAAAAATCCCGCTATTTTTGATCAGCCGCTATCAAAAGCATGGCTCCGCGCCGCCACATTGGATCGCCTACTGGGCGTATTGGACAGAACTGAATCCAGCCGAACGGACTTATCAGTCCCTGCATTTAAGCGCCTGGTGGCTGGGATTAAAACCGCCGCTCTCGGCCACGCCGCAAGCACGCGCCGCCGTTTTAAAGAAAGTCCTCCCCGAGGCCGTCGCCGAGATTGACGAAACGCTGAAGCAATATCAGAGCGTGGCCTTCGCCGCGCGCCCCGCCGACCTAAAATCAGCCCGCCGCGCCGGTTGGCGAATCCTTTTAAAAGCATGGCAGGCTCGCGCTTTTCACTATAAAGAAATCTCAAAACGACGTTACAATATACGCTATGAATGAACAAACCCGCCCCACCACCGTCCACGAACACCTCACGACGCTCGGCCTACAGGCGGGAAAATTACGCGCCGAATTAGCCGCCAGCAAAACCAAACTTCCCAAGGGAACGCTGGAAGACCTTGAAAATTTAGAAACATCCTTGGGGCAAATTGGCGACAAGATCGAAGCCTTTCAGCGCGAACACAACAACATGCTCGCGATTGCCAACATCGGGCAGATCATCAACTCCTCGCTGGAGTTGGAAGAAGTCTTGCGCATCGTCATGGATAACATTGTGCGCCTGACCAAAGCCGAACGCGGCTTTTTGATGTTACGCAACGAGCAGGGCGAAATGCTTACCAGCGTGGGGCGCAACTGGGAAATGGAATCGATCAACTCTTCCGAGTTGACGGTCAGCAAATCGGTGGTGGGCAAAGTCATCGATTCGGGCGAGCCGATTGTCACCACCAACGCGCAGGAAGATCAACGCTTTAGCGGCCAGGAAAGCATCGTGGCCTTCAACCTGCGCTCCATTTTATGCGTGCCGCTCAAAGTCAAAAACGATTTAATCGGCGTGATTTACGCCGACAACCGCATCCGCGCCGGAATCTTCGCTGAATCAGAAAAAGAACTGCTCACGGCGTTTGCCAACCAGGCGGCCGTGGCGATTGAAAACGCGCGGCTCTTCTCCTCGCTCAAACACACGCTCGAAGAAGTCACCGCCCTCAAAAATTTGATGGACAACGTCTTCGCTTCGATTGCCAGCGGCGTAATCACGGCAGACATTCAGAATCAGGTGACGTTGGCCAACAAGGCCGCCGAGAACATCCTCGGCCACGCGCAGATGGATATCGTCGGTCACAAACTCGACGATGTGCTGGCTTCGGTTTCCAAGGAAATTAACCCGCACCTGATCGCCGTCCGCGCCACCGACAAACCCATCGTGGACCTGGAAATTAGTCACACCCTGCCCGTGCGCGGCATGGTGGATTGGCGTTTGAACCTCTCGCCGCTTAAAGATTCGGGGCAAAAAACTCAGGGCGTGGCGATTGTCCTCGACGACCTGACCGAACGAAAGAAGTTGGAAGCGCAACGGCGGCTCTTTGAGCGGATGGTCTCCCCGGCCGTCATCGAACAACTGGACCCGAACGGCCTGCAGTTGGGCGGCAAGCGCGCCAACATCACGGTTTTATTTGCCGACATTCGCGGCTTCACCAGCTTTAGCGAAAGTCAGGACCCGGAAAAATTAGTGAGCGTGCTTAACCGCTATCTGGCGGCGATGGCCGAAGCCGTGCTGGAACAAGGCGGCACGATTGACAAATTTATGGGCGACGCAATTATGGCCTGGTTCAACGCGCCCGTCCCCCAGCCCGACCATACCTTGCGCGCCGTCAAAACCGCGCTGGCGATTCGCAATTCGATTGAGAAAATTTATACAGAACTTCCCGAAAACGCGCACCTGGCCTTTGGCGCGGGCATTCATTATGGCGAAGCCGTGCTCGGCTTAATTGGCACGGAAAAGCGGCTGGAATATACGGCCATCAGCGATAACGTCAACACCGCCAAACGGATTCAAGAAAACTCGGCCAAGAATCAAATCCTGATCAGCAAAGATGCGTACGAGCGGGTGAAGGGCGAAATTGTCTCGAAACCGCACGCTGAAATGCAGGTCAAGGGTAAATCGCAACCGTTGGAAGTGTTTGAAATTTTGGGGTTGAAGTAAGCGGCCGGACGCGCCCTCATCCCCAGCCCTTCCCCCGCAGGGAGAAGGGAGTCTCCTAATCATAGAAGTTGAAGGCTTTCGCGCGCGAGAGCCTTTTTATTTTAAGACAGCGGGTAAAACGGGATTCAGGGAGTGTCCATGATTAAGGACATTCTGTCATTACGAGCCGTTCTTTGGCAAAGCAATCCCCAAATGTGTTTTTACTGTTGGGCGCTCATACGGTTCATTTACGGCTGTCCATTGGCGGGAGCATACCCATTCTGGGCACTTAGCTCCCTGATTCCAAAATAAGGATCAGACGAATATAGAAGAGCCGCGCAATCCTTTCAAGCCGCTAATGACAGCGCCTATTCCGCGTTCTACATTCTCACTTCCGCATTCTTCCCCCCGCAATCTGTTCCACAAAACAGACGACGCTTTCCAAGCCTTTAGTCAGCGGCTCCAGGTTGATATATTCGTGAAGCGTGTGCGCGCCCCCGCCCGTCGTCAGCCCCAGCACAATGGCGGGAAGGCCTTTGCTCAGCGGGATGTTTGCGTCCGTGGAGCCGGAAGTTAATACCGCCTCCAGGCCTTGTGCTTGCAGGCATTGAATGGCCGTTTGCACAAAGGGATGTTCAACGGCCAGGCTCCCCGCCGGACGTTGGCCGATGACCTCCGCTTCCATCAGCACGCCTTTACCGTTTGCGGCGCGCAACAATTCTTCAACTTGCGAAATAATTTTTTCAAGCGTGGCGGGGTCTTCGGAACGCAAGTCCAATTCGCATTGCGCTTCAGCCGCCAGCACATTAATGCCCGTGCCGCCGCCAATCGTCCCGACGTTCAATGTAGTGCGCGGGACGCGCGGCAATTTGAGCGCGGTCAGTTTGGCGATTAAGGAAGCCAACTCGTGAACCGCCGAAGGTTGCCCATAGTCTGCCCAGGAATGGCCGCCCCGCGTGCGGGCGTGAATGCGATAGCGCTTCACGCCAATCGCCTGCCGGTAGATATGCCCGAGGGCCATGCCCTCCAAAACCAGATAGCCAAGCGCCGCGCTTCCAAAGCGCTGAACGACGGCGCGCATCCCGCGCAGGTCGCCGAGGCCTTCTTCGCCCACGTTAGCCGCCAGCCAAAGATCATGTTCCAATTCCGCTTTGCGTTGGCGCAACGCCCAGACGATCCCAAACAAAGCGGCTACGCCCAGCGAGTTATCGCCCACCCCGGGGGCAATCCACTTCCCAGCTTCTTCCACGCTTTGCAAATTAACGCCCTGCGGAAAGACCGTATCCAAATGCGCGGAAATAACCAAAGGCTTGGCATCTTTCCGTTTTCCGGGCAGGCGCGCCAAGACATTGCCCAGGTCGTCTATAAAAACGTCTTTGAGATTTTCTTTTTGAAAGAGGTCGTACACAAATTGGCCACGCGCTTCTTCGTGAAACGTCGGCGCGGAGATTTGTTGAATTTGAAGCGTCAGGTCGAGGAGTTTGGCGGTGATGGTCATAGGAATACGGGAATTGTACCTGCAACCTGCAACCTGCAACCTTAAACCTGCAACCTACAACCCAACTACACTTCACGCGCCATTTGTTCCAGCGCAAACAAACGGGCTTCGGCCAAGCCGGGCATTACTTGCAATTGATAGAAGGGCCCGCTCCCTTCGATCTTCAAAGAAGCCGAGACGCTTCCATGCAAAGCGGCTTTCAGCGGATCGTTGGTTTTTTGGAAGCCCGCCAAAAAGCCCCCGCAAAACGCGTCGCCCGCGCCGGTGGGGTCGCCCAGTCGCGCCGGATAGGCCGGGATCTCATATTTTTTATTTTGAACGGCATCGTACAGGCTTTGGCCCAACGCGCCGCGTTTGACAATCACAACTTGCGGGCCATACTCGCTGATTTTTTTCATCATCTCCCACAGGTCGTTTGTCTCGCCCCAAAACAAAGCGCGGAGTTCTTCTTCTGACGGGGAAAAAATTTTCACGCCCTGAAGCGTCACCCGCAGGTTGCGCCAAAGGGCTGGGACCATGTAGTTCGGGGCCGGGTCCAGGCTGACGGTCTGGTTTGAGCCGCGAAAGAGATTCACCAACTGACTCTGACTCGTAAAATCCAATGGGCAAATGTGAATGTACGGAGCGTCGCGAAACGCCTTGGGCAGGTCTAACGCCGTCGGCGCCACGGGGTCAATGTCATGCGGGTTCAGTTGAGTTTCATCCACGGGTTGATAGCCCAGCAAAGATTTTGGAAATTTCAACTGACGGCGGGCAAAATGCGAAACCGCATTGGTCTGACTTTTTTCATTTTTATCGGTGTAGGCGCTAAAGGCGCGGAGATCGAGCGCCTGTTCCTGAACGCGGATTCCGCCAATATCCAGCCCGCGCTTTTTGAGGGACTTAAGCCAGGCGGGCGGATAGTCGTTCCCGACGCGCGCGGCCAACCCGATTTTAGAATCCCAAACCGCCAGGCCGCCAGCCGCATATAACAAACTTCCGCCGGGTTGATCTACGCTGGGGAGGCCCGCCGGCGGCAAGATATATTCGCGTTGAATTTTTCCCGCAATGACAAAGGTTGGTTTCATGGGAGTAAGGTTGAAGGTTAGAAGTTACAGGTTGAAGGTTAGACGATGAAGGGTTGTTTTGGGGGTTCGGGGGCGTTGATGGGCAGGACAAAAGTGAAGGTACTGCCTATGCCTTCAAAACTTTCCGCCCAAATTTTTCCGCCGTGCATTTCGATCATGGCTTTGGCAACGGACAGCCCCAGCCCCATGCCGCTATGCTTGCGCGTGAGGTGCGACTCAACTTGATAAAAGCGCTCAAAGATGTGCGGCAGGTCTTTGGCTGGCACGCCAATGCCGTTGTCTTCCACAATGACTTTAATCGCGTCTGGCTGGCGTTCGGCGCGGAGGCTCACCCGCCCGCCCGGGTTGCCAAACATGACTGCATTTTTGACCAGGTTGCTCACGGCGATGGAAACTTTTTTCGCGTCCACGTTGACGATTAAATCGTCGCCTTCGGGCAGGTTGGCTTTGAGCGACACTTCGGCTTGCGCGGCCATTTCGTTGAACGATAAAACCGTATCCTCGATAATGCGGGCAATCGAGGCGCGGCCCTCGTGAAGCGTGGCGCCGCCGGTCTGATAATTATCCACGCGGGAGAGGTTTTCAATGATTTCTTTCAGACGGGAGGCGTTGCGGATGATCGCATCCACTTGTTCGTGGTATTCGCTCCCGACCAGTTCGCGCAAAAAGGTGGAGTGGCCCAGAATCAGCCCCAGCGGCGTGCGTAACTCGTGCGAGGTGATGGCGATAAATTCGCTTTTCAAACGATCCAACTCTTTGGCGCCTTCCATGGAAGCTTGGGCGGACTGCTCCAGCAGAGAGTTTTGAATCGCTGTGGAGGCCAAAGAAGCGAGCGTTTCCATAATCAGCACATCCGCTTCGGAATATTGCGCTGAGCCGGCCTTGTTGAAGACTTCAAAGACGCCCACCGGGCGGCCATGTAAAATGAGCGGGACCCCCAAAAGCGAGCTGGTAGTAAAATTACTCAACTCATCAATTTTTGGGTAATGTCTTGTATCTTGCTTTACGTCTGGAATGGACAGGGGCTTTTCATGCAAAAAGACCCACCCGGCAATGCTATCGGTCAATGGCACGCGCACGCGCTGAATGGCTTCGCGGTGAAACCACGGCACAAAGCGAAAGTGAAAGTCCTGCGTCGCTTCGTCGTATTCCAAAATGGAGGCGCTTTCGCTCTCGGTCAGTTCGGCGGCGGCGGAAAGCAGAGTTTGAACATAGGCGTCCAAATCCACCGTTGCGCTCAGGTTGCGCGTCACTTCCAAAAGGCGTTCGAGGGTTTTCGTCTGCTCCATAAGTTTTCAGCCAGTTGTAAGATTATACATCACTAGCCAGTCTGAAACTGGCGCAAGTAAAGCAAGCCACATTTCAAATCACATCTCAAGGAGACCTATAAAAAATGGCCAATAAAAAAGTACGGGTCGCCATCATTGGCGTGGGCAACTGCGCTTCATCGCTCGTGCAGGGCGTTCAGTTTTACAAGAACGCCAAAAAAGACGAAACCATCCCCGGCATTATGCACACCCAACTCGGCGAATATCACGTCAAGGATATTGAATTCACCCTGGCGATTGACGTGAACGCCACCAAAGTGGGCAAAGACCTTTCCGAAGCGATCTTTGCGGAACCCAACAACACCTACAAATTTGCAGACGTTCCGCACCTGAACGTCCCCGTAGTGCGCGGCATGACGCACGACGGGCTGGGCAAATATCTCAGCGAAGTCATTCAAAAGGCGCCGGGCCCCACGGCCAACATCGCCCAACTCTTGCGCGATACGCGCACCGACGTGGTGATTAACTTTTTGCCGGTCGGTTCGGAGATGGCCACCAAATGGTACGTGGAACAAATCCTCGAAGCCGGTTGCGCTTTGGTCAACGGCATTCCGGTCTTCATCGCCTCCTCCGAATATTGGGGCAAACGTTTCGCAGACGCCGGTTTGCCCATTTTGGGCGACGATATCAAAAGTCAGGTGGGGGCGACGATTGTCCATCGCGTGCTGACCAGCCTGTTCGTGGATCGCGGCGTGAAGATTGACCGCACCTATCAACTCAACTTTGGCGGCAACACGGACTTCCTCAACATGCTCGAACGCGAGCGCTTGGAATCGAAAAAGATTTCCAAGACCAACGCCGTCACCAGCATGATTCCCTACGATGTGGGCAAAGACAACGTCCACGTCGGCCCCAGCGACCACGTCCCCTGGCTGACCGATCGCAAGTGGTGTTACATTCGCATGGAAGGCACCACCTTTGGCAACGTGCCGCTCAACCTCGAATTAAAACTGGAAGTGTGGGACAGCCCCAACTCGGCGGGCGTGATGATGGACGCCGTCCGTTGCGCGAAGATTGCGCTGGATCGCGAACTGGCCGGGCCGATTATTGGTCCGTCTTCCTATTTCTTTAAAACGCCGCCCAAGCAATTCAAAGACGAAGTGGCCCACCAAAAAGTGGAAGATTTCATTTCGGGAAAATCGGACGAATAAAGAAGGTTGCAAGTTTCAGGTTCCAGGTTTCAGGTTGCAGGTTGCAGGTTTCAGGTTGAAAGTTGAAGGTATTAGGTGAGGCGTTTGCGCGAGCAGGCGTCTCATTTTTTTCAGGTAGAATTTGAGTATGAAAACAAATTACGTATCACGCATGACGCATCGTTTCTTATTAACCTTTAGCTTGTTCGCCATCCTATTAACCTCCTGCCAATCTGCCACGCCGACGCAAGACCAAAACCTGGCGCTGACTGCGGCCTTTGAAACGGCCTTCGCCCAATTGAGCGTCCCCACGCAAACTCCGCCCCCCACTGAAACGCCCGTCCCTACCGCCACCATTCCACGCACGCCTCCGGCTCTGCCGCAACCCTTTCAAACTTCCCTGCTCAAACCGGAAGATTTACCGCGAACGTATATAGCCGATACCTGTCAGTATTTGCAAAACAAGTGGAACCCCAACCATGCCGCGCCCGGCACAGTGGTGATGGTGATTATGATTCACGGCATCACCAAGGCCGCGCCGGAAAACCCCAATGGAATTTCAGTCGCCGATTTCAAAAAGTTAACCAATGATCTTTTCAACCAGGGATTCACGGCCATCAACATGCAACAACTGGCGGACTTTATGTACAACAACGCCAAAATTCCGCCGCGTTCCGTTTTATTAATTGCAGACGACCGCCACTTTGCGGAATACTTCAACGACCATTTTCGTCCGCTCTATGAACAATGGGGCTGGCCCGTCGTCAACGCGTACATTGGGTTGGATGAACGGCCGGATTTATGGGCGGAAAACGCCGCGCTTTCCGCGGAAGGCTGGGTGGATTATCAGGCGCATGGCTATATTCACAACATAAATATCACCGACTCTTCCACTGATGAATTCATCCTGGGAGAGATGAACGGCGTGATTACCTCTTTCCAAAAATATTTAAATAAAAAGCCGATCGCCTACATTTGGCCCGGCGGCGGGTTTTCGGCCCGCGCCGTTGAAATTGGAACGGGACTCGGCTACAAACTGGGCTTTACTGTTAACCCGCGCGGGCCGGTGATGTATAACTGGATTCCGCAAGCCGACGCCGTAAACCAAAACAACCCTTACGCCATTCCCGAAACCCCGGCGGGCAACCCGCTGATGACCATTCCGCGCTATTGGGCGCCCAACGCGCGCGATTCATTGGATAGCGTGCGCCAGATTGGCGAACAGGCCGCCGCCTACGCCGAACAAAACAAAGCCGTGGAACTGGAATATTACGACATCCTATGCGCGCCAACCTATGGGCCCATCCCGGCCGCGCAGTGAGCCAATTCAAATCATTTACAATACTTGCCATGCAAAATCAATTTTCAATTTCTGATCAATTCTGGCCGCGCGCCCTTGCCCTATTTTTGTTAAGCGTCATCTTTGCGGGTTGTCAGCCCGCTCAACCTGCCAGCCAAACGCTTTCAGCGGAAACCAATGTACCCGTCGCTGAATCCGCCTCCCCGACGACAGAAGCGGTCCTTCCATCCCCCACTGCGGTTTTAACGCCGCCCGCTTTACCGGAAAATTTTCAAACCGATTTATTAAATCCATTGGATAGGCCGCACGCGTACCTTCAGGATACCTGCCAATATTTAAAGAATAAATGGGATCCTTCAAAAGCCAAACCCGGCACGGTGGTGATGATTATCTTGATGAAGGGGATTTACAAAGGTCCGGTGGAAGAATCCGGCGGGATTGACTCCGGCGATCTGGATCATTTAATGATGGAACTAAAACGGCAGGGCTTTGAAGCGATTAATACGAAACAACTGCTGGGCTTTATGGAACGGAATTTGTACATCCCGCCGCGCTCGGTGGTTTTGATTCAGGATGGCAACCGCAAATATGAAAACTTCAGCAAACATCTCGGCGGCTATTGGGAAGGCTGGGGCTGGCCGGTGGTGAATGGTTGGGTGAGCCAGCCGGACACGCTCGAATCTTTATGGGCGGAAAACATCGCGCTCGAAAAAGACGGCTTTGTGGATCATCAGCCGCAGGGCGTGATGTTTGGAACTGTGCTTTCAGACGATTCTTCCAAAACGGTGATCATGCGCGAACTGCAAGGTTCATACGACGCTTTTGTGCAAAAGTTTGAAAAGAATCCGATTGCGTTTATTTGGCCCGGCGGTGGGTTTGGTCAGCGTCCGGTGGAAGCGGCGCGCCAATTAAAATATCAGCTTGGGTTTACCTCCAACTCGCGCGGGCCGGTGATGTATAACTGGGTTCCGCTGGCCGACGAGCCAGACCCTTTGCGCCCGGCGTTCACCCCCGAAGGTAAAATTGGCGACCCGCTGATGACGCTTCCGCGTTATTGGCCTTCTGAAGCATTAATGGCGATTGACAAAGTTCGCACGATTGGCAATCAGGCCACAACCTACGCCGAAGCCAACAAAAAAATTGAAATTCAATATTACAATATCGTCTGCGCCGATACGTATGGACAAATTTCCACGCCCTAAAGGAGTATAAGATGAACGATTGTATTTTTTGCAAAATCATCGCAGGCGAAATCCCCAGTTCGCAGGTCTATCGCGACGAACGCGTCACCGCCTTTCGAGACATTCAGCCCGCCGCGCCCACGCACCTCTTAATCGTGCCGAACAAACATCTTGATTCCGTCAATCAAATGACAGCCGAAGACGCGCCGCTGTTGGGGCATCTCTTTTTTGTGGCCAAACAACTCGCCGCGCAGGAAGGCCTCGCCGAAAGCGGTTATCGCCTCATCGTCAACACTGGCGCGGGCGCGGGTCAAACTGTTTTTCACTTACACCTCCATCTGCTGGGTGGAAAACCAATGAGTCACCTCGTTGGCTAAAATCACAAGCCGATCTACGGATCGCTTTTTTTTTGAGGAGTTCTGAACATGCCTGAACGGGAAATTTATCTACTTTCGCCGCGCGCCCTCAGCCCGGAAACCATCGCGGTGGCGTTTGCCAAAACCTCGCGCGCGCCGGAATCTTTCCGCGAAATTGCCGCCGAGTTAAGCGACGAACAATCCGCGCAATTTCACGAGAAATGGGTGGTTGGGTATGGTCACGCTTCCGTCGCCGAACACGCGGTCTTACACCTGGCTTTTGAAAACGTCTCGCGGCTGGCGATTGAAACCATCGAAAGCAATCGCCTGGCCTCGTACACCGAAAAATCCACGCGCTATCAAAAATGGGGTTTGGATGATTTTACGATTCCGACGGAACTGGATGGGCAGTCCCTGCGGGACGAATACATCCGCGCGGTGCGGCTCCTTTTCTCGACCTATGCCGAATCGCTCGACCCGGTCAAGAATCTCATCCTCGGCAAAACCCCGCGCCGCGAAAACGAATCAGACGAAGCCTACGACCGCCGCATCCGCTCGCAATATGTGGATCGTTGCCGCTTCATCCTCCCGGCCGCGGCCAACGCCAACGTGGGCATGACCGCCAACGCCAGAGTGATTGAAATGGCGATTCGCAAAATGCTTTCCCATCCGCTGGCGGAAGTCCGCGAAATTGGCGAACGGGTGAAGGAAGTCTCCAAAGCGGAAACGCCAACGCTGGTGAAATACGCCGACGTAAATCCCTATCAACTGGAAACCAGACTGGCATTGGAGGCCTGGGAAGTTGAAGCTGAATCTCAAAACGCGGAATGGTGTACGCTGATTGATTACGATCAAACCGGCGAAGCCAAAATCCTTGCGGCGGCTGTCTATCGCTTTGGCGAAATGCCCTACGTCGAAGCGCTCGCGCACGTACAAAAAATGTCCGCTGGGGAACAAGCTCAGCTTGCCGAAACCCTGCTGGGCAAGTTGGATAAATACGACGTGCCGCTTCGGGAATTGGAATACGCGACCTACACATTCGATTTGGTGATGGATCAGGGCGCGTATGCCGAATTCAAACGCCACCGCATGATGAGCCAAACGCCGCAAAACCTGACGACGCGGCTGGGCTATTCGCTCCCGCGCCTCGTCGTCGAATCTGGTTTTGGGCCGCAATACGAAGCGGCCATGGAAGCGGCGGCTGAAACGTACGAAAAACTCCATGCGTTCAATCCGGCCGTGGCGCAGTACATCGTCCCCAACGGATTCAATCGCCGTGTGTTGGCGCAATTCAACCTGCGCGAAGCGTTTGCCTTTTGTCAGCTTCGTAGCGCCGCCAACGCGCACTTCTCCATTCGCCGGGTGGCGCAAAAAATTTACGAGGAAATTTCCAACGTTCATCCCCTCTTATCAAAATACATGAAACTCCACGCCGAAACCTGGGAAGCCGTGGAAGAAGCCCATTTTACGAAGGTGTAAACAAAAATCTCCGAGGCCAAAACCTCGGAGATTTTTTAGATCAGAGCGCTGATTGAATTTTGATTACAAATTCAACGCAAAGGCACAAAATGAAAATCAATCTCTACCTAACCGTTTCAAAATTGGACGCGGAAATTTTTTTCAATTATCGCTTATCCAATTATCTACGATCCAGTTTCTAATCTTCCTCTGCTTCTTGCTTAATCTCAAAGATCGTATCAATCTTGCTCAAAATTTCGGGCGTTATTTTTGGGGCCACTTCAGCCGCTTTCATATTTTCGTGAACCTGTTCCACGCGGCTCGCGCCGGTGATGACCGTGCTCACAAACGGATTCTTCAAACACCAGGCCAGCGCCAACTGCGAAAGCGTACAGCCTAAATCTTTGGCAATCGGTTCCAGGGCTTTGACCTTGGCCAGTTTGGCTTCGTTGGTCAAATGGTCTTTCAACCATTCGTAGCCCTTCAAGTCGCCACGGCTGTCTTTCGGAATGCCGCTGTTATATTTTCCGGTTAACAAGCCGGAGGCCAACGGACTCCAGATCGTCGTCCCATATTGATATTCTTTATAAAAGCGGACGTACTCGCCTTCCAAGCGTTTACGCTCAAACAAATTATATTGCGGCTGTTCGACCACCGGCTTATGCAAGTGATGGCGTTCCGCAATTTGAATGGCTTCCACAATTTCGGAAGCGGCCCATTCCGAAGTGCCCCAATACAGGGCCTTGCCCCATTCAATGATGTTGTGCATCGCCCACACGGTTTCTTCAATCGGCGTGGTTTTATCCGCGCGATGACAATAAATCAGATCCACATAGTCCAACTGCAGGCGTTCCAACGAACCGTTAATCCCTTCGATCAGCCGTTTGCGGTTTAACGTGTTGCGCTCGTTAATGCCATCGTGTAGGCCCCAAAACAATTTCGTGGAGATCAAGTAACTGCCCCGTCGCCACTTCAATTCCTTCAAGGCTTTGCCCATCACTTCTTCGGACTTACCCTTGGCGTACGTTTCAGCGTTATCAAAAAAATTTACGCCCGCCTCATACGCCGCGGCCATCATCTCCACTGCGGGCTTCACGTCCGCCTGCGTGTGAAATGTGACCCATGAGCCAAATGACAATTCGCTGACGCGAATGCCGGTTTTGCCTAAATGACGATATTCCATCGTTCCTCCGTTTTTTGCTCCATTATAATCACCTCATGCGAAAAATTTTATGTCTCTGCGCCGCGCTCCTTTCCGCATGCGCTTCCTCCAACGAGCCGGTCTTAATCGGCGCGTTACGTCCCTACGCAACGGCCACGCCGCAGTCCACCGCGACGCCCAACGTTTTAACCGTGCTCGAAACGCCGCTCCCCACGGCCACGCCGCACGCGTACACGATTCAATCCGGCGATACGCTTAGCGAACTCGCTGAAACTTTTCACATCTCACAAAATGATTTGCAGGCGGCCAACCCGCAGATTAACCCCAACAGCATGACGATTGGTCAGACGCTGATCATCCCCGGCCCCAACGCGCCGGCCGCCACCACCCCGCCCGCGCCGGTTCCCATTACCCAAACCGTGTGCCACCCCTCGGCAGATTCCGGCTTGTGGTGCTTTGCGCTGATTCATAACAACACGCCAGACGTTCTCGAAAACGTCTCGGCCCAAATTACGCTCTTCGACGTTAACGGAGTCAACGCGGCCAGCCAGGTTGGCTTTCCGCCGTTGGATCAAATTCCGCCCAACGCTTCCCTGCCCGTCTTCGTTTTTTTTCCAAACACTCCGGCGGAGCTACTCCCTCAGGCGCAGTTGTTAAGCGCCGTGCAAACCAGCGCCAACCCCGCCATCCATGCGACGATTACCCAAAGCCAGGCCGAAGTCCACGGCCGCGCGGCCCAACTCAGCGGAGAAATTTTTCTGCCAGCCGAAGCGCCAGCCGCCGCCGAGGTTTGGGTTGCGGCGGTGGCTTACGATACAAATGGGCTGGTGGTTGGCTTGCGCCGCTGGGCCGGGAGCGATCTTCAGCCCGGGGGGAATCTCCACTTTCAGTTTGCAGTGGCCAGCCTGGGCGGGGATATTGCGGCGGTTGAGTTTTTCATCCAAACCAAAAATTAGAGCTTTTCTTCCTGCGAGGCAACCCCGTTTTTTGCATTGTCGCGGCGCACCATTACGCCTAAAATGAAGACGCCCAGCACAAGCAGGAGCAGACCGCAAAAGCACAGCATGGCGATATTCAGCATGAGAAAATCTGTATCCATCAAAACTCCTTTGCGCAAATATAACATCAAACCGAAACAAAAAGCGCGAGCGGGAATTTTCACAATCTAAGCCCTATTTAATGTCCCCATGTACAATAGGCTTGCCACATTAAACGTATTCGTTTTGGAGGAAGTATGAAACCTAAATTTTTAGTCGGCGGTTTGCTCATTCTCGCCGCAGTCGCGTATCTAATTTTTTCATCCACACGGGCCAGCGCCGAGCGCTTTATCACCGTGCAGGAGATGGAAGCGGAAGGGCCGAGCATCGTGGGCAAAAGCCTGCGACTCACGGGCGCGGTCGTCGGCGACACCATTCAATATGACCCAAACACGCTCACTTTAACCTTTGAAGTCGCCCACGCCCCGGCTGATTATGAAATCACCGAAGAACAAGGCGGCCTGGCGGAAGTGTTGCATCAGGCGGTGATTGACCCCAACCGCGAGCACGTCAAAGTGATTTATGTGGGCGTCAAGCCAGACTTGTTACGCAACGAAGCCCAGGCGATTATGACCGGCAAGCTGGACGCAAACGGCGTCTTCCACGCCGACGAATTATTATTGAAATGTCCGACCCGCTACGAAGAAGCGGCGCCAGATCAGACTTCAAGTTAACCGCACAAAACCTGACAGATTTTACAACCTGTCAGGTTTTATTTCGTGTACGCCCCTTTAAAGGATATTCGTATGTTTGCAGAATTTGGATACGGCATTTTATTTTTAGCGTTTCTGGTCACGCTCTACAGTTTGGGCGCGGCCATCTACGGCGCGCAGACCAAATCCACCCAGTGGGTGGAAAGCGCGCGGCGCGCCATGTTGCTCACCTTTCCGTTGATCGCCATTTCAGCGGCCTCGCTCATTTACTTAATCGTCAACAATCATTACGAAGTTTCCTTCGTCTATGAAGTCACCAGCAAGAGCATGCCCACCTACTTAAAGGTCACGGCCTGGTGGGGCGGGCAGGCTGGTTCGCTCGTCTTTTGGGCGTTCCTGCTCTCCGGCTTTACTTCTGCCGTCACGCTCCGCAAGTGGAATCGCGACATTGAATTCCTGCCGTGGGTCATCGTCGTCTGCGCCATCACCGTGGCCTTCTTTTTGAGTCTCGTGCTGTTTTACGAAACGCCCTTCGCCCGTTACTGGCAGGACGCAAGCGGCAAGCTCCTCAGCGACGCAAGCGGAAGCCCGATCACCAGCGTCTTTGCCCCCGCTTCTGGAATAACGCCCTTTTTACCAGCCGATGGGCGCGGATTAAACCCGCTCCTGCGCCACCCGGGCATGGTCTTTCACCCGCCTTTGCTCTATCTTGGCTTTGTCAGCTTCGTCATCCCCTACGCCTTTGCGATTGCCGCCTTAATCACCGGCCGCACAGACGACCGCTGGATTCGCTTAACGCGCCGCTGGACGTTGGTCGCCTGGCTGTTTCTTTCTTTTGGGTTGGTCCTCGGCGGGCGCTGGGCTTACGACGTGTTAGGTTGGGGCGGCTACTGGGGCTGGGACCCGGTCGAAATTGCGGCCTTTATGCCCTGGCTCACCGGCACGGCCTTTCTACACTCGGTGATGATTCAGGAAAAACGCGGCCTGCTCAAACACTGGAACATGATTCTGATCATCCTCACCTATTCGCTGGTAATCTTCGGGACGTTCCTCACGCGCTCCGGCGTGTTGTCCTCCGTACATGCCTTTGCCGAAAGCGCCATTGGCCCGATCTTCTTTACCTACATCGGATTTTCCTTCATCGCCTCCATCGCCCTGCTGATTAAGCGCTGGCCCGACCTGCAAGCCGAAACTGAAATGAAATCCATGCTTTCGCGCGAGGCCTTGTTCCTCTTCAACAACCTTTTATTCATCAGCATCCTCGTCGTTTGTTTTTGGGGCGTGATGTTCCCGCTCATCTCGGAATTGTTCACCGGCCAAAAAGTGACGGTTGGCCCGCCCTTTTATGAACGCGCCACCACGCCGCTCTTCGCCAGCCTGCTCTTCTTAATGGCCGTGGCTCCGCTTTCCGCCTGGGGACATTCCACCATACAAACGCTGGGGCGCTCCACCTGGAAATCCGCCGTGGCGGCCAGCCTGGTCGGCATCGCTTTGTTCTTCACCTACACCCAAAACATCGGCGCGGTGATTGGGTTTACGCTGGTGGCCTTTGTCATCTTCATCACCCTGCAGGAATTTTGGCGCGGAACGCGCGCCAGGCAACGCGCGCAACGCGAAAACTGGTTCGTGGCCCTGGCCCGCCTCACCGGCCGCAACCGCCGCAGATACGGCGGCTACATCATCCACATCAGCATGGCGATTATGGCCATCGGCATTTTGGGCATTGAGAGTTTTCAAAGCGAAAC
Organism: Anaerolineales bacterium; assembly: GCA_020851785.1. Classification (GTDB taxonomy): domain Bacteria; phylum Chloroflexota; class Anaerolineae; order Anaerolineales; family Villigracilaceae; genus Villigracilis. The sequence goes on from JADZCC010000059.1 coordinate 16,905, forward strand.
GCAAGGCACGCTGGCCAAAGACCAAGCCCTGAACATTGCGGATTACACCGTGCAATACAAGGAATTGGCCACATGGGACGACACCGGCGCGGGCGTGAATTACACGCGCGCAGTGGTGGACGTTTACAAAAACGGGATTTACCTCGGTCAACTCAGCCCGCGCATTGACTATTATTTTGACTCACAACAAAACATGACCATCCCCGGCAACCGCTCCACGCTCCGCGACGACCTCTACGTGTTACTGGTGGATTGGCAACCCGTTTCCAACATGAGCGCCACCTTCAAAATTTACGTTAACCCGCTGGTTAACTGGCTGTGGATCGGCGCGTTAATCTTCTTCTTTGGGATTGGCATTGCCGCCTGGCCGGATAAAGACCCCGAAGCCGAGCCCGTGCGCGTGACGCGAAGTTCCAAACAAACCAGCGCGGCGGATTAAGATGAAGAAGTTTTTTTTCGCTTTGATCTGTACGTTTCTTTTAGGGGCCGCCTTCAGCCAGAGCGCCTTCGCGCAAGACCCTACGCCGCCCACCGACGACGAAGTGAATGCGATTGCCAAGCACATCTATTGTCCGGTTTGCGAAAACACGCCGCTGGACGTTTGCCCCACCGAAGCCTGCCGCAACTGGCGCGAGCAAATTCGCTCCATGCTGGCGGAGGGTAAAACTGAAGACGAGATCATGCAATATTTTGTGGATCAATACGGCGACCGCGTGCTGGGCGCGCCCCCGGCCACGGGACTGAACTGGCTCGTCTATCTGATTCCGCCGCTGGTGATTTTGCTCGGCGCGATCATCCTCTTCCGCGCGCTCAAAGGGTGGACTCAGCCCAAGCAAGCCGAAGCAGGCTCCGGCGCGGCGAGTGGCGGGTTGTCCAATCAAGATGAATACATCCAAAAATTTGAAGAAGAATTAAAGAAAAGAAAGTAGCCGGGAAACTCAATGAACGAAACGAACGAGACCATCAAAAAACGGGGCGTGCCAGTTTGGATTCAAATTATGATTTGGGCGGGGCTGACGGGCCTGCTGGCCTTGGTGGCCTTTGGCCTCAACCGCAGACAAAACCCGATGGCAGAACTCAACCAACCCGTGCCGGATTTTGAATTGGTTTTTTACAAGGATTACGAATACAACCAAACCGCCAGTTTGAAACTTTCGGACTTGCGCGGCAAAGTGGTGTTGATTAACATTTGGGCTTCGTGGTGCAAGCCTTGCGAACAGGAAGCCGCCGATTTGGAAAAAGCCTGGCAGGGCTACCAACCCGCCAACGACGTGATTTTTATCGGCGTGGATTATGTGGACACACCAGCGGGCGCGTTTCAATACCTGAAAAAATTTGACATCACCTTTCCCAATGCGCCGGATTTGAAGTCGAACATCTCCAGCATCTTAAACCGTCAGATGGGCGTGCCGGAAACTTATTTGATTGACCGCGCAGGCGTTTTGCGCCAAATTAAGATCGGGCCGTTTACTTCACAGGCGGAAATTCAGGCGTTCATCGCCATCGCAGAATAAGGGAACGTATGGAACTTAACTCATTTTTGATGGTCTTTGCCATCCTATTATTGGTGGGGCTTTACTTATACGCGCCCTTCGCTGAAAAAGCCAAAAAACTAAATGTCGGCGCCTCGCACGATGTTTCCGCTTTAAAAGCGGAACGCGACCAGGTGATTAGCTCCCTGCAAGAATTGGACTTTGACTTCACGCTCGGCAAAGTGCCCGCCGAAGATTACCCCGAACAACGCGCCCAACTCTTGCAACGGGGCGCGAAAATCCTCCGTCAGTTGGATGAGTTGACGCCCACCTCCGCTTCTTCCAAAAATGCGGAAAGTCGCATCGAGCAGGCCGCCGCCGCGGCCCGCGCCGATTCAGCCTCCGCCACAACTGAAATCAACGACGAAGAGTTAGACTCTCTGCTGGCGGCGCGGCGCAAACAACACAAAAGCAAACCGGCCGGGTTTTGTCCCAAATGCGGCAAGCCCGTCCTCAGCGCCGATAAATTTTGCCCGGCCTGCGGCAAAGCAGTACAATAACAACCCCACGACATCATCAGCTACGCGCTCCAATTGACCTGGCGCCTGCAGAGGAATTATGAAATCACGTCATTATCTTTTTTTTGCCATTTTGGCGCTCGGCCTCGCGGCTTGTAACTTCACGCTCGCGGCCGACGTCACTCCCCCACCCGGGTATGTTTCCCCAACTCCGCCCGCCACGCTGGGCCCGCTCTTTCCCGCCCACGCGCCAGACCTTGCCAATGGCGAAAAAATTTACGCCGAAAAATGCGCCGCCTGTCACGGCCCCACCGGCATGGGCGACGGCCCGCAAAGCAAAGATTTGCCAGTCTCCGTGGCCGCGCTAGGCCTGCCAGAAGTGGCCAACCCGGCCGCGCCAGCCGCCTGGTACGCCACCGTTTCGCAAGGCAACCTCGAAAGGTTCATGCCGCCCTTCCTCAGCCTCAGTGATCAAGAACGCTGGGACGTCGTCTCCTACGCATTAACGTTACACACCACCGCCGAGCAGATTGAAACCGGCAAAAAACTTTTTGAAACCAAGTGCGCCGCCAACTGCGCCGAACAATATTCCAACCCGGAAACGCTTTCCGCGCTTTCGCAAAACGAACTCGCGGCCAACCTGCAAAAAGATCAATCGTTTTTAACCGCCTTGACGAGCGATGAAGCCCTGGCCGTGGCCGCCTACATTCGCACGCGGACGTTTGCCGCGCCGCAAGCCACGCCCACGCCTGCTCCTACTACGGAGACATCTGCCACAGCCGAGACAACGCCGCTCGCCGGAACAGCCCAGCCTTCAGCGGGGTTTGGTTCCGTCTCTGGCATGGTAAACAACGAAACCGGCGAAGCCCTGCCCGCCAATCTCAAAATCAAATTACGCAGTTTTGAACACGATGGCAACCCAAACAACGCGCCAAAGGAAATTGCATCTTTGGAAAGCGTCGTCCAGCCGGATGGTAAGTATCAGTTTGACGCGGTGGAACTCCCTGAAAATCGCATTTTATTGGCTGAAGTTGAAGTGAACGGCGTGCCTTATCAGTCCGACTTCTTCATCGTCAAAGCCGAAAGCGCAAGCGTGGAAATGGCGCCGATTACGGCCTATCGCGCCACAGAAGATTACTCCGGTTTGCAGGTGACTGACCTGCAATATTATTTTGACTACGCCAATCCAAACGACGTTCAGATTTTGGCGGTTTATTCCATCCTCAACCCCACCAACCAAACGGTAATCTTAAAACAAGACGGCTCGCAAGATATTCCGTTTCTAAAAACTCCGGCGGGCGTTACCAACCTGGGCTATGAAACTTCGCAGGACAGCGCGCCAATCCTTTCGCTGGCGAATGGCTTTGCCCTGCCGCCCAGCGCGGAAAAACCCTACAGCATTATTGCGCTGGGGTCTGCGCCGAAAAATGAAACCATCCAAATTGAACAGCCCGTCGTATTGGACGTGACCAACGTGATGCTCCTCGTGCCAGAGGGCGTAGAAGCGGAAGGCGCCACGCTGACCAACGGCGGCCCGCATCCATTTCAGAATCGCACGTTCAACATGTACACCGCCGGAAGCCTCAAAGCAGGCGCAACGTTAACCTTCACGCTTTCCGGCTCGCCCAAAAATACGGCCGTCAACCCGGACGTAACGCAAAATCAGAATTTGCTGATTGGGCTGGGCGCAGTGGGGCTGGCGCTGATTGTCATCGGCGGCTGGTTATATTGGAAAGACCGCAACAACACCGAGACGACTGAAGACGACTCAGAAACTGACGACGCTGAAACCACGCTGGACGCGATCCTCACGCTGGACGATTTGCGCCGCGCGGGAAAAATCTCCGATTCAGCCTATCAAAAACGGCGCGCTGAATTAAAAGGTAAGTTAAAGAAATAACCGGCGATGATCGAAACGAAAAAGCTGGTTAAACGCTTTGGACTGAAGACCGTCTTGCGCGGCGTGGATTTCAAAGTTCAGCCGGGCGAATTCGTGGCCTTGCTCGGCCCAAACGGCGCGGGCAAAACCACCTTCTTAAGAATCCTGGCTTCGTTGGCCCGCCCCACACTGGGCGAAGTGACCGTGGCGCAGTACAAACTCCCCGAAGAAGCGCCCAAAGTCCGCGCCAAACTGGGCGTGGTTTCGCATCTACCTTTGCTCTATCCAGATTTGACCGCCGAAGAAAATTTGCTCTTCTACGCGCGCCTCTATGGGCTGAACGAGCCGCAGGCGCGGATTACCGCAACGCTCAACATGGTTGGGCTGGAAAACCGTCGGCGGGATTTGGTCGGCGCGTTTTCGCGCGGAATGCAACAACGCCTCGCCATTGGGCGCGCCATCCTCCACGACCCGGAAGTGATTTTGTTCGACGAGCCCTACACCGGTTTGGATCAGGACGCCTCCGAAATGCTGGATCAAACGCTTCGGTCTGTGGCCGCAACCGGCAAAACGGTGGTGATGACTTCGCACGATTTAGCCCGCGCGGAAAGCCTGGCCACCCGCTTTGACGTGCTCTCGCGCGGCGTCATCGTCGCCTCGGCCACACGCGCAGACCTGGCGCAAACCGATTTGCTCAAATTTTACAAACAGGCTTTGGCAAACTAGAGATGACAGAATCCACCCGCCCGCCAGCGCCCTCTTTTAGCAAAGCCGTCCTGGCCATCGTTCGCAAGGATTTATCCGCCGAGTTGCGCTCGCGCGAATTGCTCTCCGCCATGCTGGTCTTTGCCCTGCTCGTCATTCTAATCTTCAACTTTGCATTGGAACTGGATGTGAAAGTCCGCGAAACAGTGACCGCCGGGGTGCTGTGGACGACCTTTGCCTTTGCGGGGACGCTCGGCCTCAATCGCTCAATGTCTGTGGAGAAAGATCGCGGCTGTTTAGACGGCCTCCTGCTCGCGCCAGTGGACCGCTCCGCAATTTACTTTGGCAAAGCCCTGAGCAATTTAATTTTTATGCTAATTGTCGAAGCGTTTACGCTCCCCGTGTACAGTTTGTTGTATAACGTCAACCTCTTTCAGCCGGGCTTACTGCTGGTCGTTTTACTCGGTTCAATTGGGTACATTGCCGTCGGCACATTGCTGGCCACCATGGCCGTGCAAACGCGCACGCGCGACGTAATGCTTCCGATTCTGCTCTTTCCAATTGTCCTCCCCGTCCTGCTGGCTTCCGTCAAAGCCAGCGCAGGCTTCCTCAACGGTCTGGATTTTGCAGAGATTAGCGGCGCGTTGAATCTCTTAATCGCCTACGATTTAATCTTCATCGCCGTTCCCTTAATGTTGTTTGAATATGTAGTGGAAGAATAAAGCCCAAACTTTCAAAATCTATAGCGCGGCGAAAATTCTCTCAGGTCGCCTTATAACAAATCGAGTTTAATCCCAGCCGCTTTGAAAGTCATCTTCTTAAGGAGTATGTATGCCATCCAAACCATTGACCCTCAAGTTCCTGGATCTCGCTTCCATCCTGGCCATGGTCATCTCTACCTATCTCGCCCTCGTCTTTGCCCCGCAGGAAGTCGTCATGGGCAACGCGCAACGCATTTTCTATTTTCACATCGGCACGGCCTGGGTGGCCATGTTGGGCTTCATCCTGGCCGCCCTCGGCGGCATCATTTACCTCATCACCAAAGACCTCAAATGGGATCGTTTTGAATTGGCGGCAGTGGAAGTCAGCGCGCTGTTCTTTCTAATCACCATCTGCCTCGGCGCCATTTGGGCCCGACCAGTGTGGAACACCTGGTGGACCTGGGACGTACGCCTGACCACCGCGGCCGTCACCGAGTTGGTCTTCATCGCCTATCTGATGCTCCGTCAGGGGCTGGAAGACCCGGAAAAACGCGCCCGCTTCGGAGCGGTATACACGCTTCTGGGCGGCTTAAGCGTGCCGGTCACTTTCATGGTCATTCGCCTGTTCCGCACCATTCACCCGGTGGTGGTGGGAAGCCCCAGCGCCGAAGCGCAAGGCGGCTTCAACATGGACGATCGCATGGTGGCGACTTTTCTCTTCGCCCTGGTCGCCTTCACCATCGTCTTCATTGACTTGTTCTGGCATCGCGTTCGTTTGGGCGCGCTGGAAGAAAAAGTAGAACAACAAAAATTAAAAGCTTCGCTCTAGGAGGAACGATGTTACTTCAAGCCACACCCGACACCACCGGCTACATGATCGCCGGATACGCGCTAACTTTCATCGCCATGGGCATTTACATCTTCAGCCTCTCGATCCGCGCCGCCAACCTAAAACGCGACCTGGAAACGCTCGAAATGCTCGAAGCCGAAGAGCGGGCGAAACAGAAATAATCAGAAGAATCAGAAGCGCTATGGAAGGTAGCGCTTCTTCATTTCCGGCAAAAAGTAATCGTCAAAGAAGCGTTCCACATCATAGGCGGGTTGCCAGCCCCAATCCTTGCGCGCCAGCGTGTCGTCCACATCGGTGGGCCAGGAATCGACGATACCTTGTCGGCGCCGATCCGGCGCAAAGGTAATCTGCGCCTGCGGAAAGGCCCGCAGGGCGCGCTGACGAAATTCCTCGGCGGTAATGGCAAAGGCCGTCACGTTATACACGCGCCGAGTCAGTTTCGCAGGCGGCGCGTCCAGCAACATCAACAGCGAGCGAATCGCGTCTGGCATGGCCATGAAGGAGATTTTCGTATCCGGGCGCACAAAGCAGGCGTAGGCTTGGCCCTGCGCCGCGGCATGGAGCATTTCAGGGCCATAGTCGCTGGTGCCGCCGCTGGGCGCGGTAAAGGCGCTGATCAGGCCCGGGAAGCGCACTGCGCGAAAGTCCAGAAAATGCGGCGGGGTTTCATCCAAATGTTTTTGCCCGTAACACTGACTGTAATACAGCCCCAATTTTTCGCAATACAATTTATTACAGCCGTACATCGTGCGCGGGTCGCTCCATTCGTCTTCCTGCGCCAGCCCGGCCGCTTGTTTCGTTTCCAAACTGGGCAGTCCATAGGCCGCAATCGAACTGGGAAACAAAAACTTGATTGACTTTTTATATTTTTCGGAACGATGCGCCGCCAGCAACAACAATTGCAATGTGCCTTCCACATTGATGCGCTGGGCTTCTTCCATCGCCACTTCCGCTTTGGAGGAAAGCGAAGCCGCCAGGTGAAAAATCACGTCGAAGTCGTAATCGTAAAACTTTTTAATTTGATATAAGAGATCGCCGCGCACATGCTCCGCCGAAAGCGGCTCAATGGTTTTCGGCAGGGGCATAAAATCTGCGGTGACAATTTTATATCCGCCGCGCCGCGATAACTCCTGAACGAGGGCCTGACCAATTTCTCCGCTAGCCCCGGTAATAAGCGCCTGTTTTTCGGTCATTGAGTCTCCTGATATACTGAAATAAGTCATCTGCCCCGGGCAGTCGCAAATTACGCTTTTGCGACCGTGGGCATTATATAATTCTACGACAAATTAAAATAATTATGCGCCATCTTTCAATTCTATTCGTGATCTGCCTCACCGCCTGCTCCGCATGGGACGCGACGCGCGCCACGCCGACGTTTCCTGTTTTGACTCAAACCCCGCTCCCAACTGCGACCTATAACTGGTTCCCCGCTTCGGCCACGCCTTCGCCCGTGGCTTATGCCACCCACCTGCCCACCCCAGAAATGCGCCCCGGGCGCGGAAGCGTCCTCCTCGCGGATTCATTCGCCAGTTCCTCAAACTGGAACACGGCCGCCTCCGACCTGGCCAGCGCTGAAATCCTCAACCAGCAAATTAACCTTGCCGCGCAAAGCAAGGTCTTTATGTTAAGCCTGCGACGCGAACTCACTGTGGATAACTTTTACGCGGAAATTACGGCCTACCCCAACCTCTGCCGCGGCGAAGATACCTACGGCGTTCTAATTCGCGCCAGCGCCGTGGCCTATTATCGCTTTTCGTTATCTTGCAACGGCATGGTCAGCGCGGAAAGGAACAGCGTGGGCAAAAAATATATTTTGCAAACCCCGCTCCCCAGCGGAGATGTGCCGCCCGGCGCGCCCGGCGAAGTGCGCATTGGCGTTTGGGCCAACGGGACCGAAATGCGCCTCTTCCTCAACGAGCGCTTTCAGTTCAGCATCATCGACTCCAACTACCCAAGCGGCACGTTGGGCGTCTTCGTCAATTCGATTGGAAGCGAACCGATCATCGTCAGCTTCGCCAACCTGACCGTTCAAACCGTCAGCTACTCTGAGTGAACCAAAGCAGGCAGGCCTTGTGACCCTCTCCCCCGCCGATCTGATTAGAGCGCCCTACACGCCCGACCTGACCACCGGCGGAATCGCTTATGCGTTGAACGCGCTAACTCACCCGCGCTTCAGCGCCGCGCCGTACGAAAAATTGCGCCGCAGGGTGGCCAGCGCGGCCGCAGAGTTGGCGTTTCGGCGGTATCTTTCGCAACAAAACATTCCCTTTGAAACGCAAGCGGCGACTCCGTTTACGGACGCCGAACGCTATGACGTAACGCTGAACGGTCAACGCTGTGAGGTGAAATCTTATTTCATTTCGTATCGTCCGCAAGCCCTGAGCTTAAGGCACAGCCCTGAAGTTCTGCTCAAAGAATATGCGCTCATCCCTTCGGATGAGCATGCCCGTGAAGGCCACAAGCCCAACGATCTGTATCTCTTTGCGTTTGTGGCCGGGCTGGTAGCCGCTTCGCAAACGGATTTGAAGAAAGTCCTGGATAAAGGACTGCCGCATTATCTGGCGTACGTCTTGCCGGAAGCGTGGCGCAAGCCGCTATATTGGAATCCGCTGGGGCGGTTGACTCTGAAATCTGAATCGGACGAGGAAATGCTCGTCGAAATCCACGGGCAGGCTGGGGCGCGGGAGATGAAGCGCGTCACGATCAGCCTGCCGCCCGGCGTCAAAGTTAATCTCGCCGAAGAGTTTTATTCAATCACCGCTTTGCGCGTGAATCAACTGCCCAAGGCCAGAGTTGGTCTGCATTGCGAAGCCATCCAAGAAAATTGTGTAATCGCCCCGCTGGATTGGAGCAACCTTTGGGTCTATGGACTGGAAATCTTTTTTACGGGGTATCTTTCTCACGCGGAATTTTCTCAAAAAGCCCAGCCGCTCGCGGCCAACTCGCGCACGTTTCAATATGAACGCACGAAGGTTAAGAACCTGGCCGTGCCGCTGAACGAACTTAAACCCTTGCACGCCTTGTTAAAAAAGGAATGATTTTTATGAACCGTAACCATGGATTAATTGCGCTTGCATTATGCGCCTCGCTGGCTTGTAATTTTGTGACCACCGCGCTGGGGATTCAAGCCACGCCCACGCCAGAGGCAACCAGCGCGCCCACTGCAACAAGTGGCCTTTACATCCCCGAACAATGCAAAGGGCTACCGCTGGCGACGATTCCCGCGGCCACCGCGCAGGCCGGGCCGACGCCCGTTCCGCTGATCAACCCGGAAGTCTCCGTCGAATCGCAAAAACAAATTTTTGAGGAGCTTGTACAAACGATCAATCAGGTGTATGTGTATCCGGATTTCAACGGCAAAGACTGGGCGGGAATTACCGAAAATTATCGCAAACAAGTGGCGGGCGGATTAAGTACGCCGGAATTTTATGCCGCCATCCAAACTATGATTTACGATTTAGGCGACGAACATTCGTATTACCTTTCGCCCGCGGAAGTTGCGGCAGAAGCTGTGGAGTTTTCTGGCAAGTCGGAATATGTTGGGATTGGCGTGTATATTACGCCCCTGCTGGAGAAGAATCGCGTTTCGATCCTTTCGGTGTATCCAGATTCGCCAGCCGAACACAGCGGCTTGAAAGTTCACGATAGCATTTTGACGGCCGACGGCCTGCCAATGATTAAAGATGGACAGGATCAATCGACCATCATCCTCGGCGCAGAATGTTCCGCCGTTGTGCTGACGGTGCAATCGCCGGGGGAAGCGCCGCGCGAGATCACGCTGGTGCGCGAAAAAATCCACAGCCAATTGCCGGTGGAAGCGCGGCTGGTTCAAACCAGCGACGGTTCAAAGGTTGGCTATCTTTCCCTGCCCACTTTTTACGACGAGACGATTCCCGCGCAAGTGACCAACGCATTAAAAGAATTTGGCGAATTGGACGGATTAATTCTGGATAACCGCATCAACGGCGGCGGAAGCGGCGCGGTGGTGGAACCGATCCTCGCGCATTTTGCCTCCGGCACGCTGGGGCATTTCGTCAGCCGCACGGAATCGTTCCCCTTTGAAATTAAGTCCGACCCGATCTACAACTCGCAAACCGTGCCGCTGGTCGTTTTGGTTGGCGAAGATACCGTCAGTTTTGGAGAAATCTTCTCCGGCGTTCTGCGCGATGTGGGGCGCGCGAAAATTGTCGGCGCGCCCAGCCTCGGCAATGTGGAAGTCATGTATGCGCACGAATTTGCGGATCATTCGCTTTTATGGATCGCGCAGGAAACGTTCAAGCCGCTTCACTCTACAGAGAATTGGGAGTTAACCGGCATTGTGCCAGACGTGATCGCCTATGCCGATTGGGACACCATCACGTTTGAAACCGACCCGGCGGTGCTGGCGGCGGTGAAATTGCTTGGGCATTGAAGCGCCCGCTTAAATTACTTTCATCTCTGCATGGTACACTTTTAAGTATGTCCATCCGCATGAGAAACGTTTTAATTGGGCTGGCAGGTTTGCTCCTGCTGACCGTCTTGCTGTATCAAATCCCATACTTTCACACCCGGCTTGAATGGCGGATTGAAAAGTTTTTTATCTATACAAAAAACATCATTCATCCGTTGGGGCCGGCCCCCACTGCTTTTCCAGTGACGGTTCAAGCGTTCACGGCCACGGTCATGCCAAGTCACACGCCCACGCCCCTACCGCTGACGCCGTCCATTACGCCCACGGCCACGCTCCCGCCTTTGCCGCCGCAGGCTTCCATCGCTTCGCCGCCGTTTGAAAAGCAAACGCCCAACAACTGCGGCCCGGCCGTGCTTTCCATGGCTTTGCACATCTACGGCTGGGAAGGCAGTCAGGCGGATATCGCCAACGTCGTCAAACCCATCCTGCAAGATCGCAACGTCAATCCCGAAGAACTGCGCTATTACGTCCGCACGCAGGCGGGCTGGCTCAATTTGGAATATCGCGTGGGCGGGACGATTGAAACGCTCAAACGATTGCTCGCGGCCAATTATCCGGTCATCGTGGAAAGCGTCACGGCGCTCGACCCCAACGACGCGCTTGGCCCGACCGACGACCTATGGGCCGCGCATTATCTTTTGCTCACCGGTTACGACGACGCGAAACAGGAATTCACCATTCAAGATTCCTACCACGGCGCGGATTTGAAAATCACCTATGCCAAACTGGAACAGGATTGGTACGCCTTCAACAATTTATACATGCTGATTTATTTCCCGCAATACGAAGAGGAAGTGAAAACCCTGCTCGGCGCAAACTGGGACCCGAATCAGAATCGGCAATTAGCATTAGATTCATCCCAGGCCGCCACCGCGCAAAATCCCTCCGACGCCTTCGCCTGGTTCAACTACGGCAGTAACCTCGTCTACTTTGATCGGTACGAAGAAGCCGCGCTGGCCTACGATCAAGCCCGCGAAATCGGCCTGCCCTTACGCATGTTCCGCTATCAGTTTGGCCCGTTCCTGGCCTATTTTCATTCCAACCGCAACGCCGACTTACTGGCCCTGACCGATTATGCGCGAAGCGTCACCGATATGTCTGAAGAGGCCTGGCTTTGGTACGGCTATGGGTTGTATCGCAATGGCGATTATTCCGGCGCAAAAAAGGCCTGGCAAAAAGCCGAGTCGATTAATCCCAATTTTTTTGAAGATCAGGCCAATCAGGCTTTGCAGTTGGTTCCATAAAAATTCCAGCTAAAGAGACCGCTGACAACCAGCTTTCAGCGTGTGGAAAGTCTTTGACGCCGAATCAAGTTTCAGTTAAGCAAAGCGGCGTTTTTCTCTTTACGCGAACGAATCGCTATGGTACACTCGTGCCACAAATCAATAGCCCCATTGGCGCTCTTATCCAGAGAGGCGGAGGGAACGGCCCTGCGATGCCTCGACAACCGGTCAGCAATGAACACGGTGCCAATTCCGTCAGGATGTTCTGGTAGATGAGAGGGTAACATAGCCTCGCTTGAATTGCCCTTTCTGCACGCATGAATGGGCAATTTTATTTTCTTAAGGAGAAATACAAACCAATGAGTAATACTTTTATGTCTTCGCCCAAGCTGATGTTCACGTCAGAATCGGTTACGGAAGGACACCCCGATAAGATTTGCGATCAAGTTTCGGACGCCGTGTTGGACGCCTGCTTGGAGCAAGACCCGCGCTCGCGCGTGGCTTGTGAAACGGCCGTGAAAACCGGCTATGTGATGTTGCTGGGCGAAATTACCACCAACGCGCAATTCAACTATGACGAACTGGTGCGCAAGACCGTGGCAGAAATTGGCTACGACTCCAGCGACAAAGGCTTCGACGGCAACTCGTGCGGCGTGTTGGTGGCGATCGCCAAACAATCCGGCGACATTGCCATGGGCGTGGATCAGGCGCTCGAATCCAAAACCGGCGCAATGACCGAAGCGGAAGTGGAAGCGGTGGGCGCGGGCGACCAAGGCATGATGTTTGGCTACGCCTGTAACGAGACCGACACCCTGATGCCTTTGCCCATTTATCTGGCGCACAAATTAACGCGCAAGCAAAGCGAACTGCGCAAAAGCGGCGCGATCAAATGGTTGCGTCCGGATGCGAAAAGCCAGGTAACGATTGAATATTCCCAGGGCAAGCCCGTGCGCGTGGATACAGTTTTGATCTCCACCCAACACGCGCCGGAAGTTTCGCAAAACGAAATTACCGAAGTAATCACCGAAGAATTGATTATGAAGACTCTGCCGGAAAATTTGGTGGACAAGAATTTGAAAGTTTATGTGAATCCCACCGGGCGTTTTGTGGTGGGCGGTCCCATGGGCGACGCAGGCGTGACTGGTCGCAAAATCATCGTGGATACCTACGGCGGCATGGGCCGACATGGCGGCGGCGCGTTCTCCGGGAAAGACCCCACGAAGGTGGATCGCTCGGCCGCGTATGCCGCGCGTTATGTGGCCAAGAACGTGGTGGCGGCCGGTTTGGCCGACCGCGTAGAAGTGCAGGTCGCTTACGCCATCGGCGTGGCGCGCCCGCTTTCGGTGAACGTGGAAACCTTTGGCACCGCCAAAATTGCAGACGAAAAAATCGCCGCGTTGATCAACGAACATTTTGACCTGCGCCCGGGCGCGATCATCCGCGATTTGGGGTTACGCAAACCCATCTACCGCAAGACCGCCGCGTATGGCCACTTCGGCCGCGACGACATCGAGTTCCCCTGGGAACGCACCGACAAGGCCGCTGGCTTGAAGAAAGCCGCCGGACTGTAACCACGACAGAGTAAAAACAGGAAGCCAATGGCTTCCTGTTTTTTATCAGGAGTATTTGACATGGCGGAGAAATCCATAACCAAAACCGCCATCCCCAGCGCGGGCATTATATAATCACCCCATGACCGAAAAACAATACGACGCGCTGATCGTCGGCGGCGGAGTGGCGGGACTCACCGCCGCCCTGCACCTGGCCGAACGCGGACTCAAACCGCTGATCCTCGAAGCGGACGAACGCATAGGCGGCAGGCTTTCCGGCAAAGCGTGCGTCAACGTCAAAGGCGTAAATTTTCCCGTTGAGCATGGCGTGCATGGCTTATGGTTTTCATACGTCAACTTACGCGCCCTGCTTCAGCGCGCGGCCATCATCTCCCAACTCACGCCCGCCAAAGACGAGCAATGGATTCACCGTTCTGGCGGGACGATTCGACGCGTAAAAATCGGGGCGACGATTCGCAACAGCTTAATCCCCGCGCCGTTTCACTATATCCAACTCTTTGCCTCGCCGCAATTTTTAGCCATGCTCGGCTGGCGCGACTGGCTTTCAGTTTTCAACGTTTGGTCGGTCTTGGCCATGTCCATTGGCATAGATCCGTTCGTTGAAGACCAGCCGCTGGAAGGCCTAACCTTTGGCGGCGCGTTACAAAAATGGGGACCCACCTTCCGCGCTTTATTCTATGGGCTCACGCGCAACGGACTTTCCACCGACCCCCATCAAGTGCCGCTGGCGGGGTTTCTCGCGTTCCTGCGTTTTTACACCGTCCTGCGGCGCGACGCCTGGCGCTTCGACTATCTGCCCAACGGCGGCGGCGAGGTCTGCGAAAAATTATCAGAGAAGATCATAAATCTCGGAGGCGCGATCAGGCTCCAGTCCCGCGTGACGCGCGTGGAGCAAAGAGATGGGCAGTGGATCGCGCATTGGAATCAGGATCAAACCCACGGCGCCGACTCGGCTCCATTCATCCTGCTCGCTTCAGACTCACCCTCGACTGAATCGATAATCAAAAGCAGTTTCCCCGCTAAAAGTTTTTTCTTCCCGCATGGGTTGGGTCACGCCGTAATCCGTTTATGGTTTGATACCAAGCTGAAAAATATTCCCGAAGCGGGCATGTTTAGCGGCGACTTCGTGATGCACAATTTTTTCTGGCTCGACCAAATTTACGACGCCTACAAACGCTGGAGCGCCGAAACGGGCGGCTCGTGTATTGAAGTTCATATTTATGGCCCGCCGGAAGTTTTAGCCCAAGCCGACGCCTTATTAATTACCAATGTCTTGACGGATATTTATCGCGCTTATCCCAAATTAAAAGGGCGTTGCATTGCGCCTCACTTACAACGTAACGCGGATACGCACACCTTGCCCGCGCTCGGCGCGCGCGGCACGCACTTGGGCATTGAAACGCCGTGGCCAAATTTATATTGCGCCGGAGATTGGGTGCGGCATGAAGCGCCCGCCTTCTTTTTAGAGCGGGCTTGCGTCACCGGGTTGATTGCGGCCAACAAAATTTTAGAATCTGCCGGGCTGGAGCCATGGGAGGTAAAACCCTATCCCCCATCTGAGCCGCTGGCCGCGTGGATCGAAAGCGCGATGATGCGCGGCAGAAAAAATCGCAGGCGCGTAAAATCAGTTAAAATCAACTCGTGAACAATCAAATGATCTTTGATCAATTGGAGGCAGAATGGCTACAATTATTTTCAACGGAAAAACCTACAACAGCCTTGAAGAAATGTCGCCCGAAATGCGTCAGGCCTACGAGCAAATTACCGGCGCGTTGGTGGATAAAAACGGCAACGGCATTCCCGATTTCCTGGAAGGCGATGTGCTCAAAAATATTACCAGCGCCTACACCAGCGCCATCAACCTCAACGGCCAAACCTACAATAACCTCAATGAATTGCCGCCCGAAGCCCGTCAGCGCGTGCAAAATGCTTTGGAAAAAGTCAATCAACTTGGGTTGGCCGGGCCAGAGCGCAAAGCGGAAATTTTCGCCGAAAGACAAGGCCTGGAAGTGGAGCGCGACCATCAATTCACCTCGCAACCCTATCGTCCGGCCGGTTCCGCCCCATCTGCCATTCAAGACGGAAGCGCGGCGCCCAAATGGCTACTCTTACTGGCGGTCTTATTCGTGTGCTTAATGGCTGGCGCCTGCGCGATCTTTTTCTTTTTACAACCGCAATGAAGTTAATCTTAATTTATACGCTGATTGCCGGAGTCGTCTCCGCCCTCACCGCGCCCATCCCCGGCACGTCTTTATTGTTAACGGCTCTTGAAATTTACATGCTTGTGCATTTTGCAAAAATTCACGCGTATAAATTAGGCTTCAAAGAAATCGGCTATTCCGCCGTGGCCATTTACGGGCTTTCCACCCTGCTCAAAGACACTGCGCTGGAAATCCTCACTTTTGTGCCCGTCATCGGCTGGGGTGCGGAAGTGATTGTGGCGATGGCCTTCGTCTTCTTTTTGGGTCTGCTCGCGGATTTGTACTTCAAGAAACGCGCCGCATAACCCCGCCCAGGCCTGCCCGCCAGACCCCGGCCAAATTCAAGCCTTGACATTAGCCCAATTCCGCAGATAATTGCATGAAAATTATGTGAAGGAGCTTGCTCCTTCACTCCACATATAGGCTGTGACAGAGAAAAGTAAATTGAAAGAAGCCGTTAGAGAGGCGCAAAGAATTGGTGAAATTGCGCTCGGTGGAAATCAGTTGAAGTTCCCTCTTGAGCCGTGAAGGTGAAGGTGAGCGAAATAAATTTCGCTGTACTGGGTAGCCTGAACCGTTTTCTTGACGTTACACAAGACAGAGAGAGTTACATCAACTGTAACTAACTTGGGTGGTACCGCGAGCATTAAAGTCTCGTCCCAATTTTGGGATGAGATTTTTTTTGTTTTAGACAATAGACCGTTGACGATAGACCATAATGGTCAATCGTCCATCGTCAATGGTCAGAAAATGGAGAAAGAAATGTTAGATAAATTAAATGAAATCGAAAAATCTGCTTTAGAGTCGTTGAAATCTGTTACAGATGCGGCGGCGTTGGAAGCGTGGCGGGTTGCGAATTTGGGGCGCAGTTCGGCATTGATGGGCGTGTTCTCGGAGTTTGGCAAACTGTCGAAGGAAGAGAAACCAGTTATCGGCGCGGCGGCGAACCGTGTCAAGGTTAAGTTGGAAGCCGAATTCGAGAGTCAAGTTCAGGCGGTGAAAAATGCCGCGTTGGCGAAATCCTTGGAAGAAGAAAAATTGGACGTGACCTTGCCTGGGCGCACAAAATTTATTGGCAGGTTGCATCCATCTACTCAGCAATTGCGCCGCGTGTTGGCTATTTTGGCTGAGATGGGTTTTCAAGTTTATACATCGCGTGAAGTGGAAACGGACGAATATAATTTTCAGTTGCTAAACTTTCCGCCCGACCATCCTGCGCGCGATATGCAAGATACGTTTTTTATTAAGACGGATTCTGAAACGGATAACCCGATGTTGATGCGCACGCATACCTCGCCTGGGCAGATTCATGCCATGCGTCAATTTACAAAAACGAATCCGCAAGACCCGCCTCCGATTCGGATTGCGTTGCCTGGCATGTGTTTTCGTTATGAACAAATTACGGCGCGTTCCGAAGTGCAGTTCAACCAAGTGGAAGGCTTGGCGGTTGGAAAAAATATCACCTTCGCCGATTTGAAAGGCACGATTGCAGATTTTGTGCGCCGCATGTTTGGCGAGGGCGCGAGATTAAGATTCCGCGCTTCGTATTTTCCATTCACAGAGCCATCCGCCGAAGTGGATGTGGAATGTTTTGTGTGCGGCGGTAAAGGATGCCAAGTTTGTAAAAATTCTGGTTGGTTAGAAATTCTTGGTTGCGGTATGGTGCATCCTGTTGTTTTGCAAAATGGCGGTTATGACCCGAAGATTTACTCAGGCTTCGCTTGGGGTATGGGTCCAGAACGTCAGTTAATGTTGCGCAATAAGATTAACGACATTCGTTATTTCTGGGGTAACGATGTCAGGTTTTTAGAGCAGTTTTAGTTTTAGGAATTAGGTAATTAGGAACCAGGTAATTAGGTATTAGGAAAGAGGTTAATTATGACAAACGATAAAGGTTTAGAGACTTTGCAAGTTTGGCAAAAGTCACTAGCATTCGCCGCTGAGGTTTGTACAACCATCCTCCCTAAACTGCCTGTTCAAGAAAAATGGTCTTTAATTGATCAACTGCGGCGCTCGGCACAAAGCATTCCTGCAAACATTGCTGAAGGTTACGGAAGGTTTTATTTTCAAGAAAGCGTTCGCTTTTGCTATATTGCGCGAGGTTCATTGGAAGAAACCTTCAGTCATTTGACTCTCGCACATAAACTTGGGTATTTAAATGACGAATCATATACACAACTAAACAGCCAAATTATAGAACTACGAAGAATGATCAATGGCTACATCGCTTTTCTCAAAGAAAGCAAACGCGGCGCATCTGAACCAGACGCAAATCATCCTGCTCGAGAAGACGCTCCAACCTACAGGGTCAGTGAAGAAACTCCTAATTCCTAATCCCTGATTGCCTAACTACCATTCACTTACAAGAGGAACTTATGAAAATACCTATTTCTTGGTTAAAAGATTTTATTGATTTAGACGGACTCTCCGTTGAAGATATTGCTCGCAAGTTAACGCTGGCGGGCATGGAAGTGGACGAGATTCTATATGTTGGTTTGCCGATGCCTGTTTATAAAGAAGGCGAGAAGCACGAATTCAAAACCAATGGCATTGCATGGGATAAAGAAAAAATTGTCGTGGCTGAGATTCGCGAAGTAAAAGCGCATCCCAATGCCGATAAATTAACTTTGCTGGATTTATATGACGGCGAGAAAGACCAAGTTGTGTTAACGGGCGCGCCGAATATTTTTCATCTCAAAGGTACAGGCAGACTGGAAAAACCAATCAAAGTGGCGTATGCCAAAGAAGGCTCAGTTTTATATGATGGACATGCGGAAGGTCAGGTGTTGATGACGTTGAAACGCGCCAAAATTCGCGGCGTGGATTCATATTCAATGGTATGTTCTGAAAAAGAATTGGGCATTACCGAAGAAAGCGACGGCATTATCCTTTTGGATGACGATGCGCCTGTTGGAACTCCGCTGGCGGATTATATTGGCGATGCCGTTTTGGATATTTCCATTTTGCCAAACATGGCACGCAATGCCAATGTGATTGGGATTGCCAGAGAATTGGCGGCATTAACGGGTCGAGAATTGAAGGTTGAAAGTCCAAAATTACAGGTTCAACCTGCAACCTCCAACCTTCAATCTGTCACCGATTTAGTAGAAATTGAACTTAAAAATCCTGAAATCAATCCGCGTTTTACGGCGGGGTTGATTCGGGATGTTGAAATTAAGCCAAGTCCCTACGAAGTTCAACGCAGGCTCAAACTTGCGGGCATTCGCGCCATCAGCAACATTGTGGATGCAACGAATTACGCCATGCTTGAATTAGGTCAACCACTCCATGCGTTTGATTATGATGTGCTCAAAGAACGCGCTGGCAAGAAAAAAGTCAAACTTACTGTTCGTTCTGCAAAAGATGGCGAGAAAGTAACTACGCTGGATAACAAAGAAAGAACATTAACTTCATCTAACCTGTTAGTCTGCGATGAAAAAGGTTCGCTGGCTTTGGGCGGCGTGATGGGCGGTTTGGAATCAGAAGTGACGGATAACACAAAAAATATTTTGCTCGAAGGCGCGGCGTGGAATTTCATCAACATTCGCAAAACTGCCAAGCAACATAATCTTCCATCCGAAGCGTCATTTCGTTTTTCGCGTGGCGTGCATCCTGCCATGGCTGATCAAGGCGTAAAACTTGGTTTACATTACATGAGTCAATGGGCAAATGGAAAAATTGCGCCAGGCATCGTAGATGTGTATCCGCTCAAGCCAAAAGATTCAGTTGTGCAAGTGACCGCACAAGATGTTAAAAAACTTCTCGGCATTGATTTAACTTTACAACAAATTTCAGATTTATTAACCAAACTTGATTTCAAATGTAAAATTACTAATAATCAGTTACAAGTCACTGCGCCGAATCATCGCATGGATATTGGCGAAGGCGCGATCGGTCTGGCGGATGTACTCGAAGAAGTTGCCCGCAGTTATGGCTACGATAATATTCCAACTACAACGATGGCGGATGCGCTCCCCCCGCAAACTGGAAATCCTGTGCATGAATGGGAAGAACATCTGCGTGATTTGTTGGTCGCTTTGGGTTTGCAAGAAGTGCTCAGTTATCGCATGACTTCCATTGAAAAAGAATCGCGCGTTGTGCAACACAATACGTATGTTCAATTCGCAAATCCGATTGCGCCTGAAAAAAGCGTTTTGCGCCGCAGTCTGATTGCATCTGTGTTGGATAACCTTGAAAAAAATATTCGCCTCAGCGATTCATTTGCGCTGTTTGAAATTGGGAGCATCTTTGAACCCGTAAAAAATAATTTACCCAATGAGCCGCGTAAACTTGCCATTGCGATGACTGGCTTACGAAAAGAAAACGCATGGGATGTTAAAGATTCAACAACGTATGATTTTTATGATTTGAAAGGACGCCTCGAACTCCTTTTGAGCGGTCTGCGCCTTACAAATATTTCCTACGCTGGAAGCGACTCAATACTACATCTACACCCAGGCAAATGCGCTGAAATCAAAATTGGCGCTGTAGTCATCGGCGTATTCGGTGAATTGCACCCGCTCGTCAAAGAAAAATATGAACTGGGAGATTCTCCAGTCCTCGTGGCTGAATTTGATTTAGAGGCTGTGCGTGGCGTGAATCCAACCTATGGCATTACACCTGTCTCTGAATTCCCACCTGTATATGAAGACATCGCCGTCATCGTAGATGAATCAGTGTTGGCAGAAACTGTCGAAGCGCTGATCAAGCAGACGGGCGGAAGAAGCGTCAGTCAAGTTAAATTATTCGATGTCTATCGTGATGAAAAAATCGGCGCGGGCAAAAAGTCGCTGGCTTATAATCTCACCTACCAATCAGATAAAACGATGACCGACGCCGATGCCGCCGCCATTCGTAATAAAATTGTCAAGAGATTGGAACATGCAGTTGGCGCGAAGTTAAGAAGTTGATTTAGGATCAGGGAGTTTGCTCCCAAAATACGCCAGCAGGCTGGCTGACTCCATAGTTAGTACCAATGGGATGCAATGAAAAACTTGCACCCCATTTTTATTGGGCGTATACTCAGGCAAAATTATTAAGGAGAAATTATGAACAACAAGAATACAGGTATGATTGCAACCATCGCCACAGCGCTGTTGTGTGGATGCCCAGGTTTATTTGGGTGTTTATTTGGAGCCATCAGCGCGTTTGGCGGCGGAACGTACAATATGGGAAGCGACGCCGGGGCTATTTCACCGGCAGTCGGCGTAGGAATGGTTTGCGTTTCGCTGATCTTCATCCTCATCCCCGTTGGCGTTGGGTTCTTTACCCTGCGTAAGAAACCCGGGGCGGCGGAAGAAATCCACACCCCCACTACTCCTCCCCCTTCTGCGTAATAAAAGTTTCTAAAAAATCTCCGAGAATTTTCTCGGAGATTTTTTATTTACTAAACGACAATCGTAATGCTCATCCTGCAATACTCGGCGGCATTTGTGCGGAGGGCCCAAACAGTTGTGTAGGAGCCGCTCTCCATTGGCGCTTTCATTTTTACCGTGACTGTATATTGCTCGTTGGGAGCCACGTTTTTCTCAAGATCGTAGGCGCTTTTGACGTAAAGCTTATCGCCGGAGATATAACGAATATCGGCGCTCGCCGAATCCCATTCCTCCCGGCCGGTGTTCGCCAAAGTCCATGAGACGGTAAACTCAATCCCGGGGCTAAAGCCAAATCCATTTCTGGGAGATGAGGAAAGCACGGAGCACCCAAATTTATCGTTCGTGCCGTTCACTTGCGGAATTTGGGTGGGGATCACTGCCGTCGTCATAACAATTTGAATCGTAGGAACTGTAGTCGGCGTTTCAGTCAGGGTGGGCGTAAAAGTCGGCGTGAGCGTGGGTGTGGCCGAGGGCGTGACAAATAACGCGGTTTGGGTGGAGGCGGCATTGGCCGTCCCGGCAATAATCGTATTGATGGAATTTGGGTCGTAAGTTGGCAAGGGGGCCGGCGTGGCGCCCAGCGTTGGCGCACAAGCCAGCGTTAGAGCCACAATTATGCACAACCCAATGATTCGCGTACTGCGCCGTTGCATGGTCTTTATCTACCGCCTTTATTTGACGTTAATCGCGACATACGGATAACAATAAGGGCCTTGCACCACCCAGGTCATCACCTGAAAGCCGCGTTCTTCCGGCGCAGTGGCGTCGAGGACAATGTCATATTGATCGCCGGGTTCCATTTTGACGGGGATCTCCACCAGCGTTACTGTGCTCATTTGCGGGCCGCTGTAATATTTCACGTCCACGCCCGGGTCCCAGGTTTTTGTGCCGGTGTTGAGGATCGTCCACTTGATGTCAAAATCGCCGCCGTGAATAATTTCGGAGTTGTCAAACGGGCGCTGATGAATGATATCGCAGGCATACTTGGGTTTAGTCACGCTCCCGCCGCTTCCATTGCCGCCAGAGGGCACATTAATTGGAGTCACCGTGGCGACAATGGGCGTGAGCGTGGGGAAGACAATAGCCGTGCCGGTGGGGACCAGCGTCGGCGTATCTACTACAAGGGTTGGGCTGGCCAGGGCATTTTGGGCCTGAACGGTCTGGGCGACGGAATCTCCAATTTGTTGTTGAGCCTGCATGGTTTGAGCAACCGCAGTTTCGACCTGCGCCTGAACCTGTTCCGGGCTTTGTCCTGTGGGGCCACAAGCCGCCAAAGCACAGGCCAATAAGACCAAAACAACTAGGGGTTTACGCATAGAATTCTCCTTAAATTTTTCCATTAGATATAGCAGGAAGATACCACAAAACTCAACAACTGAATTAAAGAACTTTAACTATCCGAGGATTCGCCGGAGCCAATGCCAAGCGGCTTCCACTTGTTCTCATCTTTCAAGCGATGCTGAATCCCGTGGCGGTCGTGGAGTTCGTCGAAGCCTTCGGGCTTGATGAACAGGTCTTCGCCGTCCAGCAGGCCGGTTAAGCCCGCCTGCCCGGGTTCGGGGCGCTTGATCCCCTTGAATTTGGCCGCGTCCGCCGGAAGGTAGTCTGTCGGTTCTTCGTAGGTGGTAACGTAGCCTTCGTAGTTTCGCAGAATCACCTTGTGATCGGACATACTCAGCAGGTAGTTTGGCATCACCGGAATTTTTCCGCCGCCGCCGGGCGCGTCAATGATGTATTGCGGAACGGCATACCCGGAAGTATGCCCGCGCAGGCCTTCCATAATTTCAACGCCCTTGGCCACCGGCGTGCGGAAGTGACCCGCGCCTTCCACCAGGTCGCATTGATATAAATAGTACGGGCGCACGCGAATCCGCACCAAGTCCTGCACCAGCTTGCGTTGGATGTGGACGTTATCGTTCACGCCCGCCAGCAAGACGGATTGATTGCCAAGCGGAATGCCGGCGCGGCTCAGGCGGTCGCAGGCTTCTTCCAACTCTTTGGAAATTTCGCTGGAATGGTTGACGTGGATATTAATCCACAACGGGTGAAATTTGCTGAGCATGGCGCACAGTTCATCGGTGACGCGCATGGGCATAAAGACCGGCACGCGCGAACCGAGGCGGATGATTTCAATGTGCGGGATTTCGCGCAAACGGGTAAGTAACTCTTCCAGAATTTTCGGAGCCAGCACGAGCGGGTCGCCGCCAGAGAGAAGCACATCGCGCACTTGCGGCGTGCGCTTGAGGTAGTCAATCTGCATCTCAAACTCATGACGATTGAAGGTTTGGCCGGGGTCGCCGACAATGCGCGAGCGCGTGCAGTAGCGGCAATAGGAGGCGCACTGAGTCGTGACCAGCATCAGCACTCTGTCCGGATACCGATGAACCAGCCCCGGCACGGGCGAGTGGCGATCTTCCGCCAGCGAATCTTCCATCATCGAAGTGAAAGCGTTCAATTCCTCGGCAAGCGGGATGACCTGCTTGCGAATCGGGTCGTGCGGGTCTTCCGGGTCAATCAACGAAATGAAGTAGGGGGTGATGTCCACGCGGAATAAGCCTTGCGTTTGCAAAGCCTTTTTTTCCGAATCGGTCAGTTTTAAGACGGTTTCAATTTCTTCCACCGAATTTAAACGATGGCTCAACTGCCAGCGCCAGTCGTTCCATTTTTCGTCTGGCACATCGGCATAAATAGGAGCGCGTTTGGAAGCAAAGGGGGTGTTCATGGAATTTTCCTCCGAAGTTAAATTAAATTTTTAAACGACAAAAAGCGGCTTGTTCTTAAAGTCGCGGAGGATCATGGTCGGGGCGAAAAAAACCGGCGAACCTGGATGACATTTTTACATTGTACGAGCAAACGGAATGCGGGTCAATCCGCCGCCGGATGGAGCGGGGATTTAGCCTTAACGCTGGAAAGCCCCTCCATTAACCTACCCTTTAAAATTACCCGATGGGCCGGACGGTCCGGGTTTTGAATGCGTTGAAACAAGAGTTCGGTGGCGGTGCGGCCAATTTCCTCGGTGGGCTGGGCAATCACCGTAATCGGCGGGTCCACCAACTGCCCCCAGGTGGTTTCGTCGAAACCGGCCAGCCCCACTTCGTCTGGAACTTTGACCTTTTTATCGCGCAGAGCCTGAAAGACCCCGGCCGTTAATAAGCTGTTGCTAGTCAAAATTGCATCCGGACGATTCTTGCGTTCTAGCAACCTCAGCGCCGCGTCATACCCGGATTGAATGCGCGGAGAAATAAAATGTACGCCCGCGTCCTGCAGGGCGTGTTCGCCCAAAGCCTGCAAAAATCCCGCGTGGCGGTCGCGCCCGGTTGCGCTGGCGTCGCCAAACAACCCGGCAATCCGGCGGAAGCCATTTTGAATTAAATGCGTCGTCAATTCATGCGCCGCCAAAACGTTATCCAGCAAAACCAAGTCGGCTTTGTCCGTCTCCATCTGGCGGTCAATAATCACCATGGGAATTTTGGAATTGGATTGATGAAACGAAGCCCCAAACTGCTGGGTGGGAGAAAAAATCACGCCCGCCACGTTTTCGTCATGCAATACGTTTAAGTACAACTCTTCCTTTTCCGGGTTTTCATCCGTATTACACATCAAGACCGAATAGCCCTGCTCATAGGCCGCGTCTTCCACCGCGCGCCCAATCGCCGTAAAAAACGGGTTGCGAATATCTGAAACCACCAGCCCAA
Source organism: Anaerolineales bacterium (assembly GCA_020851785.1). Lineage (GTDB taxonomy): Bacteria > Chloroflexota > Anaerolineae > Anaerolineales > Villigracilaceae > Villigracilis. Next base: position 41,545 of record JADZCC010000059.1, read on the forward strand.
TCCGCGCGCTTTTTTGGGCGCGTAAACTTCTGGCGATCAAGTTCGGGCGATAGTTCAAACGGGCAATCGCCTCCAGCACGCGCTGGCGCGTCTCCACGCGAATCGAAACATGGTTGGCCAACACGCGCGAAACCGTCGCCGTGGAAACGCCCGCCGCCTGAGCCACATCTTTGATATTTGCCATGTTCAAATTATACCGATACAATCCGCGCCATGCAAACCAGTCTCTTTGACCAATTTGAAAGCCGCGTCCGCGCCCACCCAAACAAACCCGCCATCCTCTATGCGACTCGAAACGACTGGCAGACTCTCACCTACCAAAGCCTGCTGGATGAAACCAAGCGCTTCGCCGCCGGACTGCAAGCCTGCTCACTGACCCCGGGCCAATCCGTCGCTGTGATGACTCCGCCCAGCCTGGAGCTTTTCCCATTCCTCTTGGCCATGCTCAAAACCGGACTCATCCCCGTCGTGGTAGACCCAGCCATCGGCTTGAAAAAACTTGGGGAATGTCTCAACCAGGCCCAGCCAGACGCCTTCCTCGGCAATGCGCTCACCCACAACCTGCGCCGCCTGCTCGGTTGGGGCAAAGATTCCATTCAATACAACTTCACGTTAAAAGGCCTTCGCCGCGAAAAGGTACAAACCGAAACCGCGCCTTTCCACCAGCCAGCGGAGGATGTTGCCATCCTCTTCACCAGCGGCAGTACCGGCCCGCCCAAAGGCGTACTCTACTCACAAGAAAATTTTCTGGCGCAATTAGATTTGCTCCAGCAAACGTTTAACATTACCGCAGACGAACTCGACCTGCCCGCTTTTCCAATTTACACGCTGATTGATTGTCTGCTTGGCGTAACTTCAGTAATCCCAGATTTGCGTTTTCCAGCGCCACGCAAAACCAATCCGCGCAAAGTGTTCTCAGCCATTGAGCGCTTCAAAGTGACCAACCTGTTCGCCTCGCCAGTAGTCTTGGAACTTTTAGCCAGCGCCGGAGATAAGCAAACGCCCGCCGCGCTGGCGAGCTTAAAGCGCGTCATTACCGCAGGCGCGCCCGCCACTCTTGCGCTTCAACAAAGCTTTCGCAAACTCCTCAGCCCGCAGACCAAACTCTTTGGCATTTACGGAATGACTGAAGCCCTGCCGCTGGCCAAAATTGAAAGCCGCGCCGTTTTTGAATTGCAGGCAAAAATGAATCAAGGCGCGGGCGTGTGTTTGGGCAGGCTCATCCCCGGCATGGAGGTGAGCGTCATCCCCATCACCGAAGCGCCGATTTTAGAATGGCAGTCCACGCTTAAGGTGGAAACGAATGTGATCGGGGAGATCGCCGTTCAAGGTCCGGCTGTGACGCGCAAGTATCTTCATCACCCGCAGGCGCAGAGTTTATCCAAAACCCAAAACGGCGGCGCAATCGTTCATCGCACCGGCGACGTGGGCTATTTTGACGAAGCGGGCCAACTTTGGTATTGCGGCAGAAAATCCCAACGCGTGATTCTCGCAGATGCGGTTTTATTTACGGAGCAGATTGAAAATATTTTCAACGCGCATCCGGCGATTTTGCGAAGCGCATTGGTGAAAGCGAAAGCGCAACCGGTTTTATGGGTGGAGTTGAAGCGGGGCGTTCGGCCGTCTGCGCCATTAAAATTGGAATTCATGGAATTTGCCAAATTTCATCCGCAGGCCGCCAGGATTAAAACATTTTTGTTCGCCAAAAAATTTCCAACCGACGCGCGACATAACTCCAAAATCATTCGCGAAGAATTGCAACGGTTGGCAGAAAAGAGGTTAAAGTGAAAACGCTGATTACCGGCGCAACGGGTTTTCTCGGCGGGGCATTATTACGCCGCGCCAAACAATTAGGCTGGCAGGCGCTTGGGCTGGGGCGCAACCCGGCCAAATTAAATCAACTGGAAGACGAAGGGCTTTCCGCGCTTCAAATGGATTTGAAAGATCAAAAGGGTTTCAGCCGCGCATGTAAAGGACAGGAAGTTGTCTTTCATTGCGCCGCGTTCCCTGCGCCGTGGGGCAATTATGAAAAATTTTATCAAGCCAATGTGATTGGCACGCGCAACGTGATTACGGCTTGTCTGGAAAATAACGTTAAACGGCTGGTCTATGTTTCCACACCGAGCGTTTACTTCAACTACAGTTCGCGGCTAAACGTCAAAGAAAGCGACCCTTTGCCAGAGCCGGTGACGAATTACGCGGCCACCAAACTGCTCGCCGAAGAAGAAGTGGACAAAGCCTTTGCCAACGGGTTGGCCGTCGTCACCATTCGTCCGCGCGCGCTGTTTGGGCCAGGCGATACGGTGATCTTCCCGCGCTTAATTCCGCGTTTGCGTTCTGGCCGTCTGCCGATTTTAGGCGATGGCGAAAACGTAGTGGATTTGACTTACATCGAAAACGTGGTGGATGCGCTTTTATTATGCGCCGAAGCGCCCACCCTCGCGTTGGGCAAAAAATACAACATCTCCAACGGCGAACCGGTCAAAATTTGGAAATTGATTGAACGCCTGTGTGATGAGTTAAATTTGCCGCGCCCAAAACGAAAAATTTCATTGCAAATCGCTCAATCCGTTGCGACATTCCTTGAAGGGATTTACACGCTTATCCCCACCCACCCCGAGCCGCCGCTCACGCGCCTTGCGGTAGGCATGTTGGCCAACAGTTCCACGTTGGATATTTCCGCCGCGAAAAAAGACTTGGGCTATCAGCCTAAAGTTTCTGTGGCGGAAGGCGTTGAAAAATTCCTGGCGTGGTGGAAGTCCTATGAACATTAACCTCCTGAACGCGGGCTATTGCACCGCGCCCGAACACATCGCCATCCACGGCGGGCGCTGGCAGAACATCCGTTTCCCCGCGCTGTTTGTTTTGTTGCGCCATCCCAAATTTGGCGCCATGCTTTTTGACACCGGCTATTCTTATCGCTTCTTCGATGAAACCAAAAAATTCCCCCAGCGCATCTATCGTTACCTTACGCCGGTTCACTTGCGCGAAGAAGAACTGCTCGTCAATCAACTGGCGAACTTTGGATTAAAGCCTGCGGATATTTCGCACGTCTTCATCTCACACTTTCATGCGGATCATATCGGTTCGCTCTGCGATTTGGGCGAGTCGCGTTTCATTTACATGCCCCACGCTTTTTCACATCTACGCCATTTGCATCCCGCCGCAGGCCTGAAACACGCCTACCTGCGCGGATTAATTCCCGGCGACTTTGACGCGCGTTCGCAAGCCGTGAATTTGTCACAACCCAAATTATTACCCGCAGAATACGCGCCCTTCAAAACTGGCTATGACCTACTCGGCGACGAATCCATCATTGGCGTGGAACTGCCCGGCCATGCGCGCGGTCAAATGGGAATTTTCGCCCGCGCAGAAACCGGCAGGCTCTTCTTCTTCGTGGCTGACGCCGCCTGGCTGAAAAAATCCATCGTTGCGAATCGTCCGCCGCACAAATTGGTCAACCTGCTTTTTACAGACCCATCCGCCTATCGCCAGACGTTGGGCGAACTCCACACATACGCTTTAACACATCCAGAAACGATCGTCGTCCCTTCACATTGTGAAGAAACGATTCAGGCGCTTAAAACTCCCCATGCCTAAAGTGGAATTCTTTACGCCCGAAACCCTTCATGCGTTAAGTTGGCCCGCCACACCAGACGGAGAATACGCGCGTAATTATTTATCGGCGCTGATGCAAAACCCACAGCGCTATATTCAAAATGTTTTCAACACGCAAGTCATCGTCGCCAAAGTGGACGAGATCCTCTTCCCCATCACCGTCACCGATTTTCACCCGGAAAATACCTACACCGTTTCGCCGTACAGCCATTATGTTTCTTACGGCGGCTTTGAAGAAGTGAAGCGTTTGAATCATCCGCTGGCCGAGAAAATGATTCAAGGGCTTTTGCGCCCGTTGGCGGGCTACTTGCGCTGGGCGGAGTTGGATAAAGTTATCTTCGTCAACAACTATCTGCTTTCGACGAATCTTTATCCATCCGTAAGCAGTGAACAACTTTCGGCGTTGAGCGCCGCGCTGATTGAGCGCTTCCCCGATCGCGCCATCGTCTTCCGTTCGGTAGATCAGGTCAAAAATCCACAGGTGTATCAAACGCTGGAAGCGCACGGCTACGATTTGGTCTTAAGCAGGCAGGTGTGGTACATGCAACCCACCGAGGCGTTGAAAACGCGACAAATCAAAGAAGACTTTCGCGAGCTTCGTAATCATTCTTATGAAGTTGTGGAAGGGCCGGAACTCTCAGACGATGACCTACAACGCGCCCTGTATTTATATAACCTGTTGTACCTTGAAAAATATTCATACTACAACCCCCAATTTACGCTGGAGTTTATGAAGCTGGCCCGCGACAAACAGATTTTGCACATCCGCGCTTTGAAACGCGACGGGCAGATTTATGCAGTCATGGGATTCTTCGTCCGCAACGGCGTAATGACTCAGCCGCTCTTCGGCTACGATACCGCCCTGCCGCAATCTGCAGGCTTGTATCGCCAGTTGACCCTGCTCACGCTGAAGGAAGGATTGCAACGAAATTTACTCGTTCATGCCAGCGGTGGTGTGGGAAAATTCAAAAAGGTTCGCGGCGGTCGTTCCGTCACCGAATACAACGCCGTCTTTTCACGGCACCTGTCCCTTAAAAAACAAACGCCGTGGAAGTTGATTAAAGCCATTTCAAAATACGCCATCCCATATTTTCAAAAGATGGATTTCTAATACACAGACATAAAACAGGAGAGTCCTACATCATGCAGATTAACGTGCCTTTCAAAATCAGCGGGTTGGGGAGATATTTACCAAAACGGATTGTGCCAAGTTCCGAGTTGGAGGCGCTATGCAATTTACCGGCAGGCTGGGTGGAGCGGCGCAATGGCGTGCGCGAACGCCGCTGGGTGACGGACGAAACTTCCTCCTACATGGCCGCGCAGGCCGCCCTCGAAGCGCTGGATGAAGCCAAACTCAAACCCACCGAACTGGATTTAATTATCAACGCCTCCGGCACCGCCGAACAGGCCATCCCCGATACCGGCGCGCTGATTCAACGTCAACTTGGGCTGGGCAGTTCCGGCATCCCGGCCATGACCGTGCACATGACCTGTCTCAGCTTCGTAGCCGGGTTGGATGTGGCCGCAAATTTCCTGCAGACTGGCAGATACAAAAACATCCTGATTGCCAGCGCGGATGTCGCTTCGTGCGGGATTAATCCCAAAGAGCCCGAATCCGCCTCACTGGTTGGCGACGCCGCCGCCGCAATGGTGATTACCCGTCCGCAGGCAGGCGAAGGTTCTAAAATTCATAACGCGCATTTCAAAACCTATGGCGAAGGCGCCTACCTCACCGCCATCATGGGCGGCGGCTCACGCCTGCATCCCCGTTTTGAAAATCACAAACCCGAAGATGATCTCTTCCACATGGACGGTCCCGCCGTGTTGCGCATGGCGCGCGAAATCGCCGGAGGTTTTTTGGAAGAGTTAGCGCCGGGCTTATCCACCAGTTTGACGGATGTGGACGTCGTCGTGCCGCATCAGGCCAGCAAAGTGGGCTTGCTCATGTTGAGCAAATTTGGCTGGGAATCGGAGAAAGTGATGAAAACCATCGAAACGCTTGGCAATTGCGTGGCCGCTTCCATCCCTTCCACTTTTTATCAAGCCGTGCGTGAAGGACATATTCAACGCGGTCATAAAGTCCTGCTTGTCGGCACGGGCGCGGGCCTCTCCATTGGCGGACTGACGCTCACCTATTAGCCAACGCATGAACCTCCTGCTCACCGGCGGACGCGCCCCCGCAACCTTAAGCCTCGCGCGCGCATTTCAGCGTGGCGGGCATACCGTCTTCATGGCGGAATCTTTGCGCGGGCATTTGAGTCAGGCTTCAAACGCGATCCAACTCAATTTTGTCGTCCCGCCGCCCCGTCAGGCAGAAGCGGCATTTCTGGTCGCGATAAAACAAATCGTCGCAGAGCATCAAATTGACTTAATCATCCCGACCTGCGAGGAAATCTTTCATCTGGCCAAAGCCCGCAACGAACTGCCAATTTTCTGCGAGCCGCTCGATTCATTAAATCAACTGCACAACAAATGGGAGTTTGTCTCCGCCGCGGTCGCGCAGGGCTTATACGCGCCCGAAACCATGTTGATTCAAAACCGCGATGATATTTTGCACGCGTTCGCGCAATGGCGCAATTTGATTTTCAAACCGGTTTATTCGCGCTTCGCCTCGCGGACCTTGATCCTGCCGGCGTTACAAACGGCCTTAGCCACGCTGACATTTGCCTCGCGCCAGCGCTGGGTGGCGCAGGAATTTATTGAAGGGCAGGCCTATAGTTCTTATAGCGTTTGTCACAGCGGAAAAGTCGCCGCGCACACCGCCTACCCGATTCGTTTTCAAGCCGGGCAGGGCGCGGCTATCGCCTTCGAGCATGTCTCGCATGATGCAATCTTTGCATGGGTACGAAAGTTTGTCCGCGCCAAAAACCTCACCGGCCAAATCGCCTTCGACTTCATTGAAACGTCACAAGGGCAACTCTACGCGCTGGAATGTAACCCACGCGCCACCAGCGGAGTTCATTTGCTCGCTTCGCATCCCCAATTCCCCGAAGCGTTTATTAATCCCAAGTTGGAATGCATCCACCCTGAAGAACATTCGTCCGGCCAGTTAAGTTCCGCCATGCTCCTTTATGGCTTGCCGCAAGCCTTCCGCAACAAAGAACTGCAACGCTGGCTACAAATTTTTCTACACAGTTCAGACGTAATCCTGGATTTCAAAGACCCGCTACCCTTCCTCTTACAACTCCGCAGTTTTTTCGCGCTCTGGAAGATTGCACGCCGCGAACAAATTTCCCTGCTGGAAGCCCCCACCTTTGACCTCGAATGGAATGGAGAGGGATGAAGTGTAACGAACGCGGCGCTTCTCCAGCGTTTCTGCGCGTTCCGACAATACACGGTTATAATTACGCCATCTCTGATCGCAAAACCAACTGGAAAGTAAATCAACCATGCCCGGACAAGAAGATACCTTCCTCAAAGCAATGAACGACGGTCACTCCGCCGCCTGGGATCAGGAGTGGGAAAAAGCCATCGCGGCCTATCGGCGCGCCTTGCAGGCTTCGCCTGATCACCCCAAAGCGCTGAACAGCCTGGGATTGGCCTTGTTTCAAATCGGCAACATTGAAGAGGCTTTGCAAATTTATATCAGTGTCGCCAAACTTTCCAAAGACGACCCCGTGCCCATGGAAAAAGTGGCGCAACTCTCCGAACGCACCGGCGACCTAAAAACGGCCACTGAGGCCGCCATGCGCGCCGGAGACCTCTTCCTGCAACAGCGCGACGTGGAAAAGGCCCTCGAAAACTGGGTGCGCATCACCAACTTAAACCCCGAACATATTCCCGCCCATTCGCGCCTCGCCCAGGTGCATGAAAAATTAAATCATCCCCAACAGGCCGTGCGCGAATATCTCGCCGTGGCCAGTTTGCTTCAGCGCGCCGGAAACGCAGAAAAAAGCCAGGAAATGGTCGAGAAGGCGCAATCCATTTTGCCCAACAGCCCGGAAGTTAAACAAGCCCAAACCCTGCTCAAAACCGGCCAACTCCTGCCCAAGCCTATTCGTGGAAAAGGCGGAACGGGACCGATTCGCATGTCGCAGGTCAAGCAATTACAACAGCCTGAGACGAAGATCGGCTCCGGGCTGGACCCGATTGCGGAAGCGCGTCAAAAAGCGCTGACTCAGCTGGCAGAGCTTCTCTTCGAACTCACCGACGACAGCAGTCCCGCCGCACAGGAAAGGCGCGGCATGTCCTCGCTGATGCGCGGCACGGGCGGGCTTTCCCTGCAACAAAACGATCAAGTCAAAGTGATTATGTATCTTAGCCAGGCCATTGACGCGCAGACCAAAGGCAACGAAGCCCAGGCCGCCGAAGAAATGGAACACGCCATCGAGGTTGGCTTCTCGCACCCATCGCTGTATTTCAACCTGGGCCATCTGCGCTTCAAAGGCGAACGGTATGAAAGCGCCCAACGCTTCCTGCAAAACACCATCAAACACGCGGAATACGCCTTGGCCTCACAACTCCTGCTTGGGCAAATGCTGGCCAAAAAGACGCAGTATGCCGAAGCCGCTTTACACTACCTCGAAGCGTTAAAAATCGCCGACGCTTCGGTTGTGCCATTGGAAAAGGCCGACGATTTACGGCTGAGTTACGAGCCGATCATCGAAGCGCAACAAAGCCAGAAAGACGAAGCCGCGCAACGCAAAGTCTGCGATAACATCCACAACCTCCTCATGCGTTCAGACTGGCGCGAACAACTGCACAAAACCCGCGAGCAAATGCCCAAGGCGGAAGGCGGCCTGCTCACCCCGCTGGCAGACGTGATCTTGCAGGCCCAATCCAGTTCGGTGTTGGAATCGATGAACCGCATCAACCAACTGGCCCGCCTCGGCAGTTTGCGCTCCGCCATGGATGAAGCCTACGATGCGATTCAACACGCGCCCACCTACCTGCCGATTCATTCGCTCATGGGCGATTTGCTCGTGCAGGAAGGTCACATCCCAGACGCGATTGCAAAATTTGGCGTGGTGGCTCACGCCTACGGCGTACGCGGCGAAGTGGGTCAGGCGACCAAACTTTTGCGCCGCATCATTCAACTTTCGCCCATGGATATGCCCACGCGCAACCGTTTGATTGAACAGTTGATTGCGCGCGGCCAAATTGACGACGCCATCCGCGAATACCTGGAGCTGGCCGCCATCTACTATCGCCTGGCGGATTTGGATATGGCCCGCAAAACCTACACCAACGCCCTGCGCGTCATTCAACAGGGCAACGCCAGCCGCGATTGGAACGTGCACATCCTTAACCGTATGGCGGATATTGACCTGCAACGGCTGGATTGGAAACAAGCCCTGCGCGTATATGAACAAATTCGCACGCTGGCCCCGGAAGATGCGCCCACGCGCAAACAGCTCATTGACCTGTACTTGCGCATGGCCCAGCCCGATAAGGCCATGGGCGAACTGGAGAACTACATCACCTATCTGGAAAGCCAGCGCAAAACCGACACGTTAATTCCCTTCCTGCAGGAACTCATTCAAGAACATGACGATCAACCCCTGCTGACGCGCACGTTGGCCGCGCAACTGCATCAGGCTGGGCGCACCGAAGAAGCGGTGGAAGCGCTCGACCCGCTCGCGGACAAACTCCTGCAACGGGCAGATCACGAGCAGGCGATGGACATCATCAATCAGATTGTCTTGATGAATCCAGCCAACGTGGAGCAATATCGCCAGGTCCTTGAGCAAATGCGTAACGGGCAGTAAAAAACAAAAAAGCGACGCGGCTTTCGCCGCGTCGCTTTTTTGTTTAAGCGCGGTTATTTTCCAGCGGCCGCAAGCGCGGCTTCAATTTTTTCCTGAAAGAAATCAAACGGATACGCTCCTTCAATCAACCCTTGCAAGGTTTTCCCTTGCGGATCCGTATAGACGAAGGGAACCTGTTTGCCGCTGGCGTCCGTGTACGTCAACATGAAAGAGGGGGTTCCATTGACGCCCGCGTCCACCGCGTCTTGATAATCCTGCTCAATCTGCGATTTATATTTATTGCTGTTGTAGCATTCCGTAAACTGCGCCAGATCCAACCCGGGGGTCTTTTCCGCAATCGCAATCAAACGGCGATCCACAAATGAACCCGCGTCTTCGCCGATGACGTTCTCGTAGAGCATATCGTGCATCGTCCAATACAGGTTTTGATCTCCGGCGCAATAGGCGGCCTGGGCGGCGTCCGCCGATTCGGTTTTGCCGCCGCGCATGTTGAGGCTCACCCAGTTGCCCGCAGAACGATAGGTAAAATAGACCTTGCCAGTTTCCACATAGGTTTTTTCCAACAGGGGTTCGGTATCTTTGAAAAAGCGCTCGCAATAGGGGCATTGATAGTCCGCAAACTCCACCAGTTGTACCGGGGCATTCGGGTCGCCCATGTGGTTGGCGTCTGTTTGGGTGCGCTCTGGGGAGCTGACTGCCACTACATTGGTGATTGGTTTAACATTTGGATAAATGACCAGAAAGGCGATAAACGCGGCGACGGCGATAATCACCGCCATGAAGATGTTCCGTCCACGGGCTTCCCGCTGGCGCATTTGCTCGCGGCGCGTCTGCCTTTTGTTGAAATTACTGCTTTGATTCATGCTTGCTCCTCTAAATGAATTATGCATGGCATTTTGCCATGCGCAATTTGATTTGTCTAGGATGGGGTTAAAAGGTTCTTATCTTCAGAAAATGCGAAAAACGGCTATTCGTTCAAACGGGCATTCATCCACATCAGCATGGTTTTGAAAACTTCCGCCTGCTCCGGCTCGTTTTGCAATTCGTGGTAGCCATCGTCCCATAAAACCAGCGTGCATTTTTCTCCTACTGCGGCGGCAAATTCGGTACTGCTGGAGGGAAAGGCGATCCGGTCGGCTTTGCCGTGCAAAAGCAGGAGCGGCAGGGGGAATTCATGCGCGTGCTCCAACGTCCATTGAGTCACGCCCAACATCACTCTGCCAAAGCCCAACGAAATCTTATCATGCACCAATGGATCATTCTGGTATTTGTCAATCGCCGCTTGCGAATGCGAAATGGAGTTGGCTTCCAAGCCGCTGGGGAGTAAAACGGTCGGCGCAATTAACCCTAAAATTCTTGCGGCCATAATCTTCGCCTTCTGACTCTCCAAAGCGGTGTGCAGGCCCGGGCTGGTGGCGATGACGCCCTTAACGTTTGGTTTGCGTTTCAGACCATAGTGCAGGACCAAAATTCCGCCGAGGCTATGGCCGTATAAAATCAGCGGTAGGTTTGGGTAGCGTTGGCGGGCATGCTCAAACAAAAGGTCAATATCGCTTAAGACCGCTTCAATGGAAGGGAAATGCCCACGCGGGCCGCCGGAACGCCCATGCCCGCGCAAGTCAAAACCAAACATGGCGAAGCCGTCTTGCGTAAAGGCTTCGGCGACATGCTCATAGCGGCCGCTATGCTCGCCCAACCCATGCACCAGACAGATCGCCGCTTTGGGCGTGCGCAGGTCTGGCTCCCAACCCTGCCCGAAAATTTCAAGGCGATCCTGCGTCTGCCAGCGTGTTTCAAAATGTTTCATTGTTCATCTCCATTTGAGTAGGTCAGAACCGGATAGGATTCGCCGGTGCGAATAAAGCCAATTTTTTTATAGACCGCCAGCGAGGCGGCGTTGTCCGCTTGTGTGTTGACGGAAAGGCGCGGCATTGAATTGGGGTTTAATTTTTGGATTAATTCGCTGACCAGCGCCGAGCCAATTCCCCGGCCTTGCGCGTTTCTACCGACCGCCAGCCGGGCCAGGTGCGTTGCAAATGGATTCCCCGTGCTGAGTTGGTAGCCGATCAGGCCAGTTTCATCTTCCGCGACGGAAGCGTAACTGGCCAATTGATAGGCTCGTTGGAGCGCATCCAAGGAGTTATGCCAAAACGGGCCAAAGGCTTCGAGGTCCAACTCGGCAACTGTGGGGAGGTCGCTCTCGCGCATGGGACGAATCTGAAGCGCTGGCAGTGTAGGAATTGGGCGAAAGTTTTTCCCCTGTAATTCGAGCATGACAATGTTTTGCTTGAAGGTAAATCCGTTGGCGGATAACAGGTCTTCAAACCAGGGCTTCACCACAATGGCCGCAATTTGCACGCCTGCCGTAGTGCGAGCCAGCTCCCAGAGCGGGGACCAGGCCTGAGCGGCGGAAAGGTGCGGAAGATGCCCAAAGAGGCGAATCCAGCTCACGTGGGGCGGGTCGGCCGGGCAGGCCAGCGCCGCGAGGATCGTATTGGCCGTTTCCAGTACCCAATAGTTTGACGAGCCGAGCCATTCCAGCGGGGTGCGCCAATCCAAATGTCGATGCGTGCGGGCTTCATGAGCCATGAGGTTTGTAATCTGTTGATGGTCGTCTACCTCGGCGCGGCGTACGCGCTCGCTTAGATTAATCATCGCAAAAAGCGGAGGAAGAAATTTAAGATGCGCTCAAAGAGAGAGGGCTTTTCCTTGGCTTCCAAAGAGCCCATCATTTTAAAAGCCGAGTCGGCGACTTTGCCGGTTTTGAGTTTGATGGCGGCGGCGGCTTTCAGGGTGACGGCGCGCATATCGCCGTCTTTTGCTTCTGCAAAAAGGTCGGCAGAGCGTTCGTATTTTTTGAGGGCTTCGTCATAACGCTTCAGCGCGTCCAACGCCGCGGCCTGGTTGCCCAATGCAAAGGCTTGTCGGCGGGCATCTTTGACGCTTGCGAAATATTCATCGGTATTTGCCGCCGCTTCGAGGGCGGCTTGCGCGTGGCCAGCCTGCAATAAAGCCACGCTTTGGTTGTTCTTCATTTCAGCGACGTTCAAATCGTCCTGCGCTTGAGCGTAGCCGTGCAGAGCTTCGGCAAAGAGTCGGGCGGCTTCTTCAAAGCGTTTTTGTTGAAAGGCTTGTTTGGCCTGGTCGGCAAGTTGGGCGGGAGCGCTCGTCATGCGATACCTCTTGAGAGTAAAATCCCGCGTGCAAGTTGCAGGCGGGAAGTCTTGTGGGTTTATAAGGTGATGTCGAGCAGGCCTTCGGCCACCGAGCGAAGTTTTTCTTTAGACATATCGCTCAGTTTCATGGCCAGGTCTAAATAGGGGCGGTTGACTGGCTGGCAGATGAAGTCCTGCAAATCGGCGGGGAGGTCGAGGAATTTTTGCATGGCGGTTTGGCTGGTCATCCACTGACCGACCGGCCCGCTTTGGTCGAAGAAGGTTTCGATGCGGCTTCCCATCAGGTTGAGGATGACTTCCAACTCCGGCAGGGGGATGGATTTTGAGCCAAGTTCGTAGGCCTTCAGGCGGGCTTGCGGAATGCCGGTTTCTTCGGCAATGTGCCTGAGGGACATATTGACGTTCGTGCGTTCCTGGCGCATTAACGCGCCAATCATCCGCTGGCGAATGGAGATCAGGCGCGGCAGGTCCAGCGCGTCCAACGGAGAAGGGTCGTCGGAACTGATGTCGCGACTCCAAAATTTGGTAATGGGGATCTTCAGGTAAAACGCCAGCGTTTCCAATTCTGAGAGAGAAGGCGAGCGCAAGCCTTCTTCGTAAGCGCGAAAGAGGCCGGGCTTAATCCCAATGGCGTCCGCGCATTCTTTGACGCTCCGGCGCTCGGAAGCGCGCGCGTCTCGAATGAGCAAGCCTAATTTTTTGGCGCGAATGGTAATTTGGGCGTTGTTCATAAGTCCTCGGTCAAAATTATCGCTGGTTTCATAAATCAGTAAACTTTTCGTTGAAAGTTATGAAGGAAAATCTTTTTTTGTTTACCAAATTATGCGATACTCTGTAGATGCCTAAATTATAGCAGAGTGTTTCAGCGCCGCGAACCAGACAAGTTGGCGGCGAAAACTTCGACGCCCAATTTATAGCCAGCCGCTTCCAAACGCGGCGTAAAGTTGGGGCGAATGCCGGTTGCACGTAACTCGCCCAGCACTTTTCCATCGGTGCTTACGCCGGTTTGATTGAACTTGAAGATGTCTGTCATAATCACCATATCGCCTTCCATACCGGAGACTTCAGTAATGGCGGTGACTTTGCGCTGGCCGTCTTTGAGGCGCGTTTGTTGCACGATCAAATCAATGGCGGAGGAGATTTGCTGGCGCACTACTTTGAGGGGTAGGTCCATCCCGGCCATGAGAACCAGCGTTTCCATACGGGAAAGCGCGTCGCGCGGCGAGTTGGAATGGACGGTGGTGAGCGAGCCATCGTGACCGGTGTTCATGGCTTGCAACATATCCAGCGCTTCGCCGCCGCGCACTTCGCCGACGACAATTCGATCCGGGCGCATCCGCAGGGAGTTTTTGACCAAATCCCGGATGGTAACTGCGCCGTGTCCGTCGGTGTTGGCGCTTTTGGTTTCCATGCGCATGACATGATCCTGCTGAAGTTGCAGTTCTGCGGCGTCTTCGATCGTGATGATCCGTTCATCTTCCGGGATGAAGCCAGACATGACGTTGAGCAGGGTGGTCTTGCCAGAGCCTGTGCCGCCGGAGATGACGATGTTAAAGCGGGCTTTCACGCAAGCGCGTAAAAACTCGGCCATTTGTTGAGTCAGCGAACCATAGTTGACCAAATCTTCGGCTTTCAACTTATCCTTGCGGAATTTCCGAATCGTAATGGAAGGCCCGTCAATTGAAACCGGACGAACCACGGCATTCACGCGCGAACCGTCTGGCAGGCGCGCATCCACCGTTGGGGAATCCGCGTCCACCCGCCGCCCGAGGGGCAGGATGATGCGTTCAATAATCCGCACGACATGGTCATCGTCGTCAAAGGCTACATTCGCCCGGGTGAGTTGCCCTTTCTTCTCAATGAAAACTTTTTTGGGGCCGTTGACCATGATTTCAGAAACATCCGGATCGTCCAACAAAATTTGAATCGGCCCATAGCCGAGGATATCGTTGAGCACCTGACTGAAAATTTGTTTTTTAAGGTCTTCGGGAAGTTTAAGCTGGGTCTGTTCGTACACTTTATTGATATTCTGTTGTACAAACGTATTGCGTTGCGCGGCCGGGACGCCCTCCATTTCCACCGCACGCGCCAGATTATCAGTCAGGTATTTTTTCAGCCGTACGAGATCCTGGCTGGTTAAACCGGAGGAAAAAGGCTGATTCATCCTTCAGTGTCCCGATTGGCGTCTTGATCCACAGGCATAACCCAGACGATTTGATCGCGCCGCACGGCCAGGAACGGGCCAGAGAAGACCGCCTGGCCGGCATGGTCATACACCGTGGCATCGGTAATCGCCACAAAATTTTCGCCGTTTTCAAGTTCGCTTTTCAAGCGCTCGCCCTGCCGCACGTGGAGTTTTCCCCGAATTAGGTGCGCGGTGGTTTGGAGGATGGACGGGATGGCGGTTTTAGTAACCACATCCGTAAAAAATTTGCCCTTGTCATCATATTCAATGGTCATGGAAGTCTCCCAAATTTTGATTGATGCAACGATTGGAATTGATTTTATTCCGTTCTCAATTTACGCGCAAGCGCGGTCATCTCCCGCGCCATGGCTTTTGCAAAGTCAGGAAAAAGGGGTAACCAAGAGTGCAAACGCCTGGGGGATGTGAGCCGAAAACCACCTGCGAGCCTGAGCGGCATTTTGGAAATTTGCTTGTTTGATGAGCGCCAAAA
>JADZCC010000060.1 GCA_020851785.1 Anaerolineales bacterium
ATTAGTTCGTTGTGCCGCTCTCAACAGCATGACGCATCTGGGTATGCCGCAAGCATACAAGGTTGTCTAACCAATCAACACAGACAGACGAATTGTGCCTGCCTCTCGATTTATGCACCAAAGCCATCGAAATTTATAAATTCATTTCGCGTCAAAGGAAAAAATGATGACCCCTATTCTTTTATATTTACATTCTTATCTGCGCTGGTTAATCGTTTTGATCGGGCTGATCGCCATCGTCAAGTTTACGCTTGGCTGGCTGGGCAAGCAAACCTACCAAAAAGTAGACCGCAGGCTGGCCGTCGTGTTTAGCGGCTTTATGGATTTGCAAGGCCTGCTCGGGTTGAGCATCCTGCTATGGAACGGGTTGGCGGAAGGCGCAGGCTTTCCACGCTATCGCCTCGAACACCTCGGCGGGATGTTCCTCGCCATCTTCCTGACACACCTGCAAGCGCGCTTCAAAAACTCGGCGGATGAAATTCGCTTTCGCAATTCCGCTTTGATCATCCTCGGCGCGTTGGCGCTCATCACGCTGTCCATCCTCGTCCTCCCCGGAAAATAGCCAAATCTTGCAATTAAAAAATCCACCGCCTTTACATGGAGGGACATGCAAATGGCGGTGGAGGACGCCGGATACCAATAAAGTGGGGTGGCGCCGATGCCCAAAATATACTCCAAACCCCAGGCAGATTCATTAAAACAAGATTAGAATTTAGATAATCTTTATCTAAATTGTAGGGTATGAAAGCCGGTCATTTTTTGCCTTCGCGAAAAAGGCTCAGCCACTCTTCCACCTCCCCTGCCGAAAGTTTGCGATCCTGCGCGGGCTTGGGAGCGGAAGCGCGCGCCTGCCGGATTTGTTTGCCAAACTCCTCAGCAGAAACAACCCCCGCATGAACTGCGCGGGCCGTAGCTTGAATTTCATGGTCGGAGGAAACGACCGTCCAGTTTTTGGCGGCGTTGCCCAACTTGCGTAAACGCGCGCGCAGGGCCGAGTCGGCGGTTTGCCCGAGCCGGATAAAATGCGCTCGAACCGCACCCAGTTTGCGGGTCCCGGCCGCGCCCGCTGGAGCGCCGTCAAAATAAACTTCAATCTCGCAACGTTTCAACCGCGCAAACTCCTGTAAGATCGCAATCAATTCCAATTCATCATCTGGCGCATCCAGCCGCAAGCCCAGTTTTGGAATCAGATTATGTCCGTCAATCAAATAAGGCATGTTGAAATTTTACCTTGAATAAAAACAAAAACGCGCGAAAGCCGTATAAATGTATAATAGAAGCATTCAAAGGAGTTTTATATGAACGAAAAGAAACCAAACCAAATCGTCCCCACCCAACAAAGCGGCGTGGTTCACAATATCATTAATCAGGCCAAACTCATCTTTCGTCTGATGGGCGACAAACGCGTGAGCTTGCTGGCCAAGTTAATTCCGGTGGGCGCCTTAATTTATTTAGTTTCACCGGCGGACGCGGTATTGTTGCCCTACATTGGTCCGATAGACGACGCGGCCCTCCTCTGGCTCGGCTCTTACATCTTCACCGAGCTTTGCCCGCCTGCGGTAGTGAAGGAACACATGCAAGCGCTGGCTGGCGAAGTGGAAGAAAGCGCTACCGCTGACGACGTGGTGGACGCTGAAACGACTGACTTCAAAGAAGATTAATGAAGCGTCTTCTTCTAATTTTGATTCTGCCGATTATGGCCTGCAACGGGTTGACCGCGCCTACTACAACGACAAACCCGCCGCCCACTCCGCCGATTGCTGATTCAGCAACCGAGGCAGTCGCCACCGCCCCAGGCGAAGTTCAACCAGCCACCGAAGTTCCGGCAACTTTCCCACCCGTCGTAAACGCGGGACAATTCCCCAACCCCGCGGAGTATGAATGGCGGCAAATCATCAGCGGACTTCAAAGGCCGGTGGACCTGCAATCTGCCCACGACGATACGGGACGGCTCTTCATCATTGAAAAGCACGGCACAATTCGGGTGTATGAAAACGGCCAATTGCTGGACGAACCGTTTTTGAACATCACCGACCGCATAGATGAAAGCGGCAACGAAATGGGCTTGCTGGGATTGGCGTTTGACCCGCACTATCGAGAGAACGGCTATTTCTATGTCAATTACACGGGCGCGCGCGGGCATACGCGCATCTCGCGTTTTCACGCCGAGGGCAACTTTGCCGACCCCAACAGCGAAACGGTCTTGCTATTGATTGAACAGCCTTACGAAAATCATAACGGCGGCAGTTTGGCCTTTGGCCCGGACGGTTATCTCTACGCCGGACTCGGCGACGGCGGCTCTGGCGGCGACCCGGAAAAGAACGGACAAAACACAAAGGTTTTGCTCGGTAAAATTTTACGAATCGACGTGACGCACGGCGACCCATACTCCATCCCTGCCGATAACCCATTTGGGAATGAGGTTTGGGCGTATGGGCTTCGCAACCCCTGGCGGATTTCTTTTGATCGTGCAACCGGCGATTTGTGGATCGGCGACGTTGGGCAGGGCGAATGGGAAGAGATAGATTACCTGCCAGCCGGTTCGGCGAGCGGCGCCAACTTTGGCTGGAGCATTATGGAAGGCGCGCACGCTTTTGACGGAGATGCGCAACCCGGCTTACTGCTCCCCGTGGCGGAATATAGTCACTCCAGCCCATATGAAGGTTGCTCCGTCACCGGCGGATACGTCTATCGCGGGTCCATGCCGGAATGGAACGGCATTTATCTATATGGCGATTATTGCACCGGCTACGTGTGGGGTCTATTGAACGTCAATGGGCAATTTGAAAACCAGAGATTGTTTGAACCGGGCGTGACAATCACTTCGTTTGGCGAAGACCAAAACGGGGAGATTTATCTCGTGAGCGATACCGGCGAAGTTTATACGCTGGTAAAGAAATAAAAATTTAAGCGCTGAAATAAAAGCCGCAGAGCAATCTCTGCGGCTTTTATTCTGTCTGTTCCAGTTTTTTGGTCGCCAGCAAAAGGAGCGCTGACACAATCATCAGCGCGACAGAGAGCGCCAGCGCCACGCCCACGTTCCTTTCAAAGCCCAGATAGATTGCCATCGGCATGGTTTGGGTAACGCCTTCCAAATTTCCGGCAAATAAAATCGTTGCGCCAAATTCGCCGAGGGCGCGCGTCCAGGTGAGGATGGCGCCGCTGAGCAAAGCCTTCCCTGAAAGCGGGAGCGCCACCTCGCGGAACATCTGCCAGCGGTTGGCGCCTTCCACGTTGGCGGCTTCTTCGAGTTGTTGATCAATGCTGGTAAACCCAACTCTAGCAGAACGGATATACAACGGCGCGGCGACAAACGCCTGCGCCATGACGACCGCTGTAGTTGTAAATGGGAGCGAAATTCCAAGCAGGCTTAGATAGGAGCCAAACAAGCCCCGGCGGCCAAACGCGATGAGTAGCGCCAGCCCGGCCACAGAAGGCGGGAGCACGATGGGCAGGTCAATTAGCAGTTCGAGCCAGGCTTTAAATTTGAATTTCCAATTTGCCAGAATATACGCCAGCGGCGTTCCAAACAAGATTGCGAAAAGGGCGGTAATTGTGCTGGTAACCAGACTTAGCTTCAACGCGCTTACGGCCTGCTCTGAAAATGCGTAGGCGAAGAAATCCGCATTCACAGAGCGGATGAAAACCGACGCCAAAGGCAGTAGGAATAATCCCACCATGAAAACGCTGGGGAGGATGAAGAGCCACTTTGAATTCAGGAGTTTTTTCAATTTAATTTAAGCGCTGACTACAAAGCGCGCCAAGATTTTAATTGATTTTCCCGGCGCGCACTGCAAACGGCAAGGTTTTTTCTTTATGGCGAGGCAAAACCCCATTTTTCTAAAATCGCCTGGCCGTCGTTGGAAAGCACGTAAGCAATGAACGCTTTGGCTAAATCTGCATTTTTTGATTCGACCAGCGGTGCGATGGGATATTTGGCAATGACATTTAATTCAGCGGGAATTTCAAGCGTCTGCAATTCAGGCGCGGCGACGGCGTCGGAAGTATAAACCAGCCCCGCGTCCGCTTCGTCAAGTTGAATTTTAGCGACCACCTGCTTGACGTTGTCTTCGTTGGAGACCACGTTCGCCAGCAATTTTTGGCTGAAGTCGCTTCCAAATTGGGCGTTCATTTTTTCAAACGCCTCGCGCGAATATTTGCCCACTGGGACTTCTTCAGCGGCGAGGATAATTTTTACGCCGGGCGTGGCCAGGCCTGTGAGCGCGTCAATTTTAGCGGGGTTGTCAGCGGGGAGGATGACCACGAGTTTATTGTTCAAGAAAACCTGCGGGCTGTCTTGCGCCACAAACGCGCCGGCAATCAGCGCTTGCATTTCCTTGTGGTTGGCGGAGGCGAATACGTCCACGGGCGCGCCTTCCTCAATTTGCGTCCGCAGGGCTTGCGAACCGGCGAAGTTAAAAGTTACGCTGACGTTTGGGGTTTGCGCTTCAAATTTTTTGCCCAGTTCGGTGAAGGCGTCGGTCAAAGAGGCGGCGGCGAAAACCGTCAGCGTGCGCGGGGCCGGGGTAACAGAAGCAGACTGCGGCGCGGGCGAAGCGGGGCTACATCCAGCTAAAAGGATGGCGAGTAAAAAAATCCAGGTAACGATGCGTTTCATTTTTGTATCCTTGAAATCTGAAATTGGGTTCTTATTTCCGCCATCCAAGTTTGGATGAGGCGCAACTGTTGCAGGCGGAGGTTAAGACTAAGGCGGTTGAAGGTTTGTTCGGGGGGCAGATGCTGAAGGAGCGTTTCCAACTGTTCGGCTCTGGATTTAATTTCATCCATTTGAGTTTGATAAAGTTGGGAGATGTGTTCAGGGCGATGCAATTGGGCAAAATATAAACGCGTGAGAAATTCAAGGCGAATGGAGCGGGCGTTCGTGCCAACGCCGAGTTCGAGCCACTGAAAAAAGCGTTTACGCCCCTGCGCCGTGATGCGCAAAACTTGACGGGCGGGAAGTTTTTCCTGCTCCACGAGGTGCGCGGAAATATCGCCATGTTTTTCAAGGCGTTTCAAAATGGCGTAGGCCTGGCTTTGACTTAGATGCCAGACGTGCCCCAGTTCTGTAGCGAAACGCTGATGCAAATCGTAACCATGGCTTTGACCCGCCACTAAAAAGCCAAGCAAGGCAAATTCAGGAGAAAGGTTGCCGGAGTGTTTAGATTCGGTCATATATACTCACCGAATGAGTATATAGCCCTTTTTCAATTTCTGCAAGGCGGCTTTTCTGCGCAGTTTTTTTGAATCAGGGTTTTAGCGCGTAATATCCATCCCCCGCGCAGGCCAGACAATATTTTTTTCCTTCAATTACCTTCTCGCGTTCGTTGATAATTTCTTCGCCGCAGGTTTCGCAATGGACGCGGACTCCCGAACGCGAAATGAGGGCCTGTAAGTTGAAGTTTAATTCGACTTCCTGAACGGTCATCAGCTCTTCGTCTGGCATGGTTTGATAGGCTTGCAGTTGCGCGAAGTAATGGCGTTTTTCTTCAGGGGCGTAGCGCTGGGCTTTCTCGCGCACGTCCAAGGTGGGGGCGATCCGCATGGCTTGGCCGGTTTCCACGTTGATAAAGGTTGCGGCGACTTTGCCATAATCTTCGATGCGCAAAGTGCGATGACCAACTGTACAGCGCGTGGCGGCGCTGATTCCATCCACAAAACAGCCGTCGGTTTCGGCGATGACGAGCAAGCGTTTGGACTTGGGCGATGCCTCCAACCCGCATAGCGCCAGCCCTTTAAGCCCGATGCGCGCGCCAAGAATTTGGCGCGGACAAAGATGGCTATGATCGCTGGAGGCGACGTCGAGAATGGCTTTTAGATTCATGTCTGAGGCATTATACGCGACGCGCCCGAATTGACAAAACTTTTATTTTTATGATATAAAGCACGAATAAATTTAAACGCTGTACTCATCCAGAGAGGCGGAGGGACCGACCCTTTGAAGCCTCGGCAACCGAATTTAGTTGGATCGTTCAGTAGTTGACTGGTTACCTAGTTAACTATCAAACTACAAAACTAACCTACGGTGCCAACTTCGGCAGGCGCAAGCCTGATAGATGAGAGATGATATGAAAATCATGTCGCCTCTCACTGTGAGAGGTTTTTTGTTATCAAGGATTTTTTTATGTCTTCTGAAAATCGATTGGCTATTCAGGAAGTGATCGCAAAATTTGCCAACAGTTTTGACCTGCAGGACTGGGACGGACTGGAAGCCTGCTTCACTGAATCCATTTATATGGATTATTCCGACCTGAACGGCGCCGCGCCGAAAACGATCGCCGCCAAAGAATACGTAGCTTTGCGGCGGACTGCTTTGGAGCGGATAAAATTGCATCATCTGGTTGGCAATTATGAAATTGAGTTTGCGGATGCAAACTCCGCGACCTGCCGCGCCTCGATGATGGTCTGGCGCAAAGCGGACGAAGCGGTCACGACCAGTCATTGTTTTTACATTTTCCAACTCGCGCAAAGCGCCGCGGGCTGGCGGATCAGCCACATTACGCAAAAAGTTTTTTGGAATGAAGGCGCTTCGCCGCTTGGCGCAAGCGCAAAATAAAAATACCACATTTATTTGAAGAACCACCCACGAAATAGTTTTAGGAGAACTGAATGACCCAACGCAAATACACCAACCGCCGTTACCTCGACGCCCTTGAAAAGAAAGTCCTCGTCTTCGATGGCGCGATGGGCACGAGCCTGCAATTACAAAATTTAACTGCCGAACATTTCGGCGGCGAGAAGTACAACGGATGCAACGACTATCTTGTCATCTCGTATCCCGACGCCGTGGAAAAAGTCCATCGCTCATTTCTCGAAGTCGGCGTGGATGTTTTGGAAACAGATACCTTCCGCTCAAATCGGCTGACGATGAAAGAATATGATTTACAAGACCGCGTGATTGAAATCAACATGGCGGCGGCGCAACTGGCAAGAAGGTTGGCGGATGAATATTCGCACAAGCCCTCATCCCCAGCCCTTCTCCCTAAGGGAGAAGGGAGCGAGTCCTCCTCTCTAACGGGAGAGGGGTTAGGGGTGAGGGAAAGATTCGTCGCAGGCTCCATCGGTCCCTCGGGCAAACTCCCCTCCACCAACGACCCCGATTTGTCCAACGTCACCTACGATGAGTTAATTGCCGCATTCGCCGAGCAGGCTGAAGGTCTGATTCGAGGTGGCGTGGATGTGTTGTTAATCGAAACGTCGCAAGACATCCTCGAAGTCAAAGCCGCGATCGCGGGTTTACATCAAGCCTTTGAGAAGACGCAAATCTATTTGCCGATTCAAGCGCAAGTGACGCTCGACACAACGGGACGCATGTTGCTCGGCACGGACATCAACGCCTCGCTGACGATTCTCGAAGGCATGGGCATTGACGTGTTCGGACTCAACTGCTCGACGGGACCCGAACACATGCGCGAGCCGATTCGTTTCCTCGGCGAAAATTCCACTTTGCCAATTTCCTGCATTCCCAACGCGGGGCTTCCGCTCAACGTGGACGGGCAGGCTGTTTACCCGCTTGAGCCTGAGCCATACGCCAACGACATGTATGAGTTTGTGACCAAGCACAACGTTCGCGTGGTGGGCGGATGTTGCGGCACGACTCCCGCGCACCTCAAACTGCTGGTGGATAAACTTGCCGATTACAAATTGCAGATCGCTCCGCGTCAGACCACGCCTCAGCTTGCCTCTGCCATGTCGGCGATTGCCATGCAACAAAATCCCGCCCCCACCCTGCTGGGCGAGCGCTGTAACGCGCAAGGTTCGCGCAAGTTCAAAAGATTTTTGCTTGAAGAAAATTACGACGGCATTTTAGACATCGCCCGCGATCAAGTGGCGGGCGGCGCGCATGCTTTGGATATTTCCGTCGCCGTCACCGAACGCGCGGACGAAGGCGAGCAGATGCGCAAGGTCATCAAGAAATTGCAAATGGGCGTGGACGTTCCGCTCGTGATCGACTCGACCGAAGTGGACGTGCTGGAGATTGCCCTGCAAACCGCGCCTGGGCGCTGTCTCATCAACTCCACACACCTTGAAGCGGGGCGCACAAAAGCCGATAAGATTTTCGCGCTTGCCAAAAAATATAACGCCGCCGTGATTTGTCTCACGATTGACGAAAAAGGCATGGCGAAGACCGCCCAGCATAAATATGAAGTGGCGCAACGCATTTACGATATCGCCGTCAACGAGCATGGACTCAAAGCCGAAGATTTGGTCTTCGACGATTTGACGTTTACATTAGCCACAGGCGACGTAGAGTTTATCGACTCCGCCAAAGAAACCATCGAAGGCATTCGTCTCATTGAAGAAAAACTACCAGGCGTGATGACGTCGCTGGGCGTGAGCAACCTGTCGTTTGGTTTTGCGGCGCAAGCCCGCCCCGCTCTGAACTCGGTGATGCTCTATCACTGCGTGCAAGTCGGCTTGGATATGGCCATCGTCAACGCGGCGCACGTTAAGCCGTACGCGGAAATTGACCAGACAGAGCGCGACCTGTGCGAAGACCTGATCTTCAATCGCCGCGAGGACGCGCTACAACGCTTCATCCAACATTTTGAAAACGTGGAAATCACCAGCGACGCCGTTGCCGACCCGACCGAAGGCATGACTCCCGAACAGCGCCTGCATTGGAAAATCGTCCACCGCTTCAAGGATGGAGTGGAAGCGGATATTGACGAGGTGATTAATCGCTCCCTCATCCCTAACCCTTCCTCCATAGGGGGAAGGGAATCATCCCCTCTCCCCGTGGGAGAGGGCAAGGGTGAGGGCGAATTATTCAAACACAACCCACGCCTTCCCGAAGAACTCAAAGAACGCATCCGCGAACTTCGTAAGAACTCCACCGAAGCCGAACAACTCATGTGGAAGATTCTTCGCAATCGCGGTTTCCACGACGCCAAATTTCGCCGCCAACACCCCAAAGAAGGGTTTATCCTGGACTTCTACTGCCATGAAGCAAAACTTTGCATCGAACTGGACGGAAGCCAGCACAATGAAGATGAGCAAGTCAAATATGATGAAGAGCGCACAAAGATTTTATCGGAAAGAAAAGGAATCAAAGTTATTCGATTCTGGAACAGCGATGTTCTGAATAAAACCGAAAATGTATTGAACGTTCTTTGGGATTTATTGGACGAAAGATTGCCTGCGGATACCCTCATCCCCAGCCCTTCCCCCGCGGGGGGAAGGGAGCCAGAGTCCCCCTCTCCTTCGGGAGAGGGGTTAGGGGTGAGGGCAACACGCCATGAAATCGCCGTCCACACCCTCAACAACGTCCTGCTCCCCGCCATGAAAGAAGTCGGCGACAAGTTCGGCGCGGGCGAGTTGATTTTGCCCTTCGTGCTTCAATCCGCCGAGGTGATGAAGAAGACCGTTGCCCATCTCGAAAATTATCTCGAAAAGATGGAAGGCGTCACCAAAGGCACGGTCGTGATTGCCACCGTCTATGGCGACGTGCATGATATTGGAAAAAATTTAGTCAAAACGATTTTGGCTAACAACGGCTACACCGTCGTGGATTTGGGCAAGCAAGTTCCCGCCGAAACGATTATCACCAGAGCGGTTGAAGAGAAAGCCACTGCCATCGGTTTATCTGCTTTATTGGTTAGCACGTCCAAGCAAATGCCGCTGATCGTGAATGAACTGCATCGTCGCAAGCACAACATCCCCGTCCTCATTGGCGGCGCGGCAATTAATCGCCGTTTTGGGCGCAGAATTTTGCAAACCGAAACCAACGAAGAATTTTATGACGCGGGCGTGTTCTACTGTAAAGATGCGTTTGAAGGCTTGGACACCATGGATGGGTTGATCAACCCAGTTAAACGCGAAGAACTCCTCTCGAAGGTCCGGGAAGAAGCGGAGTTTGAGTTGACTCGCGCCACGCACGCCGCGTCAACCGCCGATACGAATCAACGCTCCAACATCGTCCCCAAGCCGATCCAATTGCCCGAAAAACTTGGACAACGCATCGTCCAAGACATGCCGCTCGAAATTGTGTTGAAGCACCTCAACATCAACGAGTTGTATCGCTTGTCGTGGGGCGCGAAGAACACGCACGGCGAAGCGTGGGAAAAAATGAAAAAGGATTTTGAAGCGCGCCTCGACGCGATGACCAAAGACGCGATGCGTTTCAAATGGTTGAGACCGCAAGCCGTGTACGGATTTTTCCCGTGTCAGGCAGACGGCAACGACTTGATCATTTATGACCCAGAGACGATTTCATCCGCGAATCCGTTTCAAAATCCGCTCAAGGAATTGACGCGCTTCAACTTCCCGCGCCAGCCGCACACCGATCATCTCTGCCTGGCGGATTACTACGCCCCAGTCGGGTCGAATCAAATGGATGTGGTCGCCTTCCAAGTGGTGACGGTGGGACGCGCCGCAACCGCCAAGACCGAAAAGATGCAAGCCGCCAACGATTACACCGAAGCCTACTTCACGCACGGATTCTCCGTGCAATCTGCCGAAGCCACCGCCGACTATTTGCACACGCACATCCGCCGCGAGTTGGGGCTTGAGGAGAATCAAGGCAAGCGCTACTCGTGGGGCTATCCCGCCATCCCAGAGTTGGAAGATCATTTCAAAATCTTCAAGTTACTGCCTGCTGTCGAATCAGAACTAGGCATGGAACTGTCGACTTCGGGTCAACTCATGCCGGAGCAATCTACCGCCGCCATCGTCGTGCATCACCCGCAAGCGAAGTATTACTCTGTCGGCGAGAGTCGTGTTGAACAGTTGATGAGGTGAGCCTTTACGGCTCCTCAGGCTAATAACTAATTAGCATTATCGCCATTGAAACGCAGATAAACAGCCGGGTACAATCAAACAGGGTTGTTTATCTGCGCTTCTCTTTGACCATCAACAAATAAAGTTGGTTTATATAAATGAAAACCAGACGAATCCTTTCAACCGTTGGCTTAATACTGGGGAGCGCGCTCTCTGGTATGGTTTTATTTGCAGACAAATTCGGGCTGGACGATCACGGCGGCTGGGGCAGGGCGCGGCTTGGCGCGTTTATATTCAGTCTGCTGTTCGTAGGGTTGAATATTGCTTATTTAATTTATCAAACAAAAATAGAACAACGCCTCGCCGCCCTGACTGAAACGTTGAAGCGCAATCCTTCAGCGCGGACATTGTACGATCGCGGGCGCGAGTATGCCTTCCTCGTTCCGCTGACTGGAACAATCCTCCTCATCTATGTTTGGCTGGTTAGTTCCGGCGCGTGGACTCACTGGGTTTCGCCAACGCGGTATTACGCCAACCTGGCGCGGGGATTTGCCAATGGCAATCTTTTCATTCCAGATAAACCAGACCTACGCTTAAGCGAACTGCAAAATCCCTACGACCCAATTGAGCGGGCCGGGATTGATGCGCCGATTGACTTGAGTTACTACAATGGAAGATACTATCTATATTGGGGGCCTGTGCCAGCGTTAATCCTCGTGCCTGTTCAAGCGGCTTTGCATCAACGGATTGGCGATCTGCAATTAACCTTTGCCTTTACCTGCGGAATTTTCCTCCTGCTTTCCGTCACGCTGATTTCAATCTGGCGCAGGCATTTTCAAAGCCTGCCCAAATGGGCTTTGGGCGCTTCGGTTTTATTCATTGGGCTGGCGGGACCCACCTTGTTCATGCTCAATAATTTCAAAGGCGCTAGAATCTATGAAGCCGCAATCACGGGCGGCCAATTCTTTTTGCTCGGCGGGCTGAGCTTAATCATCAGCGCAACAGAAAAAGAAGGCTCAAATTGGAAGCTTCTGCTCGCCGGAACTTTCTGGGCTGGCGCAATTGGTTCGCGCTTCTTTCTAGCCCTGCCAATTGGCGCAATGGTCTGCGTACTATTTTATGCCTGGTTTAGAGAACGGAAGAATTTCATCCAAAAAACGCTCTCCCTGACGTTCCCCCTGCTCTGCGGATTCATCGCGCTGGGGTGGTACAACTGGGCGCGTTTTGGTTCAGTAACCGAATCGGGATTGTATTACCAACTCGCAGGGCTTAACCTCCAAAAGAATTACGATCTCTTAATTAAGCCTATTTACCTCCTCCAAAATCTTTACAACTATTTTCTTCAGCCGTTTAGCCTCTCTGCCCAATTTCCCTTTGTCCAGACGGAATACGGACAGACCAGCCCACTCTTTTCCTGGTACGCTTTGCCCTCATTTTACAGTTCTCAACAAACCACCGGCCTATTCTACACTGCCCCTTTTATTCTCTTTACGTTCCTCCCACTCTATTTCAAAAAAAGAACGGAAGCTGGATTAAACTTAACCGTGTCCTTATGCGCCGTTTCCGCGGGGACCGCGTTACTATTTTTAGCCTGCTTCTTCTGGTCTGCCACGCGCTATCTGGCAGATTTCACGCCCGCCTTGTTCATCCTGAGCGTCATCGGTTTTTGGCAGGGATATGCGGCTGTGGAGCAAAGTCCGCGCTGGCAAAGAAGCTATACTTACCTGAGCGCCGCCCTAATTTGCGCCTCGCTGACGTTAAGCGCGTTGGTGGCGCTTTCAATTAACGATGCCCGCTTTCCAATCATTCAATTTTTCACCGGCAACGGATAAAGACAAGCATTGATATGAAACCTTCTTCCAAAATTGCAGTCGCCATTTTTTTCATCGGGTTAGCTTTTCAACTAACTTTACAAGCCATCATGCGCCCATATGCTTATCGCGGTTATCTCTTTCAGGGCTGGGATTCTGAATATTTTATGCAAACCGTTTCGATTGAGGATTTACGCAACGCGCCGTGGGAATCGCTGAGTCATATTCATATTCAGCCTCCCGGCTACGATGCATTACGGGCTTTACTGGTCCAGTTTTGGCCGACGCTCGAAATCCACGAAGCCTTGAAAAAGGTGGATCTCGCCATTTATTTCCTCTGGGCCATCGCCTACAGCCTCGGTGGAGTCATCGTCTTTTTATGGCTGGAACAAACTACGAATAAAACTTTCGCACTGGTTGCGTCTCTGCTTTTCTTTTTACATCCCGGCTGGATTTATTACGCGACGTTTTTAGACACCACCCTGCCCTCCGCCCTGCTCATCCTTTGGATGTTCTACTTATTATGGAAAATCCACCAAGGGGCCACGCCTACTTTCGCGCTCATCCTCGTTCTGTTGTTGCTTTTCTTTACCCGATCGCTCTTTCAATGGCAGTTTATTCCGGTCATCGCCGCATCGCTCTTTTTGTTGAAAATGCCCACGCGGAAAACCGCCCTAATTCTTACCATCGTTTCGATCCTCTTTGGGGCCTATCTCGTCAAACAAAAGAGACAGTTTGACCTTACCTCCACATCCTCGTTTACCGGCATCAACCTCACCAGCGCTCTGGGCGTTACCAATTACGACCACCCCTACGCCATTGATGATTTTCAAGAAGACCCGGAAGGCAAACTTCCCAAAGTTTTAGGGCGCACCTATAAACTCAGCGAGACGATCAACTATAACAACTATCAATATCTCTGGTATAACAAACGCCTTACCAACAAGGTCGTCAAATTCTTGAAAACCTATCCCATCCGCTACCTAATTGAAAATACGCTTGAAAATCTGACCATTTATTTCAAGCCCTCCAGCCGCTACACCACCCCGCACGTGATCGTGGACCGTCTGCCGTGGCGCAACTTCTACGACCGCCTGTTTTCCACGCCTTTCCAACCCGCCTTCCTGCTCATCGCAGGCGGCATCGCGCTGATTGAAATTTTCAAAAAGAAGGAATTTGCCGCCGGGCTAGCCTTGTTTTTACCAGCCTTCTACGTTTTCAGCCTATGCGTGCTTTTTGAAAAAGGCGAGAATAATCGCTACAAGTTTTTCCTCGAACCGGTTTTCTATGTATTTATTTTCAGCCAGGCGTATCTTTTATACACCTGGGTCGCGCCTAAAGTTTTAAAGCTCACCCACAATGAGAACTAAATTTACGCTTGTAATCTTGCTATTACTGGGCGCCCTCCTCACCCCGCACTTCGGCGAATCCTGGGACGAGCTAAAATTTTACAAATATGCCAACCTTGCATTAAACGCCTATCAAACCTTTCCAACCCAAGGCGTGGTGGAAACCTTTGGCAACACCTACGACAACTACGGTCCCGCGTACGTCATGCTGGTTAGCGTCTTTGCCAGGCCGCTTCAAATCTTCTTCAGCGAATCGGATGCGCGCCATTACCTTTACTTCCTCACCTACCTCGCCGGTCTGTGGGCGTTTTATCAACTTGCTAAACGTTGGCTTAATCAAAACGCCTCCATTTTCTCAACGCTGTTATTCGGAACGCAGCCTCTGCTGATCGGTCACGCCTTCATCAGCCCAAAAGATATTCCCTTCCTTTCCTTTTTTCTGCTGGCTCTACATTTTGGATTAAAACTTTTCGACTCGTTTCAACCGCTCCAACTCGCCGACCTGAATCTCCGCTCAAAAAGAATCCTCGCGCTTCTGACCGCGCTCTGGCTGGCCCTGACCTGCGGACTCTTCCTCCTCACCGATTCATTTCACGGCCTCATCGCCAGCCTCGTCCACTCTGCCAAAGCGGGAGACACAAACTTCATCTCCCTCATCGCTTCAGACTTAAACAAAGTTCCGGCAGAAGTTTACATCCAAAAATATTTCGTCGGCTTCCTTTGGATTCGTTCTTTCCTCTTTATACTGACAACCTCCACCCTGCTATATTTCTCCTTCCGCTTTCTGCCTGCTTCTTTTCGCCTTTTGCTTTCAGTTTTATTTCCCGCAATCCTGCTCGGCTTCACCGCCTCTATCCGCGTTTTGGGTCCGTTCGTCGCGGTGTTTGTTGCTTATCAGGCGTTTCGCAAACTCGGAAAAAACGCCCTGCTTCCGCTGACGATCTATGGAAGCGTAGCGGCTATCACAATGTATCTCACCTGGCCCTACCTGTGGATTAATCCAATTGGACATTTCATTGAGAGCCTTAAAGTGATGTCGCAATATCCCTGGAACGGACAAGTCCTCTTCAACGGCGTGGAATACGCCTCCACGCAATTGCCGTTGACCTATCTGCCCGTTTTACTTGGACTTCAATTCACCGAGCCGGTCTGGATTTTATTTTTGAGCGGGCTACTTTTAAGCCTGACCCAAAACACAAAACGCGAACTGCTCCTCTATACGCTGATTTGGTTCATCCTGCCGCTCGGCTTCTTTATCTTCTCGCGCGCGCCGCTCTACGATAACTTCCGTCAAATTTTTTTCATCCTTCCGCCGGTTTTTCTGTTAGCGGGAATTTATTTTGAAAAAATAAAAAGCCCCAAAGCGCAATTTACCCTGATGATTTTATGCCTCCTTCCCGGCATCGTGGGGACAATTCGTTTACATCCCTACGAATATACCTATTACAACGCCTTCGCCGGGAATGTCTTTCGCAAATACGAGTTGGATTATTGGGGCACATCCTACCGCGAAGCCGCCCATTACTTAAATCAAATTGCGCCGCCCAATGCAAACGTCTGGGTGGATGGGCCCGCGCACCTCTTTGAACTTTACGCGCGCAGTGATATAACCGTCTATTCAGATTACGAAGCGGAACGCGCCGAAAGCTACGCCTACATCGTTTCAACCACGCGCTACAACCTGGACGAAACTTCCCACCCACAGGCGCGCACGCTTTATCAGATTAAAAGATATAACGGGATTATGACCGTAATCAAACAACCTTAATCAATACTGGAGAACCATGAGTAATTTTCTAGAACGTCTTAAACACGGCCCGCTCTTAATTGACGGCGCCATGGGCACCATGCTCCATGCGCGCGGCGTGGGCTTTGACAAATGCTTCGACGAATTAAATCTCGCCAACCCTTCCGCCGTGGCGGAAGTGCACCGCGAATACATCGAAGCGGGCGCACAGGTGATTATCACCAACACCTTCGGCGCGAATCGCTATAAATTACGCAAGCACGGGCTGGCCAACGAGTTGGTCAAGATCAACCAGGCGGGCGTGGAACTGGCCAAGCGCGTCGTCTCTGCTTCTTTCAAAGACGTGCTGATTGCCGGAGACGTGGGCCCGCTGGGGGTGAGAATCGCCCCGTTTGGTCGAGTCAAGCCGGAGGAAGCCCGAAGCGCATTCGCGGAACAAATTTCCGCGTTGGCCCAAGCCGGAGCGGATTTAATCGTCATCGAAACCATGAGCGACCTCTACGAAATTCAAGAAGCCATCAAAGCCGCCAAAACCACGTCGGCTTTGCCGGTTGTGGCCACCATGACCTTCACCCGCGACGATGTGACTCTGCTCGGCGATAACCCCATCAAAGTGGCCCGCACCCTGCGCGACTCCGGCGCGGATGTGATTGGCGTCAACTGTTCCGGCGGGCCTTCGCAGTTGTTACGCATCCTCAAACAAATGAAGCAGGCCCACCCACATGGAAAATTTTGGGTCAAGCCCAACGCAGGCTGGCCCGAGCAGGTTAGCGGGCGCATTATGTACCCCGCCGACCCGGAATATTTTGGCGAATACGCCCTTTCATTAAGCGCGGCTGGCGCCAACGCAATGGGCGGGTGTTGCGGCACCACACCCCAACACATTGCCGCAATGAAAAAAGCGCTGGAGGCTTCGCCCGCGCCGATGATTGAAATGCCCAGCGCGGAAATTGTGGAAGACCTGACCGCCCCCGACGCAGAACCGCCCACCCAACTCGCTCAAAGATTGGCGGAACATAAATTCTCCATCTGTGTGGAGATGGACCCGCCGCGCGGCCTCTCGACCCATAAATTGATTGCGGGCGCTTCGCTCCTCGCTGAAGCGGGCGCAGACGTGATCAACGTGGCAGATTCGCCCATGGCGCGGATGCGGATGTCCGCCTGGGCCGTCTGCGATTTGGTGCAACGCAAGATTGGCGTGGAATCCACCATCCACTTCCCGACGCGCGGCCGCAATTTATTGCGCGTGCAAGGCGACTTGCTCGCCGCGCACGCGCTCGGCATTCGCAACGTCTTCGTCGTGATGGGCGACCCAACTTCGATTGGCGATTATCCCGAAGCGACCGACAACTACGACCTCGTGCCTTCCGGTTTAATCAAACTGATTAAGCAAGGCTTCAATATGGGGCTGGATCATTCCGGTACGAGCATTGGCCAGCCGACCAATTTCTTCGTGGGCGCGGCGCTCAACCTCTGCCCGCCAGACCTGGAAAATGAAATCAAAAACCTGCGCCGCAAAATCAAAGCTGGAGCGGACTTCTTTTTGACGCAACCCATTTACCAACCGCAGGACGGCCCAAAGTTAATTGAAGCCTACGAAGCCAAACATGGAAAATTGGAACAACCCATCCTGGCGGGCATTTTGCCGCTGGTGGGCGCGAAGCACGCCAACTTTTTGCACAACGAAGTCCCGGGCATTGTCATCCCTGAAGAAACCCGCCGCCGGATTGAAACGGCTGGCGAAAACGGCGTGAAAGTTGGCGTGGAATTAACCGTTGAGTTGGTGGAGCAAATCAAAGGCTGGGCCAGCGGCTTGTACATCATGCCGCAATTCCATAAATATGATATGGTTGCAGAAATTATTGAAGCGGTAAAATAGAACCATGCTCCTGACGATAGACATTGGCAACACCAACCTGACCCTCGGCCTGTATGACGGCGATCAACTGGGCGCACACTGGCGCCTGGCCACCGACCACAACCGCATGCCCGACGAATACGGTTTGCAATTGCTCGGCTTGCTTCAAAACGCCAATCAATCCGTTCAGGGGATTAGCGGCATTGTTCTGGCTTCGGTCGTTCCGCCCTTAACCGGGCGCGTGGTTCAGGCTTGCCATGAATACTTAAAACAAAAGCCTTTGGTGGTGGAAGCCGGAATAAAAACCGGAGTCAAAGTTCGCTATGAAGACCCTAAAACCGTCGGCGCGGATCGCATCTGCGACGCGGCGGCGGTGATGAAACTCTACGGCGGCCCGGCCTGCGTGATTGATTTTGGAACCGCCACCACGTTCAACGCCATCACCAAAGACGGCGAATATTTGGGCGGGGCCATCACGGCCGGGGTCAACCTGGCCGCCGAAGCGCTCTATGCCCGCGCCGCCAAACTGCCCAACATTGAACTCCAAACGCCGCCCTCTGTGATTGGGCGCAACACCGTCCATGCCATGCAATCTGGTTTAATGTTTGGGTACGTGAGCATGATCGAGGGCATGGTGGCCAGGTTCAGGTCCGAACTGGGAAGCGAGATGAAAGTCATCGCCACCGGCGGGCTTTCAGAAACCATCGCCAAAGAAACCAACGTCATTCAAATCATCGCGCCGTGGCTCACGCTCGACGGCTTACGCATCATCTGGGAACTCAATCAATAAATGAAAAAAATCAGCGCTTTTGTTTTGGGGATTTCTATTCTGCTGTCTGCTTGTAGCGCCGGGAATTTTGCCACGCCCAGCCCAACCCTCACTTTGACTTTAACGCCACTGCCGCCGACCGAAACGGCTACCGTTACGAACACCGCCACCATCACCCCAACCTTTACGCCCGCGCCCACCGCCACGCCCACCTGGGTTGTGCAGGGGCCGGGGCATGTGGTGGTGCCAATCCTTTTGTATCACTGGATCGAAGCCTCCAAAAACGACGGCCCCAATTACACCAGCCCGTATTACGTCAAACCCGAATTGTTTGAAGCGGAGATGAAACTGCTCCACGATTGGGGCTACCAAACCATCAGCATCGAAATGTTGCTGGACGCGATTCAAAACGGCGCGGAACTTCCGCCGCGCCCCATGCTGATCACGCTGGACGATGGCCACGCGGACAATTACACCAACGCCTTTCCGATCATGCAAAAATACGGGTTCACCGGAACGCTCTATCTGGTTGGCAATTACGTCGGCGCAGATGGATATATGAACGTTGAACAAGCCAAAGAAATGCTCAACGCCGGTTGGGAAGTGGGCAGTCACACCATGAATCATTTGGACTTAAGCGCGTTGGACCCGGAACGCCAACGCTATGAAATTGTTGAATCTAAAAAAGTTTTGGAAGAAAAACTCGGCGCCCCCGTCAAGACCATCGCCTATCCTTTTGGGTTAACTGGCGGCGCGATCAGCTACGTGCATTTTGCCGGATACATTGCGGGCATGGGCTTGGGCTTCACGCACGATCAGGGGGCGGGCAACATCTACACCCTGCAACGCCGCGACGTTAAGGGAACGTATGACGTAAAGCAATTCGCCAGTTTTCTTCCCTGGCAAGGCGACCCAACCTTCCTGCCCACCGATACGCCCGCGCCCACGGCCACGCCTTCGCGCACGCCCCGTCCCACCCAAACGCCGTAGCTATTCTGAAAACAATTCGTAAAACGAAGCGGGCAAATCCGCCACGCGATAAATTCTCAGCGTGGAAACGTCCTTAATCACAATGCTTCGTTCTGGCGCAATGCCCAACGCATCCACAAAGCGTTGGGTGTTTGGCGTGCGCGGCGCAAACGCATCGTTGATCACCAAATAATCCGATTGCCGAATGCGCTCCAGGACCGAACCCATCTGCGGCTCTTCCATAAATAACGGATTCAAAAGAATCGTTTTGCCTTTGAAGAAATAAGAAAACGGGCCGCGCCCGCGAAACGCAAAAACCGTCAGCGCTTCCGCATCGGGCTTTTGATTGAGATACAACGCCGCCTGCTCAAACCCTTCGCCGTAATCCGAAGCGTACGAAGCCCCCAAAAGTTTTTCAGCGATGGGGTTATTGTACGTGTAGTAATAGGGATAATTAGACATGGCGCTAAAAATTTGAAAGAGGATTAACAGGGCCACGCCACTCACCCGGACCGAAAGCCGGTTCGCGGTTTCCCATTTCATTTCCGCCCACCCAAGCAGACCACACCAGCCCAGCGCGGCGATCAAATCCATGCTGACGTGACTGGCCATGATGTAATGCGGAGAGTTGCGTCCCTGCGCCAGGCTAAAGAGCAGAATAAACAGCGCCGCATTAACCAGCAAATATAAAAACAAGCGTTTGAGCTTTGGCGAAACGGAGCTTTGGAAGCAGGCGACTCCGGCGAGGATTAACCCCAGCCAGGCCAGCGGCGTTTCCTTGATGAAGATTTGCGAGATAAACTTCTCCAGCGTGCCGTGCAGGGTGGCCAGACTAAACGTCGCCGGTTGTAATTCATGCGTCACCTGTAGGCGCGCGCCTTGAAACGCATAACTAAACGCGTTGCCATAGACTTCGTAGAGCATCTTCCCCGGCGCAACCCACATGCCCGGCCACAAGATGAAATAGGCGAACGCCAGTTGAATCAGCCAAAGCCCAAGAATCTTCAAATGCTCCAGCAGGGCAGTTTTGAAACTTGTCCGTCTGGCTTGTGCAAAAACAGCCAGGACCAGCATTAACCCAACCACCGGAAACATGGCCATGGCGGAGGATTTGGTCAACTGCGCCAGAGCCGCCGAAACCGCCGAAATGAATAAATACATTCCCTTGCGTTCAAACTCCAAATAAGCCGCCAAGCCGAGGATGGAAGCGATGGTAAAGAACGCCACCAGCGCTTCGTGACTGAGCACGCGGGAATGTCCCAGAAAATACGGCGCGCTGGAAATTAACGCAACCGCCAGAAAGGCCTTTTCTGCGCCGATGAAAACCGTCAGCAGATAAAAGATGATCAGCGCGAAGAGAGCAATCAACGCAACCTGAAACAGGCGGCTCAGGTAGAGCAAATGCATCGGGTCGTGACCATGCGCGATTAAGAAAGGATCGAACTGCTCCTTATCCACATCAAAATAGCCCTGCCCCAAACCGCGATATTCCGGGAAATCCACCAAAAAGGCGGCAGTGATCTCAGACATGGTGGTCACGGCTGGATGATATTCATAAACCGTATTTTCCAACTCGCGTTGACCGAGCGCGTAATAATAATTTGCGCCCACCGAAAGCCAGAAAGGCTCGTCAATGGTGACGAAGGAATCCAGCGCGGCCAAACGCGGAATTAGCGTGAGCGCCAGTAAAAGCAAAACCAGAATTGTTTTACGAAACTGCATGTCTATTCGCCATAAAAACTTGCGGGGATGTCTGAAACGCGATAGATTGCCACGTCTGGCCGGCCGGCCAACTCAATCACCCGCTCTGGCGTCAACTGTTTCAGGAGCGGCAAGCGTTCCTCCAGGCCGGTGTAAACGACGAGATAGTTGGACTGCCGCAAACGTTCAATCAACTGCGCTTGATCGTCAAACAGGACGGGCGCAAACAACAAGGTCTTGCCCGGATAGTAATAGCTAAAGCTACGCCCAAAGTAAACCAACGCGGTTTGATGTTCCGCATCTGGTTTTTGGGCGAGGTACGCGGCGGCCACTTCCATTTGTTCGCCATAATGAAAAGGCGCGGGGCGGCCGGGCAAAAGCGGATTGAGATACGTGAAAAAATATGGCGCGGTAAAGAGGAGCGGGTAGGCCTGCGCGAGGAATACAGCCGCAAATAAAAGCAATTGAGTTCGCGCCCGATTGGCCCAGCCAAAAGACCGCGCCAGCCAACGCAGGCCATAGGCCCAGCCCAAAGCCGCTGAAAATTCGATTCCATAATAAGCGGCGAGGATGTAATGCGGCTGGTCGCGGCCTTGGACGGTTGCAAACATGCCGATACAGGCCAAAGCCTCCAAAAGCAGAAAGGCAATGAGGTATTTCGCCACAGCGGGGATGACTTCCAGATTCTTTTGAAAGAGGAAAACCAGCGCCAGCAAAAAACCCAGCCAAGTAATGGGCGTTGTGCGCCAAACAAGCGAGGCGCTCAAATTCAGAAAGCCCGCGCCAACGGAAGCCAGGCTAAAGCGCGCAGGTTGTAGTTCGTGCGTGACGGAAAGCCGCGCCCCTTGAAAGGCATAACTAAAAGCATTGCCGTACACTTCGTACAACATCTTTTCCGGCGCAACCCACATGCCGGGCCAGGCGATGAAATACGTCACGCCAAAGGCGACAATCCACCAGCCGTAGGTTTTGAGAAAAGCGCCAAGCGCAACGAAGGCCTTTTTATGAACGCGCCATTGGTTGAAAGCGGCGACTAAAACCATGATGGTAATCACCGGAAAGAGGACAATCGCTGAGGACTTGGTCAGGTTGGCCAGGGCGGCCGAAGCGGCCGAGAGAATCGCCAGAGCCGGCTGGGGCTTAGAAAAAAGGTGCGCGGCCATGGCGAGGACGGCGATCAGGGAGAAGAGTCCCACCATGGATTCGTGATTCAATAAGCGCGATTGTCCAAATAAATAGGGCGCGAAGGAAGTCAGTAAAAGGACGGCGAGGGCGATCCATTCGTCGAGCATGGAGCGCAGTAGCAGGAAGGCGACGAGGAACAAAAAGACGTTAAGTAAAAGTTGCAGGAGTCGCGCCCACCATAAAAGCGTTAATGGGTTTTTGTTATGCTCAAGAAGATATGTGTCGAAAGAAGTTTTTTCCTGTTGAAAGTAGCCGTTCATCAGGCCGCGATATTCGGGGAAGTAGATCAGCATGGCGGCGGCGCCGATCCACATGGTGGTGACGGCGGGATGATATTCGTACACGGTGTTTTCAAGTTCGCGGTGTGTAAGGGCGTAATAATAATTTGCGCCCACCACCAGCCAAAAAGGTTCGTCGGCGGCGGTGAATTTGGTTAATTCCGCCACGCGCGGCAGGAGCATGGCCACGAGGACCAGCGCGGCGACGAGAATGCGAATGCGTTGTTTCATCATCAAAAGATTATACCAAGCCGGAAAATTGCAGGCCTTGGGCGGCAAGGAGCGGAGTATATTTTCTCAAGCGGAAAATTAAAAAAGATTCTCAAGTACGTTTATTTTTCCATGCGCAATTCCACCCTAATGGCGT
This sequence comes from Anaerolineales bacterium, assembly GCA_020851785.1. GTDB lineage: Bacteria > Chloroflexota > Anaerolineae > Anaerolineales > Villigracilaceae > Villigracilis. Next base: position 22,754 of record JADZCC010000060.1, read on the forward strand.
ATTTCCATTATCGTAAACGCGCAAACAACCTAATTGGCTATTTGCGCGTTTCTGATCTACATATTGCAATCAGGTCAAAGACTGTTCTACCCGCATTATGGGGTTGAGGTTATGGTCGGCGTTTCACTGGGAAGGATCAGCGGCGTGGACGTGGGGGTGGGCGTTACGATAACCTGCGTTGCGGTGGGCGTGGGGCTGGGCGTTTCGGATGGCAGAATCAGCGTGGGAGTGGGCGTGGGCGTGTTGGGGAGTGGCAGGTCGAGGTTAAGGCTGACGCGTTTTTCAATCTCCGTTTTATTGCCGTATAAAGTAAGGCGCAAGGTCACAATGCCGTTGGGCAGACTGCTTACATTCCAGGTATAGAATGTGCCGTCTTTGACTTGAGCGTCGCTTTCAGCGAGGGTCGTCCAATTGTTGGGGTCTGCGCCCGCGCCAAATTCCAGCTTCCAACTTTTGAATTCGCCGCTGGCGGAAGCCGAGCCTTTGATCTCTAAAGTGGGCGCGGTGACGACCTGACCGTCGTTGAGTTTAATTTCGAGAATCGGTTGCGGGTCGCCGCTCTGACATTCGCGGTCTGGGGCAAAGTAGGGATGCTGTGGCAGTCCATGCTGGTCGAGCCAGTCACGCCCGCCGCCGCTGGTCAGCCAATCGCGCGCCCACTTGTCGGTGACGTCCAAGACTTTTTCTTCTTCGCTGGGCCCTTTGCAAAACTCAGAGGCTTCGTAGCCGGTCCACAAATCAATTTTGATGCGGCGCACAAGGTCGCGGCCGCGCGGGAGCGGCGGTTGGTCGGCGGCAAAGACTTCGGTGTATTGTTGGCCGCATTCGTTGGCTGGTTCCGCACCGGATAATTTGCACACAACTGTATCCACGATTCCGGCTGGGCGGTTGAACGGCGTGGGCGCGCCGTTGGTGAGGTAAGGCACGGCGTATTCCATAAATTGCGACCAGATTGGCGCGGCGCCGGTGAGGCCGGATGAATTAAGCATGGGCGTGTAATCGGCATTGCCCACCCACACGCCGGTGACGAGGTCGGGCGTGTAGCCCATCGTCCAGTTGTCGCGGATGTCGTTGGTGGTGCCGGTTTTGGCGGCCACGGGAAAGGAAAGGTTGAGCAGGGAGTTTGGGCCGAACATCCATGCGCGGGCGTTGTTGTCCGAAAGGATGGATGAAATCAAATAGGCATGTTCCGGGCGGATGACTTGTTGGCCGGGCTGGGGTTTGTATTCGTAGATTAAGTTACCGGCGTAATCGGTAATTTTTAGGATCGAGACAGGCGGCATTCTTTGGCCGCCGTTGGCGAAGACGGAATAGGCGGAGGTCATGTCCAACAAACTGACTTCGCCGCCGCCCAAAGTGAGCGAGAGGCCGTAGTCGTTTCTATTTAAGGAAGTGATGCCCAACTTTTGGGCCATGCCAATCAGGCCTTCTTTTTCCGGCGTGTTGGGATCGTCGTAAATGCCCACAAATTCCAGGGCTTTCACGGCGGGGATATTAAATGAGTTGGAAAGGGCCACGCGCGCAGTGACTGCGCCGTGAAATTTGCCGTCGTAGTTTCTTGGCTCATACGGCGGGTTGGCGCCATCGGGAAATTGAGTCGGCACGTCCCAAATCAACGTAGCGGGCGTCCAGCCTTTTTCAAACGCGGCGACATAGGTAAAGGGCTTAATGGAAGAACCCGGCTGGCGCGTTGGGCTGGTGGCCATGTTGATTTGCCCGGCGATCGCGTTGTTATTAAAATCCGGCGAGCCAACCATGGACAAAATTTCGCCGGTGGCCGGGCGAATGGCCACCAACGCGCCGTTATGCGTGTTGTTATCCGCCAGAGCCGCAACTTGATCCGTGACTAATTGCTGGGCTTTGTCCTGTAAAACCGGGTCGAGCGTGGTGTAGACGATAAAGCCGGAGCGATAAATCGTTTGCGCATCATATTGGGCTTCCAACTGTTCGCGGATGAAGTTCACCCAATGCGGATATTTTGAATCGAAGGCCAGCGGTTTAAATGGATAGACCTTCATCTCATCCGCCGCTTGGACTGCATCCTGCGGGCCCACGCAAACCGGCGTGGGGCTGGTACTCACCTGAATACAGCCCTGTTCGCTACTGGCTGTAAACATAAGGACCAGCACCTGTTGCTGGCGAAGTAGGGTCGCTTCGGGATTCGTATAAATGTCATACACCGCTGGGGATTGCGGCAAGCCAGCCAGAAAGGAGGCTTCGGAGAGCGTCAGGTCTTTGGCGGATTTGCCAAAGTAGGTTTCGGCGGCGGCTTCTGCGCCGTAGGCCAGGTTGCCGTAATAAATTTCGTTGAGGTACAACTCCAGGATTTCATCTTTGCTATAGCGGCGCGTAATTTCAGCGGCCAGGATGATCTCGCGGGCCTTGCGCGTATAGGTGCGCTCCACGCGCTCTTCGGGCGCCAGCAGTAAAGCCCGCGCCAACTGTTGCGTAATGGTGGAAGCGCCGCCGCCCTGCCCGTCGGTGCGATAGTTTTCCCACAGCGCGCGGAACATGGCCATCAGGTCAAAGCCCGGGTTGGTGTAAAAGTCCTGGTCTTCGGTGGCAATCGTCGCCGCGATGAGGTACGGCGACATCTCTTCAATGGGGATGTAGTTTCGTCTTCCGGCGCTGGGGTCTAAAATCTCATAGAGCAATTGCCCGTTACGGTCGAGGATGCGCGTGGTTTCAAATTGGGAAGTCCGCGCGCGCAGGTCGCCAATTTCCGGCAGGGTGCTGGCGATCTTGTAGTATTCATACATGCCGTAGGATGCGGCGCACAGGCCAACGACCAAAACCACAAACGCGGAAAGAATTAATCCGCGCAATAAACAACCCGCGCGACTCTTCCAATTGAAATTTCTAAAATTAAAACGATTGGGCGTGTGCGGAGCGGGCGGCGGCGGGGCAGGAGTTCGACGCGAGGCTGGCTCGTAGGCCGCGCGCGTGACGCGCGTGCCTTCCACGTCGGTTTCGTCCACGCGGCGCGGAAGCGGCATGTTGTCTGCGTCCAGTCGGGGGCGGTAATGCTTGGCGGTGGTTGCGGCGGGCGGCCCAACCGGGCGCGGCTGATAGTTTCCCTGAGTTTCTTCTTCCGAGCGAAGCAGGCGGCGGCGTCTTTCGTTATCTTCTTCGGTGGGCATCTTCTCTCTCTTTATGGCAATCCACGATAAGTTGTCCGTTATCCAACATTATCCATAATCAGCAGGAGTTACACAAAACCCCAAGACCAAGCCGCGAATTTCACTCATTCATACGAATTGTTTTTACAAATTAGCGAAATTTGCGTAATTCGCGGCAAAAGATTTTGATCTGCGTAACTCGCCTTACGCGCCCTCATCCCCAACCCTTCTACCCTTTCGGGCACGCGTCCCGTTGGAGAAGGGAGTCCCCTCTCCCTTTGGGAGAGGGTTAGGGTGAGGGAGAATTTACGAATTTTCGCAAAACTGCGTAAGGTGATCTGCGTCAGTCAGGGATCTATTCTTTCGGCTTGCTTAATACCAATAAATTCAACGTGCCTTTTTGCAAAACTTCGCCGGTTTGATTGCACACCTCCACCGAAGCAATCAAGGCTCCGGCGCCAATGCGCGGCAAAGCCTTGGTTTCCGCCACCGTTAATACGGCGTGAATGGTGTCGCCAATAAAAATCGGCTTCACAAACTTCCACTCTTGAACTTCGCGGAAGGCCAAGACCGTGCCTTCGAGCAGGCCCGTCCGCATGATTAAGCCGGTGGCGATGGACAAACCTAAAAGTCCGTGGGCGATGCGCCGCCCAAACTGGGTGGATTTGGCAAACTCCGCGTCGGTATGAATCTGGTTATAGTCGCCGGTTAACCCGGCAAAAGAGAAAATCGCGTCTTCGCTCACCGTACGCGATAAAGTTTTAACCGTCTGCCCTACTGTAAATTCTTCAAAATAAAGTCCAGCCATCATCGTCTCCTAATTTATTCGTTGAACAGTTGATTAACTAGCAAACCAGCAAACTAGCCAACTATTAAACTAGATTATACCCGTTTGACCAGCCATCATTTCGACCTTACAATAAGCGCCATGCGCGATTGGGCCTTAACTTCTGGCGACCCGCTTCACCTCACTTTAGCCGCAGATTCTCGCCTCTGCAAACCAGATTATGCAAACGACCAGGTTTGGGAAGTTGGGCTGGATGCAGGGGACCCGGCCGCAATCTCGCTCCAAACGACCTTCGGCCTGCGCGCCCGTTCCATGCGCATTTTCCTGCGCTTTAGCGAAGGCGACAAAACCCTCGCCGACCCCAGCGCTTTCGTCAGCCCGCCATCCGTGCGGCGCTTCCATCCAAACTTCCTCACGCTCCAATTGGTTCCCTTTGAAAACCTGGCCGTCTCCGTGGATTTTTGGATTCCCGAATCGCACGCCATCGCCGGACGCGTGACGCTGACCAACAAAACCAACGCCACCCGCCAACTCAAGTTGGAAGTCTGCGCCCAACTCAGCCCGTTGGATGGCCAATCCCTCATCCCTACGCAACAACAATTGGTCAACATCCTGGCCGGACAAACCAGCGGCCTTGCGCCGGTGATCTTTATGACCGGCGGCCCCGCCCACGGCCCCGGGCCCTATCCCTCGCTTCTGGTGGACCTCGAACTTGGGCCTGGTTCCACCCGGACCATCGCCTTCGCTGAAGCCGCGCTCGACACGATTCCCGAAGCGTTTGAACTGGCCCGTAAAACCGCCGCCCGCGGCTGGGAAGCGGAACTCACGCGCATCGAAATGCTCGAAGCCTCCGAAGAGTTGGAAATTCACACCGGCGACGCAGACTGGGACGCGGCCTTGGCCTTTAGCCAGAAAGCCGCACACGCCTTATTCTTCTCCGGAAACGAACATTTGCCCAACCCGTCTTTCGTCCATGCCCGCCAAATGGACAACGGCTTTTCCCACAAAGGCGACGGCTCCGATTACCCGCCTTCCTGGAATGGGCAATCCTTAATCGAAACCTATTATCTTTCCAGCATCCTGCACGGCGCGCCGCACATCGCCAAGAATCTCCTGCTCAACTTCCTCGCCACGCAAAACGAAGACGGCGAGATTGATGGAAAACCCGGCCTCGCCGCCCAACGCGGAAAGTTGCTCGCCGCTCCCCTGCTGGCCAGCCTGGCCTGGAAGTACGCTCAAGCCGCGCAAGACGACGACTTTCTGGCAGAAGCGCTTCCCAAGCTGATTAAATTTTTCTGGTCGTGGTTTTCCGCCGCGCATGACCGCAACCGCGACGGGATTCCCGAATGGGATCACCTCCTGCAAACCGGCTTCGACGACAACCCGCTCTTCGACGTTTGGCATCCCTGGTCGCAAGGGCTGGATATTTCATTAGTCCATAGCCCGGCTTTGGAAGCGTTGTTGTATCGCGAAGCGCAGGCGCTTGTAAAAATTTCCCGCAAGCTGGAAAAGCCCGAAGACGAAACCGGCCTTATTCAAGCGCAAGCGGAAAAATTACGCGCTTCCATTGAAGCCAGTTGGAATCCCAACCAGAGTTTTTATTCCTATCGCGACCGCGAAACCGGATTGGTTTCAACTGGCAAGGTAATTGCCCAACGCAAGGGCGCGGGCGGCTTGCGCCCCAAGTTCCTCTCCGAGACGCCGATTCGCTTGTTGATCGAGGTGCAGACTCAAAGTCCCGCCGCGAAGCGCCCGGAAGTGGAAATCAGCGAGTACTTCACCAAATCCAAAGGCGCGGTGGAAATCATCCCCGGTCATCAATTCCAATGGCGGGCGGGCGGGCTGGTGGCTACGAGTCAAAGCGTTTATACGCGAATTGGGCGCATCACCGTCAGCGGGCTGGAAGAAAAAGACAAAATCATCATCCGCAGTGTGGATACCACCGGCGAAGACCTGACGCTGGCCCTGCCGGTTTGGGCGCAAATTCCAGATCGCCAAAAAGTTCATGCTTTGATCGGGCGAAACCTGCTGGCGGCGGATCGGTTTGACCGCCCGTTTGGAATGCCTTCTCTCCCCGCCTCGCCCGACCCGGAAGCGGAGAGCGTTTCGATGAGCGTGCATTTCCCGTGGAATCAACTGATTGGCGAAGGTCTGCTCGCGCATGGCTTTCGCGCCGAAGCGACGCGCTTGACCGTGCATATGCTGAACGCGGTCATTCAAAATCTAAAGCAGAGTCATGCGTTCTATCAGCGCTATCACGCGGAAAGCGGCGCGGGCATTGGCGAGCGCAACGCCCTGCAAGGCTTTGCGCCGGTTGGGTTATTTATGCAGACTCTCGGCGTGACGATCCTTTCGCCCACGCGGGTGAAGCTGGAAGGTAAAAATCATTATCCCTGGCCGGTGACGATTAAATATAAAGGGCTTACGATTGTGCGCGGCGCGGAACAAACCACGGTCACGTTTATCAACGGGGAAAGCGCGCTGGTGAAAGACGAAGCGCCCTGTATTGTAGGGTTATAAAATTGGACGCGGAAAAATTATCTTTTTAACTCACCTTACGCGCCCTCACCCTACCCCACACCCTTTGGGACATGTGCCCGTTAGGGTAGAGGGTTAGGGTGATGGAGAATTTACGAATTTTCGCAAAACTGCATAAGGTGAGTTTTTAATTGAAAGCTTGGAAATATCCGCGTTTTCTGCGTAAATCCGCGTCCCAAAAGAAAGGTGTCGGGTAGCTGGAAATGTAACCGCGTCTGTTTTTGAAACAGGCGCGGTTTTTTTACGCCAAAATTTTATGCGGTACAATTTTCAATGCGCTTCAGGGGCGGAACGTAGAAGGAGAAACATGAATGAATATCACTTTATTACATTATTCGGCGCCGCCGATTGTGGGCGGAGTGGAAAGCGTTTTGGAACATCAGGCCAATTTGATGGCGCGGCATGGACATGCCACGCAGGTCATCGCCGGGCGCGGCGCCGCCTGGAGCGAAAAGATTCCGCTTCAACGGATTGACCTCGTAGATTCGCGTCATCCCGAAATTCTGGCCGTCAAAAAAGAATTGGACGCAGGCGTGGTCTCGCCTACATTTGCGGAACTGGTTCAACGCATCGAAAACGAATTACAACCCGCATTAGCCGCGACTGAAATTTTGATCGCGCATAACGTCTGCTCCTTAAATAAAAACCTGGCGCTGACAGCGGCCTTATTTAACCTAAGCAAAAAAAATCCGGGTTTGAAATTAATCCTCTGGCATCACGACCTGGCCTGGACGACTCCGCGCTACCAAAACGAATTGCACGCCGGGTTCCCGTGGGCGTTGTTAAAAACCGCCTGGCCGGGAGCGGTCCAAGTCACGATCTCGGAAGCGCGGGCGGAGGAACTTTCCACGTTGATGCAGATTCCCAAAGCGCAGATTCAGATCATCTCCAACGGCGTGGATGTGGAAAAGTTTTTCAAATTAGAGGCGCAAACCCATCAGTTCGTAGAACTTCTGGATTTGCTCAAAGCCAGCCCGCTTTTCCTTCTGCCAGTGCGAATCACTTCGCGCAAAAATATTGAGTTTGCGTTACGCATTCTGGCGGAAATAAAGCGTAATTTTCCAAAAGCGCAATTGGTGGTCACTGGCCCGCTGGGGCCGCACAACCCGGCCAATTTGAATTATTTTGAGCGGTTACTCGCCCTGCGCGCAGAATTAAAATTGCATGACGCGGCGCACTTCCTTGCCGAGCATACGGAACAATTCATCCCCGACGCAGTCATCGCTGATTTCTATCGGCTGGCGGACGGGCTTTTATTTCCCAGCCTGGAAGAAGGTTTTGGAATTCCGATGTTGGAAGCCGGCCTGTCCAACCTGCCCATCTTTTGTTCGGATATTCCGCCGCTCAAAAAACTCGGCGGAGCGTCGGCACATTATTTCGCGTTAGACGAATCCCCCAATGCCATTGCCCAACGGATTACAGATTATTTTCTAGCCAGCCCGACTTTCAAATTAAAAACAGAAGTGCGCGAAAGGTTCACCTGGGCCGGCGTTTACCAAACCCAAATTGAAGCCCTGCTGACAGGGTAGACAGGAGTTTTCGATGTATTCAATTTCAAAAAATATTTACATTCCCAAAATGCTCGTGCCGGTTCTGCACAACGTGGACCAGGGTTCCGCCCTGCGCGCCGCCTCGGCAATTGCCGGGGAAGAAAACATTTTGCTCACCGGTTTCATCCACGTCCCTGAGGAACAATCCTTGAGCGCGGCGGCCATGGAAGCCAGAAAACTACGCCAGACGCTGAAACAACTCTACAAAGTAAAACGCGGCGACAAGTGGGCGCAGGTTCATGTCTCGCACAATTCCTGGGCGGAGTTAACCAACGCCGTTAAACGGGAAAACATAGATTTGCTCCTGCTGGAATATCCCAGCCACTTTACGGGCTTGGGCATTTCGCTGGCGGAGGTTCTCTCGCAGGCGCCGTGCAACATCGCGATTGTGAATCAATACGTCGGCGCCGAGATCAAAAATATTCTGCTCCCCATTCGCGGCGGGCCACATGCCAATTTAAGTTTGCGGATTGCGTTATCCATTTACAACTCCAGAAAGGCCCAACTTTCCTCGTTGCACCTCTTCCCCAGCGCGCTCACGAAAGCTCAGGATGTGGCCTTCAAAGGCGTGGATTATGTGTTAAAGAATTTACCGGAAATTCAGCGCGAGGAAATCGTCACCGAAGACCCGCTCACTGTGATTACCGAAACCGCCAAAAATTACGATCTGGTGATTATGGGCGCATCTGCCCGGCCGGAGAATGAAGTTTCGTCCATTGGGCGGGTGGCGGAGGCCCTGCTGGGCGAAAGTCAAAGGGGCGTTCTGCTGGTCAAGACGAAAATCCCGCACGAAGTCAACCCCGCCAGCGAAGAAGCCGGTCAGCACACCATTTCTGTGCTGGTGGATAAATGGTTTGCCGAAAACACCTTTCACGCCGAAGAATTTTCCGATTTAAAATATTTGCTTGCTCTCAAACAAAAACAGGGCGTCAGCATCAGCCTGGCGTTACCGGCGTTGAACGAAGAAGAGACCGTTGGCACGGTGATCAAAACCGTCAAAAGCGCGCTGATGACGCGCGTGCCGTTGTTGGATGAAATTGTGTTGATCGATTCCAATTCCAGCGACAACACGCGCAAGATCGCCCAAAAACTGGGCGTGCCGGTTCACATTCACCAAAAGACGCTGGCGCAATACGGCGCGCGCAAAGGCAAAGGCGAAGCGTTGTGGAAAAGCTTGTATTGCACCACCGGGGACATCGTGATTTGGATTGATACCGATATTGTGAACATCCATCCGCGTTTTGTGTATGGGTTGATCGGGCCGCTCCTGCTTCAGCCGAAGGTGGATTTCGTCAAAGGCTTTTACCGCCGCCCGTTGAGAGTGGGCAACAAAATGCAAGCCGGAAGCGGCGGGCGCGTCACCGAATTAACTGCGCGCCCATTGCTCAACCTTTTTTACCCGGAACTTTCCGGCATGGTGCAACCGCTCTCCGGCGAATATGGCGGGCGGCGGCGCGCGTTGGAACGCCTGCCCTTCTTCTCCGGCTATGGCGTGGAAATCGGCCTGTTGATTGACATGCTCGACCAGTTTGGGCTGGCTTCCATCGCCCAGGTGGATCTGCAGGAGCGCGTCCATCACAACCAGCCGCTGGAAGCGTTGAGCAAAATGTCCTTCGCCATCATCCAGGCCGTGATTCGCAAACTGGAAAATAAATACGGGCGCAGTATTTTGGAAAATATTAATAAGACGATGAAAATGATTCGCTACGAGCAGGAGCGCTTCTTCCTCGATATTGAAGAGATCGCCGAAAAAGAACGCCCGCCAATGCTTGAAGTCCCGGAATATCTCAACCGCCAATGATCAGGAAACATAAATTAACCAAACTCTTCGTTGAGTTTTTGAACAGCGAACAAGCCTCAGGCATCCTCCTGCTTTTCTGCACGCTGATTTCCATACTGATTGCCAATTCCATCTTCGGAAAGGCCTTTCTCCACTTCTGGCAGATTGAAGTCGGCTTTGAACTGGGCGGCTTGCATCTCAAACACGGGTTGGAGTATTGGGTCAACGATGGGTTGATGACCATCTTCTTTCTGCTGATTGGGCTGGAGATTGAGCGGGAACTCTATATCGGCGAACTGTCCGACTGGAAAAGCGCCTCCCTGCCGATCTTCGCCGCGCTGGGCGGCATGGCCGCTCCGGCGCTCTTTCATTTTCTGTTCAATCACGGGAGCGTGACACAATCCGGCACGGGGATTCCAGTGGCTACGGATATTGCCTTTGCCCTCGGCGCTTTGGCCCTGTTGGGAAAGAAAGTTCCCGTTTCGCTGAAAATTTTCCTCACCGCGCTGGCCATCATAGACGACCTCGGCGCAATTCTGATCATCGCCTTGTTTTACACCAGCGATTTCTCATTATGGTATTTCCTCTTGGCAGTGGGAATTTACGGCGGCCTGCTGATTCTGAATCGGCGCGGCGTAAAAGGCCTGGCATTTTACTTAGTCCCCGGCGTTGTGATGTGGTACTTTATGCTCAAATCTGGCGTTCATGCCACGTTGGCGGGCGTCCTGCTGGCCTTTGCCCTCCCCTTTGAAAATGGCGCCAAAGATTCAACCTCTTATCGTTTACAACATTTCCTACACAAGCCAGTCGCGTTTCTGATTGTGCCAATTTTCGTCTTTGCCAACACCGGCATCCGTCTGGATTCAAATTGGCTCGCAGGGTTAAGGGCCTCAAATAGCTTGGGTATCCTCGCCGGTTTAATCTTCGGCAAGCCGCTGGGCATCTTTGGCGCCAGCTTTTTGGCGGTGAAGTTTGGCCTCTCACAACTCCCCGCGGAAATCCGTTGGCGGCAGATTCTCGGCGCGGGCTTTTTGGGCGGCATTGGCTTCACCATGTCCATCTTCATCACCTTGCTGGCCTTCAACGACCCGGGCTTAATTCAAAGTTCTAAAATCAGCATTTTACTTGGCTCGCTTTGCGCGGGCGGCGTGGGCTATCTGATTTTAAGCAGGCCCATTTCAAAGGTTGAAGCATCGCCAGAGTTCTGATAATATCAAAGTGAGAAAACGCTTCTCGAAGGCTCAGGCCGTTTTCCGTTAAGTCTGAAGCGGGTTTGCGTCCAAAGATTTTATTCAAAGGAGAAGAGAGATGAATGCCCCCAGACCAGTTCATTATCTTTTAGTCGCCGTCGTTCAAGACCAGGATTTGGACGCGGCCACCAGAGCTTTAAAAGAAATTGGCGCGCCGGTCACTTATTTATCCAGCGCGGGCGGGTTCCTTGGCCGCCGAAACATGACGTTGCTGATTGGCCTGCCTCAAGAAAAAGAATTGGAAGCCCTCGTTGCCTTGCAAGAGACTTGTAAACGCCGCATCGAATATATGACTCTCCCGTTGGAAGGCGCATTAACGCCCATGCCCGCTCCCGTACCCGTGACGGTGGGCGGCGCAATTGTCTTTGCCCTGCCGGTGGATCGGTTTGAACAATTTTAGGAGAAGAGAACATGAAAATGATCATTGTGATTGTTAAAGACCACGACGCCGACATCCTGACGCAGGCGCTGACTGCCGAAAATTATCGGGTGACGCGCGTTTCTTCCACGGGCGGCTTTTTACGAAGCGGCGTGGTGACGATGCTGATGGGCGTGAACGATACGCAAGTGGACGCGGCCATTCAGGTGATGCGCGCGGCCCTGCCCCCCAAAGGCGCAGAGAAGCGCGCCACGCTATTTGTGGTGCCGGTGCAACATTACGAACAGGTTTAAAACGAAACCGGCTACATGGATAAAGACGCAAGCGCCAGGTATTTTTAGCGCCTGCGTCTTTATTTTTTGTATTCATTCTCCCAATAAATATTGATTAAAAAAATTGATCACTTGTCTTTGATATTTTTTAGGGTTATTTGCCAGCATTCCCAAATGCGGAATGCCCGCTTCTGTCCAAATTTCTTTTGGCTCATTTGCCGCATTGTATAAAAGATAGGGAAAACTTGCCGCTTTGGCGCTTCCGTCCCAGCCGTCAATAATAAATACGGCCCGCGGACTAATTTTTTCAATTTCGCTCACGGGGCTAATCTTGCGAAGGTCTACGCCGGCGTGATATTCGCCAGACGCCGCCACCAGCGGAAATAGAAAATCGTAAGGCATACTTTTTCGGAGCACAATTTCAAGCGACGCAAAAGCGCTATCGGCAACGACCGCCTCAATCTCGGGTCGGCGGACTGCCGTCAAAAGGATCGTGGCCGCTCCCATCGAGCCGCCCCAGGCCCCTACGCGCTCAACGCTTTTTTGAAGCAGGGCATACTCAAGGGCGGCTTCCACATCCAACTGTTCCAAAGACCCAAGCGTGGATATTTCGCCGCCGCTTTCGCCATGCGCGCGAAAATCCCAGGCTAAAACGCCGTATCCATTCCCGGCCAGCATGGCATATATATTTTCCGGGCGGTTATCGTTATAACCATGCGCCACTAAAATCACTGCGCCATTTTCAGGGGGCGTGTACCAAGCCGCAAGTGAAATACCGTCTTTGGTTGTGAGCGTAATTTCCTGATAGAGAATCTCTTCCTTGCGGAGCCAATCTCCAGTCACCGGAATTCTCTTTGGGTGAAGCATGGATTGAGTCCATTGATCTACAGAATAAATCGTCGCAAAAGACAATGAAACGCTTAGCAAAATTACGACAGTAGAAATCAGCCTGAAATAATACAGCCCATGAAACTTTCTTTTCATCATTTATCCCAAAATAAAATTATCAATCAGGCGCGTCTGCCCAATGAAGACCGCCAAAGAAAGCAAAGCCTTTCCTTTAATTAAGTCCAACTCTTCCAGCGTATCCATATCCGCGCAGGAGACGTATTGCATTTGCGCGCGCCGCTCGGCCTTGATGATTTCCTTCATCTTCAGCCGGAGCATTTCGGCGTGGCGTTCGCCATGCGCATACAACTCTTGCGCCGCATTCAAAGCGTGGAATAAGACCAACGCCGCCTGCCGGTCGGCCCCTTCCAAATATTTATTACGGCTCGACAGCGCCAACCCGTCCGCCTCGCGCACAATCGGGCAAACTGCCACTTCGAGCGGAAAGTTCAAATCCCGAACCATTTGACGGATGACGGTCGCTTGTTGCGCGTCCTTTTGGCCAAAGTACGCCTTGTCTGGCTGGGTGAGATTAAAGAGCTTGGCCACCACCGTCGTTACGCCCTGAAAGTGACTGGGGCGCATGGCGCCCTCCAACTTTTTCGTCAACGCCTCCACCGCCACCCAGGTTTGGTAGCCAGACGGATACATTTCCTCCGCTGTGGGCGTCCAGACCAAATCCACGCCCAAAGGCTCCACCAAAGCCAGGTCGCGCTTCAGGTCGCGCGGATATTTGGAGAGGTCTTCGTTGGCGCCAAACTGCGTGGGGTTGACGAAGATGGTGAGAATGACGTTTTGGCATTCCGCTTTGGCCCGGCGGAGGAGCGAAAGATGCCCTTCGTGGAGATAGCCCATCGTCGGGACCAGACCCACCGTCCCGTGAAGGGCGCGGCGCGCCAGCCGAAATTCATCCAGACCAATTATCGTTTTCATCCGAATCTCCTAGTTTAGGGGCTTGACAGGCTAGAAACTTTGTTCTACACTTTTACTATCATTTAGATTTTAAGGAGAAAAAAATGGCATACGCACACACCAATTCCAAAGGCACCACCTACTACCTGCACTCCAACGGAAGAATGTTCTTCTTCTCGAAGGAAGTGAAAGCTGGCGCGCTGGACGCCGTCCCCGCCGGTTACAACGTGGTAGAGATGAAAACCGGCATGTTGGTGCTGAAGAAAGTTCAGCCTGCCGCGAGTTCCGCCGAAACCAGTTCGGAGAATGCCAGCTAAAAGCAAGTATAACCCTGCCTGGCTCTAAAATTGGAGCGCGCGCTCCATCCATACCGTTCTTTTAGATTCAAAAGGAGACTATTTTATGAAACGGACACTGTCATCTAAAAGCCTTGAAACCCAAGCGGGGTCGCCATGCCTACACTAAACCGCGTGCAGTTGATTGGTCGTTTGGGCAAAGACCCCGAAAGCAAGTTCACCCCCACCGGCAAAAAAGTTTGTCATTTCAGTTTGGCGGTCAGCCAGCGCTGGAAAGACAAAAACGGAACCAGCCAGGAAAGTACCGAGTGGGTCAACATTGAGGCCTGGGGGCGGCTGGGCGAAGTTTGTCAGGAATATCTAAAAAAAGGCAGTTTGGCTTTCGTGGAAGGTCGAATCAAAACCGACAAATACGAAGACAAGGGCGAGACGAAATACTTCACCAAAGTCGTCGCCCAAACCCTGCAATTCCTGGATAAAAAGCCCGCTGAAGAACCCCTCCTCGCTGTGGAGGAAGACCCCGGCGACTACGAAGCCTAAATAAAAAACTGCCCTGCAAAATTGCAGGGCAGTTTTTTTGGCGGTTATTTGGATGGCTTCATAGAGCCAAAGTCAGCAAAAATGTCTGTGCTATACTTAAACGTATGAGTGAAACGCTCGTCCGAATCAAAAGAGCCATCCTTGCAGGACATTATGCCTTTAGCGAAAAAGCCAGTTTGGAATTGGAAGCGGACGGTTTAACAGAATTGGATATTGTGGAGTCGATTGTAAACGCAGTCGCAATTTATAAGACCATCCGCTCCACCAGCCCTTTCCGCCAACAAACCAGAGAGTATTTGCACATTATTCAAAGCACAAATCTCGAGGGTTTGATGATTTATAGCAAAGGAAAACTGATTCAAGAAGCAGGCATTGAAACTTATTATTTCTTGATTTCCTCAAAAAAAGCGATATAACCATGAGCGTCAAATTTCAAGTCAAATTTTGCCCAACCTGTGGCAGTGACAAAATTAAACGAGTAGTGCGCGATGTCACTCGTACCTACAAAGGTCAAACGTACACCGTTCCAAAAGTTGGGTTTTATGATTGTCCAATTTGTGGCGAAAAAGTCTACGATCATGAAGCCATGCTGAAAATCAAAGCGTATTCTCCTGCTTATCGTAAAACTGAAGAACTGGTTAAAGCCTAAAATTTAATGCGGTTCGCTTAAAATATTTTGCGGCGTGGATTCGGATTTTTCTATTCTCAATCCGAATCCACGCCGCTTGGTAGTCAAGTCAGCTAAGACACACGCCGTTTTACCCCCCGCCAGAAACGCCAGAGATGCCACCCTCCGTCAGTTTGCGTAAATCGCTCAAAGCGGATTCGATCTCGTCCGCCGTGACCGGGCGTTCTTCGTCGCGGTGGGTCAACTTTCCGGCGTTGGCTTTGGCCACCGCCAATTCCTTAATCGAAGCGTTTTGCGCGAGCGCTTCCTTCACCAAAGCCGCGCCCTGCGAGTAACCGATGACCGGGTTGAGAGCCGTGACCACAATCGCGTTTTTCTCCAGCCAGCCTTCCGCCTTTTCCTGATTGGCCGTCAGCCCCTTAACCGCGCGTTCCGTAAAAGCGTTCACCGAACCAATGATCACCTGCATCATCTCAAACAAGTTGTGGCCCAAAATGGGCATCATCACGTTCAATTCCAACTGCCCAGCCTGCGCGGCCAGCGCGATGGTCGTATCACAACCCACCACATGGAACATGGCCTGATCGAGCATTTCCGCCATCACCGGATTCACCTTGCCCGGCATAATGGAAGAACCCGGTTGAACGGCGGGCAATCGAATTTCGTCGAGTCCGGTCGAAGGTCCCGAAGCGAGGAGGCGAAAATCGTTGGCGATGCGAATCAAGGTGATGGCCAGCGTGCGTAATGAAGCGGAAAAATCCGCCGCATCCGCCAGCGATTGCATGGACTCAAATAAATTATCGGATTCAGTTAATCGAATGCCGGTTAATTCGGAGATTTTCTTGACCATCTTTTGATGATATTCAGGGTGCGCGTTCAACCCAGACCCGACGGCTGTTCCGCCGATCCCCAGCCGACGCAACCCCTCGGCAGAGCGTTGAATGCGCTCCATGTCGCGCTCCACGGCTTTGGCGTACGCGGCAAACTCCTGCCCCAAACGCACCGGCACTGCGTCCTGCAAATGCGTGCGCCCGGACTTGACGATGGGGTCGAACTCTTTCGCTTTGGTTTCGAGCGCGGTTTGCAGGTTTTTCAACGCGCCGAGCAATTCCTCCAGCCGCCACAACGCGCCCAGCCGAATCGCGGTGGGGATGGTGTCGTTGGTGGATTGGGCCATGTTGACGTGATCGTTGGGGTGAACGTAATATTGGCCGAGTTGGCCGCCTAAAATTTGGGTGGCGCGATTGGCCATCACCTCATTGGCGTTCATGTTGTGACTCGTCCCCGCCCCGGCCTGAAAAGGCTCCACCACAAATTGATCGTTCCATTGGCCTTGCATAATCTCTGCCCCGGCCTGGGCAATCGCTTCCGCCAGTTGTTTGGCGGTAAATTTCTTTCCGTCCACTTCGCGGTCGTTGAACAGCCCCAACTCAAAATTCACCAGAGCCGCCGAGCGCTTCACCAAAGCAATGGACCAGACAAAGGCCCGCCAAGGCTTCAACCCGCTAATCGGGAAGTTCTCCACGGCCCGTTGAGTTTGCACGCCGTAGAGTACCTCGGCGGGAACGTTGAGCTCGCCCAGCGAATCTTTTTCTTTACGAAAACCTGTAACTGACATTTTTCCTCCAAAAGCAATATTTTGCCTATTGTACCCCTGCTTCCCTGCGCTTCATGGGGATATTCACAATAAATGGAGCGCTTTATAATTCATTCAATGCTCAACCGAATCAGGCGTTGGTTTGTTCATCCCGTGTTTGAGGATGAAGAAAGAACACGCACCGCGCAGTTTATGACCAGTTTTTCATGGATCGCGCTCAGCGTTCTTTTAGTTTTAATTCCCGTCCGTCTCCTTTTGAAAACTGATAAATCGCCCACGCCGCTGTTACTAATCTTCGGGTTGACGATCGTCATCTTAATCGTTCAGGTGGCGCTTCGTTGGGGATATATAAAACCCGCCAGTTACTTCATCGTTTACAGCGCTTGGGCCATCATCACAGCGCTGGCCTGGTATGCAGACGGTCTGCGCGACGTGGCCATCCTCGGCTATCTCATCGTCATTTTGTTGGCCAGTTTTTTGCTGGGCTGGCGGAACTTCTTCATCGCGGCAGGGCTCAGCCTGATTTCCATTTGGGCTTTCGCCTTTGCCGACCAATCCAACCCACAGACTCCCTACCATGCCAATCCATTTGGTTTTGCCGCCGACTTAAGCGGCGTCTTCATCCTCATTTGCGCCCTCATTTACCTTCTGATCAGCGGCTGGCAGAGGACGTTAAAAGCCGCACGCGTGGAACTAACCGAACGCCTGCGGGCCGAAGAAAAATTACAAAAACAAACGGATTATCTCACCGCCCTGCACAATACCGCACTGGGCCTATTAAATCGCAATGAGTTAATGCCCCTGCTCGACTCGATCCTCGTTCAGGCTTGCGCCATGCTCGAAACCAAACATGGCTCAATTGATTTTATCCTGCCCGATCAGGTGACGATTAAACAGGAACATGGGATTGGCGCGTATGAACCCTTCAACGGTTCCTATTTACAAAAAGGCGCGGGCATCACGGGGACCGTTTGCGAAACCGGCCAATCGCTTCTGATTAATAATTACCAAACCTGGAAAAAATCGCAACCTGCATACATTCGCGGCGGCTTCATGGCCATGCTGGTCGTCCCACTCAAAGTCAACGAAACGACGATCGGCACGCTTGGCTTCTCTTATTTGGACGAGAAACGCAAATTTACGCCGCAACAAGTCGTCTTCATGGAAAAATTCGCCGCGTTGGCCTCGCTGGCCATCCACAGCGCCAAACTGGACGAGCAGACTCAGGCCGAAATCCGAGAGCGCCGAAACATTGAAACCGCCTTACGCGCCAGCGAAGAACGCTTTAGGAAAGTCTTTCAGGCCAGTCCAATTGCCATTTGCATCACCACCCTGAAAGACGACCGCCTGCTGGATGCCAATCACGCCTACTGGATGTTGAGCGGCTTCGACCGCGAAACCGCCCTCGGCCAAACGCTGGAGACGCTGGACGCCTGGAGCGACCTGGAAGAACATCAGGGATTCATTGAACGCATCAAAATTCAGCATTCCATCTACGACCCGGATTATCAATTCACCACCTCAACCAACGAACGCAAATCCGCCATCGCGCTCTACGAGCTAATCGAAGTGAACGGTCAGGCCTGCGTCCTCTCCATGTTCCATGACGTGACCGCGCAAAGGGAGGCTGAACAGGCGCTTCGGGAAAATGAAGCCCGCATGAGCGCGATCTTCAGCGCGCTTCCCGATATGATTTTGGAAATTGATCAAAACTGCACGCTCACCGGTTTCATCCCCTCATCCGAAATTCAGCCGCTCATGCCGCCCGAGGATTTTCTCGGCCACAACATCCGCGACCTCTTCCCGGTCTCCATCTCCCTGCAAACCATGTTTGCGGTGGAGCGCGCGCTCGCCGCGCAACAACTGCATGCCTTTGAATATGGAATGCCGCCCGGCGAAGAAGTGCAATTTTTTGAAGCGCGCGTCGTGCCCATCTCCGCCACGACCGTAATGATGATGGTGCGCGACATTAGCCAGAGAAAATGGGTGGAAACCGATCGTGAGAACCTGATTCGCGAATTGGAAAATAAAAACGCGGAATTGGAGCGCTTCACCTATACCGTCTCACACGACCTAAAATCTCCGCTCATCACCATTCGCGGCTTTTTGGGCTTTCTGGAACAAGACGCCGCCAGCGGAAATAAAGCCCGCCTGCAAAACGACGTGAAACGCATTTCAGACGCCACCGAAAAAATGCAAACGTTATTAAATGAACTGCTGGAACTCTCGCGCGTGGGGCGCGTGGTCAACGTGCTGGAATACATTGCGTTTGAAGAGATTGTTAACGAAGCGCTGGAACTCGTCCACGGGCGCTTGCAAAGCGTGAAGGCCAAGGTGCAAATCCAGCCCGACCTGCCCACCGTCTACGGAGACCGAAAGCGACTGGTGGAGGTCGTCCAAAACATTGTGGACAACGCCGCCAAGTTTATGGGCGCAACGCCCAACCCGCTGATCGAAATTGGGCACGAAGGCGCACTGGAAGGCAAACCCATCTTCTTCATCCGCGATAACGGCATCGGCATTGAAGCCAAACACCTGGATCGTATTTTTGGGCTGTTCAACAAGTTGGATTCAGAAACCGAAGGCACCGGCATTGGGTTGACCATCGTGAAGCGGATTATTGAAGTTCATAACGGCCAAATTTGGGTCACGAGCGAAGCGCAAAAAGGCTCCACATTCTTCTTCACGCTTCAGACCGGACCCGCTTCTCAATTCGTGATATAAATCAATTTATTTTTCACCCAAGGAGTTCTCTTTATGAAACGAGCAGTCAGCGTAAGCATTGGATCGTCCAAACGCAACAAGGCGGTGGAAGTCACCTTGCTCGGCGAAAAAGTCAGCATCGAACGCATTGGCACAGATGGCGATATGGAAGCCGCCGCCGAAAAATATAAAGAACTGGACGGCACAGTGGACGCCTTTGGCGTGGGCGGCGCAGATTTAGGCGCGATTGTCGAAGGCAAGTTTTATCCCTTTCATTCCGTTCAAAAATTAATCCGCTACATCAAAAAGACTCCGGTCGTGGATGGCGGCGGATTAAAAAACACGCTCGAAAATCGTGCGCCAGGATTCCTCGATAAAAAAATCGGCGAGTACATCAATCAACGCGGACGCAAAGTCATGGTCACGGTCGGCGTGGACCGCTGGGGGCTTTCCAAATCCTTCGCCGAGGCCGGGTACGAAACCGTCTTCTGCGACCTGATGTTCGCTTTGGACGTTCCAATTCCAGTCCGCAGTATGAACGGGCTGAAAAGGCTCGCCGCAATCTTAATCCCCATCGTCACGCGCTTTCCATTTGAATGGCTGTACCCCACCGGCGAAAAACAAAACGAACACAAGCCCAAATATCAAAACTGGTACGAGTGGGCCACCGTCATCGCCGGTGATTGTTTATACGTCAAGCGCCACATGCCCTTCAACATGCAGGGCAAGGTGGTCGTCACCAACACCACCACGCCAGAAGACGTGGCCTTCTTCAAAAAATGCGGCGTCAAATATTTAATCACCACCACGCCGGTGATGGACGGCCGCTCTTTCGGCACGAATATGATGGAAGCCGCGCTGGTGGCGCTGGCCGGAAAAGGCCGCGCGCTAACCTGGGAAGAGTTAAACGAAATGATTGACCAACTCGGCTTTGAACCTCAACTTCAGGAACTCAACTAATTTCGTTCTCGTAGAAACTTCAACAAGCCAATTTAATTTTTAGGAGTATTTTTTATGGACGCCATCGTAACCGCCGGCGGAATTCCGCAACCCAAAGACCCGCTTTACGCCTATTCCAACGGCAGTTCAAAAGCCTTGATTGACCTCGCCGGAAAGCCCATGATTCAATGGGTCTTGGACGCGCTCAATGCCTCCCAACAAGTGGAAAACATCATCGTCATTGGGCTTTCCGCCAAAAGCGGATTAACTTCCAAAAAGCCGCTGTACTATCTTTCCAATCAAGGGCGGATGCTCGCCAACATCGTCGCCGGAGTGGGCAAAGCGGTGGAACTGCACCCCAAAAATCAACACGTCCTCATCGTCTCCTCCGACGTTCCCACGCTCAAAGGTGAAATGGTGGACTGGCTGGTTGAAACCGCCATGCAAACCAAAGATGAAATTTACTACGGGGTTTGCCCGCGCGAAGTGATGGAAGCCCGCTTCCCCACTTCCAACCGCACCTATACCCAACTCAGCGACATGGAAGTTTGCGGCGCAGACGTGAACATCATCCACGTCAACCAGGTTACGCAACACCTCGACACCTGGGAAGCGCTGATCGGCAATCGCAAAAGCCCCCTGCGTCAGGCCGCCGTCATCGGCTGGGGGACGCTCTACCGGTTATGGCGAAAACAATTCACGCTGGAAGAACTCGTCCAACGCGCCTCCGAGCGCATCGGCGTGAAAGGCCGCGCAATCCTCTGGGATCACGCCGAACCCTGCATGGATGTGGACAAACCGCATCAGCTTGAAATCCTGCGCGCCGACCTCGCCAAACAACTCAAGAAAAAGCCCGCCTCCACTCCAAAAGCCGCGCCCGCCAAAACCATCAAAAAAGCCGCAACCTCAAAAGCGAAACCAAAGAAACGATGAGTTTTCAGTCTCTGCTCAAACTGGATGCCCGACTTTCCGACCAACTTCGCGTGGCGGAAAAGCCGGGCCTGTTGCGTACCATCGCCGTCTTCTTCGCGCACTCCGGCGACTCGTGGTTTTGGGCCGCCGCCCTCCTCCTCGCCTGGTTTTTCAGCGACGCCTATTGGAAAGAATGGGAAACCGTCGAATTCATTGGGCTGGGCGGCTTGGCGGTAGTTGTGCTAGGCATAAAATTTTTAGTCAAACGCAAACGGCCGGAAGGCGAATGGGGCGGGATTTATCGCAACACCGACCCGCACTCCTTTCCATCTGGACACGCCGCCCGCGCCTTTCTGATTGCGGTAGTGGCCACGGCTCTGGCGCCGGGATGGCTGGCCCTGCTCCTTTGGGTTTGGGCTCCGCTGGTGGCTTTAGCCCGCGTGGCCATGGGCGTGCATTACCTTTCAGATATTCTGGCCGGCGCCATCCTCGGAGCGCTGATTGGCCTTTTGGGTTTACAATTTTACGAAGCCCTACACGTCTGGTTTGCCGGTTGGGCTGGTTTCAGTTTTTGGTAACTTGACGTTCGCTTTGCGCAGTTTTGCGAAAATTCGTAAATTCTCCCTCATCCCCAGCCCTTCTCCCGGCGGAGAAGGGAGTCCCCTCTCCCTTTGGGAGAGGGTTAGGGTGAGGGCGCGTAAGGCGAGGTAACCGTTCTTTAAGGGGCATGGAGGCGCCATGAAGATTCGTTCCATCACGTATTTTCTGAATCCCGGCTGGCCGCTCAATGAAAGTAAATTGCGCACAGCGGGGGAATTTTTAGCCAAGTCCTCCGCCGCTTTTCAGGCCGCCGGATACGAAGTTCAAACCACGCGGCTGGCCACGATTCCATTTCCAAAATTAACCAACGGCAAACTCGAAGAGACGCCGCTCCTCGCGCAGGAAATGTCTGGGATGTTACAGCAGATTGGGGTGGCGTATGCCGCGCTGGGCCCGGCGTTAATTCAATTCCCTAAAAGTTATCAAGTCATCCCCGAAGCGCTCTCTGCAGTCGAAAATATTTTTTTCGGCGGAGAAATGTCCAACAAAGAATCGGGCATTTCGCTGGCGGCGATTCAAGCCTGCGCAGAAGTGATTCAAAAAACGTCCACGCTCCTGCCCAACGGGTTTGCTAATTTGCGTTTCGCGGCGCTGGCCAACGTTAAAGCCCGCGCGCCGTTCTTTCCCGCCGCGTATTGGAATGAAAACGAACCAGCGTTTGCATTGGCGCTCGAAGCCGCCGATTTGGCCGTGCAAGCCTTTGAGCAGACGGATCAACTGGAAGTTGGGCGCAGAAATTTAATTGCCGCGATTGAACATCACGGCCAGGCTTTGACGAAAATTGCCCGTCAGGCATTATCCGACGTGCAATTTCTGGGCCTCGATTTTTCGCTCGCGCCTTTTCCAGACGACGCGCATTCCTTGGGAACTGCCGTTGAAAAAATGGGCGTACCGAAAATTGGACTGCATGGCTCGTTGGCCGCGGCCGGAATTTTGACCGAAGCGCTGGAACGCGCCTACTTTCCACACGTTGGTTTTAACGGATTTATGCAACCGGTTTTGGAAGATGCGGTTTTGGCCAAACGCGCGGCGGAAGGCACGCTCAGCGTCAAAGATATTTTGCTGTATTCCGCCGTCTGCGGAACCGGGTTGGACACCCTTCCGCTGGCTGGCGATACTACCGCCGCTGAAATGGCCCCGCTTTTGCTGGATTTATCAGTTCTGGCTTTGCGCTTAAATAAACCGCTCACGGCGCGGCTCATGCCCATCCCCGGTAAAAAAGCGGGCGACCTGACCGAGTTTGAGTTTGGCTTCTTTGCCAACAGCAAAGTGATGCGCTTGGAAAGCGCTCCGCTGACCAACGCGCTAAGCGGCGCTGACGTTTTTCAACTGCAAACCAAACGCTCCAGTTAAGCCTGCGCGTTTTTATTCTTCGCGCCAATACGCTCCCCCGCCGCCCTCGCGTTTCATTAACCCGGCCTCGATCATTCCCCGACGTAACGCGGCCGTATCGGCATGATAAGCGCTCAAAATTTCATTTACTTTTTTCTCGCTATATTTTTTATGCAATTCAAAAGCCGGAAGGATGTAACGCAAAATCACGTTAAATTTTTTCCTTTGGAGCGGCAGGCTTTTCAAACTGCCGTCTTTGCGCGTATAGGCTTGAAGCGCCTTGCGATCATACGCGTCCAGGTCAATTCCAGCGGCGGAAGCTGAAAGGCTTTCCCGCGCCAGCAAACTTTTGGATTTAGCCTCCAGCGCTTTTTCATCCAACGCGTAAACGGTGTAATAACTCTCGGCGCGCGCGCGCACCAGCCCCGCTTGCGCCAGCTTGGCCAAATGATGCGACACAGTGGAGGGTTTCAAGTTTAATAAAGCGGCCAACTCCTCCACGCTATACGCCTGCTGACTCAGCAAGCCAACCAGTTTGAGCCGGTTGGCATCCGCCAGAGCTTTGAAAAAGAGGAGCAGTTCGTCGCTCATGCTTCTCGAATCCGCGCGTTGAGGTTGTAGCCGTTTTTATCAGGTTGCAGTTTTTCCAACCAAATCATTTCCAGTAGCGTTAATTCATCCTCCAAATTAAACGTCGGGTCGTCCTGAATTTTCACTTCTTCAAGGATTTCAAACACAAATTGATCCGGGCCGAACTCGTTCCAATCTTTTTGCAAAGCCGGGTTGAGATGACTGCCGATCTTCAGCATGAATTTATGCCGGTTTAATGGGCCCTCCAGATTCAAGCTACTACCCAGCAGAACCTTGCCAGTGGTCAGGTTGCGGACTGCGTAAACGCCCGCTGGTTTAACCCGCTCTTTATATTCCCGATGCAAGTCTTTTCTCGTTTTGGTTTTATTTTCCATGGATGTGTCTCCTGCGCTTTGTAAATGGCGTTCAAATCTAATTCGATGTTTATCGAATTAGATTTTATAAGCCAGTCGCGTAGTTGTCAAGCTTGCGGCCAAACGATTCTCATTCGGTCAGGTTGAATCGGCGTTATAATCTTAAAAAATAACCTTTTTGGAGGTCTGGTGGATCTTTCAACACATGCGTTCTTTGAGGGGCAGATTGTTCCGTGGAGCGAGGCGAAGATTAACATTGCCACGCACGGGTTTATGTATGGAACCTCGGTATTCAGCGGAATGCGCGGTTATTGGAATGCAGAAAAAAAGAAGTTGTTCGTTTTTCGCCCGTTTGATCATTATCGCCGTTTATTAAACTCAGCCCGCATGATGGCGATGGAAATTCCCTATGACGAAGAATCTCTGATTGAGTTAACCCTCACTCTCTTGCGAACGGACAGTTGGCAGGAAGACGTTTATTTGCGCCCGGTCGTTTACAAGGCGGATATGGGCATCGGCGTGCGCTTACATAATTTACGCGACGATTTTTGTATGTTCGTCATGCCCTTTGGAAAATACGTCAGCAATGACACCAACGCGCACGTCACCTTTTCTTCATGGAAGCGCATTGACGATAACGTCATCCCCGCGCGCGGAAAAATAGCCGGAGCGTACGCCAACTCCGCCTTGATCAAAACCGACGCCAACCGGGCCGGGTTTGATGAAGCCCTCGCGCTGGATAGTCACGGCCACGTTTCGGAAGGCTCGGCCATGAACGTCTTCATGGTGCGCGACGGCGTGTTAATCACTCCGCCAGTGACGGATAACATCCTTGAAGGCATTACCCGCCGCTCGATTATGGAGTTGGCCAAAAACGAATTGGGCTTGGAAGTCCTGGAGCGCTCGATTGACCGGACTGAAGTTTTTATTGCCGAAGAAATATTTATGACCGGCACGGCCGCGCAAGTGGTGGCGGTGACCAAAGTGGATCATCGCCCAATTGGAAGCGGCGCAATGGGCGCGATGACAACCCAACTCCGCGAGCTATTTGACACGGTGGTGCGGGCCGATCACCCCAAGTATCGTCATTGGAACTTGGAAGTTTAGCTAAAAAAGAGACCAGCCAAAACTGGTCTCTTTTTTTAGCGCGCGCTTATGACGTCAGGATTGAATCCAATTGGGCATATTGTTGAATCACCAGACAACCCTCTGAAGCTTCAGGGAAGAGATTGCCCGGGTCGTATAGCGTAGCTCGAAGTCCAGAACGAAGCGCGCCCAAGACGTCGGCGTAATAATTATCGCCAATGTATAACGTCTCAGCGGCAGACGCGCCCGCCAGTTCCAATCCCCGCTGAAAAATTAATGGCTCCGGCTTGTATGAATTCACTTCTCCGCCCGCCAGAGCAAACTTAAAGTATGGCGAAAGATTCAGGGAATCTAATTCTTCTCTAAACGGCTGGTCGCGGTTTGAAACTACGCCCAGCGTATAGCCCGCACTTTTCAGGCGCTCCAACACAATAAAAACTTCATCGGGGACAAAGGCGCGCGGTTGATAAGCCTGATCCATATACGCGGCGGCGCGCGGCGCAAACCGCGCGGAGGTATTTTCATCCAGCCCCAAAGCGTTCAGTTTCCGTTTTGTAAAATTAACCCAAAAGCCTTTTTTATCGGCTTTATATTTTGCGTAATCCACTTGAATTTCTCTTGAACTTGCAAAGTAGGCCAGTTCCCACCTTTCGGCGCGCAGATAATCTTGTTCGGCGAAAGGCTGAAGGTTCAGGCTTTTTACATACTCAAAAAAAACCTCCCCGGCTGTGGGGAGGTTGAAGCGTAACGTCCCGTCAAAATCAAAAAGAATGGCTGTGATGTTTTCTGCGGCTGGCAAGTTATCCTCCAATGTGGGACATTTCAACTTTGGGTAATCCAATGGTTTTTTCAGAGCGCAATTCAGAATAGCGATCCGCGCGCTTCGTCCAAACCTGGGCGATGCGCTGTGAAATTTCTTCGTCAGTTCCGCCGTTGCGGAGCAAGGCGCGGAAGTCGTGGCCTTCGGTTCCAAACAGGCAGGTATATAAAGCGCCTTCGGCAGATAAGCGGACTCGATTGCACGCGCCGCAAAACGGCTGAGAGACCGAAGCGATGACGCCGATCTCCCCGCCCCCATCCTGATAGCGCCACCGATTCGCCACCTCGCCCGAATAGTTGGGTTGAAGCGGCTCCAGCGGGATTTCCCGATGAATGGTTTCAATAATTTCCTTCGCCGAGACAACATCGTTCATGCGCCAGCCGTTACTGTGACCGACGTCCATGTATTCGATAAAGCGGAGGATGTAGCCGCGTTCGCGGAAAAAACGCGCCATGGGTAATATGCTGGTTTCATTCAGTCCGCGTTTGACGACCATATTGACTTTGATGGGCGTCAAGCCTGCTTCAGCGGCGGCGTCCATGCCCTCAATGACTTTGGCGGCTGGAAAATCCACGTCGTTCATGGCTTTGAAGATTGTATCGTCCAAAGAATCGAGGCTGACCGTGACGCGATTAAGTCCGGCGGCTTCGAGGGCGTGGGCTTGTTGGGCGAGTAAAGCGCCGTTCGTCGTCAGAGTCAGGTCCAGGTTTGGAATGGCGGCAAGCATTTTGATCAACTCTGGCAGGCCTTTACGAACCAGCGGTTCGCCGCCGGTCAGCCGAATCTTCCTCACGCCGTGCGTCGCAAACAGTTTGGCGAGCCGGGTAATTTCTTCAAAGGTGAGAATTTGCCCGCGCTTCAAAAATTGATAATCCGGACCGAAAACTTCTTTGGGCATACAGTACACGCAACGAAAATTACAGCGGTCGGTGACGGAAATCCGCAGGTCGCGCAGGGGACGATGGAGGGTATCAAGAAGGGACATGGTTTCTTCTGCTTGGTTCAAACGGGAAAATTATATCAATTTTATACGCATAGGACGGTCGTCCGATTGACGGACATACTTAGCCATGCTATGATGAACCGATTATTGCATGGATTATCTTTCAAGGAGTTATGGATGAGTTCCGAATTTTTATTGCGAATTTTAGGCATGCTTGGGTTCGGCATTGGCGGCGGCGCGTGGGGGTATAAAATTGCGCTTGATTCTGGCGACCCCGGCGAAGGCATTGTCACCACGCTGACCTTTGCGCTTGTGGGCGCGTTGGCCGGGCTAATTCTTACGCCCTACTTTACCACTCGTCCCGCCAAAGCCTTGCGTTCGCTGTTAGGCCGTTTGGCCGCAGAAAGTTTATTTGCCGGGTTGGCCGGTTTGGTCGTCGGCCTGCTGATCGCCGCCCTGCTGGCTTTTCCGCTCTCTTTACTGCCGCAACCTTTTAGCCAAATTCTGCCCTTCATTGGCGTGATTATTTTTTCATACATCGGCGTTTCGCTGTTCGTCATGCGCCAGGGAGATATTATGGGACTGCTGGGCGCCTTAAGCGGGCGCGGCGAAGGCGGCGGCTCTTCCTCGTGGAGCAACCTTAACCGCAACATCCTTTTGGATACGAGCGTGATCATTGACGGGCGCGTGGCCGACATTGCCAAAACCGGCTTTTTACCCGGCACGCTTCTCATCCCGCGCTTTGTGCTAAATGAACTGCAATACATCGCCGATTCGCCAGACGGCCAGCGTCGTCAGCGTGGCCGGCGCGGCATGGAAGTGTTGGCCGAATTACAAAAATTACCCAACGTCCTCGTGCGCATTTCAGACATCAACGTGGACGGCGTGCGCGAAGTGGACGACAAATTAATTGTGCTCGGCAAGCAGCTCAAAAGCCCGGTCTTAACCAACGACTATAATTTGAATCGCATCGCCGAACTGCAAGGCGTAACGGTGCTCAACATCAACGAATTGGCCAACGCGGTCAAATCCGTGGTTCTGCCTGGCGAAGTCCTGCGCATCAACATCATTCAGGAAGGCAAGGAACACACGCAGGGCGTGGGGTACATGGAAGACGGCACGATGGTGGTGGTGGAGAACGGCAAGGAATACATCGGCGAATATACGGAAGTTGGCATCACCAAAGTTTTGCAAACCTCCGCCGGACGGATGATCTTCGGGCGCGTGGACGAAGAACAGGCCAAGAAACGTAAAAAGTAGCAAAACGTCCGCCTTTGGCATTTACAAAACAGGGCCGAAGTTTTCGCCCTGTTTTGTTTTATAATTTCAAGAAAACGGATTCCCCATGTTAAAAATTTACAACACCCTCACCCGCAAAACCGAAGAATTCCAAACCCTTCAGCCGAAACTCGTCAAAATGTACGTTTGCGGCGTGACCGTGTACAACGACGCGCACGTTGGTCATGCCATGTCGGCCATCGTCTTCGACGTCATCCGCCGTTACTTAATCTATCGCGGCTACGCAGTCAAATTCGTCATGAACTACACCGACGTGGACGATAAAATCATCAACCGCGCCAGACAACTCGGCGAAGAGCCGCTCCAACTTTCGCAACGATACATTGACGATTATGCCAGCGACTTAAAGAACCTTAACGTCCTGCCTGCCACCGCCAACCCGCAAGTCAGCAAGACCATGCCGCTCATCATTCAATTCATCGAAGGCTTGATTCAAAAAGGCTATGCCTATGCCGCGCAAAATGGCGACGTCTATTTTCGCGTCTCCAAAGACGCAGATTACGGCAAACTCTCCAACCGCAAACTGGACGACATGCAGGCAGGCGCGCGCATCGAAGTCGGCGAACAAAAAGAACACCCGATGGATTTCGCCTTGTGGAAAGCCGCCAAAGCGGGCGAAATTTCCTGGGAGAGTCCGTGGGGTCAGGGCCGCCCGGGCTGGCACATCGAATGCTCCGCCATGAACCTCGCCGAACTCGGCGAACAAATTGACATTCACGGCGGCGGCAATGATTTAATCTTCCCGCATCACGAAAATGAAATTGCCCAAAGCGAAAGCTACACCGGCAAGGAATTTTCCCGCTACTGGATGCACAACGGCATGTTACAACTTGGCGGCGAAAAAATGTCCAAGTCGCTGGGCAACATCGTCAGCATCAAAGAATTTTTATCCAAGCGTTCCGCCGACGTAATGCGCATGCTCGTTTTGAATGGAACCTATCGCGCGCCGCTCCTGTTCAACGACGAAACGCTGGACGCGGCCGAGCGCAACGTCGAACGCCTCAAATCCGCGCTCAAGCCGGCTTCTGTTTCAGCGACTGGCTACCCCGCCGAAACCTTGCCCGCCGCCAGCGAATCCGCCAAAAAGAATTTCACCGAAGCCATGGACAACGACTTCAACACCGCCGGAGCAGTCGCCGCGTTGTTTGAACTCTCCAAAGCGATCAACACCGCCCGCGACAATGGCGCAACCAGCGAGCAACTTCAACCCGCCCAATCCGCTTTCAAAGAATTGGCCAACGCGCTCGGCTTAAAACTGGAAGAGAAACAAGGCTCCAGCGCACAAGACGCGGAAGTTAATGCCCTGATTGCAGAGCGTAACGAGGCCCGCAAAAACAAACAATGGAAGCGCTCGGACGAAATCCGCGACCAGTTGAAAGCGCTGGGCGTGACGCTTGAAGACAGCAAAGACGGCACAACCTGGAAGTGGAGTTAATGGATAATTGACAATGGAGAATTGACCATGTTAATTATCCATTGTTCTTGCTCGCTTTGATAATACTTGTTAGTAGCTTTAATAATTCAACAACATCATTATGAATTGATGTAAATTCTGTATCTTTTAGATAATTGGTTTTATATAATAATTCCAGCCAATATTCAGTTTCATTAGCTTCTTTCAAAGCAATTGCCATCTTATGAATAAAATCTTTTTTGCTTTCTGCCTGTTCCGCTTCTCGCACTAATGCCCCAATCGCAGTACCAGACCGTAGCGCCTGCTTTGAAAGAATATATTCCCTTTTTTCTTCGGTTAAAAATTATACAAGCCCACAATCCGAATCGCAAACGCAAAAGACTTGTCTTTAATCGGGTTACTTTTCATCACTCCTCCATTGGATTATCAATTACCCGTTATTCATTATTAATTATCCATTGCCAATTATAATCAGGGGATATGAAAGAATTTATCTACTCCCGCAATGCAGTATACGAAACCCTCATCGCCAAACGCAGACAAATTTTCTCCATCGAAATTGCCGAAGGCGCGCAGGAAAAAGGCAAGTTGAGCGAGATTCTCACGCTGGCGCAAAAGCAGAAGATTAAAGTCCAGCGCGCGCCGCGCGCCCGGCTGGATAAGATTCACCAAAACCATCAGGGGGTGATCGCCGAAGTAAGCTCATATCCCTACTCCGACGTGGTTGAAATTCTGGAGCAGACGCAAGGTGAAGCGCCATTCATCTTAATTCTCGATTCTTTGCAAGACCCGCAAAACTTCGGCACGCTGATTCGCACAGCCGAAGCGGTGGGCGTTCATGGAATCATTATTCCGCTGGCTCGAAGCGTGGAGGTGACTCCGGCGGTGGTCAACGCTTCTTCCGGGGCGAGCGAACACATGCGCATCGCGCAATCCAATCTGGCGCAGGCGATTGAGGCGCTTAAGTCAAACGACGTATGGGTCGTTGGATTGGATCAGGCTGGGGCGGAGTTGGAAGCGAATTCACGTCATCTCAAAGGCGCGTTGGGGTTGGTCGTCGGCTCAGAAGGCGAAGGCCTGCATGAACTCACCAAAAAAAAGTGCGACATTGTATTGAAGCTTCCAATGCGCGGAAAAATCGAATCGTTGAACGCGGCGGTGGCGGGTTCGGTGGCGTTGTATCTTGCTCACCTCGCCAGACGCTAAGACGGAGACTGTATGACGAACGGACAAGGGACGTATCATTTTCCAAAAGGTTTTTTATGGGGGACGGCCACGGCTTCGCATCAGGTGGAAGGCAATAACCTCAACAATAATTGGTCTGCATGGGAAGAAGCGGGGCGGACTGTGCATAAATCTGGTCTGGCGGCGGATTGGTGGGGCGGGCGCTGGCGCGAAGACTTTGACCGCGCGGCGGAAACCGGACAAAACGCGCATCGTTTTTCCATCGAATGGAGTCGCGTTCAACCCACGCCCGATACCTGGGACGAAGACGCCTTGGAAAAATATCGGGCGATGTTGCGCGGTTTGCAAGAGCGCAAGATGACCGCGCTGGTGACGTTACATCACTTTACCGACCCATTGTGGATCACTGAAAAAGGTTCTCATGGCTCAGGACAAGGCTGGGAGAGTGACGAGATTGTTCCGGCGTTTGAAAAATACGTCCGCAAAGTTGTAGACGCGCTCAAAGAGTACGTCAATTTGTGGGTGACGATTAACGAGCCCAACGTGTATGCGTTGAGCGGATATGTAGTGGGAGCCTTTCCGCCCGGCAAAAAAGATTTGAAGTTATCCATGAAAGTCATGGCCAATCTGCTTCGCGCCCACGCGGCGGCCTATCGCACCATCCATGAACTGCAACCGCTTGCGCGCGTGGGCTATGCCTTGCATTATCGCCCGATGGTTCCGCGCTTGAAGTGGTCGCCGTTGGATAGATTGATGCGTAACATTCGCTATAACGGAATCAACATGGCATTCCCTTCTGCGATTTCAACCGGCGTGATGAAATCTCCAGTGGGCAATCAAAGCATTCCCGAAGCCAAAGGCGCTCAGGATTATTTGGGGCTAAATTATTATTCGGTGGATACGGTTTGGTTTGACATCACGCGGCCGGGCGAATTATTCTCGAATAGCGGTTATCCCAAAGGCGCGGATTTGAGCGATACCAACTTCCTGGCCAACATTCCCGAAGGGATTTTCGACTCAATCAAATGGATTGAGCGAACGTATCCCAACCTGCCGATTCTGATTACCGAAAACGGCGTGGAAGATTCGGACGATCATCTGCGTCCGCGTTATCTGGCGCAACATTTGCATCAGGTCTGGCGGGCGGTCAACTTCAACTGGCAGGTGAAGGGGTACTTTCACTGGTCGTTGGTGGATAACTTTGAATGGGAACGCGGCTGGACGCAACGCTTTGGCCTGTGGGGGCTGGATTTGGACACGCAGAAAAGAATCCGCCGCCCTTCGGTGGATTTATACGCCGAGATTTGCAAAGAAAACGGAATTTCAAGCGAGATGATTCAGAAGTATTGCCCGGAAGTCTTTGAAAAGATTTTTCCGGGTTAAAGAAACAAACGTAATTTATGATAAAGCTCGGGTTAGCCAAAGCGCTTCATCGTTTACACTGGCCGATCATCCTCATCCTGACGTTAACATTTACTAAAATGTACCTGGCTGGGATGTATTGGGAGGAGCCTCGTTTAGCGTTTAGCCAAATGCTGGCGGGAACCGCAGACAAACCCTTTGTTTACAGGGTTTTTGTCCCTCTGCTTGTAAAAATAGCGGTAGCCGTCTTTCCCCTGCCCTCCACCACTTACGCGTCATTTCTCATTTACATTCTTCTGGTTGGATTTGTGATCTGCGTATATCATTTTTCAAAATTCTACTGGAAGGGTATTCTCATCCATGATTTTGTCGCCTACGCTTCAATCCTGTTCTTAATTCCATTCACACTCACCAATCGCCATATCTACGACTTCAGCGCCTTATTCTTATTCACTCTAGCGCTTTTATTAATGGCGCAAAATAAATGGACGACTTATTTTTGCGCCTATATCTGCGCCTGTTTGAACAAAGAGACCGCGATCTTATTACCCCTTGTGTTTCTAATTCACTTCCGAAAACAGTTAAACGTCACAACTACGTGGAAGCTATTTGGATGGCAAATAGCAATCTACAGCGTCATTCGCTTTGCGATTATGCTAAACTTTAGAAGCAATCCCGGCACAATTATCGAAAGCCATATCCTCGAACACTTCAGCTTTATTCAATCCGCGCCAGTCCTTGTGCTAGGTTACGTTGTTTATTTCATACTCATAGCGTTTATGATTAAAAAGGATTTTCACGAAAAGCCCTCCTTTTTACGAGAAGCGTTCGCAACTCTTCTTCCAGTCATGTTTATCCTTTACCTGTTGGGCGGGAGTCCGTTTGAAATTCGCGTCTTTTATGAAGTTTATCCCGTCCTATTTTTATTAGCCATACCCACGTTTGGGAAAATGGCGGGGTTTAACTTTCGTAATACAACCACAACTTTTAGCCAGCCCTCTCAGGCAAACTAGCATGCACAAAGGAGACGCGATGGATTTCCAAACTCAACTTGCGGGTATAAACAAATTCCTTACGTTGGCGTATGGCGACGAAACAACATTGAACGCCGCGCTCGCTGAACTCGGTTTTACGGAAGTTCAAGTCGCCAGCTTAAGCGAATCAGCCCTCGAAAACCTTGCGGCGCAATTTCTGGAAGTCATTCACAAACGCCTGACCAACGACGCGGGCAAGGACACCTACTATCAAATTTTGGCGCGCTATTATGGGCTGGATGGCGAGCCCGCCGAGGCGCTTTCCAGCCTAGCGCCCAAATATCAGTACAGTCCCGAGTTTCTGCGTCAGACCTTTGAAGAAATTGTCCAAAGGGTCAAAACCAAAACCTGGCAAACCGAATTAAAGAAAAGCCTGAAGCAAATTGCCGTTCAAAAATTAAATGAATTGAATCAAAAACCTGAGCGCGAAGCGATTGTTGAAAAGCTGATGCGCCTCGAAAACTTAAAAGGCGCGGCGGATGTGGCCCGCCTGGATTACGAAGCCAAACGCGCCGAACTGCTCAAGCTGATTCAACCTCAATTGGATGCGCTCGCTGTCGAATACCAGCCTCTGCTTGACTCAGCGGAAGAAAACATCGCCACGCTGGAAAATGAGATCAAAACCGAGGCGCTGGTATACGGCGAAAGCGTCACCGGCGGAGCGTATCGGGCCGTCTTCACCAGAGGGCGCGTCTCCTGGGATAATGAAGGCATCGAAAAATACGCCGTCACCCACCCCGAAGTCATGCAATTCCGCAAGCAGGGCCAACCGACGGTTTCCTTGCGGGTGGCGGAAAAGAAATAAGGCCACGCTATGACGCAACCGCATCAGGAACAACTCATCAAACTGTTTATTGAAAAATTTGGAAGCCTCTCCAAACAGGAAAAAAAGTTCTTTCATAAGTTACTCCAAAGAGAGGAAATTGCCAGCAACACCAACCAGGAGTTTGACAATACGCTCACCTATGGCCAACGCGTAGCGGATAAAGTCGCCGCGTTTGGCGGCTCGTGGACGTTCATCATCCTCTTCACCTCCCTCTTGTTGCTCTGGATCATTACCAACACCTTCGTCCTTGCAAGATACAACGACGCATTTGACCCCTACCCATACATTTTATTAAACCTGATCCTCTCCATGCTGGCCGCGCTTCAGGCTCCTGTGATTATGATGTCGCAAAATCGTCAGGCGGCCAAAGACCGGCTGGATGCCGCGCACGATTATGAAGTGAATTTGAAAGCGGAACTGGAAATTGAGAAGCTCCATCACAAACTGGACGAACTGCGCGAAAAGCAATGGCTGGAGTTGGTAGAGATGCAACAAGAGCAGATTCGCCTGTTGACCAAACTGCTGGAAGATCAGACGCGGTGAACTTGGAATGCAGAGGAAGCCCAGGGTTGGAAAGCTTTAAGTTATCCAAAGAGTTTATACAAACCATCCAGTCCACCTTCAAGGCAGATGGAGAACGGTTCATTCAAAGCCTTCCAGGTCTGATCGAAGACGCTTCAATGCGCTGGGACTTAACCAACATTCACTGCGTTCCAAGCCTATCGTTCAATTTTGTGGCGTTTGCCAGGCAGAAGGACAAAGATGTGATTCTCAAACTCGGCGTACCGCGCGCCGAGTTGACCAGTGAAATCGCAAGCTTGAAATTCTTCAATGGGAATGGAGCCTGCAAATTAATCGCTTCCGATGAAGAACAGGGAATGTTATTGTTGGAACGATTAAAACCCGGCAGAATGCTTTCTGAACTAAAAGACGACGATCAAAGAACGCAAATCGCAATGGACGTACTGCAAGCCTTACGCGGCGTCGCCAAAAACGCTGATTTGCGCGCGCCAAATAAATTGATCAAATTATCCGATTGGTTTGATGGGTTAAAGAAGGCCAGACAGCGCTTCAATGGAGGGACGGGGATTTTCCCGAAACAACTTTTCGAGCGGGTTGAAGCTGGCTTGCCTGAATTATTCAAAGACAAAAACATCCTACTGCATGGCGACTTTCATCACGACAACATTTTGTCGTCGGAACGGGGCTGGTTAATCATTGATCCCAAAGGCGTGATCGGACCGGCTGGCTACGAAATTGGGCCGCTCCTGCTCAACCCAATGGCCCACTCCATGGATAGAGCCAGCTTCAAAGTCCGGGCCCGGCGGCGGATTAATCTCATCAAAGAAAGAACCGGCTGGGAAAGGGAGAAAATCCTCCAGTGGGCGCTGAGTCATGCCATCCTATCCGCCTGGTGGAGTTTTGAAGACGGTTTCCCAACTGATTTTCCATTGGCGGCCGCAAACCTATTTTTTGAACTTAAATAAAAAACGGACTCGTGAAGAGTCCGTTTTTTGAAACTGTATTTATAAACCAAGAATGCTCAAAACTGCATAAGCGAGAGCCAGCCACGGCGCGAGGATCGCCAGAACCGGGACAAAAGCTCCAAGCCCCACGCACAAAAAGAACAACCACATACACCAACCAGAAATCGTCTTCGGAAGCGTAATATTCATTTCAAACTCTCCTTGTAGTAAATAGTACCGGCGGAGCGCCAGTCCATTAATAGAAACACTCGCGCGCCGCCGAAAGTTACGCGGGAGCGAAATTTGAAAATGGTACAATTGTTCTATGTCCACTATTGAATTTCCCGCAGAATTTACCCTGGCTCGAAAAAATAAATTTGATCATTCCAGCGTTGGCCGTTGGATTCTCTCGCATGTGCGCCCGTATTGGGCCATTATGCTAATGATCGTCGGCGGCGCAATTGGCAACGCCGTCTTGGCCGTGGTCGTGCCGGTTCTCACCGGCGACGCCTTCAACGCCATGTTGCAAAAACAACCCGACACATCGGTGTTATTGCCGCTCGCCATCACCCTGGGCGTTTCGCAAATTATTCGCGGCGTCCTGCAATTGGGTCGAAACTTTGGCGCGGAGTTAATGGCCCAAAAAATGGAACGCGACATCCGCGACGAGTTGTACCTTTCCCTGCTTGGGAAAAGCATGACCTTCCATAACTTACAGCCCGTCGGCGACACCATGGCCCGCTCCACCAACGACGTGCGCGAAGTTAACTACATGTTCAGCCCGGGCGTAAACCTCGTCGTCGGTTCGTTTATGTTCATCCTCATGCCGTTGTTTTTCGGGCCGCGTTACCATCCTTCGCTCATCGCCGTTCCGGCAATTTTTATCATTATTTATTTCATCGCTTTGGCGCGCTACCTAAAAAACCTTTCCCCTGTCACCGATCAAGTCCGCGCCACGTTTGGGACGATGAACACGCACCTTTCTGAATCTTTGGACGGCGTGGAAATTATGAAAGGCGCCGCGCAGGAAGACGCGGAAGTGGATCGCTTCATCGTCAACGCCAAAAAAGTGCGCGACGCCTTTGTGCAACAAGGCGAACTCGAAGCGCGCTACGTGGCCATGCTGTTGCTGGGACTCACCTACGCGGGCGGGCTGGTTCACGCTCTGTTTTTATTCCGCGCCGGGCTGATTGATATTGGCGCAGTCATCGCCTACTTTGGCATGTTGCAACTTTTGCAATTCCCCACCTTCACCTCCACCTTCGCGTATTCGCAAATTTCTTTGGGCGTTTCCTCGGCCCGCCGTATTTTAGATTTGATCAACCGCGAGACCTGGTTGGATCAAAACGCCTCCGGGCGGACCTCGACCCTGCGCGGCGAAATTGAGTTTCGCAACGTCTCGTTCAGTTACCCAGGCAGTGAAGCCGCGCTCAAAAACGTTTCCTTCAAAGTTCAGGCCGGGCAAACGGTGGCGTTGGTCGGCCAAACTGGAGCGGGGAAAACCTCGCTGGCCAAGTTGATCAACCGCACCTACGACGTTTCCGAAGGCGCTGTGTTGGTGGACGGCGTGGATGTGCGCGAATGGCAACTGGCCGCCCTGCGCGAACAAATCTCCATCATTGAGCAGGACATCTTTTTATTCTCGCGCTCGCTCAGCGATAACATTGCCTTTGGCAAACCGGGCGCAACCAAAAACGAAGTGATTGCGGCCTCCATCGCCGCGCAGGCGCACGATTTCATCCTCGACTTTGACGAAACCTACGCCACGATTGTGGGTGAACGCGGCGCCACGCTCTCCGGCGGGCAACGTCAGCGCGTGGCTTTGGCCCGCGCCTTTCTTACCGATCCGCGCGTGCTGATTTTGGACGACTCCACCTCCGCCATTGATTCAGCCACCGAAGATAAAATTCAACGCGCCATCGCCAACGCCTCACGCGGACGCACGACCTTCATCATCACGCATCGCCTGTCGCAAATCCGCTGGGCGGATCTAATCATCGTCCTGCGTAAAGGCGAAATTGCGGCCATCGGCTCACACGACGAGTTGATGCAAACCTCCGAAGCGTATTCAAGGATTTTTCGAGAATAGGCTTTATCCGCAATAAGAGCAAACCGTCCCGACACTTGCGCCGCGCGCCAGTGCGGTGAGGCTGGTAAGTATCTTTTGATTTGTTTGAAAAAACCTTCGGGACGCTTACTTCAGAGCATATCTAATCAACCATAGAGAGTAGTAGAAAATGGGATTTTTTTCAGGGTTAAACGACGAAAAATACGACCGTCAATACACAGACCGCGATCTCGTGCGCCGCATGACGCTTTACTTTCGCGCGCAAAAATCGCGCTTAGTCGGCGCCTCGGGGCTGATCATCCTGCTGGGCATCATCGGCGCGGCCCTGCCGATCGTCGTCAGCAAAGTGGTGGACCTCATTCGCACACAACCGAGCGTCCAGTCCATCACGTATGTCGGTCTGGCCTTGGTCGGCGTGGCCTTTGGGCTTTGGGGCCTCAACTGGCTGAGGCGGGCGTTAATCATCCGCGCCGTGGGCGACGTAGTTCTGGAGATTCGTTCACGCGCCTTCCGCGCCGCCGCCGAACACGACCTCTCCTTCTACGATCAATTTTCCTCCGGGCGCATCGTTTCGCGCATCACTTCAGACACTAACGACATCGGTCAACTGGTCGTCATCATCACCGACGTCGTCGCGCAATTTTTTCAAGCGTTCATCGTCGCCTACGTGCTTTTCACCACCGAATGGCGGCTCGCGCTGTTGCTGATCGCTTTTCTGCCGTTCGTCTTTGCCATCGCTTCGGGCTTCCGCGCTTTGGCCCGGCGCGTCACTAGAAAAGGCATGAAAGCCATGTCCGACGTGAACGCCGCCGTCAAAGAAACCATCAGCGGCATTTCCATCGCCAAAAACTTTCGTCAAGAAGAAAGCATCTTCAAATCGTTCGACGAATCCAATCAGCAGTCGTATCACGTCAACATCCAGCGCGGCTTCGTGCTTTCGCTGGTTTTCCCCGTGCTCAACGCTGTCAGCGGCATTTTCGTCGGCATCTTAATTTATGTCGGCGGGTTAAGCGCGGCCAGCGGCGCCATCAGCCTCGGCGCGTGGTATCTCTTCATCATGAGTTTGGATCAGTTCTTCAACCCGGTGTTAAGCCTCACTTCATTTTGGGCGCAGATTCAATCTGGCTTGTCGGCGGCAGAGCGCGTCTTCGCTTTGGTGGACGCAGATCCAAACGTCATTCAAAAGGAAACGGCGGATGTGCCGCGTCTCAAAGGCGCGATTCACTTCGATCACATGCACTTTCGCTATGCGGATAAAGAACCGATCCTCGCGGACTTCAACCTGCTCATTCAACCCGGAGAGACTCTCGCCCTTGTCGGCCACACCGGCGCGGGCAAATCCTCCATCGCCAAACTGATCGCCCGCTTTTACGAATATCAACAAGGCAGGTTGTTAATTGACGGGCGCGACATCCGCACTTTTGATTTGGCGCAATATCGTCGTCAACTGGGCATCGTTTCGCAGTCCCCATTTTTATTTTCCGGCACGGTCATAGAAAATATTCGCTATGCCGCGCCAGGCGCGCCGGAAGAGGAAATTCGCAAACTTGCCAAAAAGATCGGCGACGGCGAATGGCTGGAGACCCTGCCCGAAGGCCTGCACACCGAAGTCGGCGAACGCGGCAAGCGGCTTTCCATGGGGCAACGTCAACTGGTGGCGCTCATGCGCGTGCTGGCGCAGAACCCGGCCATCTTCATCCTGGATGAAGCCACCGCCAGCATTGACCCGTTTACCGAGTGGCAAATTCAGCAAGCTCTAAACTTAATCCTCAAAAACTCAACCAGCATTTTGATCGCGCATCGGCTATCCACCGTCAAAGCCGCCGACCGGATTGTGGTCATGCAAAAGGGGACGATCATCGAAGAAGGCAATCACACGGGCTTGCTGGAAAAGAGCGGTCACTACGCTGAGTTATACAATACCTACTTCCGCCACCAATCGCTGGCTTATGTGGAACAGGCCAAAGAATTGAATGAGCGCTAGCCATTCATTTGAAGGCAATAAAAAAGCCCATCCGTAATGGATGGGCTTTTACTTACATATTCGAACGGTCCGACGGCTCCAGGAGTTGTTCCAACTGTTTGGCGCCTTCCGTATCCGTAATCGCCAGCACTTCGTCATGCTCTTCAAGTTTGGTATCGCCGCGCGGCAGGACGATCTGTCCTTTGCGAATAATGGCCGCAATCACGCATTGCTCGGGCAGGCCCAAGTTCTTAAGTTCCACGCCAATCGCTTTGGTGCCGCGCGCCACTTTCTCTTCCACCAGGGCATAACGTCCGCGACGGAGCTTGAGGAGGGTGATCATATCGCCCAGCGACATTTCCTCTTGAATCAGGTGCGACATCACGTCCGCCTGATCAATCTTTTCGTCCACGTGGAAGTCTTCGTTAAATAACCAAGCATTACGCGGATTATTAATCCGCGCCACCGTGCGCTTCACTTTGAAGAGCGTCCGCGCCAGATAACAAATCACCAGGTTGGAAGCGTCGTCGCTGGTACAGGCAATCACCACATTGGCTTTACTTAAACCAGCTTCTTCTAACACGGTGGGGTCGGCGGCGCGTCCTTCAAAAATCACCTCGGTGGGCAATTCATGATGAAGGCGGGCCAACAAATCCTTGCGGTGTTCCACTATCCGAATTTCATATTCCTGTTGAATGAGTTGAATGGCAAGTTGAGAACCCGTCCGCCCGCCGCCTGCAATAAATACCAGCATGTTAAGCCTCCTGCTTGCCTTGCTTCAATTTTTCGCGCAAAGCGTTCACGCCTTCCAACGTGGCGCTTACCGTCAATACGTCTCCGGCGACAAGTTTCGCGTCTGGCGCGGGCAGTTCGGCGCGCCCGGCGCGCGTCAGCGCCACGCAAACGACCTTGCCGCAACCGTTCAACAACTCGGCAATGGTTAAGGCTTCCCATTTTTCAGGGATGTACATTTCGTACATGCCCACTTCGCCGTTGCCCGCCGAAAAAACCGGATGGAAGGAGGGGTCAATCAGCAATCCCTGCATCCGCTCCGCGCCCCACGAAGTAGAACTGATAATCTGCATTCCAAAGGCTTCAAGCATATCGCGCATGGCCGGGTCATAATTTCGCAGGATGACGTTCTGCACGTCCGGATAGTGTGAGCGAATGGCATGACCAATGACCGCGTTCATAATATCTGAATTGGTGGCCACCGCTACGCCATCCGCCTTTTCGACGCTGGCGCGCGCTAAAGTCTCCGCGGTGAGCGAATCGCCTTCCACAGTCCTTCCGCGAAAATCTGGATGGAGGCGGTTAAACGCGCTCGCGGCGGAATCCACCACGACGACTTGATAGCCATTTTGGAAGAGTCGGTAGGCCAATTCGGCTCCAAACCTTCCACAACCGATAACGACAAAATTCATTTGGATGCCTCCTGGGACGCGTCTTCATCTTCGTGGACGTGATACGGCACATCGGTGATGACAATCCCACTTTGAAATTTAAGTTGCGAACGTAAAAAATCCGCCGTGTTGGTGTGCAAAGAAGCGGTCACGCGATTCATGGCGACAAACTCCGGCACGACGACGGTGATGATTTCCCCGGCCTGGCGCTTCTCTGAAATATTGGCGATGTAATCCAACAGCGGCTCGACGAACAAGCGATAGGGCGAATCCAACATCACCAGCCGCACGCCGTCGCCCCAGGTTTGCCACTTCTTGCGCACCTTTTCCGCATCGGCTGGCTCCACCACCACATGAATGGCGGTGACATCGTCCGACAACATGCGCGCATAACGAAGCGCGGCCAACGTGCCTTGATGCACGCCGCTGACCGGCATGATGACGCGATGCCGGATGGTATGCGGCGGGATGACGCCGAAATTTTCGAGCGAGAGTTTGTTAGCCAGCTTCTTGTAGTGGCGGTGAATCATCCAGAAAACCCAGACCATGATCGGGATTAAGATCAGCACGATGTACGCGCCGTCATGGAATTTCGTCACGGCAAAGACCATCATCACGATTCCGGTACACAGCGCGCCAAATCCATTGACGAACATTTTCAAACGCCATAACGGATCAAAATATAATTTGGCAATGCGGTCGGTAGGCGCGTGCGTGTGATTTTCCGCCTCGGCAGGTTTTTCTTCTTTCAAAGTTCCGCTCCGCCGCCAGCGTAAGGCCATGCCGACCTGCGCGAGCGTGAACGAGAGGAAGACGCCAATTGCGTAAAGGGGAATCAGGCGCGTGACGCTGGCTTGAAAGATCACAATCAAAATTGACGAAATGATCGCCAAAGCGATAATGCCGCGCGAATACACCAGACGACTGCCGCGATAGGTCAACTGGCGCGGCAAAAATCCATCCTGGGCCATAAGCGCGCTCAAGCGCGGAAAACCGGCGTAGGCCGTGTTGACCGCCAAAAATAAAATAATCGTGGTCAGGAGGATGACGGCGTAATAGAAGAAACCCTGCCCGCCATAGACAGTACGGCCCAATTGCGAAATGACCGTTTCGATTTCGGAAGGAATCGCGCCAATTTGACTGGAGAGGAAGGAGATGCCGAGAAACAGGAATGCCAGCAAGCCGGACATCCACGTGAGGGTGATGGCGGCGTTTTTACTGCGCGGCTCTTTGAAGGCCGTAATGCCATTCGCGATGACTTCAATTCCGGTCAAGGCGGAGGTGCCGCTTGAAAAAGCGTGAAGCAAAAGGAACGGCGTAATTGCGGTCAGCATACCCAGTTCGTGCATGACTGGCGGATTTTCCACAACGCCCAGAGAACCGGTGAAATATTTATAAATCCCCACAAAGATGGTCAGCGCAATAATGATAATAAAGCCGGTGCTGGGGACGACGATTGCGGCTCCCGATTCGCGTACGCCGCGCAAATTGATGACCATGATCAGCATCACGGCCACAATCGCGATAATCACGCGGTAGGGATATAAATCCGCATAGGCGGAGACGATTTGGGCCACGCCGGAAGAAACGGAGACCGAGACGGTCAGGATGTAATCCGTCAGCAAGGCCGAGGCCGCCACCAATCCGGCAAAATCTCCCAGGTTGTCTTTAGCCACCACATACGCGCCGCCGCCATCGGGATAGGCGTGAATGACTTGAATGTAGGAAATTGAGATAATCGTCAACAACAACACAATGCCGAGGGAGATTGGGAAGACGTAGCCAAAGGCCATGGTTCCAGCCACGGCCAAAACGGCCATAATCTCCTGCGTGCCATACGCGGTTGAAGAGAGCGCATCTGAAGCGAAGACCGTCAGCCCAACCATCTTGCCGATGGTTTGGTGCGCCGCATCCGCCGTGGCCAGCGGACGACCGATCAGCCACGAGCGCCACGAACTTCGCGGGACGTAATCTGTACTGCCTTCAATAATTGGGGATTCTGTATCTACTTTTTGATTAATCATAACGCTAACGAGTCGCTTCCTTTCGAGCAAAAAGACAAGGCGGGATTATAGTCCAAATCCTTTGTTTATACGGGTTTCGAGCCGCCCGGTTGTACTAACGGGATTTGCAAGTAAAAGGTACTGCCCTTCCCCACCACGCTTTGCACCCAAACCCGCCCGCCGTGTTTTTCGGCAATGGATTGGACGATGGCCAGGCCCAGCCCCGAGCCATGCTGGGCGCGGGCTTCGCGTTGTTTGCCGCGATAAAACTTCTCAAACAGGCGCGACAGGTCTTCCACTGGAATGCCAATGCCGGTATCCTGCACTTCAAAAATTAACTGATCCTGCTTGGTGGCCGTGCGCACGTTCACCGTGCCGCCCTCCGGCGTATATTTGATGGCGTTCTCCACCAGGTTGTAAAAGGCCTGATGGAGCAAAGCGTTATCCGCTTCCACGGCATGGGGCATATCTTTGGAAAATTCAACGCTTAGCGTAATGTTTTTCTGAGTGGCCTGAAGTTGCAAGGCGCTGGTGGCGCGTTCGATGATATCCAGCACCGAAACATTCTCCACCTGCAGGCCCACGCCAATTTCAATGCGTCCCAAATCCAGCAGGTTGTTCACCAGACGCGACATATTCCCCACGCCGATCACAATTTTATTGACATAGCCTTGTTGTTGTTCGTTCAGTTGGCCGACGGTTTCCAACATGGTGGCGTAACCGCGCATTAAAGTCAGCGGCGAACGGAGGTCGTGACTGACCGTGGCCACAAATTCAGATTTCATCGTGTCCAATTCTTTGAAGTGCGTTACGTCGCGCATGATGCACACACGCCCGGTCGGCCGCCCTTCGACAAGGACCGTGGAAGCG
The DNA here is from genome assembly GCA_020851785.1 of Anaerolineales bacterium. GTDB lineage: Bacteria > Chloroflexota > Anaerolineae > Anaerolineales > Villigracilaceae > Villigracilis. The sequence continues at coordinate 66,462 of JADZCC010000060.1, forward strand.
GTTGCCAGATAGGTGCGCTGATCGTCGAGGACAATTTCAGTGGATTGATTTTCGCGGATCGTCCCCTGGAGTAAAGCCACCAGCGGCTTAAGCGTTAAAACTTTGGTGGTTTCCACGCCAACTGTTTTGGCGAGGTTAATGCCCAACGTGCGCATGGCGGATTGATTGGCCAAAAGCAGGCGATCGCGATGATCGGTAACCAACACGAGGTCTGGTGTGGAGTTGAGAATCGCTTCGAGTTGGCGGCGCGAGGCTTCCACGTTTAGGTAGAGGTGCGCGTTAGCCACGGCCAAAGCCGCCTGCCCGGCCAGAGTCGTCACAAAACGAATGTCCGCTTCGGAAAAATTTCGCGGCCGTTCAAAGCCCGCCCAAACCACGCCATAATAACGATTTTCACGGCGCAGGGCCACGGCCAGCAAGGCCATGGGTTGTCTGGTGGTGGAATCCAGCTTCAGTTCGGGGGCCTTGCTCAGGTTTGGTAAAACGAGGCGTTCCTGGCTTTGCGCGAGCGCCAGAATCTGCTGATCCAAATGCGCGTACAAATCCGCCGAGGAGCCGAGGGCAAAGCGCGAGGGCAGTTCAATGAACGTTTCCGGCAGGATGGTGGGCGAAAGGACGACGCGGACGGAATTGGCGCCGATGGATTGAATCGCCTCCAGCACCGGCTTGACCGAGTCTTGCATCTCCAGGCTGGAGGCCACGCCCTGACTGACCTTGGCCAGCCGATCGCTTTCCTGCAGGCGGGAATACAAACTGGCGCGCATTTGTTCAAAGGCCTGACTCAAGCGGCCAATTTCATCTTCGCCCACCGCGGGCAAAGGATGCGCCAAATTTCCCTGCGCGATGCTGTTGGCTTCAACGGCTAATTTCTGTAACGAACGAATCACCACGCGCAAGGCCAGTTTTAAAGAAAGCAAAACCACCAAGGCCAAAATGACGATCATCACAAACAGGGGAAAGGCAATGTTTAAGGCAATTTGTTGCACGCGCTGGGCCGGGGCTTCAAGGACAATCGCCCACGGGCGGCCTGGCACGGGTTGGTAGTACACCAATTGGCGCGTGCCGTCCGAAGCGGTTGTATCGTAAAACAGGGCTTCGCTACTGGTCTTGCCCAAATAAGCGCTGACGGGCGCGGTTTGATTGGAATGATAAAGGACTTGATTATTCTCATCCAAAAGCAGGCCGGCGCCGCCCACTTCTTTTTGTTTGTCCAGGCTTTCGATGAGCGGATGGGAGATGGGGTTTTCGTTCAGGCTGGTGCGGGCGATTAAGACCCGCCGCGCCTGACCGGTTGCATCCAAAACGCCAGCCACAAAAGAGACTCGCGCCGAAGCGTTGGTTTCATCGGACGGGATGGAATAGATTTGATTCAGCACGCCGCTTAACACCAGCGCGCTCCCGGAAATTTCGTTGGGCGTTAACCCCGCGCTCGTAGGCGGATAACTGGCAATGACTTGTTGCGTGGCCGCGTCCACCACAAACAATTGATTGAAGTATGGCGTGGATTGAATTTGCGAACTTAAATACGTTTGCAAATCGCCCGCTTCCGCCTCCAGCATTTTCGGGTTCGCGGCGATTTGTGCCGCCAAATTTTGGCCGGTTTCAAGGAAGAAGGGCACGTTTTGGGCCGCAAACTCCGCCGAGGTGGCCAGGCCATCTTGCAACAGCGCGCGCGCCGCGCGCCCGGCCACAACCCAATTCCCTATCAGCAAAGTTAACAACAAGAGCGAAATAAACGACCCGGCCGCAAACATAAAACGCGATTCGATACTGCGTTCGCTCGGCGAAGGTTGCAATTCCTTTTTATCTGTCCACAAGTTGGGCGTAATCAGCCGGACGATTTGAAGCGCCAACCCGGCGATGAGCATTTCACAGCCAAAGGACAGCGCCACGATCCAGGTGTTGCTCAGGGCGAAATCCAAACGCGCAGTGGGGTGCGCGTTAACATCCGCGCCCCATTGCGTAAAGAGGGCGATCAGCACATAAAATAAAAGATGAGCAGGAATCAGCAGAACCGCGCTGACGATGGGCTGGCGCAACCAGCGATAAATGGGCGTGCGATATGGTTGGCGCAGGTTCGCCGAGAACCACGCGCCCAGCCAGGCAAATTCTAAAATGGAAAAGACGGAGTAGGAATCAAACGCGCCGCGTAAAAAGCCGGCAAACGCGCCGAGCACGGCCGCTCCCAGTGGGCCCAGCCAGCCGCCGCCCAACAGGAGCGGAATGGCAAATAAAACCATCAGCGCGGTACCAGGCGCATTGGCGGGCAAGCCAGGTAAAGGGCGGGCAGATGCGGAAAACGGCCGCAGAATTAGCAAACTTGTGAAAAGCGTCAACGTGAGGAGCGCGAAAAAAATTCCCCATTCACGACTGCCCCACATCGGGCGAAATTCGCGCCAACGAAATTCGGCAACCGCCAACGCGCCCAGCAAAACCAGCCAAACGGCCCAACCGGCAAGGGTGGGCGGCGCGGGAAATGCAATGCCGGCGAGGAATGCGGTGATGAATTCCATTTTTATAAATTATAGCCGTTAATAGGCGGAGTGGTATTTACAAGATTGTTTGAATTATAAGTTGGAATAAGCTCCGCGATACTCCGGCGGAAGCAGTTCGGCCAGCGACTGCATGATCAGCCGCGTGCCTTCGGGAATCGCATCCTGCTTAACTGCAATCTGGTCGCTCACCTTGAACAGTTTCCCCACTTTGATTTTGACCGGCGCGCGCCGCAGTCTTTTTAAATGGCTGAGGACTTTGACATCTTCCGTGCCGGTGATGGCAATCGGCAAAACTGAAGCGCCGGATTTATACGCCAAAAAAGCCGCGCCGCCGTTGCCTTCCTCCAGCCCGCCGGTGAGGGTGAAGCGACCTTCCGGGGCCAGGGCAATCATCCGGCCTTGGGCCAACCCTTCCAACGCGGCGCGCAAAGCGCGTTTATCCGGTTTGCCGCGATGAAGCCAGATCACGCCGTACCAATCCATCAGCCTGCCGAGGATGGGCAGGTCGTACAATTCGATTTTGCCCAGCGCTTCGGGCGGGTTGGGCAAAATCGCCAGCAGGGATGGCACGTCTGCATTGCCAATGTGATTGATGACGATCAGCGCGGGGCCTTGCGCGGGATAATTTTCCAGCCCTTCGACGCTGATTTTCAAGCAAGTTTTACAAACCAACTTCACCAAGCCGCGCGCAAACACGCGAAAGGCCCGACGCGCAGAAGATAGCTCCGGCAGGTTGGTTAATTCCGGCCGCCAAATTTCTGTAACTGGCTTGGGAGGAGTCTCCATCATTTGAGTATCTCTATCCTGAAATGGCCTGCCCGGCATAGACGCCGTGATATTCCGGCGGAAGCAAGCCTGCGATATAGCGCATTACCAAATCCGCATTTTGCTGGCGGGCTTCGCGCCTCTCCACGCCTTTGGCTTGCGTGGGCGGAAATTGAAG
>JADZCC010000061.1 GCA_020851785.1 Anaerolineales bacterium
CATAGTCTGACCAATTTTTGACACGGTATAATGGCTTTGGGTGTGATCGTGTTTTCTTTTGTTTAGGCATAAACCAAAATTACACGGTCTCGCCCTTCTTTGTCAATCCTTTTATGCACCAAAGCCGGTATTAAGTAAAGATAATATCTGATTACATTGACGCTACGCAATCTCCTTGCTTTTTCTTCACGAGGGCTCTTATGAAACAGATTTTTGTTAGTTATAGTACGCAAGATTCTGTCTTGGCGCATAAATTCCGAGCCCTCTTTGAGAGGAATGGTTATTCTGTTTGGATAGATAGCGTAAATCTGAGTGGAGGGGAGGAGTGGGCACAGGTAATACCTCAGGAAATAAATAAGAGCGTAGCAGTCGTTGTGTTGCTAACAGAAAATTATGAAGTTTCTTCTTGGGTGCCAAAGGAAATTTTAAAGAGTCTTGAACTAAAGATAAAAATAATCCCCCTAAAATTTCCTGGGGTAGAAATCCCTTTTATATTAACAGGCGTTGTTCCTGTAGAATTCCCTGAAAATCAGAAGTCACGTGCTTGGTTTGATTCTTGCGCTCGTTTGATGGGTGTCCTTTCTATGCTTGCGCCAAATTTGCCTGACGTAAGCCCTATTCCTCCCGCTCCAGTAGGTTGGGCGTATATTGATAGCCTTTTTTTTGATAGCCTTAAGGACGATCTTCAAGAAGACTTTGTTGATTACTTTGATGGTAGAGAGCCAAACTGGAAAGATGCTATTACAGACAAAGTGCCAATGTGTAGTAAAGCTCAATCTCTTGTAAAATGGTTTGAAAATAGTCGGGTTTCAGTTGATAACAAGCCAACACAAAAAGGGATTATGTTAGTTGGGCCTGGCGGAGAGGGGAAGTCTACAACAATAATGCAAGTTCTTTCAGGGTTGATACGCCATGGTGAGTTAACGTGGAGAGTCTTGTGGCGCGTTGACAACACCCGTTCGTTTCCTGTAGAATACATAAAAAAACTGCCTCGAATTTATGGTACTGCCTGGATGGTAGCGGCGGACAGCTCTGAACGCATAGTAAAAGATGTTTATGAGTTCATTGCGAAAAACGATAGAGATGATGTGCAGTATTTCCTTGCGGCGCGGGATACGGATTTGATTAAGAATAGAGTAGGGGAGTTGAATTGGGATGAAGTAAGTGTTTCTAGAGAGGAAATTGGCAAGGTCGATATTGAAGATGCTGAAAAAATTGTAAGCGCATGGCCAGATAGAAAAAAACTCCCAAGCATTTCAGAATTGTCAATTGTTGACGCCGCAAAGAAGTTCTTGACAATAGCTATCAGCGATCCTACAGAGCAAAGTTCTCTTTATGGAGCTTTACTTAATTTGAGAACTGGGGAAGGATATAGAGGACGTATTGAAAGAATTTTCAATACCTTCAAGGGACAAGGGGTTGCTGGAGCTAACTTTACGTTGCTGGACGCTTATATATGCATTGCTGTTTGTCAGGCAGATAATATTCAGACTCGTTTGCCTAAAGATGTTTTGTCTGAATATCTTGGCGTTTCCCCGCGAGAATTGAAAATTAAAGTAATCGAACCTCTTGCAAAAGAAATACATTTACATTCTGGTTTTGTGTATTGTCGCCATCGTTCAGTTGCTGACGCTGTGAGCAATATTTTATCCGAGTCTAATGAATTGGACAAAGCCCAGTTTTATAAGGATCTTCTGGTAGCGGCGTTTTCGATTTATAGGGAAGACGTCGGTAGCCTTGACGTCTGGAAAAGCTTATGGAAAGATTTTGCGTCATCTGATGTGGATTTGGCCATAGAACTATCAAAATTTAGTTGTGTGAAATTTTCCGGTGATGCGTATTTGTATGTAAAGGTATCTAGGTTTTTAAGAGATTGCGGGCTACCACAGGATAGCATTGACCTGCTTGCTCGGATTTGGGGGGCGCTACCAAAAGATCGGGCCGTCTGGTCTGAATGGGGTTGCTGTGAAGCAACAAGCCCATTGTCTAACCATGCAAAAGGAGCGTGGTTACAAGGAGTGTCTTTGTCGGATTATGTTGAAGAAGATATTAAACCCAATCGTATTGCTATTAGCCTTGTACAGTTAATAATTAATTTTTGGGAGTTGTGGTTGTCTGGCGAGAATCTTATCTTTTTGCATGGCTGTTATGCGGCAAATACTCTACTTGGATTATTGTTGGCGAAGAATAAGTACGCTATAGATATTAAAGGTCATGAGATATTTAATAGAAAAAAAATACAGCTAGAAGAGGAAGGAGCGCGCATTGGCAGTGTGTTTCCAGAAACACATGTAAGCCAGATACAACTGGCTGTTATAGAAGCATGGAATATGATTGATGAAAACCAACGTGTAATTAAAACAATGCCTGCTCTGACAGGTAGTTTGAACTTTGATAAGCTTTCATTAAAGTTTCCTGGTGTGGGGAAAGGGAAATTTTGAGCTGAAAGAATACTGTTTGGAAATATATATATTGTGTGGTCATGCTTTGATGTTTTTTGTGTTGTGTGGGTAGCATCCTTGACTTGAGCAGATATCAATATAATTGCCATTATTGGCCACTGAATAGTTAAACAGAGTTTTATATCTGTCCTGTTGAATTTTGAAAATCATGCTTTTAGCGAAAAATATACGCGTTTTGCGACATCCTTTCTTCGCAATTTAATAAATATCTGCTGATAGCGTACAGGGATCACGACATTGATAGTGTTTATGTAAAAGACAAGATTGTGGAGATTTTTGAATATTAAAGCAACCCGCCTCGCTAGCCTTGTCCATCAACATAGATGGGGGCAGGTCGCCACAGTAGGCAACTTTTCGCGAGATGGGGTAAGCCTTACGACTTTTACGATTGTATTATACACTTGTGAGAAGCTGAGTTCAAGTTGTTGAGTGTTGTAAATTTATGAAACCCTATCCCTCCCTCAAATCCATCCTCGCGGAATTTTTTCCGCTCCATCGTACGCTGGCCTCCGATGACCATGACAAAACTCTGGAAATCGTCGGCTCCTACATGCCGGATTCGTCCAATTACACGATTGAGTCTTATGCTCCGCTTGCACCCGCCTGGACGTGGAAAGTGCCTGAAAGATATGTTGTCCATGAGGCGTATTTGGAAGTTGAAGGCGGTGAGCGGATTGTGGATTTCAAAAACAACCCGCTCCACATTGTTTCCTATTCCCTGCCAGTGGATCAAACGCTTTCGTTTGAAGAATTGCAAGCGCATTTATATTTCAACGAAAAACGCCCGCATACCATTCCCTGGGTGTTCAAATATTACGAACGCGATTGGGGATTTTGTTTACCCAAGAACCAATTTGACAAACTGCCGCGAGATAAAAAATATCGCGCCGTGATTAAGTCTGAATTTATTACCGACCCCCAGCAGGGATTCAAAATGGCCACGGCTGTAATTCATCCTGAAGGTGGACCGAATCCAGAAGCTGGTGAAATTATTGTACAGGCGCACACCTGCCACCCGATGCAAGCCAATGACGACGGCGCGGGCGTCGTCAGCGCCATCGAGTTGGCGAATCGGCTGGCGCAGAATCCACTTCCGGCAGGTTCAATGAGCGTCCGCTTTTGGTTCGGGCCGGAAACGATTGGCACGATTGTTTATCTCTCGCACAACGAATCGCTGATTCAAAACTTGCGCGGCGGCATCTTTTTGGAGATGACCGGTAATAAAAACAAACTTGCCTTTCACCACACGCGCCAGCACACGCACTTGCTGGATCGAATTACAAAGCAGGCGCTGGGAAAGTCCGCGCATGACGAGCGCGATTTCGCGGCGGCTCCTGCCAACGACGAGCGCGTGATTAACGGACCCGGCGTGAATGTGCCGTGCATTTCCATCAACCGCTGGCCCTACGACGAATATCACACCACTGACGATAACCTCGACATTATCCATGAAGAAATGCTGGTTGGCGCGGCCGAAACTGCGGAGCAAATCATCCGCATTTATGCCACCAACTACATTCCCAAGCGCACGTTTCGCGGGCCCGTCTTTCTCAGCGGCAATGGCCTCTGGGTGGACTGGCGCGATAACTGGGCGCTGAACCGAGCCATCGAAAAAATTATGATGCGCTTTGAAGGCGAGCATTCCGTCTTCGACATTGCCGAGCAAGTCGGGCTGGAGTATTGGATCGTGCGCGAATATGTCGAGAAGTTTCGAGCAAAGGGTTTTGTGACTCCCTTGCCGATTCCTTCTGAAGCGGAAGCCGCGTAACGCCGACTTAAGTCGGCGATACATTGTGCTTATGAAACCAAACGTTATCGCCATCATTCAGGGACGCATGTCCTCTTCGCGTTTGCCGGGAAAGATTCTGGCGGAGATTGCCGGTCAGCCCATGTTGCAACGCGTCTTCATGCGGACCTCGCGGTCTGCTTCTGTTTCTCAAACCATCTTCGCCACCACGACAGACTCCTCCGACGACCCCGTCGCCGAATACTGCGAATTCTCCGGCATTCCCTTCACCCGCGGCAGTTTGTACGACGTGCTGGATCGTTATTATCAAACCGCTAAATCGGCCAAAGCGGATGTCATCGTCCGTATTACGGCAGATTGCCCGGCGATTGACCCCGAACTGATTGATCATGCAGTTAACGCGTTACTAGAAAACGATTATGACTTTGTATGCAATCGCCTGCCCCCGCCATATTCACGAACTTATCCAATCGGTTTGGATATTGAGGCGAGCGCCTTCAAGGCTTTGCAAGCGGCTTGGAAAAATGCAAAAGAACCGCATCAACGCGAGCATGTCATGCCTTATATTTATGAAGGCGTTAAGCTGATTACTGATAACCGTCAACTGCAAACAGGTTTGTCCCCACGCGGATTCAAGGTTGCCTTGCTTCATCACACCACCGATTTCGGAGACTATCGCTGGACGGTGGACACCCCTGAAGATTTGGAATTTATGCGCGAAGTTTATAAACATTTCGATGGACGCGATGATTTCACCTGGAAGGAAGTTTTGGATTTGGTTCACGACCGGCCTGAGTTAATGAAGATCAATGCCAATGTGCAACATAAAACCTTGAAAGATATTGACGAAAGAGCAGTTGGTAACTAATCACTGACAACTGACAACTGATTGTTTTATGCCCCTGATTACTTTTTTCACCGCCCCCAAACCTTTTACCAACCCGCACATCGCCATGATTCAGCGTAGCGCTATTAAGTCCTGGACTCTGCTTGAAGGCGCTGAAATTATCTTGCTTGGAAATGAAGCAGGCATTGCTGAAATTGCGAGAGAATTTAATCTCAAACATTTTCCGGATGTAAAACTCAGCGAGAACGGCACGCCGTTGATTTCGTCCATGTTTGAGTTGGCGCGGCGAAATTCAACGAGCGAACTGCTGTGCATCGTCAATGCCGATATGATTTTGATGGACGATTTTGTAGAGGCGGTTATGGAGTGTGACAGCTTGCTGTCACACATGCAGAAGCAAGCTTCTGCACCCCATAAAAAATTTGTTTTGTTGAGTCAGCGTTGGGACTTGGATATGACCGCGCCGCTCGATTTCGCCGAAGGGTGGGAGCTGAAGCTGAGAGAATCTGTCCGAAGACAGGGCCAACTTCACCGTCCGGCTGGAAGCGATTTTTTCCTCTTCCCAAAAAACTGTTATCAAGACATTCCCAATTTCACCATCGGTCGCGCGGGCTGGGATAATTGGATGATTTACGAAGCGCGCAAAGAAAAGTGGGCGGTGATTGATTGCACGCCGTCGCTGATGATTGTGCATCAGAATCACGATTATTCGCATTTGCCCGGCGCGAAGCCGCATTACGATCATCCTGAAACGAATGAGAATATCCGTCTGGCAGGCGGGCGGGCGAATGTGCGTTATACGCTTTTGGATGCGACGCGTCAGTTGCGGAATGGTAAACTTGTCCGCCCGAAGTTGACTTCTTTGCGCTTCACGCGGACTTTGGAGTTGATTCTGCGAAAAGTATTTTTCTTCCTACCTGAAACGACGATTGAAAATATTGTGCGACCGAAGCGATGGAAAAAGAGAATAAGCAAGATGTTCGGAAATCGATAATTCGATATTCGAGCGAAACCTGAAACCCGAAACCTGAAACCCGAAACTTGGAACTTGAAACCGATATGCGAAAAGGCCAAAACCCTGCAAAATTTGTCAAAGATGTAATCCAGCCAGAACGAATTACGGTGGCGCTGTTAAGCTACATCCCATTCCTGAGCGGATTTTACGCCGAGACGTTGGATGTGTTGAAGGTCAGTTTGGAATCCATGCGTAAAGACGCAGGCTTGCCATTTGACTTGATGATTTTTGATAACGGCTCGTGCGCGGAGGTTCGTGATTTCTTAATACAAGAAAAAGAAGCGGGGCGGATTCAATATTTGCTTCTCTCTGAAAAAAATATGGGCAAGGGCGGCGCGTGGAATGTAATGCTGGCGGGCGCGCCGGGCGAAATTATCGCCTACACCGATAGCGATGTGTTGTTTTCGCCAAATTGGCTTTCGCGCTCTGTGGAAATTTTAGAGACCTTCCCGAACGTGGGTATGGTGACCGCGCGTCCGTTTCGTACGCCGCCTGAATTTTATGAATCAACGTTGAAGTGGGCGAGAGAAAACGCTCAACTTGACGACGGTCAATTTATCCCCTGGGAAACGTTTTTGGAATTTAACTTATCCTTGGGACAAACGGAAGAAGAAAATCAAAAAGTGTACGCCGAAACGAAAGACTGGAAGCTGGTTTATAAAAATGTGACCGCGCTGGCTGGCGCGAGTCATTGGCAGTTTACCGCGTACAAATCCACGCTTCAGCAATTCCTGCCCTTTGAGATGGACAAGCCGATGGGGCAAGTCCGCCAGTTGGACAAACGCATGAACGATGTGGGCTTATTGCGGCTGATGGTGAGCGACCCGCTGGCGATGAATATGTCCAATACGCTGGGGGATTTGAGAGAGGAGTTGGGGGATAGAAGGCAGAAGGCAGAAGGCAGAAAGCAGAAGGCAGAAGGCAGAAAGCAGAAGGCAGAAGGCAGAAAGCAGAAGGCAGAAGGCAGAAAGCAGAAGGTAGAAGGCAAAAGGCGGAAGGCCGGGTTGGGGAAGCGTCTGTTGGAAGTTGGGCTTGTGAAGAAAATTTTGCTGGGAATCTATAACAAGATTTTTGGTTGGTATTATTCATAGATGCCTTAGCGTAAGAAAACCATCCGTTTATCCAATTTGCATCCGTTACAGGTGGGGGGATATTTTCACGAAGCCGCCCTTGAAAACGACAGGATTCTTAACACTTTTTGGCAGTTCTCCTTGCAGATTCTTCCTAGAATGATTTGCAAAGGAGAAAAAACATGAACCCTAAAAACTTTGTCAGAATTTTGTTGTCCGTTATTTTTATGACGCTTGCCGTTTTGGCCTGCGGGCAGGCCCCAACAGCTACTGCGCTTCCAACGCTGGCGGCTCCCACCGCCACCGAGCCGCCAACCGCAATCCCGCCCACTCCTGTGCCGCCCACAGCCACGCCGACGCCAATCAGTTTGCCCGTGCCGGAAGGCTCCCCATATCCAATGCCGGCCGCCAGCATCTCCGCAGAAAATGCGGGCGATCTTGTTTTGCTGACGCAATGGAATAAAGGCGAGGAAGTTATTGACATTGTCTGGTCGCCGGATGGGAATATCCTCGCCGGCATCTATAATGAATCCCTGGACGTTTCCCTATGGGATGCGAAAACTGGCGCGGAAATCCGGACCCTTATGCCGCCCAGCCTGGTTTGGGGTTTGAGTTTTTCGCCGGACGGAAAAACGCTGGCTACCGGGTTGGAAGACGGGACCATCATTATTTGGGACGTCGCCACGGGGCAGGAGACTCTGCGCTTCAAACAGGGTAGCGACACTGTGATAGGCGTTGCGTTTTCCTCCGATGGAAAAACGCTCATCTCGCATTCCATAGAAAATGTTTTCTTATGGGATCCGGCCACGGGCAAAGAAATTAATCGCTTTGGCGGGTATTTGGGGTTGTTCGCCTTTGCTTTTTCGCCAGATGATTCTACAATCGCTACAGCGCATGTCACGTCAATCCGACTGTGGGATGTTACCGACACGGCAAAGCCTGCCAAGGAACTCGCCACCCTGACTGGCGATGAAAAGAAAATGGATATGTTGGGTTTTTCGTATGACGGTAAAATCCTCGCTTCGTCTGGGAAGACGATTGAATTATGGGACGTGGCCAGCAAGAGCAAATTGGCCACGTTGAGCGGGCATACCGACGATATTTGGGAAATTGCTTTTTCGCCCAATCAAAACCTGCTGGGTTCCACTTCGCTGGATAAAACGCTTAAGTTTTGGAACCTTGAAACCAAGAGTGAAGCCGCGTCCTTCACCGGCGAGAGCGACTACCTGAGCCTGGAATTTTCCCCAGATGGAACCTTGCTCGTCACTACTTCGGCGGATGGCGGAGTGCAAATTTGGGGCGTGTACCCGTAGTTTTGAATCGCACAAAACAGCCGCCTTGATTTTTTCAGGGCGGCTGTTTGATTTTATGGGTCAGCCCCACTGCCAGCCATAACAATGAAATCAGTTCTTCTGCGGAGGAGTGACTTTCGAGGGATTTGAAAAATCATCCCCATGAATGCGTAATTCGAGTAAACTTATGGCGCGGGTCCTTGAAAAGCAAGCCCTGCTTTTATGGGTAGTATTTACATTAAATAACAGTACGATAGCTTCTCGATTAACTCATGCTGATATTTATTACTCGTAATTTCAGTTTGTTAGCCATGGCCGCCTCCTTGTGGATGGCGTTCTACTTGTTTGCGCGGGGATTCCCAAATCGCATCACTTTGCGAGCCACGCTGGCGCTGATGGCGCTGGCTGTATTTTTTCTGGA
>JADZCC010000062.1 GCA_020851785.1 Anaerolineales bacterium
CACTGGACTCGAATATCCTCTGGGGAACAGGAGCGATGACCTTGCTGGGCGCAGCGCTGGCAGGTTGGGAAGCCCAGCGCAGAAAGCGGGCAGAGGAAAAGGCGCGGATGGAACGCCGCGCCAGGAAAGATCGGCAAAAGGAACTGGAAGCGAATCTGGCGCGCAAGGCGGCAGAACGGGCTCGACAAGCGAATCAAAACCAGCACATGGAGGACAAGATGAACGCGATTGATGCGGCGGATGAGGCCGAGTGGAATCGCGTGCAGTCCGCGCTGGATTTGCGGGCTGTGCTAGCCGCGCAGGCTCGGCAGGATGGGCAAAATCAATACATGGACAACAAGATGAGCGCAATTGACGCGGCGGATGACTACCCAGTTGATTCAACTGATGGTACTCCAAAGCCGTTAGGGAGTTTGGTGAAGAGTCTTGCGACTGTTAGTGGAGATGGAATTCTCTTAGTTGTAATTGTGTTAGCTATCTTAAGCGTCGTAGGCTTAGCATGGGAAGCTCGTCGAAGACACAGATCTTCAAACGAGTGTCTGCCAAATTCTACTTTAGCTAATTGTTTTAATGATCAGGGTATTATGAGTTTTGAAAACAATGAATCAATAACAACATCCGAATTTGAGGAGTTTCAAATATCACTTTACCAAGATGTAGATTATTACAATAGAAACCCTGGCGATTGGGGACGGGTTGAGTATGATACTCCATTCTATGATGGCAATCCAAATTTCATGATGCCTTGGACAGAGAAAAGGCCAGACAAACTTGTTTGCATTGAAGGTGTCTCATGTAGCCGCCAATCGGCTGTTAATTATATTGGACAAGGTGCATATTCGGCGGACAGCGGTGAAACTTTGGAAGATGCTTTGCGACGAGTAGAGAACTGGAACGAGCTTGTTCACGCACATTCTGCTTCAGATGAAGAATTGTATTGGACAACTTATGGCTATAATAATTACCTTGTGTATAAACAGAAACAGTGTGAAGAGTTGATTGAACAAGGTCAAATTACAAGCTTGGGTGAGTGTAAGTAACAGACTGAATGCTGTACTATGGTTAAAATGGAGATGGAAGAAAATGATTAATTTATTATTTAGGGGCTATTACTTCGGCATGATGAAAACCTTAATTGCTACATTCTTTTTAACAATGCTTCATATAGCTGTCTTCATTGTAAATAGTGGACTTCAAGAATATCTGCGAAACTGGACATACCCGCGTTATATAATTGGATTTGGAATAATTATTGCCTTGATCCCGGCAGGTATTGCAGGGTTTTGTTTGGCTTTTTTGCTTTGGAGATATAAAGAAGAAGGACGTTTGACGATTCGAAAATCAAAATTTACAGGATTGTTAGTTGGTATTTGTTTCACCATGGTACTATTTTTTATTCTTTTAGTTTCTCCATTAGGCGCTGCTTTTTTGCGTTTTGGTAGTTGGATGCAAATTATATATTTTGGCATTGCAATTTTATCTGGCGGTTTTATAGGGCGATGGACCGGGCTTGATATTTTTAACACTATAAATGGGAGACAAGATGGCGCGGATTGACGCGGAAGATGAAGCCGAATGGAATCGCGTGCAGTCCGTGTTGGATTTGCGGGCGCAATTGACGCGCGTTGTGTTTTAACGTATAAGTACGCGGAAATCAATTCTTTGGAGGCGAAGTATGCTTGCGTTACTTTTATCCGCCGGTGGAGAAGCCCCGGGTGCGGAATTTCAGTTGTGGTTGGGCGTGGGGTTGGCGCTCTTTGCTCTGCTCGTTGTGGTGGGGTGGTGGACTGGCGCTCGTAAGCCGAATCAGGCCGAGGGTCAGGATGAGGCGCATGGCGCGGCGGATTCAAAAACTGTGCGAAAGAAATCCAGCCATTAGTTTGGGAGTCGCTTTGTGAAAAAAAGTTTCCTATATGTGGCGGTTCTGATTTTTATCCTGCTGGCGGCTTGTGGCGCGCCGGCTTCTACTAATACGGGAGGCGGTGCGGCGGCTGTGCCAGCGGAATACGCCGGGCAGACGAATCCGCTGGGGGCGGAGGCGGCGGCTGAAGGCGCGAAAGTGTTTCGCGTCAATTGCGTGGCGTGCCATGGCGAGCAAGGCCACGGCGACGGCCCCGCTGGGGCGGCGTTGAGTCCCGCGCCTAAAAATTTAGCGGAATTGCAAACCACCGTTGCGGATGATTACTTATATTGGCGGATTCGCACCGGAAGCCCCGGCACGGCCATGGCCCCGTGGCAGGGCATTTTGACCGATGAGCAAATCTGGCAAGTCGTTGCGTTTATTCGTACTTTGAAATAGAAGGAGGCTGATATGCCTGCATTGGCTGGGATTCCCGCGCCTGAATTTGAACTGTTCGACGAGACCAATACGTTGCGAAAGCTTGCGGATTATCGCGGGCGGCATGTGATTTTATATTTTTATCCGAAAGACGACACTCCGGGTTGCACGAAGGAAGCCTGCAACTTTCGGGACGATTATTCCGCTTACGAAAAGGCTGGCGTGGCAATTTTGGGCGTCAGCCCGGATTCGGTCGCATCCCATGCGAAGTTTAAGCAAAAATTTCAATTGTCATTCCCGTTGCTGGCGGACGCGGAGCATAAAGTTTGCGACCTGTACGGCGTGTGGGGGCCGAAGAAGTTTATGGGCAAGGAATATCACGGCGTATTACGGACTACCTTTTTGATCGCCGCCGACGGGACGATTCAAAAGGTTTATGAAAATGTGCGCCCGGCGGAACATAGCGCGGAACTATTAAAAGAACTTGGGTTAACTTAAGAAGTTGTGAGGACAGCAGGGAAAGCCGGTTTGAGATGTGGAATTCCCTGCTTTTTCCTGAGAATGGGCTAAATAGTGACAAGTAACTGGAAGTTTGATATACTGGCTAAATTGTGGAATTGTGATAAATCTTACGAGGTTTATCCAATTTTTATTATTCCTGTAAATTAGGGCTTTTTTACGCCCAGTTTGAATTCCTTGAGGAGAGAGTTTATGCGACGACACTTTATAGCGGCGGGAATTTTGGTGGTTGTGATCACCATACTCACGTATGCCGTCATTAATTTTTCGGGACTCGCCACGCAAATGAATCCGGTTGCGGCCAGCGCGCAGGCAGGCTCGATTGACGCATTGTGGCACTTCGAGATCATTGTCATATCCTTTTTGTTTGCGTTGATTACTGGCCCCATCGTCTACAGTTTGGTGGTCTTTCGCCGTCGGGCTGGGGATACCACCGACGCCGCCCACATTGAAGGCAACAGCACGCTGGAAATCACCTGGACGGTGATTCCTTTGATTTTCGTGATGTTCCTGGCGTATTGGGGGGCTTATTCGCTCGGCGAAACGCGCCGCGTGGCCGCCAATCCGCTGATTATTCAAGTGCAGGCCCAGCAGTTTGATTGGAGCTTCATCTACCCCGAATACAACATTATCAGCAACGAACTGCATCTGCCGGTGGATCGACAGGTGGTTTTGAAGATGGAATCGAAGGATGTGATTCACTCGTTTTGGGTTCCGGAATTTCGCGTCAAGCAGGACGTGGTGCCGGGTCGCATTACCGAATATCGCATTACGCCCTCTTTGATCGGGAGCTACAAAGTCCGCTGTTCGGAACTGTGCGGCACGCACCATGCCTACATGGAACGTCCGGTGGTGGTCTCCTCTCAAGCGGATTACGACGCCTGGATTAAAGAACAAGTGGCGCTGGCTGTGGAGATGCAGAAATCTCCCGAAGGCGTGGGGCAGAGGTTGGTTGCTGAAAACGGCTGTTTGGGTTGCCACACCATAGACGGTTCGCCGAAGGCCGCGCCTACCTGGCTTGGCTTATACGGCGAACACGTCACGCTTGCCGACGGCACCGTGGTGACTGCCGATGACGCCTATATCTCCCGCGCCATCCTCCAGCCCGCCGCCGACGTGGTGCAAGGGTATCAAGTGTTAATGCAACCGTATCCTTTCACCGACGCGCAAGTGGCAAGCATTATTGCTTATATTAAGACGCTAAAATAATTTGACAGAGGAAAATTTATGAAATCTTTTTGGCGCGGTTTAGTAACTTTTTTGATTGGAGCGGTTGTCGGCTATGCCCTCGGAGTAATCCTTGAAGGCACAGTCACCGGTAGCATGAAGTTCAACGCTCCAGTCGCATCGGCGCTGGCCTTCCTGTTTGGGTTTACCGCTTTGGCGTATTTAGGCGGCAAACATTCGACCATTTTTAGAGGCTTATTCTGGCAGGTGATCGGCACGTTTGCAGGCGCCCTTTTGGTGACGCTCATCCGCGCGCTTTCCGGCAAGGATGTCTTTGGCCCGTTCTTCTTCACCGAACCGGCCTGGGTCCTTGGCGGGCTGGTGGGCGCGTTGGCGTTTCTCTTTGGCTCCGGCATTATGGACGACTGGATCAAATGGATGCGCGGCATTGACACGCCTGAACATCACGAAGAGCGCTATAGCGGTTTTGAGAAATACATCAACGTTTCGCTCGACCATAAAGTGATTGGCGTGCAATATACGGTTCTCGCGCTGATTCTGCTCTGTGTGGGCGGCCTCTTTGCGATGATCTTCCGCACCGAACTGGCTGAATCCGGCTTGCAATTTCTCAAAGAAAATGTAAATGTCTTCGGTCAGAACGGCCCGCAACTTTACAATACCTTGATGTCGCTTCACGGCATGGTGATGATCGTCTCGATCCTGCTTGGCCTTGCGGGGATGATGAACTACCTCATCCCGCTCATGCTGGGCGCGCAGGATATGGCTTTCCCGCGCCTGAACGCCTTCTCGTTTTGGATCGCCGTTCCGGCTGGCGTGTTATTGCTTTCCAGTTTGTTCCTCGGCGGCTTCGACACTGGCTGGACGGGCTATCCGCCGCTTTCCACACGCGCCCCGCTGGGCATTCAAATGTTCTTCCTCGGCGTGTTTGTGGCCGGCTGGTCTTCCATCCTCGGCTCATTAAATATCCTGGTCACTGTGGTGCGCCTGCGAGCCAAAGGCATGACGGCTATGAAAATGCCGATCTTCATTTGGTCTTCGGTGGCGGCTTCAATCATCTCGCTCACCGCCACGCAAATGATCGGTCTGGCGTTCCAGTTGGTCATCTTCCAGCGTTTGCTGGGCATGGGCTTCTTTGACCCAGCCCAGAGCGGCAACCCGGTTTTGTTCCAGCACCTGTTCTGGTTCTATTCTCATCCAGTGGTGTATGTGTTCGTCCTCCCCGGCTTGGGCGTCATTTCGGAATTGCTTCCGGTCTTTGCGCGCAAACCCCTCTTTGGATACCGCTGGGTGGCCATGTCCTCTTTGGGCATTGCGCTCGTCGGCTTCCTGGTTTGGGCGCATCACATGTTCGCGGCGGGCATGAACGAATACCTGCGCGTCCCGTTCATGTATAGCACGCTCCTCGTGGCTGTCCCCACCGGCGTTAAATTCTTCTCCTGGGTGGCGACGATCTGGCAGGGCAAGCTGGTAACTCCAACTGCGATGTTGTTCGTGTTGGGGGCGATTGTCGTCTTTCTGTTGGGCGGTCTTACCGGCCCGCCAAACGCCACCGTCTCGACCGACTTGCACCTCCACGATACCTATTACATCGTCGGCCACTTCCACGACACCATCTTCGGCGGATTCGTCTTCCCATTCTTTGCCGCGCTCTATTACTGGTTCCCCAAGGCCACCGGCCGCCGCATGAACGAAACGCTGGGCAAGATTCACTTCTGGTTGATGACTCCTTCCTTCCTGGTCTTAACCGTTGGCATGATGTACATCGGCATGTTGGGTATGCGCCGCCGCATCGTAGATTACGATCCCGCGCTTGGTTTGGACGCTACGCATCTGGTGTTGACCATTTGTGGCTACCTGATTGCGATCTCCATCGCCGTGTTCCTTTATAACTTTATCCATAGCATTAAGCATGGCGAAAAAGCCGAAGGCAACGTCTGGAACTCACGTTCCCCCGAATGGCAGGTTCCCTCGCCCATGCCCACGCATAACTACGACCAACCGTTTGAAGTCGTTGGCGAGCCTTATGATTACGGCTTGGAAGGTTCCAAATATGTTCAATTCACCAAGTCTGCGTCCGACGCGGCTGGCAAACACTAATTGGGGAGGAGTAGAATAAATGCACTCACAAGATAAGTCTTCCGCTCTCGGGCAAGGCGTGGTCATCTTTATTTACCTCGCCGTCCTGACCGTGATGGAGTATTTCATCGCCATCCTGTTGGATGCGATCTCAATCCTGATCGTCGTCGCCGTCGTCAAGGCCGCGCTTGTGCTTTACTACTACATGCACATTTACAAACTCAACGAGGAAGATGCCGATCACGACCCGCACTCCTACGTCTTCAAAACGGCGACGAATCGTCTGGGCTTGTGGCTCTTCCTGCTTTCAGACGGCTTCCTCTTCGCCGGTTTGTTGGTGGTGCGCTCCAACCTGCTTGGTTTACACCGCCCAGACTTGAATCAACTCCTCGGGCTTGTCGTTACTTCCGTCCTGTTGATTTCTTCCTTCTTCATGAATCGCGGCGAAACCCTGATGTCCAAAGGCGACGTCAAAGGTTTTATGCGCAATACCGTGATTACGTTCATCATGGGTCTCGGCTTTTTGCTGGGCGTGGTCTTTGTGGAATGGAGAACGGCCGCCGCTGAAGGTTTGACGCCCAGTTTTGGGAGCGTGGCCACCGGCCCGGTTGGCGGCGTTTTCTACCTGATGACGGGGATGCACGCCTTCCACGTGCTCACCGGTCTGATCTTCCTTTACATCGTCTGGAATAACGCGCGCAAAGGCGTGTATACCGCCGAAAAGCATTTCCCAATCGAAGCCGCCGCAGTCTACTGGCACTTTGTAGATTTAGTGTGGATTTTCTTCTACCCGGCGCTTTATCTGATCGGCAAGCCTTAGAAATAAAACGATGAAACAAAAAATCCGTTGCCAATCAGGGAGCGGATTTTTTGTTGTCTCAAGGAGCATCCATGAATAGAAAGACCCTCCTGGTTGGGGTTGGCGTTTTTTTTGTCGTCAGCCTGGCCATTGTCCTGAATTTTGTCCTGCTTCGTCCGGC